>JBBSET010000015.1:0-61590 GCA_038239485.1 Propionibacteriales bacterium
GAAGGAGACCACGATGGCGATAGACCCGAGCACGACGGCTGTCGTCCTCATCGAGTTCCAGAACGACTTCACCACCGAGGGTGGGGCTCTGCACGAGGCGGTCTCCGAGGTGATGGACAAGACCGACATGCTCTCCAACACCCGGCAGGTGCTCGACGCTGCGCGGTCTGCCGGAGCGACAGTGATGTATGCGCCCATCATGTTCGCGGAGGGCTACAACGAGCTCTCGTCCCATCCGTACGGCATCCTCAAGGGGGTCGTCGACGGCAATGCCTTCGTCAAGGGGACGTGGGGCGCCGAGATGGTCGACGACCTGGCACCGGAGGACGGTGACATCGTCATCGAGGGCAAGCGCGGCCTCGATACGTTCGCCAGCACGAACCTCGACTTCATCCTGCGCAACAAGGCCATTACCACGATCGCGCTGGGCGGTTTCCTCACCAACTGCTGCGTAGAGTCCACCATGCGCTCCGGCTACGAGAACGGATACAAGGTCATCACGCTCAGCGACTGCCTTGCGTCGACGACGGTCGAGGAGCACGAGAACGCACTGAAGTACGACTTCCCGATGTTCTCCCGGCCGATGACCTCGAGCGACTTCATCGCCGAGCTGGGCGCCTGAGCGAACGTTTCGTGGCGTACGTGCGGCCTTGCTAGGGTCGTCACTGCGACTGCAGACCGCGCCGACGTCTTCCAGGGGGCAAACATGCTGAAGAAGATCATCTCCGTCGTCCTGGTCGGAGCGATCGCGAAGGTCGTCCTCGACAAGCTGACCGGCTCGAAGAACGACGCCGACCTGTGGGCCGAGGCAACCGACGCGGTGACGCCGAGCAAGTAGCTCCGCAGCGGTGCCCTGACCGACTCGGGGACGTAGCTCAACTGGCAGAGCACTGCCTTTGCAAGGCAGGGGTTGAGGGTTCGAGTCCCTTCGTCTCCACTACACGTCCAACACCTGCGCGAGGTCTGCCAGTGGGGCATGGCATATGGATGTCCGGTGGACAATCCGCACAAATGAACCACCCGGGCCATCTGTCTGGGCTATTCCCTTCCGGCGCACAAACGCAGTACGGTCCGTGTGCCCTCCCGTGCGGGCCGTCTCGCGCTGTGTCTGCTCACGCCGCCGACAGTCCGACGCCGCACATCAGCGAAGGGTTCGGCCCTCGCCCGAGGGTCGGCATCGTCATTTCCGGAGGTTTACCTTGATCCCTCGTCCTCGGGCTGTTCGGCGCGTCCTCGCGCTGGCAGTCGCTCTCACTGCGGCCGTCGCAGTGGTGTCACCCAATGCCTTCTCCAACACCTCGCACGGACAGGCCGCCTCGGCCTCGGCGTCGCCCACGATCCGGGCGACCGGCTGCAACCACGCCACGCGTCCCGGCCACGCCAGCTGTATGTCCTACCGGAACGTGACCGCGACCAGCTCCAACGCCGCGCACCCGAACGCGCTCCCGGCAGGCTACGGGCCGGCCGATCTGCAGTCCGCCTACAAGATCGCCAGCGCCGTGGCGACCCGGGGCACCGGTCAGACGATCGCGATCGTGGACGCCTTCGACGACCCGAAAGCGGCTGCTGACCTCAACAAGTACCGCTCGACATACGGCCTGCCGGCCTGCACCACGGCCACCGGCTGCTTCAAGAAGCTCAACCAGAACGGCGTCGCGGGCAGCTACCCGCCCGGCAACGCCGGCTGGGCCGAGGAGATCTCGCTGGATCTCGACATGGTCTCGGCGGCGTGCCCCAAGTGCAAGATCGTCCTGGTGGAGGCGACGGACAACAGCTTCACCAACCTCGGGGTCGCCGAGAACACCGCAGCCGGGCTGGCGAATGCCGTCTCGAACAGCTTCGGTGCAGTGGAGCAGGCAGGCTTCAGCGCTGCGCCCTATACCCATGCAGGCGTGTTCATCGTGGCCTCCAGCGGCGACGCGGGCTTCGGCGAGGACGACAACGCCCCTCAGTTCCCGTCGGTGCTCCCGAAGGTGACCGCTGTCGGCGGAACCGCCCTGAACGTCTCCGGCAACGCACGTGGCTGGACCGAGAAGGCATGGGGTCCCAGCGGCGGCCGAGTCTGGGGCGCCGGATCCGGCTGCTCGACGATCTACGCGAAGCCAGCCTGGCAGAAGGACACCGGCTGCGCGAAGCGGATGGTCGCGGATGTCTCGGCGGTCGCTGACCCGGTGACGGGTGTCGCGATCTATGACACCTACGGCGGTGACCCCGGATTCGAGGTGTTCGGAGGCACCAGCGCGGCGTCGCCCTTCATCGCGGGCCTCGTCGGGCTTGCCCAGAACGGCTCGACCATCGGGCACAACCACCCCTACACGCAGAGGGCCCAGCTCTTCGACGTGACCTCGGGTACCAACGTCACGACCGACAACTGCGTGGCCGACGGGTTCCCGTCGTACTACTGCAACGGTGTGGTCGGCTATGACGGTCCCACCGGACTCGGTACCCCGAACGGGTACCTGGCCTTCTGACCCGTCAGAAGGGCCGGTTCGACTGACCGGTAGCAACCGTGGGGCGCCTCGTCTGGACGAGGCGCCCCATGTCGTTAACCTCAGATGGGGCTGGGCTGGCTGTGCACGCTCGACAACAGGTCATCGGCCGGCCCAGGCCGACCGAAGTAGTACCCCTGGCCGACATCGCAGCCCAGGCTCTGCAGCCGCTCTCTCTGGTCTGCCGTTTCGACGCCTTCCGCTATCGCCGTGAGGTCAAGGGAGTGCGCCAGCGCGATGACGGCGTTGACGATCGCGCCATCCTTCCCGCTCGTCCCGAGCCCGGCGACGAACGAGCGGTCGACCTTGAGCTCGTCGACGGGGAACCGCTTGAGGTGAGTCAGCGAGGAGTACCCGGTCCCGAAGTCGTCGATGATCATAGCGACCCCGAGCTCCTTCAGCTCCTGCATGGCGCTCGCGGTCGCATCGATGTCCTCCATGATGGCGGTCTCGGTGATCTCGAGCCCGATCATGCTCGGCATGACACCGGTAGCATCGAGGACCTCGGCAATCGTCTGCACGAGCTCGGGCTGGAGGAACTCCAGCGGTGACAGGTTGATGTTGACCTGGAGGACTCCGAGGCCGGGGCGAGTCGTCTGCCAGCTTCGGGCCTGGCGGCAGGCCAGGCCGATGATCTGCTTGCCGATCGGCACGATCAGCCCGCTGCTCTCCGCCAGGGAGAGGAAGTCTTTCGGTGCGAGCACCCCGCGCTGTGGATGTCGCCATCGCACCAGCGCCTCTGCCCCCGTCACGTCTCCGTTGACCAAGGACACCAGCGGCTGATACTGCATGAAGAACTCCTCGCGCTCCAAGGCGAGGTGCAGCTCGGACTGGACCTTCAAGAGGAGCGAGGTAGGCGACCGCATCATCTGCTCGTAGAACTCGCAGCGGTTCCCGCCGAGTCTCTTCGCCCGGTACATCGCGGCGTCGGCGTTGCCGATCAAGGTCTCCACGTCGATGTCGTCCGTCAGCATCGCAACCCCGATGCTCGCCCGTACGAAGACATCTCCGCCGGCTAGCGACACCGGAGCCGCTAGCGAGAGCTGGACGCGGTGAGCCAACTCCAGGATCCGCATCGGATCCGAGATTCCTTCGCAGAGGATGGCGAACTCGTCCCCACCGAACCGAGCGACGGTGTCGCTCTCGCGGATCACGATGCTCAGCCGCTCCGCTACTGCCATGAGCAGCTTGTCCCCGACATCGTGTCCTCGGCTGTCGTTGACCAGCTTGAAGCGGTCGAGGTCGATGAAGAAGACGACGACACCGCCTCCTATGCGTCTGTGCCGGCGGAAGGCGTGCCCGCACCGGTCGAGGAAGACGGCGCGGTTCGGGAGGCCGGTCAAGGTGTCGTGGGAGGCCTGATGTGCGAGCTGGCTCTCGAACTCGTGACGGGAGACGGCGATGGCAGCCAACCGCGCGGCCCGTTCGAGGAGCCCGGTCCAGTAGCTGATCTCGCGCCGGGCTGGCAGGGTCGGCCGCAAGACGACGATGACACCCAGGACAGGTTCGGATGCTGAAGCCCGGATCGGTACCACCTGACAGGATCGGATCCCTGCCCCGAAGGCATCCGCTGCCAGCCGTGGCCAGACCGCGTCGTCCGCCGAGTCCTTGACCGTGACCATGCGCTGTTCGAGCACAGCTGCTCCTGTGATGCTGTCTATCGGCGCGAGATGGAAGGCGCCGATCGCCCGCAGCGTGGCCACTCCGACGTGGACCGACGCCACCGGGCGCAGTGCATCGGAGTTGGCCGGGTCCAGCAGCAGGATGGCGCAGCGTCCTCCTTCAGTGAACGCAGCCACATTGGCAGCCAGCTCCCCGAGGCTCTGCGCCAACGGCGAACCCTCGGCGATCAGCTGGAGCACTGTCGCCTGCCCGGTCAGGAGCGCCTCAGCCTGTTTCAGCTCGCTCACATCCCTGGCCGTGATGATCAGCCGGTTGACGTGGCCCTCGTCTCCGTAGGCACGGGCGTAGGTGCAGGACAGCCAGCGGGTGTCGCCTGTGGCCGTCCGCACGAGCAGCTCGGTGGGGGGGTCGTCGTGGGCGCTCGCCCACCTGACGAGCGACACCGCGTCTCGCGCCACGTCGATCGGCTGCAGCAGGTCCAGCCCGGGCGAGCCGAGTATGTCAGTGCTGGCGAATCCGCTGAGTCGTTCGAAGGCCGGGTTCCATGCCTGCACCTCCCCACCGGCGCCGAGCGTCGCGATGCCGTCCTGTGCCCCGTTGACGATCTGGGAGAGCTTCTCCTGCTCGGCGATCATTCGCGCCACCAGGTTGGCGTTCTCGACGGCGAGGCCGGCCTCTTGGCCGAGCGCTGCGATGACCTGCAGCTCGCGTTGAGCGAAGGCGATCACTCCCTCGGCCTCATACAGGCACAGGAGCCCGATCGACCTCCCCGCCACCGTGACCGGAGCGACCGTGCAGTCGCGCCAGCCGATTCCGGCGAGCAGGTGGGCGAGGGACGGGTCCGCGGTCACCGCATCGACGTGGAGGGGTCGGTCGAGGTTTCCGAAGGCGGCCATCATCGGCTCAGGGTCCGCGGTCTGCGAGGCAGCGGCATCGCGCCGCCACGAGTGGACCCTCGGACGTGGCGACCCCGCCAGGATCAGGTCGACCCCGGCGCGGTCGAAGCCGCGGCCGATCTCGCCGCAGAAGGCCGTGAACCCGGTTGCCGGCATCGTCGGTGCCGTCAGAGCGGACATGGCCTGCTGCATGACGCGCAGCCGGGTCTGCTCGACCCGTCCGACCGCATACCCCCGGCTCGCCCAGTGCAGCAGCGCCAGTGGGACGAGCATGAGGGGCGCAAGTGCCGGCGCCCAGGCGCACGTCGCCGTGAAGAGCAGGCCGAAGGCCACGTTGACGAGCAGCCCGACGCTCGTGTCCCGGGCCAGCGACGAGGCCAGGCGGGGCAGCCACCGCCGACCCAGGGGACGCTGGACCAGCACGATCACGCTCAGCAGGCACAACGCGTTGACCGTCGCGACGCAGATCATCGCCACCACCAGCCAGCCGAGGTCACCGGCGGTATGGGGTCCATCTCCGCCGAGGGCGCCGAAGACGACGCATCCGGCTGTGGCCGCCGCGCTCCACTGGGCGATGTTGAACAGCGCCCGCAGGGGATGGACGCCGCGGACCCCCTGGGAGGTGGCCTTGGCGAGGGCAACCAGCGCGACAGCGATCGGGATCGGCAAGAAGAAGATGGCCGGCACCATCGCGGCCTCGAACTGGTCGATCGCATCGACCTCGCCGCGGACGTAGTACTCCAGGTTCAGCAGGGCGGCCACGGTCAGGGCGATGTAGAAACCGGCGACCTCGACGGCCGAGGGATGCAGCCCCGCGCTCAGGTCGTCGCCGAGCCAGCTGCCCACCGACGCGGCGATGCCCAGAGCCGTCGTCAGCAGCAGGACCAGCCACGGCTTTGCCACCGGCCGCTTTCTCATCCGGGATCCCGCGCGATGCGACGTCGGACGCAGGTGGTCGTACCCGTGACGGATCAGTCCCAGGAGCCGTACCACTCGTTGCCCTCCCAGTTGTGCCCCCCGCCGTAGGTGCAGCCGCTGTCCTCACCGGAGTCGGAGCTGCACCCTGTCGTGTCCATCTGGTCCCAGAGGTCCGCGTACCAGACAGTGCTGAAGATGGGCTGCGTGAACCAGACCGAGTCGTACCATGTCGAGGCGGTCCAGTCGCCGATGGTGTAGCCCACCGGATCCCAGAGCAGCAACTGGACGGTGAGCGGGCCGCGTATCACCGTGTGCAGAGGGTCGTTGGTCTGGACCAGCACGGTTCCGCGGCTCGACCCCAGGCTCCCGAGGCCGGAGGAGCGCGTCAGCCCGCCGTTGGCCACACCGGGCGGCGCTGTCAAGGCATGGAAGGCGTTGACGACGCCACTCCCGACCGCTGCCGGGTCGGTCGATGCGGCCGGCTGCGTTGTCGACGTCAGCGAGTACTTGAGCCGGTTGGGCGTCATCGCCGGGTGCGTCGACAAGACGAGCGCAGCGACCCCGGACACGACGGCCGTCGACATCGAGGTCCCACTGCCTTGGTGGTAGGCACTGTCGATGCGTTGCGGGAACTGGTTGTCGATAGAGCTCCCCGGAGCGCGTAGCGACACGATGTGGGCGCCCGGTGCGGCGAGGTCGGGCTTGGCCAGGCCCTGCGCGCTTGGTCCACGTCCGGAGAAGTCCGGTGACAGGTCGTCGGAGACAGTGGTCGTCCCGAGATCGTCGACCGCGCCCACGGTGATCACCCAGGGATCGTCGGCAGGCTTTGAGATAGTGCTCGGGTTGGGGCCGCGGTTGCTCGCCGCCACGACGACGGTGATGCCGGCCGCCCAGGCCCGCTCGACGGCATAGTTGAGTGGGTCGACCTTCCAGGACTGGGTCGAGTCGGTGCCGAGGGACAGGTTGAGCACCTTGATGTTGTACTGGGCTCGGAACGACACCGCCCACTGGATGCCCGCCAGGATATTGCTGATATCCGCCGAGCCGTCTGCGGAGCCGACCTTGATCGACACCAGGTGGGCCTGCGGAGCGATACCGGCGTAGGTGCCGCCCGATACTGACCCGTTGCCGGCGATGATGCCGGCCATGAACGTGCCGTGCCCGTAGTTGTCGCGGCACGACGCCTCGCCGGAGAGATTCTCGCACGGCTGCACACCGGTCACAGGATTGGTCACCGACATGATCCGCCCAGCAAGATCCGGGCTCGCGTCGATACCGGTGTCCAGGACGGCCACCGTGACCCCCTGGCCGTTCGCGCCCTGCCCGTGGGCCTGGCCGGCCTGCACCTCGCTGCGATAGACCGACGGTGGATTCACGGCGGACGTTGTCGCTCGACCCGACGGGACCGACGCGAAGCGAACCGAGCTGTCGGAGGTGACGGCGCGAACGCCGGGCCGCTCGGCCAGCATCTGCAGGTCGGTCGAGGGCACCGTTGCCGCGACGCCGTGCACGATCGGGAGTGGTCGGTCGACACGGCCACCCGCGGAGGCGACGGCCCGACGGGCGGCCGCGACGTCGGTCGCTTGGACGATGACACGGTCGCTTCGCGAGACCGACGTCTGCGACGAACGGATCGGAGCAGTAGAAAGCGTGGACGATGCGGGAGCGGGCAGGGCAAGTCCGATGAGTGCGGCGGCACCGGCCACGACCGTGAGGCCGGCCTTGCGCCTTCGTCGCTGTGATCTGAGCACCACGCGTTCCCCTCGACTAGAGGCCAGGGTCAGGCTTACATCGTGCACCGTGCGCTATCCAATAACAACACAGCGCATCCGATACAGCGGTTCGGGCACTGCACCACTGCCTCGTTGGTCGGGCGGACTTGCTACGACGCGCATACCTGGCCACGAGCCGGCGCCCACCCAGAGCCGGGCAGCGGCCGATCCGGGTGTGCCCGACGCTGTTGCTGCCGGAGGAAGAGTCGGGCCGGCTGGCACACTGGCTGCGTGGCGAGCTGGCAGACGATCATGCGGGCGCTGGGCCTGCTGGTCGTCGCCCTGGCCCTGATGGCCACGATGGTCTCGCTCGGGCTCTGGCAGTACCACGTATATGACAGTCACCAGCGAGCCGACGCGCTGGCTACGATGCGTCGCTCGCCCGTCCCGCTCGACCGGGCGCTGGGTCGCGACCAGGCGTTCCCCTCGGCGTCGGTGGGTGTCCCCGTCTCCGTCGAAGGGCGCTACGACGTGTCGGCCCAGTTCTACGTCCGGGGGCTCGACGGGGCGAAGGACACCTATGCCGTGGTGACGCCGGTCGTCACCGGATCGGGATCGGCCATCCTGGTCGTGCGGGGCTCGACCAGCCACCCCGAGGCAGCCACGCCCGGCCGTACCGTCCAGGTCACCGGAATACTGGAGCCGTCGCAGACCGGCGGCCGTCCCGTCAACGCCCGCGGGATCACCGACGCGATCAGCATCGCTAGCCTGATCGGCGCCATGAACCACGACCTCTACGCCGGCTACGTCGTGATGACCAAGAGCCAGCCAGCGGACCGGCTGAGCCCCGTCAGCCCGCCGCTGCCCGACCCGTCGCGCTGGGCGGGGATCCGCAACCTCGCCTACGCTCTGCAGTGGTGGGTGTTCGCCGGCTTCGTCGCCTTCATGTGGTGGCGCATCGTCGCTGACATGCATGCGTCGGCCGGCAGCCGACCAGTCGACGCGGACAGGCTCGGTGCTGGGGCGTCGGGTAACGTCGCGTCGTGAGAGTCGACCAGATTTTGCTCCGCTACCGGGTGATGGCCTACATCGTCGGCAGCCTGCTGATCGTGCTCGCCCTGATCGGGGTGCCGCTGAAGTATCTGGCCACCAACGGCTCGGAGGCCCAGCAGGTGGGCTCCTGGATCGCCCTCAACCTCGGCGTCGCGCACGGTTGGCTCTACATGGTCTTCTTGGTGAGCGCTGCCATGTTGGCACGCAAGGCGAGGTTCCCGGTGCCGTTCTCCGTGCTGGTGCTCCTGCTCGGGACGGTGCCGATCCTGAGTTTCGTCGCGGAGCGGATCGCGACGAAGCGTACGCGCGAGACCTTCCCCGAGCTACAGGAGGAGAAGGCGCCCGTCAGCCGCTGACGACTAGACGTCCCGCTCCTCGAGCGGCTCGTCCGGCGTGGTGGGGATGTCGGACTCGACGGTCTCCTCCGAGGCGAACGGAGCGGTCGGTGCGACGTCCGTGTTGTCGGTCTCGGGCACGGCCGCAGGCTCGGGCACGGCGGCAGGATCCGACACGGCGGCAGGCTCGGGCACGGCGGCAGGCTCGGGCACGGCGACGGGTTCCGGCGTGGTGGGCGCGGCGGCCCGGTCGCGGCCCGCGGTCCACGCAGGGTCGGCATCCTTGCCACTCAGCTTGGCGTACACGAAGGCGGCGGCACCTCCGAGCCCCAGGAGGATGAGCAGGTTCCTGACCCGGTGGCTCTTCGCGGGCTCGTCGGCCAACCGCAGCGCGACGGCGGCCTTACGGCCGCGGCTCCTGCCGGCGGCGACGGCCGCCCCCGCGACCGGCACGATCTTGTCGCGAGCACTGTCGACGACCGGGGAGATCCGGTCCCTGGCGTCCTCGACCACCGGGGAGATCCGGTCCTTGGCGTCCTCGAGATACGGCGTGATCTTGTCGCGCGCGTCCTCGACGACCGGCCCCACGCTCCCGACGGCGGCAGCGATCGCGTCCTGCGCTGCCGACAGGGCGTCCTGCGTAGCGGCGCCGATCAGCTCGCTCGCGGACCCGATCTTCTCCATGGCCGAGTCGGCCGCCGGCTTGACGGCACTCTTTGCGTCGTCGGCTGCTGCGCCGAGCTTCTTGCGGGCGTTGTTGATGGCCACCGGCCACTCCTCATGTCGTCACGTCGTTAGTCCGGGCTTTGGCACGGGCGTCGAGCCCATCGCTGCACCCTACCCGTTCACACCGCTTTCAAACGCACGGCAGCCGGGTCCGCCCGGTCCGGGCGCCGAGGCGGGTTTGTCCTACGTGCAAGGATGGTCACCTACCAACCCAGCGCACCGCCCAGTCTCGAAACCACGTCTCACAGATGCGACCTAAGGAGTGTCAGGTGGCCGACGAGCTCTTCGCCACGCTCAAGACCAATCGCGGCGACATCGTCATTCAGCTGTTCGAGAACCACGCCCCGAAGACGGTCGAGAACTTCGTCGGCCTGGCGGAGGGCCGCAAGGAGTGGACGGACAGCAAGACGCGCACCAAAAGCAGCATGCCGTTCTACGACGGACTGATCTTCCACCGCGTGATCGACGGCTTCATGATCCAGGGCGGCTGCCCGATGGGGGACGGGCGCGGCGGGCCCGGCTACCAGTTCAAGGACGAGTTCCACCCTGAGCTGTCCTTCTCCAAGCCCTACCTGCTCGCGATGGCCAACTCCGGACCCGGCACCAACGGCTCGCAGTTCTTCATCACCGTCGGTCCGACGCCGCACCTCAACCGGAAGCACACCATCTTCGGCGAAGTCGCCGATGCCCCCAGCCGTGAGGTGGTCGACGCGATCGCCAAGTCGCCCACCAAACGTGGCGACCGCCCGGTCGACGACGTCGTCATCGAGGGCGTCGACGTCGAGCGGCGCTAGAGCCCTGGTCGGACCTGCTGACGATGAGTAGCTACGGGGCGCCTCAGCCGGGTGCCGGAACGATTCCGCACTGCTACCGCCACCCCGACCGAGAGACCTACATCTCGTGCCAGCGGTGTGGCCGGTCGATCTGCCCGGACTGCATGACGGCGGCCTCGGTCGGGTTCCAATGCCCGGAGTGCATCCGGGCGGGGCGAGCGCAGACGCCGCAGGCCCGGACGTCTTTCGGCGGGCGCCTCAACGACGGCTCCTCGATCGTCACGATCGTCTTGATAGCGGTCAACGTCGTCTTCTTCATCATCGCCAACGCCACCGGTGGCGGCAACGGCGGCTTCGTCGCCAAGATGGCGCTGATCACCGACGCCAACTTCCCGCGGCAGGGGATCGAAGGGGTTGCACAAGGGTCGTATTGGCAGCTCATCACGTCGACGTTCCTGCATGTCCAGATCTTTCACATCGCGATGAACATGATCGGGCTGTGGATCTTCGGAACCTTCCTCGAACAGCAGCTCGGCCGCTGGCGCTACCTCAGCCTCTATCTGCTCACCGGCCTCGCCGGATCCGTCTGCGTCTATCTGCTGACCCCCGCATACGCCCCTGGCCAAGGGATCAGCATCTCCCTCGGCGCCTCGGGTTCGATCTTCGGGCTTTTCGGCGCGGCGCTGCTCGTGCTGCTCAGGCAGCGTCGAGACGTCACCCAGCTGCTCGTCCTGCTCGCCCTCAACCTGGCGATCACCTTCACCGTGGCCGGAGTCTCGTGGCAGGCTCACGTCGGCGGCCTCGCGTCGGGGCTGGTGCTGGGGGCCGCTCTTGCCTATGCGCCCCGCGAGCGCCGAACGTTGGTCCACGGCGCGGCGATGGGGGCGCTCTTCGTCGTCTGCATCGTGCTGGTAGTGCTGCGGACGGCGCAGCTCACGGCCTGAGGTCACGGTTATCCACACTGTGGATAACTGTGGTGGATAACTACAGCGATGTAAGTACGGGAGGCGACCGGCAGATGAACGGCCGGCCAACCACGCAGAGGCGTGGACTACTCCCAGCGCGTCGCGAAGATGAAGCCGATGGAGATCAGGCCCATCCCGACGAGCAGGTTCCAGTTGCCGAGGTCGCGCATGTACTTCAGGTCGGGAACGAGGTAGAACACCACGATCCAGAGCAGTCCGACGATCCAACAGGTCACCATCAACGGCGCGACGTAGCGGCTGCCCCCGACTCTCGCGACCTTCTTCGTGGTCGTGGGCGCGACATAGTCGGACTTCTTGCGGGGCCGGGACTCTGGCACGGTGACTCCTGTCGAGCGAACAGATCTCGCCACCAGCGT
The DNA here is from genome assembly GCA_038239485.1 of Propionibacteriales bacterium. Taxonomy (GTDB): domain Bacteria; phylum Actinomycetota; class Actinomycetes; order Propionibacteriales; family Nocardioidaceae; genus DASQEH01. Next base: position 11,868 of record JBBSET010000015.1, read on the forward strand.
AACCCGCGCATCGCCGCACGCCTTCGTGCGCGCAGAAGATCGCGCCGCAGGCAGAAGATAGCCTGGACACCGGTACCTCCTGGGAAAGGTGGCGATGGCAGGGCAGTCCGAGCACCGGCGCAGCGACGCCTCCCGCCCGATGGCGTGGCGGGTCGCCGTCCCGGTGGTGCTCGGGTTCGCGGGGCTGCTGGCCGCGACGTCCAGCATCGACGCAGCCGGCACCGACCTGCGAGGCGGCCGCAATACCGACGTGATCGGCCTGGTGAGCGAGCAGCGGCACGACGTCGAGTCGCTCAAGTCGCAGATCAGGGTGCTGCAGACCGCGGTCGACCAGCTCACCAGCCAGGTCGGCGGCGCCAAGTCCAAGCAGCTCCAGCGCCAGCTGGCTCGCCTCGAGGGCCCTGCGGGGCTGGACCCGCTGACCGGATCGGGGCTCGTTGTCAGCCTCGACGATGCTCCTCTGGGTGAGAAGGTGCCCGACGGCACCGACCCCAACCTCCTCGTCGTGCACCAACAGGACATCCAGGCTGTGGTCAACGCGCTCTGGGCGGGCGGAGCCGACGCCATCAGCCTGCAGGGTCAGCGGATCATCTCCACGACCGGCATCAAGTGCGTCGGCAACACCGTGGTCCTCCAGGGCGTTCCGTACTCGCCGCCGTACCGGATCGCCGCAGTTGGCGACACCACCCGGATGTATGCCGGACTGCTTGCCTCGCCCGAGGTCCGTAACTATCGCGACTACACCGTGGCGCCCTACAACCTCGGCTGGTCGCTGCGGCCGGTGTCGAGCTACACCATTCCCGGCTACTCCGGCGCCCTTACGTTGGCATACGCGAAGCCGATGACCGGGGCCGGCGCCCACCAGCCCTAGGGCGGCGTCGAGCCGGTCGAGGTCGTCGAGGTGGTCGGTGTCGAGGTGGGCATGCTGGTCGGCGTCGTGGTGGGGGCGGTCGTGGGTGTGGTCGTCGGCGCGGTGACCGTTGTCGGCGGCGCAGTCGAAGCCGGGCCGAGGGACACGTCGATCACGATGGTGAAGCCGTAGGCACGATGCTTGCCGGCGCGTGGGTTCTGGTCGGTGACGGTGCCGGCAACCGCGTCGGACTGGACGTACGAGGGCACCGCCCGGAACCCCAGCGCGTCGAGCGTTGCGGTGGCGTCGTCCTTGGTGCTGCCGACCACACTCGGGACCAGGATGTACCCGGTCGAGTAGGTGACCTTGATGGTGGTGCCCACCGGCTGGCTGGTGCCCGGTAGCGGGTCGGTGCTGATGACCTTGTTGCGCTGCACGCTGCTCTGCGCGTCAGGGATGGGGTGGACCACGAAGCCGAGGCTCTGCAGCTGGGTGGTGGCCTGGTCGAGAGTGAGGCCGCTGACGCTCGGGACCCCGACGAGCTTCGTGCCGGCCGACACCGTGACGTCGACCGCCGTGCCCTTGTCGACGCTGTCGCCTGGGTTGATGCTCTGGTTGAGGATGTGACCCGCTTTATACGTGTCGCTGTTCTTCGGCGTCTGGGTGCCGAGCGTCAGCCCGGCCTTCGTCAGCTCGACCCTGGCCTGCGCGATCGTGTCGTTGCGCAACTGCGGCACCTCCTCCTGCACCGCCGCGTTCTGCCCGAACAGGTGCGGGAGGATCAGGAAGCCGGTGATCAACAGCGCCGCCAGGAGGAGAAGGAGGAAGATCCAGAGCCCGGTGCGCCTCGGCGGCGGCTCGTCGGGGGCTCGGTGGACGGGCGCCGTCACCCGAGTCAATGCGGTCTCTCGTGGCGGCGGCGGGAAGATGTGCTGGGTCTCGACCAAGGCCGAGGAGTACACCGGGGGGGCCTGCACTGCGCGCCCCTCCAGGGCCCGCTCGATGTCAGCCCGAAACTCCCGGGCGCTCTGATACCGCTCGGCGACGGGCTTGGTCAGCGACTTCATCGTGATCGCGTCGATGGCCGGTGAGATCTCGGGGTCGATCGACGACGCGGTCGGCGGGTCCTCGCGGACGTGCTGGTACGCCACGGCCACCGGCGAGTCGCCCACGAACGGCGGCCGCCCGGTGAGCAGCTCGAACAGAAGGCAGCCGGTGGAGTAGAGGTCGCTGCGCGCGTCGACCTGCTCGCCGCGGGCCTGCTCGGGCGACAGGTACTGGGCCGTCCCGATCACCGCGGCGGTCTGCGTCATCGTCGCCGACGAGTCCGAGATGGCGCGGGCGATGCCGAAGTCCATCACCTTGACGTCGCCTGCGGGCGTCAGCATCACGTTGGCGGGCTTGATGTCGCGGTGGATGATGCCGGCGCGGTGGCTGTAGTCGAGGGCGTCCAGGACCGAGGCGGTGATCTCGAGCGCGCGCTGGGGAAGGATCTTGCGGCCCTCGCGAAGGATGTCGCGCAGGGTGCGTCCTTCGACGTACTCCATCACGATGTAGGGCAGCACCAGGCCGCTGCCGTCGCTGGCCCGCTCCTCGCCCGTGTCGTAGACGGCGACGACGGCCGGATGGTTCAGCTGGGCAGCCGACTGGGCCTCGCGGCGGAACCGGGCCTGGAACGTCGGCTCGCTGGCGAGGTCCGCCCGCAGCCGCTTGATGGCGACCGTCCGTCCGAGGCGGGTGTCCTGGGCCATCCGCACCTCGGCCATCCCGCCCCGCCCGAGCAGGCCGGACAGCTCGTAACGGCCACCGCCGAGCGTCGTCGGCTCTGTCGTCATCGTCGTGCCCTCTTCCCGCGCACCGCGCTGTGCCAGGTGTGGATCTCGGTCAGTGTGCCGCAACGGCCGAGCCGGACGGTCTCGTCGGTCATCTGTTGATCACCGCTTTCATCACTGCGGCCGCGATCGGGCCGGCGAGCCCGCCTCCGGTGATGTCACTGCGGCTCACACCGGTTCGTTCGATCAGGACCGCGACCGAGACCTGGGGGTTGTCCGCCGGCGCGAACGCCACCATCCAGGCATAGGGCGACTTGGTCTTCGACGAGTTGGCGGTTCCGGTCTTGCCGGCCACCGAGATGCCGGGGATTTGGGCCTGCGAGCCCGTCCCCGACTGCACGACGTCCACCATCATCTGGGTGAGCTCGCTGGCGACGGAGGCCGAGACGGCCTGGTGAAGCACCTGCGGCTGCGGGCTGGCATCGCCGATGATGGCCAGATCCGGTGAGCGGAGCTGCTGGACGACGTACGGCTTCATCACCGCGCCGCCGTTAGCGATCCCTGCCGCCACCATGGCCATCTGAAGGGGGGACGCCTTGACGTCGTACTGGCCGATCGACGAGAGAGCCGTCTCGGCCGGGTCGAGCTTGGTGGGGAACTTGCTGATCGCCGAGGGCAACTGGTCGAGCAGGTTCTCGTTGAAGCCGAACTTCTCGGCCTGGTCCTGGATCGTGGTGGCGCCGAGCTTGAGCCCGAGGTCGGCGAACGAGACGTTGCAAGAGACGACGAGGGCCTGGGTCAGCGTGATCGAGTTGCCGCCGCAGTCGTACCCGTTCTCGTTGTGCAGGATGTGGTTGCTGCCCGGCAGCCGGATACCCGTCCCGCCCCTGACCTTGCTGTCCGGCTGGTAGTTGTTGCTCAGCGCGGCGGCCGCGACGACGAGCTTGAAGGTCGACCCGGGCGGGTAGTCCTGCTGGGTGCCACGGTTGAGCATGACGTCGCCCGGGCTGGTGCTCAGCTGCTTGTAGCTCTTGATGGCGGCGTTCGCGTCGTGCGTGGCGATCAGGTTGGGGTTGTACGACGGCGTGGTCACCGTCGCCAAGATGGCGCCGGTCTTCGGGTCGAGCGCGACGACGGCCCCCCGGGTACGGCCGGGCAGCGCCTTGAGCCCGTCGTACGCCGCCTTCTGCGCCGCCGGGTTGATCGTGAGCAGGACGCTGCCGCCGACGGGCTGGTTGTCGCTGAAGAGGTCGATGATCCGGCTGACGAACAGGCTGGAGTCGCTGCCCGACAGGATCGAGTTCTCCGACCTCTCGACCGCCGTGGTGCCGTAGATGCAGGAGAAGAAGCCGGTGACGGGGGCATAGAGCTCCGGGTGACTGTACGTGCGGAGGTACTTCAGCGAGTCGTGCGACGCCTTGCTGCGCGCGACCGGCTGACCGTCGACCAGGATCGGGCCTCGTTTGCGCGAGCATTCCGCCTCGCGCGCCCGATGGTTGTCGCTGCGGGCGTTGAGCTCGCCGGCCTTGAACACCTGGATGTAGTTGATGTTGAGGAGAAGCAGGCCGAAGAGCACCAAGCAGCCGATCGCCAGGGTGCGGATGGGCTTGTTCATCGCATCCTCACCACCTGCGTCTGCTCGTTCGCGCTGGGCAGATGCAGCTCCGGTACGGGTCGGCGGGCGTGGTCGCTGATGCGGAGGAGGAGCGCCATCATGGTCCAGTTGGCGATCAGCGACGACCCGCCGTACGACAGGAACGGCGTCGTCAGGCCGGTGAGCGGGATCAGCTTGGTGACGCCGCCGAGGACGACGAACACCTGCAAGGCCATCGCGACCGAGAGGCCGACGGCGAGCAGCTTCCCGAACGGGTCGCGGCAGACCAGCGCGGTGCGCAGGCCGCGCTCGACGATCAGGCCGTAGATCAAGATGATCGCCATCAGACCGGTCAGCCCGAGCTCCTCGCCCAGCGACGTGCCGATGAAGTCCGTCCACGAGTAGGGGGTGATCTGCGGACTGCCGCCACCCAGGCCGCGGCCCAGGATCCCGCCCCAGGCGAGGCCGTACTGGCCCTGGATGATCTGGTAGTACTGGTCGGGGTTGCTGAACGGGTGCAGCCAGCCGTCGAAGCGCTCCTGGACATGCGCGAACGCCTTGTACCCGGCGTAGGTGCCGGCCGCGAACAGCAGTGCGCCCACCACCAGCCAGCTGGAACGCTCGGTGGCGACGTACAGCAGCACGACGAACAGGCCGAAGAACAGCAGGGACGATCCGAGGTCGCGCTGGAAGACCAAGATGCCCAGGCTCACCAGCCACATCAGCACGATCGGGCCGAGATCGCGTCCCCGGGGGAGGTCGACCCCGAGGAAGCGGCGCCCGGCGAGCGCGAGGGCGTCGCGCTTCATCACCAGGTACCCGGCGAAGAAGATCGCCAGGCAGATCTTGGCGATCTCGCCGGGCTGGAACGACAGGCCGGCGAAGCGGATCCAGATCCGGGCGCCGTTGATGTCGACCCCGAGGCCCGGTGTCAGCGGCAGCAGCAGCAAGACGATGCCGGCGAAGCCGAAGGTGTAGGTGAAGGCCTGGAGGCGCCGGTGGTCGCGAACCACGATCAGGGTCCCGACGAAGCAGATGACGGACAGCACCGTCCACAGCAGCTGCTGGGTCGCATAGACGTGCGCGGAGCTGTCGGAGGCGACCCGGGCGATGTCGATGCGCCGGATCATCGCGAGGCCGATGCCGTTCAGGGCCATCACCGAGGGAAGGATGATCGGGTCGGCATACGGTGCCCGGATCCTGACAGCGATGTGGCAGATGATGCCGAGTGCGACCAGGCCGCCCCCGTACTCGACGATGTCGGCCGGCACCTTGCCCTCGGTGCCCAGACCGACCAGGGCGTAGGCGCTCACACCCACGACCAGGGCGATGACGAGGAGGAACAGCTCCGCGCCGCGCCGTTTGCGCGGTACGAAGTTGCTGACCCGGCGAGGAGCGACTCCCGTGCTCATGGGGTGGCTCCCGGCCGGGGGGTGGCGCCGGCGCATTCCGCTGGCTGGTTGGCGTCGGTCCCCCCGGTCGAGCTCGTCAACGGCGTCGAGGTCGGCGTTCCCGGCGGTTTGTCGCGGCCGGTCGGGTGACTCCTGGGAGTCGAGGAACTGGGGGGATGTCGGGTGGCCGTCGCCCGCGATGCCGTGGTGGGCACCGACCGGGTCGACGAGGAGGAGGCGGCGTGCGCGGATGAGCGGGACGCCTGCGCGGCGCACGTGGCCGCGAACGTCTTCAGGTTGTCGACGATGCTGATCGCGTGCTGCAGATCGTCGGCCGGCAGGACGTCGAGCACCTGGCTGCGCCGGAAGGTCGGGAGCTCGCTCAGGAACAGGTCCTCTGTCTCGTAGACGTGATGCAGTGTGATCCCCGGCAGGTCCGCCTGGACTCCCTCGTAGATCGCCACCTTCCCGTTGTCCGCCGCTACGTAGTACTGGTCCTGTGACCAGTCGTACGCGACCTTGGCCCCGAAGGCGATGAGCGCCAGCGCGACCACCACCAGCAAGCCGCGGACGAGCCACCGGAAGCGCTTGGGCTCCCTCGGTGCGTAGCGAAGCTCCTCGGGGTCGATTTCGGCGTCGACCAACGCCTCACCCGGGGTGACCTCCTCTCGGCCCGCCCAGCTCCGGAGCCTGCTGATTGCGCCCCGCTGGGTTTCGGCGGCGGCGCCGACGACGACGGGCTCGGTGTCGATCGGTCGGTCGCCGTCCTGCTTCGCGTCGTCGTCGACCACGTCGGCCACGACGACGGTGACATTGTCGGTGCTGGCCGCCTCCAGGGCGAGCTGGACGAGCTCGGTGGCGACCGCCTCGGCGCTCCCGGCGGACAGCACCCGCTGCATCCGCTCGAGGTCGACGAATCCCGACAGGCCGTCGCTGCACAGCAGGATGCGGTCGCCGGCCCGCACGTCGATGACGGTCAGGTCCGGGTCGTTGACATGGCGGCCGTCGAGGACCTTCAGCAGCAGCGAACGGTGGGAGTGGGTCTTGGCCTCCTCCTCGGTGATGCGGCCTTCGTCGATCAGGCTCTGGACCCAGGTGTGGTCGGCGGTGATGCGCCGAAGCTCCCCGGCTCGCCACAGGTAGCCGCGGGAGTCGCCGAGGTGAGCCACTCCGGCGTGCTCGCCGTCGAAGAGAACGGCGGTGACGGTGGTGCCCATACCCTCGACCGCGGGATCGGACTCGATCAGCTCGGCCAGCCGGTCGTTCGCACGATGGACCGCCCCGGCCAGGGCGACGAGCATGTCGTCGGGGGGAGCGTCGCCGGGCGGAGGGGCGTCGAGCCGCTGCATGGTCTGAGTCGCGATCGCGGAGGCCAGGTCGCCGGCCGCGGCTCCACCCATGCCGTCGGCGACCATCACGAAGTGCGGCCCGGCATACCCGGAGTCGTCGTTCTTCTTGCGGGTCCTGCCGATGTCGGAGACCGCGGCGTAGCGAAGGAAGAGCGCCACGCGGCTACTTCCTCAGCTCGGCGATGGTCTTGCCGAGGCGCACCTGGACCCCGGTCGCCACCACCATCGGGGTCGTGATGCGCTGGCTGCCGATGTAAGTGCCGTTGGTCGACCCGAGGTCCTCGACGTACCAGTCCTCGCCGTGCGGCACGAAGCGGGCGTGCCGGGTGGAGACGTAGTCGTCGTCGAGACGGACCGTCGCGTCCGCCCCGCGACCGAGCAGGATCGGCTCCTGGCCGAGGGGTACGGACACGCCCTCGCCGCCGCCTTCGCTGATGACCAGCTTGGTCGGTGCGCCGCGCCTGCGTTTGCGCGGCTTCGGCGCCTTCGCGGGCTTGACGTTGTCGGGGTCGACCCGCTCGCCGAACATGTCGGAGCGCACCACCGAGACCGAGGACAGGACGAACAGCCACAGCAGGGCCAGGAACCCGATCTTGATCAGCGCCAGCGTGAGCTCTGACATCGCCTTATGCTCCCCAGGAGCGCTGACTCCGGCCGTTCATCGGCGGCTGGTGCTCGGACTCGGGCGGGTGCAGCTTCGGCGGGTACGGCTGTTCGGAGTACGGCTGTTCGGAGTACGGCTGTGCTGAGTACGGCTGTGCTGAGTACGGCTGTGCCGAGTACGGCTGTGCCGAGTACGGCTGTGCCGAGTACGGCTGTGCGTCGTTCGGCGGGGGCTGGTATGGCTGCGCCTCGTACGGCTGGGGGTCGTACGGCTTCGGTTCGTGGGTCTGCTCGCTCACCCGTACCACGATCTTGGTGCTGCCGATCTGAACGACGGAGCCGTCATGCAGGAAGGCGTGCTGGATCCGTCGCCCGTCGACAGTCGTCCCGTTCGTCGATCCGAGGTCGACGACGCTGAGCTGCAGTCCCTCGTTGCCGTCCCTCACCCGGAACTCCACGTGGCGCCGGGAGACCCCGGGGTCGTCGATGCGGAGTCCGGCGTTGCCTCCCCGGCCGACGATGAGGCCTGGGGCGTTGAGCGGATGGCGGGCGCCGCTCACCTCGAGGAACATCGGGGCTCGCCTGATCGCGGTTTCGGTGGGTTCCGCGGGCTGCCCAGGACCCGGGGTGACGGCGGCGGCCGCGGCGCTGCGGACCCGGAACCGGCCGGTCGAGAGGTCGTCGACCCGGTGGAAGTTCATCCGCAGCGGTCCGGCGAACACGTACTGCTGTTCGGCGGCGTACGCGTGCATCATCGAGGCCAGCTCGCTCAGCAGCGACTGGCCGTAGGTGGAGAGCCGGTCGTAGTCGCTACCCGACAGGTCGATGGTGAAGTCGTTGGGTGCGAGCCGGCGGTCGCGGCTCAGGATCTGCGCGGAGTTGTCCACCTCGCGCTGCAGCGCCGAGGCGATTTCGACCGGCTGGACGGCGCTGCGGAAGGCTCGCGCGAACGCGCCCGTCACCATATGCTCGAGCCGTTGCTCGAAGCGGTGCAGAGCACCCACGTGCCACCTCCCCTCGCTGCCTGTCCTTGGGGCAGGCCACGCAGGACGCGGCCCGCCGTGACTGCTGATCGTTACGTGCCTCGCGTGATCGTTACCTGTCTCGCGCTCGATCGTAGCCGGAATGGTCGCCGGGGCACTGATCGGCGCGACGGTTGCCGACGAGTGAACGCCCCGCTGCGTGTTACCCTTTCACGTCGTCGTGGGCGGTGCGGGGGGCTTGAGTCGGGCTCTCGGACTCCGATGGTGGCATGCGCGCGGGTGGCGGAATAGGCAGACGCGCACGGTTCAGGTCCGTGTGCCCGAAAGGGCATGGGGGTTCAAGTCCCCCCTCGCGCACGATTGGCAAGTCCCAGGTCTTGCCTGGGGATCGTGCATGTCGGGCGGCCCCTCATCTTCCTCCGACGTCGCGCCCTCGGTATGTCGCCACGCTCGCTGCAGACGTCGACGCTCTACAGCTGCTGTCTCAGCACCGCCGCGGCGAGCGCCCACGTCAGTCTCACTCGTCGCCGATGACGTCCCTCTTGGGCTTCATCCGCGGCGCGAGGGGGTGCTCGACGCCCTCCTCGGTAGAGATTCCCCACCCGCCGGCTACTCCGGCGATCGGCCCCCTCGACACCTTCAGATGGGTGTGCTCAGCCAGATGGGTGTGCTCAGCCTCTGCAGTGCCGGGCTCGGCCGCCTCGGCGATTCTGGCAGGGTGCTTTCGTGGCCAAAGTCTCATCTTGCGACTGTACGCTTTCTCGGCTCAGGATTGGCCTCGACGGGGAAGCAGCCCTCCCACCAGGCCGCGCAGCACCCGGCGGGTGACCAACCCATGCCCGAGCCCGATCTCGATCAGGTCGTCGAAGACCCCTTGGTCGCGGGCCGCCGCGCGTACGCCCGCGGTCACGAAGGCGGACTTGGAGAGCAACCGTGAGCCGGCCGTGGTATGCCGAAGGTGTCGTCCCAACAGTGCCTGCACCGCCAGCCGATGTCGCGCACCCGCGCTTGCGGGGTCGCCGGCCGCCAGCGCGCTGACCGCCGACCGGCCGGCGAGCACGCCGGTCGCGGCGGCGTAGTAGATGCCCTCGCCTGTCATCGGATTGACCAGCCCTGCCGCGTCGCCGACGAGCAGCAGCCTGCCGTCGGGCTGCTGCCACGTCCACGACGACAGCGGCAGGTGGTGGCCGAGCCAGTCCTGGGCGTCGATACTGGCCCCGGGCAGCAACGCTTCGAGCCTGGTCTGCAACAGGGTGCGGGTGAGTGGCCGCTCAGCGGTGACCAGCTCGCCGTAGCCGACGTTGGCGAGCCCGTCTCCTCGATCGAAGGACCACGCGTACGACGGCTGCGGACCCGGCCCGAACACGATGGCCTGCTTCCCGGCGCGGCCGGCTGGCGTCGGGGCATATCCGCGCAGTGCCAGCGCTCGCCGGCGGACGGGAGGGGCCCCCGCGGCCCGGCGGACCAGCGACCCGTCGCCGTCGGCGCCGACCACGACCTTGGCGGTGAGGTCGCTGTCCAGATCCACTGAGTCTCCCGTGCAGCGGATCGTGCGGACGCGATGGTGCTCGAGCTGCGCACCGGCGGCGACTGCGGCTGACGCCAGCCGGGCGTCGAAGACCGAGCGTGGAACCACCCACGCGGACCTGCGCATCACCCGCGACGCCGTCTCGGTCCCGCGCTGCAGCTGGAGGGTGTCAACGGGCGTCCAGTCGTCCAGCAGTCCGGTCACTCCCACGTCGGCGAGCACATCCAGCACCTGCGGGGCGATGCCGTCTCCGCACGACTTGTCCCGGGGAAAGGTCGCTCGATCCAGCAGGACGACCCTCAACCCCGGCTGCGCCGCCAACGCCGCGAGCGCCGTCGCGCACCCTGCGGGTCCGGCACCGACAATGGCTAGATCCCAGATCGCTCATCACCTCGACTGTGGAGTGCGTGAATGTTTGGAGTCTGACTGTGCGGACTGTGTGACACCGGCCCGTGGCCGGCCGCCGTCGTGTCACTAGCCTCGCACCATGACGAGAACCAGCAACGGGTTGGTCGTGGTGGGAGGCGGCCCCGCAGGCCTTGCCGCCGCCTCGGCATACCGCGAGGGCAACGGCTCCGGCCCGGTCCGCCTGATCAGTGCCGATGTGGACCCGCCGTACAACCGTCCGCCGCTGACGAAGGACTTCCTGCGCGGCAGGTCGACCGAGGACGAGCTCGCGCTGCAGCCGGCCTCCTTCTATGCCGAGCACGAGATCGAGCTGATGCTGGACCAGCGTGTCGAGCGGCTCGACCTGCCGCTGCGCTCGGTGAGGCTCGCCTCCGGGCTGTCCTTCGACTATGACGCCTGCGTGCTGGCGACGGGCAGTGAGCCTGCGGTGCTGCCGGTTCCCGGCGGTGACGACCCCGCGGTGGTCTGGTTGCGCTTCCTGCACCAGGCCAGATCCTTGCGGGAGACCGTCGAGTCGGCGACGTCGGCTGTCGTGGTCGGGACAGGTTTCATCGGCTGTGAGGCGGCGGCATCCCTGGCGCTGCGCGGGCTCGCCGTGACGGTGGTGTCGTCGGAGGAGCTGCCCCAGCTCGCACGGCTGGGGCGCGATGCCGCCGAGCAGATCGCGGGTTGGCTGAGAACTGCCGGCGTCCGGCTCGTCACCGCGGCAGAGGTGGAGTCGATCAGTGCCGGACGTCGGGTCAACCTGGCCGACGGAACGCACCACGAAGGCGACGTCGTACTCACGGCCGTGGGCGTCGAGCCGCAGGCGAGACTCGCGGCGGCCGCCGGTGTCGCGGTCGAGCACGGCCGCATCGTCGTCGACGAGCACATGCGCACGGCTGAGCCTGACCTCTATGCGGCCGGGGACGTCGCGTTCGCCCTCAACGGTGCGGTGGGGCGCCATCTCGTTGTCGAGCATTGGGGCGAGGCCGAGGCGATGGGCGAGGTCGCCGGAAGCTGCGCCGCAGGCGGGACCAGCTCGTGGGCGCAGGTGCCAGGTTTCTGGACGGAGATCGGCGACCACACCCTCAAGTACTCCGCCTGGAGCGATGGCTTCGACGACGCGCGCTATGTGGATCATGGCTCCGGGTCGTTCACCGTCTGGTACGGCCAGTCAGGCGTGACCGTCGGCGTGTTGGCCCACGAGGCCGACGACGACTACGAGTCGGGGATGACGATGGTCGAAGAGGCCGCGCCGCTGCCGTGACCGGCTCTGCGACCTAGTGAATGCGGACGGGCAGCGTCTCGACCCCGTAGACGATGGAGAGCTTGCGAAACCTGAGCTGGGCGGGATCGACGGCGAGCGTCAGGTCGGGAAAGCGCCGCACCAGCGCCGGGTACGCCGCCCGCAGCTCCATCTTCGCCAGCTCGGCGCCGATGCAGCGGTGGAAGCCGTGGCCGAAGGCGAAGTGGGGGACGGGCTCTCGGCGCGGGTTGAAGGACTCCATCTCCTCGCCGAGGGCCGAGTCGCGGTTGGCCCCGCTCAACGAGCTCACGACCACATCACCCGCTGAGACCTTCTTGCCGAACAGCTCCATGTCGGTCCGCGCGAAACGTGGGAACGAGATCTGGACGACAGCCAGGTAGCGCAGCAGCTCCTCGACGACCCGGTCGACAGAGACGTCGTCGTCGGAGTCGCTGAGCAGGGCGAAGTGCTCGGGTTTCTGCAGCAGCGCCAGCGCGCCGAGTGCGATCATGCTCGCGGAGGTCTCGAATCCGCCGGTGAACACGCCGTCGGCAAGGCCGGCCAGGTCGATCTCGTCGATGGCGTCGCCGTGGTCGGAGATGATCTTGCCGATCAGGCCGTCGCCGGGGTTGCGCCGCTGCTTGCGGACGGCTTCCAGCAGGAAGGTCCGTGACTCCGATACCGCTCCGAGTGTGCCGATGCCGCCACGGCTGACGTCGAAACGGGCGTGTCCCAGCTGCTGGAAGCTCGCACGGTCCTCATCGGGGAGGCCGAGCAGCTCACAGATGACCAGGAACGGGATCGGGGCGGCGAACAGCTCGACCAGGTCGGCGACCGGCCCGGCGTCCTCGATCAGGTCGAGCTGATGGTCGACGATGCCTTTGATCCGCGGCTTCAGGCGTTCGAGGCGGCGCATCGTGAACTCGGGCGTCAAGATCTTGCGGAGCCGCGTGTGCTCGGGGGGGTCGGTGAAGCCCAGCCCGCCGATGTATTGGTCCGTCGACGCCTGACTGCCACCTACCAGCGGGCGGATGTCGTTGCTGAAGTCCGTGGTGTTCGCGAGCACGGACCGGGTCGCCTCGTGACCGGTGACGATCCAGATGTTCATGCCGAACAGCTTGGCGAGCTTCGTGATCGGCTCGGTCTTCCGGATCGCGGCCAGCGCCGGCACCGGATCGAGACCGGAGCGCTGCAGCGGCATGATGATCGACTCCGGCACCATCGGCAGCTTGGTCAGGTCGACGCCGCCACTGCGCTGAGCCCTGGCCAGCAAGCGACGGCCGAGCCAGCCTTTGACGCTGGCCGCAATCTTCAGCATGCTCCACTCGCACTGTCGTGTGTCGTTCGGTGAACGGCGGGCACCACCCGTCGCACGGTACATGCCGCTAAGGAGAAGGTAGGCCATAGGTGGGTCGCGCGTCTTCGCCCCACGCGCTCACGTCCCTAGCCGGCCGGTCAGCCAGTGCGAGGCGTACGGGGGCATCCATACCTGACCGTCGTCGCCGATGTTCGGGTGCGCATTGCTGATCCGGTCGATGCAGTCGGCGCCCAGCCCTGCCTCGTGAAGACGATGCAGCGGCACGGGGCGCCAGTCCTCGGTCATGTTGTAAGCGCACATCAGCGGGCCGAGCGGATGGTCGCGGCGGACCAGCAGCACGCCGGGATCGCTGGGCAGCATCACCTCGGACGCAACACTGGCGTGCAGCTGGTCGAGCGATGCGCGAGCGGCGATCAGCCTGGTGAGGCCTGCGAGCACCGCCCCTGCCGGGCCGGCGGCACCTTCGGGGTCGCCGGCGGCCTCGGCGGCCACCGACCACGGCATCCGTGGCCGGTGCGCCCACCGGTTGTCGCCGCCGTATCGGGGATCGGTGTCCCAGCCGCCGTCGCTCAGTAGCCCCAGCTCGTCGCCCATCCAGACCACCGGCAGGCCGCCCCAACCGAGCATGACGGCGTGGAGGAGCAGGATCCGAGCGACCGCGGCCCGCATGTCGCCGGCGTCGCCCGTCTCGGTTGCGGCCTCGAGGCCCGCGAGGCTGGCGAGCGAGCCGGAGATCCGCCGGTCGCCGGTGGCCTGGTTCTCCTGGAACACCAGCCCGCGGGCGAACGCCCCGGGAAATGTGCCGCTGTAGAAAGACGACAGGAAGGCCCGGTGACCCCACCCGGTCAGGCCGACCGCCCGCGCGTCGCCGTCGTCGATGGCCCAGCCGATGTCGTCGTGGCAGCGGACGTACGTGATCCATGCGGTCGTCGATGGCGTTGCCGGAAGCGCTCTCAGCGCCTGGGTGGCGAGGTGTACGTCCCGGGTCGCCAGCATCGACCAGAGCTGGACCATCAGGCTGTTGTGGTAGGCGAGGTCGCTGACCTTGCCGTAGTGGTGCCCGGTGCCGAGGTACTGAACCAGGTCGCGCGGCCCGACGATCGCCTCGGCCTGGAAGACCGTCGCGGGGCAGGCCATCCGCGTGAGCGTACGGAGGGCGTGGGTGATCGCGTGTACCTCCGGCTGGTTCTGGCAGTTCGTGCCCAGGCGCTTCCAGATGAACGCGATCGCATCCAGTCGCAGCACTTCGACCCCTAGGTTCGCCAGCCAGAGCACGAGGTCGGCGTACTCGCAGAAGACGTCCGGGTTGGACCAGGCAACATCCCACTGGTAACTGTTGAAGGTCGTCCAGACCCACGAGCTCAGGTCGGGGTCGAAGGTGAAGTTCCCAGGCGCGAAGGCCGGGAATACCTCAGGGACGGTGGAGTCGTAGGCGTCGGGGATGCTGCGGTCGTGATAGCAGGAGAAGTAGTCGCGGTACTGCGGGTCGCCGGCGCGTGCCGCCGCCGCCCAGGGGTGCTCATAGGCAACGTGGTTGAGGACCAGATCCAGGCACAGGCTGATCCCCTCGCCGCGCAGGGTGGCCGTGAGCTCCCTGAGGTCGTCGACCGACCCGAGCTCGGGGTTCACCTGGCGGTAGTCGCTCACGGCGTACCCACCATCGTTGGGTGCCGGCCGGGTCTGCAGGAGCGGCATCAGGTGCAGGTAGGTCACGCCGAGGTCGCGGAGGTACGCCGCGTGCTTGCCCACGTCGGCCAGCGACTCGGCGAAACGGTCGGCGTAGGCGGCGTAGCCGAGAGCCCCCGGCTGTTGGAACCAGTCCGGCTGCAGGCTGCGGGTCAGATCCAGCGAGTGCAGGTCGTCGCCGCGCTGGGCGAAGGCCTCGGCCGCGAGCCTCACTGAGCGCACGCCAACCTGCTCGGGGTCGGAGTAGACGTCGGCGAGACCGTTGACGAGATCGGGCCACCATCGCCGCAGCCTGGCGATGAACAGCTCTCGGCGGTGCGGGGGCAAGCCGGCGAACGGGTCGCCGAGGGAGTCCAGGCAGTCGAGCAGGAGCTGGGGTAGCCGAGTGGTCATGACCAGATATCCAAGCATCGAACGGCGTCGCGGGTTGTGCACGCCCGGCCTGGCCTGGTCCGGGTGGGTCGGCCCGCTCATCTCACGCAGCCCGGTTGCGTTGTCTCCAGGCATTCATCGCGGCGGTGTCGGCTTGGCGCCGGCTGAGCCATGTCGGCGAGTCGACGATGGTGTCGGGGTCGCCGGGTGGCCCGGTGCCGACACCGGTGACCGGTGGTGGTGTCGAGGCGTAGGTGTGTCCGGTGGGCGTGGTCCACATGACGCTGGCGTCCGCGCTGCCCTTCAGCGTCCAGCCTGGGTGGTGCTTGGCGAGGTGGGAGCGTTCGCAGAGTCCATGGAGGTTGTCGGTGGTCGTGAGACCATGGTCGAGGCGGGCCTGGATGTGGTCGAGATGTCGGACCCGGGCCGTGCAGACCGGCATCCGGCAGTGCCGGTCCCGGCAGCCGACCGCATGGCGTAACCGGTTGCTGGGCTGGTAGGCCTGGGGTCGGTCTGCAGGACCGCGCCGGTGTCGGAATCGCAGATCAGCCTCGTCAGGGTGACGTCCGGTCGACGCAGAGGCGCCGACTCGGCTGCTCGAATCCTCGACGGAGCTGGGGCCGTCGGTCGACGCGACGACAAGGTCGACGAGGCTGTCGGCTCGGAGCTGGTCGAGTGTGCGTGGATCGCCACGTGTGCGGGCGGTCCTGGCTGCGCTGTCAAGGCGACGGTAGACGCGGATCGCGTCATCGGCGGGCAGGATCGCTCCCAGCATCGCGACGCCGTCGTCGAGCGGCTTGAGGAACACATGGCGCGCATTGGCGGCGGCCCTCGCGAGGATGTCGGTGTAGGGGTCGACCTCGCTGACGCGGGTGCGGGCGGCGTCGATGGCTCGCCCGGGAGGCTGCTCGGTCGCGTCGACGGTAACTGCCGCGTCGAGCGCCCGACGGGCCTCGTCGGGGAGCTTCCTGGTCGCCTGGGCCACCATCGCCGCGACGAAGCCGCTGACCTGGCCGTGCTCGAGTGCCTCTCCGAGGTCGCGGTGGACCTCGCCGAGGTCACGGGCCAGAGTGAGCTGCTTCTCGACCGATGTCACCGACATGTTCAGACCAAGAGCCAACTCCTCGGCAGCGAAGCGTCCAGCCTGGTCGTCGAGGTCCGCCTCGAGCCTGCCGATCGCAGCCCGCTGGCCGGGTGTCAGATGGGACAGGTCGGGCACAGTCGCATCGGACCCGACAAGGTCGATGTCGGCCGCTCGGCGGGCTTCGGCGAAGCGACGCATCGTGTCGAGCCTGTTCCACTCCACCCAGGAAGCGACGGCCTGCCAGCCCATCACCTCCTCGATCAGCGCGCACGCCGCCGACGCCGCCGAATCGTGCGGTGAGCCGTCCCGGCAGGAGACCAGGTCGCCGACCAGGTGAGCGTCTGGATATCTATCAAACATGTGTTCGAGTATAGTTCTTCGAGGCGGGTACGTCGAGAGGAGGAGGGCACCTGTGGACGGACCCTCGCCTCGGCTCAGTCCTCGAGGCCGAGGAACGCCCGCAGTGGCCCGACGCCCGTCACCTCGAGGTCATACGGGTTTCTTACCAGGTCCTCGGGACGCAGGACGAGCCGCTGGCTGATCGCCAGCTCGGAGTCGCGGCGTTTCACCCGTTGCCGACCGTCGGTGACATACCCGACCTTTCGGCTCACCGCCAACGAGGCCGGGTTGTCGACGAAGGCCGCCGAGGTGACCTCCTCGGCGTCCAGGTGGTCGAGGACGAACGCGCAGATGGTCTGCCGCATGACGGTCCCGATCCCATGACCTTGATGCTCGCGGCCGAGCCATGAACCCGTCTCGCCCGTCCTGGTGACCAGGTAGTTCTCGGTGGTGATGCCCTGGCTTCCGACGATCACGCCGTGCCAACGGGCGACCAGCTCGAGCGACCACCGGGCCGGGCTCACCTGGGTCCGGCTGGTCCAGTAGAACGTCGCCATGTTGCGTCCGAGCTCGTCCACAGGTGCGGTCGACCAGGGGAAGAGGAACGGCATCCCGGCAGGGTCGTGGATGCCTTGCTCGGCCAGGTCCACGAGGGCCGGTATGTCGTCGTCGCGGATCGCTCGCAGCTCCAACGGCCCCGCGACGATGCGCAGACCGAAGACCGGCCAGATCTCCTCGAGGTCCTTCATCGGCACCGCCCTCCCCGCCGCCTCAGCACACTCACCTCAGCCGCCGGCAGCCAGGGGGAACCAGACGTCCAGGGCCCCGTTGCGGAACTTCTTGTCCGGGTCGTACCGCCGCATCAGCGCCACGAACTCGTCGTACCGGTCATAGCGGCGGGCGAGTCTTTCGGCGCCCATGGCGAACAGCTTTCCCCAGTGCGGGCGCGGCGAGTACGGCTCCAGGGCCTGCTCGATCAGCGGCAGTACCGCCGTCACGCCGGGGTGATCGAGCACCCAGGTGAAGTGGCAGGCGAACGTCTCGCGCCGATAGCTGGGACTCATCCACAGGTCGTCGGCGGCGACGGTACGGAACTCCGAGACGAGCACCAGCGGCGCGACCTGCTCGCGCAGCGACTCGACCGCGGCGATGGCCGCGGCGGCATGCCTGAGCGGCAGGAGGTACTCCGTCTGGAGCTCCTCGCCGTGGCTCGGCGTGAACTCCATCCGGAAGTGCGGCAGCCGCAGGTGCCAGGGACCCGGTACACCGAACTGCTCGGTCAGCTTGTCGAAGGTGTTGCCGACGTCGGGGTCCGGCCGTTCGGCCAGCGTGGCGCCCAGCCAGCGCGCCGGGGGCGGCAGGTGCTCCGGTTCGTCGAGGCGGTGCTTGCGCCAGACGCGAGCGACCGGTGAGCGCCAGTCGTAGAACACGCTGACGCTGTACGCGCTGGCGAAGATCTCCTCGACGCCGTCGTCCAGGGCCGCCCGCGGCAGGTCCGTGTAGATCCACTGCGCCAGCTCGACGGCCGGCTCGATCGTCAGCGTTGCGGCGGTGACGACGCCGAGCGCGCCGAGCGACACGACGCACCCCTCGAAGTCGGGGTCGGTGCTGTCGATCTCGACCAGTGAGCCGTCTGCAGTGACGAGCTGCAGGGCGGTCACAGCCGTCGCCAGGTTGCCGACCCGCGTGCCGGAGCCGTGGGTCGCGGTCGCAATCGCGCCGCCGACAGAGATATGGGGAAGCGATGCGAGGTTGGGCAGGGCGTACCCGGCGTGGTGGAGCAGTGCGCCGACGTCGCCGTAGCGCATCCCCGCGTTGACGGTCACTGTGGAGCGGCTGGCGTCGATCTCGAACCGCGGCGGGAGACCGGCGACGGACACCAGCGTGCCGGTGGTGTCGCTGACCCGGTTGAAGCTGTGCGCGGTCCCGAGTGGGCGGAGTCGATGGGTTAGCGCGACCACGGTCTGGAGCTCCTCCAGCGACGTCGGCGCGCTGACCTGGTCGGTGCTGAACGTGACATTCCCAGCCCAGTTCGTCAGCGGCGCCGCCATGCCCTGACCCTAGCGAAGCGGGCCCGGACCTGTGGCCCTTGGAGCGGGACGTACATTCGCTGCATGGCGTCTCCTTCCTTCGAGGCCACCACCCCCCCGGCGATCGCGACCCTCGGTCAGCTCGTGGCGGCCGGATACACCCACCACACGGTCAAAAGCGAGATCCGGACCAATCTGGTGGCCGCTCTGCAGGAGCAGCGCACCGCCTTCCCCGGCGTCGTCGGTTTCGACGACACCGTCCTGCCGGATCTCGAACGCGCACTCCTCGCCGGCCACGACACCGTCCTGCTGGGCGAGCGCGGCCAGGGCAAGACCCGCATCATGCGCACGCTCGTCGGCCTGCTGGACGAATGGACCCCTGTCGTCACCGGATGCGAGATCAACGACCACCCACTCGAGCCGGTATGCGCGCGGTGCCGGCGCCTCGCGGCCGACCTCGCCGACGAGCTGCCGGTGTCGTGGTGGCATCGAGACAGCAGGTACGGCGAGAAGCTCGCGACCCCCGACACGAGCGTGGGGGACCTGATCGGTGATGTCGACCCGATCAAGGTGGCCGAAGGCCGCACACTGGGTGACCCCGAGACCGTCCACTACGGTCTGCTCCCGCGGGCCAACCGAGGGATCTTCGGCATCAACGAGCTTCCCGACCTGGCCGAGCGGATCCAAGTGGCGCTGTTCAACGTCTTGGAGGAGCGCGACATCCAGGTCCGAGGGTATGCGCTCCGGCTGCCGCTCGACCTGCTCCTGGTGGCTTCGGCGAACCCGGAGGACTACACCAACCGCGGCCGTATCATCACCCCACTCAAAGACCGGTTCGGCGCGGAGATCCGCACCCACTACGTCAACGAGATCGACGACGAGGTCGCCCTGATCCAGCAGGAGGCTGACCTTGTCGCCGAGGTGCCCGTCCACCTGGTGGAGGCGATCGCGAGGTTCGTGTACGAGCTGCGCGGCTCGACCGCGATCGACCAGCGGTCGGGGGTGTCGGCCCGGTTCGGGATCGCTGCCGCGGAGTCCGTGTCCGCCTCGGCGCTTCGGCGGATGGCGCGTCGGGGCGAGGAGGCTCCGGTCGCCCGCATCAGCGACCTGCCCGACGTCGTACCCACGTTGCGCGGCAAGCTCGAGTTCGAGATGGGCGAGGAGGGTCGCGAGCACGAGATCCTGGGACATCTGCTTCGCGTCGCCGTGGCGGCGACGTTCCGTGAGCATCTGGCGGGTCTCGATCTGGGCGGCTTCACCGAACGGTTCGCGACCGGCGACATGGTCGAGACCGGCCCGCTGGTTCCGGCCGCCGCACTGCTCGAACAGCTGGGCAGCATCCGCGGGCTCGCCCTCGTCCTCGAGCGGCTGGATGTCGACGAGGACAACGTCTCGCGCGGCCAGGTCGCCGCTGCGGTGGAGCTGGTCCTCGAGGGCCTGCACCTCACCCGGCGGCTGTCCAAGGAGACGGTCGACGGCGTGACGGTCTACGGCAGCTGAGCAGATGGCTCCGTTGAGGCGGGAACCGGGCAGTGGCCGATTCCGCTACGGCACCTGGCGCGGCGGGGCGGACCCGCTCGCGCCGCCCTTCGACGTGCGCGCGGCCGTCGACGAGGTCGGCGAGGACGTGCTGGCCGGACGCAGCCTGCGGGAGGCGCTGCAGCGGTTCCTGCGTCGGGGTACCGACGGACGTCGTGGGCTCGACGAGCTCAGGCGGGAGGTACGTCGTCGCCGCCGCGAGCTGCAACGGCGCGGCGACCTCGCCGGAACGCTCGACCGTGTCAGGGCGATGCTCGACCAGGCGCTGGCCGCCGAGCGCGAGGAGCTGGCCGGTGACCCCTCCGACGACGCGCGGTTGGCAGAGATGAGCCTGGAGTCGCTTCCGGACAACACAGCGGGAGCGGTGCGGGATCTGGCCGACTACGACTGGCACTCCGACGAGGCGCGCGCCGGGTACGAGCAGATCCAGCAGCTGCTGCGAAGCGAGGTGCTCGACGCCCAGTTCGCCGGGATGAAGCACGCGCTGTCGGGCGACGACCCGCAGGCGATGCAGCAGGTGCGCGACATGCTCGCCGACCTCAACCAGCTGCTGGCCGCACATGCCCGCGGGGAGGACACAACCCAGCAGTTCGACGCGTTCATGGAGCAGCACGGACAGTTCTTCGGAGAGAACCCGAAGGACACCGACGACCTGATCGACCTGCTCGCGCGGCGCCAGGACGCCGCTGACCGTCTGATGCGATCGCTCACCTCCGCACAACGCGACGAGCTCGCTCAGCTGATGTCGCAGGCGCTCGGCGACCTCGACCTGGAGAGCCAGCTGGCCCAGCTGCACGCCAACCTCGACGCGCTCCGCCCAGGACTCGGCCAGGGGCGACCTGCCGACATCAGCGGAAACCAGCCGCTCGGATACGGCCAGGCCGTCGGTGCGGTGGCCGACCTGGCCGACCTGGATGCGCTCGAGCAGCAGCTGTCGCAGGACTACCCGGGCTCGACGCTCGACGACATCGATGTGGAGGCACTCGAGCGACAGCTCGCGCCCTCGGCGGTCGACGACCTGCGCGCCCTGCGTAATCTGGAGCGCGAGCTGGAGCGACAGGGGTACGTCCACCGCGACAAGGACGGCATCTCGATGACGCCCAAGGCGTTGCGCCGGCTCGGTCAGACGGCGCTCAGGAAGATCTTCGCCGACCTGGAGGCCGGCGGACGTGGCGAGCACGACGACCGGCGTACCGGCGCGGCCGACGAGCGTACCGGCGCCATCCTGCGGTGGCACTACGGGGACGAACGTCCGATCGACGCGGCGCGTACTGTCCACAACGCCGTACTGCGGACGTCCGTGGACCGGCCGCGCCATCCCGGCCGCCAGCCCGGAGGTCACGCGGGTACTGGACGGTTCCCGTCGGTGAGGCTCGACGTCGAGGACTTCGCGGTGGCCGAGACCGAGCGGCGCACCGCGGCGGCCGTCGCGCTCTGCGTCGACCTGTCGTTCTCGATGTTCCAAGAGGATCGCTGGGGACCGATGAAGCAGACCGCGCTGGCGCTGTCGCACCTGATCTCCACCAGGTTCCGCCAAGACGCTCTTCAGGTGATCGGCTTCCACCGGCTCGCCCACGGGTTGACGCCGCTGCAGCTCGCCGATGTCGAGCCCGAATGGATCAAAGGCACCAACCTGCACCACGCGCTGATGCTGGCCGGGCACCACCTGAGGCGGCACCCCGATGCGGAGCCTGTCGTGCTGGTTGTGACCGACGGCGAGCCGACCGCCCACCTGACCGCTGACGGCTCCCCGTACTTCCAGTGGCCGACGACCCACAGCACGCTGCAAGCGACGATCGGTGAGGTCGATGCGCTGACCCGCTATGGAGCGACGCTCAACTTCTTCATGCTGGGCGAGGACCCGGGGCTGGTGCGGTTCGTCGACTCCGTCGCCAGGCGCAACGGCGGACGGGTGTTCACTCCCGAGCTCGGCCGGCTGGGGGAGTACGTCGTTGCAGACTATCTGCGCGCGCGCAGAGGCGGCGCTCGGGCGCGCTAGACCACAGGCCGCCGCATCAGGCGCGGCTCAGGCGCGGCGTCAGACCAGGGCGTTCTCGCAGACGTAGATCTCGAAGTGCGCGGCCCCCGTCTGCGTGTTCATCTTGCCCTCGGCCATACAGACAGTGCTGTTCACCCAGGCGTACCGTGCGTCCTCCGATTCGAGCAGCGCCATCAGCAGCTGTGACCCGACAGCGGTCCCATCCCTCTCGACGAAGAACGTGCGGCCGGTGAGCTCGAAGAAGACCTCCGCGTGGTCGGGTGTGGTGATGACGCCCCGGGCATTGGGCAACATGACTCCGTCACCGCGCCGCCGAGGGTGGTTGGACCAATGGACGTCGCCGGAGAGTCTGTCGCCTGTCACTGTCCCGTCACCGATGCCCCAGCCGATTCCTGACTCGTTGCCGTAGGGCCGCGCCATGTGGAAGGCGCCGATGAAGCGGATCTCTGCACTGCACATGTGGTCGATGCGCATGCGGGCTCCTTTCGGGCCTCACGCTGCTCTGCTTCGGCACCGAAGTCAACCAGCGGGGGGCCTGGTATGGGACGGTCCAGACCTGGCCCGTTTCAGGTCTGGGCAGTGCGCTCCTTGTCGGCGGCCGCGACGAGCGCGTCGAAGAGCCGCCCGTCCACGCCGGTCTCCGGGTGCCACTGCACACCGAGGTGGAACGCCGAGCCCGGCGACTCGATCGCCTCGATGACACCGTCGGAGCTCCAGGCCGCAACCTCGTAGGTAGGATGCTCGGCGATCCCCTGATGGTGGTGGCAGCTCACCTCGAGGCGGTCGCCGAGCAGCTCGGCCAGCTGGCTGCCCACCCGTGGCTCGACCACCCGGAGTCCGTACGAGTCCGGGCTGGGGCTGTGCTCGAGATGGCCGATCCGGTCGGGGAGATGCTGCTCCAGAGTGCCGCCGGCCGCCACGGCCATCACCTGCATACCTCGACAGACGCCCAGCACAGGGATCCGGTCGCGGGCGGCGTTGACGAGCAGGATCTCGCTGGCATCGCGGTCTGTGCGCGGCTGCTGGGCCAGCAGATGCGGCTCTGCGCCGTAGCGGGTCGACTCGACGTCGGCCCCGCCGATGAGGACGATGCCGTCCAACCTGATGAGGAGCTCGTCGATGTCGGTGCTGTCGGCCGCACCGAGGAATGGTGGGATCACGAGCGGTAGGCCGCCGGCTGCGCGGACGTGCCCGACGTACCGCTCAGGCACGAGTACCGCGGGGACCTTCGACCAGACTCCCCAGCTGGCGGACTCGCAGTAGCTCGTGATCCCGATGACCGGCCTGCTCACGGCAGGGCGGTGACGTAGGCGCCGGAGATTCCACCGTCGACGAGGAACGTCGAGGCGTTGACGAAGCTGGACTCGTCGCTGGCCAGGAACAGCACCGCGTTGGCGATCTCCTCCGGCTCCGCGAAACGACCGGCTGGTACGTGCACGAGGCGCCGCTGGGCTCGTTCGGGGTCTGCCGCGAACAGCTCGCGGAGCAACGGCGTGTTGACCGGTCCGGGACACAGCGCATTGACCCGGATCCCTTCGCGCGCGAACTGGACCCCCAGCTCGCGGCTCATCGCGAGGACTCCGCCCTTGCTGGCGGTGTAGGAGATCTGCGACGTCGCCGACCCCATCACCGCGACGAACGAGGCGGTGTTGATGATGGAGCCTCGCTGCTGCCGGCGCATATAGGGCAGCGCGGCCTGGCAGCACAGGTACACACTCGTGAGGTTGACCTGCTGGACCCGCTGCCACGCGTCGAGAGAGGTGTCGAGGATCGAGTCGTCGTCGGGTGGCGAGATCCCGGCGTTGTTGAAGGCGACGTCGATGCTCCCGCCGCCCGCCTCCGCCGCCGCGCTGAAGAGTCGATCCACCTGCTCGGGGTCGGTGACATCGGTAGCGACGAAGAGTCCGTCGAGCTCAGCGGCCACCTCAGCTCCGCGGAGCGCGTCGATGTCGCCGATCACGACGAAGGCACCCTCCTCGGCGAATCTCCGGGCCGTGGCCAGCCCGATCCCGCTGCAGCCACCGGTGATCACGGTGGTGCGACCCGCCAGCCGCAACGCGGGAGCGCGTGTGGTCGCCATGACTCAGGACCCCTCCGTGGCTATGAAGACATTCTTGACGTCGGTGAACGAGTCGAGCGCGTTCGGCCCGAGCTCGCGGCCGATGCCGGACTGCTTGAAGCCGCCGAACGGGGTCGAGTAGCGCACCGAGGAGTGCGAGTTGACGCTGAGGTTGCCGGCCTCGACCCCTCGAGCGACCCGCAGCGCGCGGCCGATGTCGCGGGTCCAGATCGACCCTGACAGTCCGTAGTCGGTGTCGTTGGCAGCGGCGACGGCGTCGGCCTCGTCGTCGAAGGGCAGCACGGCGACCACCGGCCCGAAGATCTCCTCTCGCCAGACCCGGTCCCGCCGAGAGGCGGGCAGGACCACCGTCGGCGGATACCAGAACCCAGACCCGGCCGGAGCGCTGCCGCGAAACGCCACGTCGACCCCGTCGTCCTCGACGTACGCGGTCACCCGGGCGCGCTGATCGGCACTGATCAGCGGGCCCATCTCGGCTTCGTCCTCGCTGGGGTCGGTGACGACGACCGCACGGACGGCTGGTTCCAGCAGCTCGAGGAACCGGTGGTAGACCGAGCGCTGGACCAGGATCCGGCTCCGTGCACAGCAGTCCTGGCCGGCATTGTCGAAGACGCCAGCCGGCGCGGAGGCTGCGGCTCGATCGAGGTCGGCATCGGCGAAGACGATGTTGGCGCTCTTGCCGCCGAGCTCCAGTGTGACCCGCTTGACCTGCTCGGCACAGCCCGCCATGATCCGCATGCCGACCTCGGTGGAGCCGGTGAAGCAGACCTTGCGGACCGCCGGGTGACTGACGAATCGATCCCCCACCACGGCGCCGCGACCAGGTATCACCGTGAAGACGCCCTCGGGCAGGCCGGCTTCGAGGGCCAGCTCGTGCAGCCTCATCGCGGTGAGCGGTGTCAGCTCGGCCGGCTTGAGCACGACGGTGTTGCCGGCGGCCAACGCCGGCGCGAACCCCCAGCCGGCGATCGGCATCGGGAAGTTCCACGGCACGATGACGCCGACCACGCCGAGCGGCTCCCGGAAGGTGACGTCGATGCCGCCGGCGACCGGGATCTGCTGCCCCAGCAGCCGCTCGGGCGCTGCGGAGTAATAGTGCAGGACGTCACGGACATTGCCCGCCTCCCAGCGGGCGTTCGTGATCGTATGCCCGGAGTTCGCCACCTCCAGCCGAGCCAGCTCCTCGACCGCTCCGTCGACAGCGTCCGCGAACCGACGCAGCAGCCGGCCGCGGTCCGCCGGCGCGAGCTCCCGCCAGCTGCCGAAGGCCGTCGCGGCAGCGGCTATCGCGGCGTCGGTCTGGTCGAGGTCGGCGAGCTCGACGCTGCGCACGACCTTCTCGGTCGCCGGGTCGACGACGTCATGGGTGACTGGGCTCAACGCCTACAGCCTCTCGAAGCCACGGAACCGCTCCCAGTCGGTGACGGCTGCGTTGTAGGCGGCGAGCTCGACATCGGCGGCGTTGACGTAGTGGTCGACGACCTCGTCGCCGAAGGCCTCGCGTGCGACGGTCGACGCCGAGAACAGGTCTCGGGCGTCGGACAGCGTCGTCGGCACGTGAGCCTTGTCGGACTCGTACGCGTTGCCGGCAAAGGGCTCCTCGAGCTCCAGCTCATGACGCACGCCGTACAGCCCCCCGGCCAGCATGGCGGCGCACGCGAGGTACGGGTTGACGTCGCCGCCAGGGACGCGGTTCTCCACCCGCATCCCACCGCCGTGGCCGACGACCCGCAGCGCGCAGGTCCGGTTGTCGTGCCCCCAGGCGATCGCAGTGGGCGCGAACGAGCCGGGTTGGAACCGCTTGTAGGAGTTGATGTTGGGCGCGTAGAAGAAGGTGAGCTCCTCCATCGTCGCCTGGATGCCCGCGACGAAGCGGTCGAAGAGTGCGGTGGCTCCGTCGCCCTCGTCGAACACGACGGACCCGTCGGTACCCCGCAGGCTCATGTGGATGTGACAGGAGTTGCCCTCGCGCTCGTCGAACTTGGCCATGAAGGTCAGCGCCTTGCCCTGCAGCGAGGCGATCTCCTTGGCGCCGTTCTTGTACACGCTGTGGTTGTCGGCCGTCCTCAGCGCCTCGTCGAACCGGAAGGCGATCTCGTGCTGGCCGAGGTTGCACTCGCCCTTGGCCGACTCGACCGTCAGCCCTGCCCCCTGCATGCCGTTGCGGATCTCGCGGAGCAGCGGCTCGACCCGCGACGTACCCAGCAGCGAGTAGTCGACGTTGTACTGGTTCGACGGTGTCAGCCCCCGGTACCCGTGCGACCAGGCCTGCTCGTAGGTGTCGTCGAAGACGAGGAACTCGAGCTCGGTGCCCGCGTACGCGACGTAGCCGAGCTCGGCCGCGCTCGCGACCTGGCGCTTCAGGACCTGGCGCGGCGACTGGGCCACCGCGGAGTGGTCGGCGTCGAGCCACGCCAGGTCGCACTGCACCATCGCCGTCGCGGGCAGCCACGGGATTCTTCGAAGGGTGTGGAGGTCCAGCACGAACTCCATGTCGCCGTAGCCGCTCTCCCACGAGCTGATGGCGTACCCGCCGACGGTGTTCATGTCGACATCGACGGCGAGCAGGTAGTTGCAACCCTCGGTGCCGTGCCCGAGGACCTGGTCGAGGAAGTACTCTGCGTGCATCCGCTTGCCCTGCAGCCGTCCCTGCATGTCGGTGAATGCCACGACGACGGTGTCGACGGTTCCGCTGGCGATCTCGACGCGCAGCTCCTCGACGCTGAGCAGTCCCAGCTTGGCGCTGCCGCTCGTGTGCGTTGGCGTGCTCATCACAGGTTCCCATCCCTTCGCGGTGACGTGTGGTGCATTCCTAGCAGGCCGCGCAGCAGGGCGGCCGTTGCGTCGCAGTGGCACTCCATCACACGGCGGGCTCCCTCGGCGTCGCCGGTGAGGATCGCCTCGACGATCCGGGCGTGCTCGTCGTTGGAGTGAGCGATGTTGACAGCCAGCACCGGGATCGCGCCAAGCATCTCGTGCAGATCGCGCTGGACGTCGGTGACGAGGCCCAGCAGGCCGGCCGATCCGGACAGCTGGGCGATGGCCAGGTGAAGCCTGCTGTCGGCCTGCCTGTGCAGCAGCCGGTCGTCAGCGGTGTCGACGGCTCGCACGGACTCGCGCAGCCAGTCCCGCTGGGCGGGGGTGAGGTCGCTGTTCGCGGCGACGAAGGCAGCGCCCGGCTCGACGACCCGTCGCACCACCAGGGCGTCTCGGTAGCTGTCGGCGTCGGCGGCGATGCGTGCCTTGGCCTGCTCGCGCCGATGCCCCTCGTCGGCCCCCCCGGCCACGGCGTCGGTCGGGGTGACGACCGTCCCGCCGCCGCGTCCACTGCGTGTCGCCACCATGCCCGCCTGCCGCAGCGCGGCGATCCCCTCGCGCAGCGTTGCCCGGCTTACCTTCATGGCACCGGCGAGCTCCCGCTCGGGGGGCAGCCGGTCGCCCTCGGAGAACACGCCGAGACGGATCGCCGTGGCGAGCTGCTCCACCGTGGCCTCGAACGCGTTCGCGCCGCGTACCGGCCGAAGGACGACCGCCGAGAGGCTCACCTTCTCGGCGGGACGCGCCGGCATGACCAACGTCACGAGGTCGGGTCGGGGACTTCGGACAGCTCGGGGGCGATCGGCTTCGCCACCATGAAACGGTCCCGGCCGCCCGCGTACCACGTGACGGTCGCGAGCAGGAGCACAGCGAGGACGGCCAAGGGTGCGTAGTTGAAGGTCGCCCAGGTGTTGCCCGGTGAGTACTGCGGGAGCATGAACAAGATCACGATGAAGACCACCCAGACGACCGCGATCCAGCCGATCGGCGCGCTCCAGCGGCCGAGGCTCCATACCCCGGGCTGGAAGTCGGGGTTGGTGCGGCGCAGGAAGATCGGGGTCGCATAGGCGATGTAGAGCCCGATCACCGCGATCGACACCACGGCGAAGAAGGCGACCAGGTTCCAGATCGCGGGCAGGGTCAGGGCGACCGAGCAGACGACGCAGAGCCAGATGGAGTTCGTCGGGGTTCCGCTACGCGGGTTGACCTTGGCCCACAGCCTCGAGCCGGGCAGGGCGTGGTCGCGGCTGAAGGCGTATGACATCCGGGAGTTCGCTGTCACCGACGCCATCCCACAGAAGAACTGGGCGACGGCGCAGATCAGCAGCAGGAACTCACCGGTGTGGCGCCCCGCCGCGTCGATGAAGATCTGCGCCGGTGGCAGACCGGTGGTACTGCCACGCTCGGCGCTGTAGTTCTGGATCGCCGCGGTGACCGCGATGAGGAGGATCCAGCCGGCGAGAATCGACACCCAGACGCTCCGGACGATGGCCTTGGGTGCCTCGACCTGAGCGCCGATGGTCTCCTCGGCGACATGGGCTGACGCGTCGTACCCGGTCAGCGTGTACTGCGTCATCAACAGGCCGATGAGGCAGGCGTACACGGGCGCTCCAGCGAACGAGAAGCCGGTCTGGTTCACATAGTGGGTGAAGGTCCAGGTGAAGCTCTGGTGGTGGTCAGGAACGATGAACAGAACCCCCACGATGATCGCCACCCCGACCAGATGCCACCAGGCGCTCACGTCGCTGAGCAGCTTGACGACGGTGACGCCGAACGTGTTGAGCAGCCCGTGGGCGATGATGATGAGGAGGAAGGCGATGAAGGTGGTGCCGAGTGTGACCTTGGCTCCGAAGACCAGGTTGAGCAGCGCCATCCACGTCACGGCCGCGCCGTAGTCGATGGAGGCGGTGACGGCCACCTCGCCCATGAAGTTGAACCAGCCGGTGTACCAGGCCCAGCGTCGTTCGTTCTTGGTGGCGAGCCTGCTGGCCCACCAGTACAGGCCTCCGGCCGTGGGGTAACGCGAGCAGATCTCGGCCATCGCCATCGACACAAACAGCACGAAGATCCCGACGACCGGCCAGCCGATGTTGATGGCGAGGGGTCCGCCGGCGTCCATGGCCAGGTAGTACGTCGTGATGCACCCGGCAAGGATCGAGATGATCGAGAACGAAACCGCGAAGTTCGAGAACCCCGACATACCGCGGTGCAGCTCCTGCTCGTAGCCGAGGTCGGCGAGCATCTCCGCGTCGGTCTGGCTCGATGTCGCCTTGGGCGACGCGGAGGAGGTGGAGGACATCGCGACTCCTAGGGCCGGAAAACTCGTCGATCGACGGTGTTCCGAAATCCTGGCCCTGGCGGTGTCACGCGTCAAGGTCTGACCTCATACCTTTACCTGGCGTAACGCGCTCGTCTCAGCTGGCGACGGGGATCGCGTCCATGGCATCGCTGAGCTGGGCGCGCATGTCACGGAGGATCCGGCTGAGCAGTCGGGAGACCTGCATCTGGGTGACGCCGAACTCCTGGGCGATCTTGGCCTGGGTCCACTCGTGGAAGAACCGCAGGTAGACGATCCGGCGGTCGCGTTCGCTCAGCCTGCGGCAGATCGGCCCCAGCGCCACGACGGCCTCCGCGTGCGCGAACCCCGGGTCGTGGTCGCCGAGGACGTCGGCCAGCGAGCTGCCCTCGTCGTCGGCGCCGCCACTGGTCCGGTCCAGCGAGCTCGGCGCGAAGCAGCCGTCGGCCGCGAGAGCCTCGACCACGTCGGAGATGTCGGTCTGGAGCTCGGCGGCGAGAGCCTCCGGGCTCGGGGAGCGGCCGGTCTCGTGCATGAGCCGCGCCGACATCGCCGAGATCTCGGCCTGGAGCTCCTGGATCCGACGAGGCGGGCGGACGACCCAGGCGTTGTCACGGAAGAACCGCTTGACCTCGCCGAGAATCGTGGGGACCGCATAGCTCAGGAAGTTGTCGCTCTTGTGAGGGTCGAAGCCTCGAGCCGCCTTGACCAGGCCGAGGCAGGCAACCTGGACCAGGTCCTCGATGGGCACGCCACGGTTGCGGTAGCGCAGCACGATCGACTCAGCCACCTCGATGTTGAGCAGCACGATCTCCTCGTGCAGGCGGGTGACGGTCGCCTGATCGGCGTCCTTCGCCTCGCAGAGGAGCTCGTGCGTGCGCTGGGCGCGGTCTCTTACGACGTCGTGATCGAGCTCGACGCTGTACAGATGATCGGCCACGGCAGAGGCGGAGTAGATGGGAGACATGTGACGTTCCTTCGAGTTCCGAAGGGCTGGTGGCAGTTGTCTCAACCACTGGGGGATAGCAAACCACGCCCAGCCTTACAGTGCAAGACTGGGGGTAAGAGAAAGTCCTGAGATCCTCAGCGCGTCCGCACCGCCCGAGATGCTCGGCCCGTCCGGGCGGTCGCGAACGCCCTGCCGGGCCTGGGCGTTGACCCGGTGTCCAGCGCCCTGATCTGCTCCAGCAGCTCCAGGATCCCGTCGATCCCGGCGGGTGGGGTGACCGGACCCGAGGCGTCGTTCTCGGGCCTCTTGGTCCGGAGCTCGTCGGTCAGCATGGCAACGGTCCATGCGGCCGCTTCGTCGATCTCGGCCGGCGTCACCGTGTCGATCGACCGCCACTGCTGCTCGGGAGGATGTCGACGTTCCAGATCCCGCAGGTCGCCGACGACGTCGTACCCCGCTCCACGCACCGCGCGCACCATGTCGGACGTCCGCCCGTCGAGCCAGCCCCGGCTCGACTCCGGGAGCTGGAGCCGGGGGCCGTGCCGCTGCGACAGGATCTGGGTCGCCAGCAGCTTGCGCGTCCAGCGGTGGCGTGCGACGTCGGTGAAGCGTTCGTCGCGGACGGCGTGGACGCGCCGCAGCAGCTCGGACTCGACCAGGCCGAGGGAGGCGTTGCGGACCGGCGTGCTGATGTCGTAGGCCGCGGGGTCGACTCCGACAACACTCGCATACCGCCGCCAGAGCAGCGTCGGGTCTGACCGGTCCGGTGGGACCGTGACCACGTGGACCCGGCTGGGCGGGATCCCCTCGGCCCAGCGGCGCCCGATCGAGGCCAGGTCCTGCACCTCCCAGAACCACGCGCCCTTTGCCTGATCGTCTCGCACGCGCGCGAGGAAGACGTCGTACGGCGTGGGCAGGCCGCTCTTGACCTGCTCCTGCCACGAGGCCGGAAGCTGGTGATGCAGCGCTCGGGCGGTGACGATGATGTGGAGCTCGCTGCCGTCGAACTCCGCCCTGGCGGCCCGCGCCTGCTCGGTGGTGGCAGGCGCGAAGAGCTCGTGGCTCACCAGGGCGTCGCCGGCCCAGCGGTTGGTCTGGTTGGTG
Organism: Propionibacteriales bacterium; assembly: GCA_038239485.1. Taxonomy (GTDB): domain Bacteria; phylum Actinomycetota; class Actinomycetes; order Propionibacteriales; family Nocardioidaceae; genus DASQEH01. The sequence continues at coordinate 43,187 of JBBSET010000015.1, forward strand.
AGGCGGGGCCAGGCCTTGTCGATGTCGATCCGGGTCTCGCGGCGTAGCCCCTGTCGGCCGGTCACACCCTTCGCCGCCGCGTAGTGGGTCTCGAACCGGCCAGGGACCAGCAGGCCGTCGGCCTTGAGCTTGGCCACGTTCTTCCAGAGGATCGTCTGCAGGTAGGTCGTCCCCGACTTCGGGGTACCTACGTGCAGGAAGACGCGTCTGGCCATCGGGAGACTCAGCCTGGGCCGTTGCCCCGGCGCCGGATTCGTCGGGCGCCGTCGCGCACGCGCCGTCCGGCATGCTTCCACAGTGCCAGGTCGCGCTCGCGTTCGTACGCCCCCCAGGCCTTGCGGAGCTGGCGCTCGAGTCCGTGGATCCGGACGCTGCGCGCCTCGAGCTGCGCCGTCAGTTCCGCGACCTGGTTGGCCAGGATCCGGTTCTGCGACACCTGGGACCGGAAGAGCAACGTGGCGATGGTCTCGACCGCGACCTGCGCCACCTCTCCCTCAGCCGCGTCGTCGGGGTTCAGCCCGGTCACCGGCTCACTGGGCGGGAGCAGCTCGTCGAGGTCGCCCACGACGTCGTAGGGCTGGCTCCGCAGCGTGTCCACCATCGCGGTGCCACGCTCGACGACCCACGGATGCTCGTCGGCGGGCGGCGCGAACCGCTGCGCCCCGGCCCGGTTCGCGAGGATCCCTTCGGCCAGCACCTGCCGGGTCAGGAACTGGCGGCGAGGCGACTTGATGTCCCTGGGCGCGTACACGTTGGTGCGGCGCAGGGTCTCGATCTCGACTCGACCCAGTGACTCGTTCGGACGGTTGACCGATTGGTCGACGGAGCCCGGGTCGATGCCGACGAGGGTGGCGAACCGGTTCCACAGCAGGTCGCGCGGAGCCCCTAGCGGGGGGACCGTGACGATGTGGGCACGGCCCGGCGGCAGGCCCTGGCTCCAGTTGTGCATGATCGACACCAGGTCCTGGGCCCGCCCGAACGCGACCGTCGGGTCGTCGGCGCGCAACAGGTCGTAGAACTCGCGGAGGCGATGGGTTCGGCCGTGCTTGATCGTCTGCTGCCACTCCGCCGGGACCTGCCTGGCGAGGTCGCGCCCGGTGACGATCGTGTGGACCTCGTCGGCGACGGTACCGAGCGATTCGAGGCACCAGACGGCGCGCTCGGCGCTCGTCAGCGAGAACAGCTCATGGCTGATCAGAGCGTCGCCGTTCCAGTCGCCGACCTCGTCGAGCATCCGCTTCCAGGCGCTGTGCGCATTGGCCGGCATAGTGGCGAGAGCGATGCTGGCCCGCCGACCGATGTTGGACAGGTGGAAGTGCTCGGAGACCGAGCGGAGGGGGAGAAGGAGGCCCTGATCGCGCAGGACGGCTTTGTTGGCCCACAGCACGCTCTGGAGGTAGGTGGTCCCGGTCTTCGGGGTGCCCACGTGGAGAAAGACTCGCTTGGCCATTCGCAGAGCAACCTTGGTTTTCTCGGGCGGCCGGCACGGATGTGCTCGAGCCGCAGCCTATCGCGGCGGGTTGCCGCGATAGGGATGGCTAGCATGGCTCGAATGACGGTGTCGGCACGACCCTCGCCAGCCACGGGCGAGGCCGCGTCGATGCGCGACCTGGTCGCTGAGCTGCGCCAGCGGCTGGAGACGGTGCGACGCGGGGGCAGCGAGGCGGCCCGGAGGCGGCACACGGAGCGGGGCAAGCTGCTGGTCAGGGACCGCGTCGACCGGCTGCTGGACCCCGGTTCGCCCTTTCTCGAGATCGGGGCGTTGGCGGCCTTCGGCATGTACGACGATGCTGTGCCCGCGGCGGGGCTGGTCGCCGGCATCGGCCAGGTCAGCGGCCGGTCGTGTGTCGTGGTCGCGAACGACGCGACGGTCAAGGGTGGGACGTACTACCCGGTCACGGTGAAGAAGCACCTGCGGGCGCAGGAGATCGCCCGCGCCAACCTGCTCCCTTGCATCTACCTGGTCGACTCGGGCGGGGCGTATCTGCCGATGCAGGACGAGGTGTTCCCCGACCGCGACCACTTCGGGCGGATCTTCTACAACCAGGCCACCTTGTCGTCCCTCGGCGTCGCGCAGGTCGCCGCGGTGATGGGCTCGTGCACGGCGGGCGGCGCGTACGTCCCCGCGATGTCGGACGAGACCGTGATCGTTCGGGGCGAGGGCACGATCTTCCTTGGAGGGCCGCCACTGGTGAAGGCCGCGACCGGCGAGGTGGTCACCGCCGAGGAGCTCGGCGGCGGCGATGTGCATGCGCGCGTCTCGGGTGTCGTGGACCATCTCGCGGCCGACGACGCCGACGCGCTGGCCATCGTGCGGTCCATCGTCGGCACGCTCGGGCGGCGGGGCGAGCCGTCGCTGTCGCCTCATGACGTGGAGGAGCCGACGGTCGAGCCGCAGACGCTCTACGACGTGGTGCCGCCCGACACCCGTACGCCCTACGACGTCCACGATGTGATCCGGGCACTGGTCGACTCGTCTCGACTGCACGAGTTCAAGGCTCTCTACGGCACCACGCTCGTCTGTGGCTTCGCCCGGATCTGGGGGTACGACGTCGGGATCGTCGCCAACAACGGCATCCTGTTCAGCGAGTCCAGTCTCAAGGGCGCCCACTTCATCGAGCTCTGCAACGCTCGCGGCATCCCGCTGGTCTTCCTGCAGAACATCACCGGCTTCATGGTCGGGCGCGAGTACGAAGCCGGCGGGATAGCGAAGGACGGCGCCAAGCTGGTGACGGCGGTCGCCTGCTCGGTGGTGCCCAAGCTCACGGTGATCATCGGCGGGTCGTTCGGCGCCGGCAACTACGGCATGTGCGGACGTGCGTACGACCCGCGGTTCCTGTGGATGTGGCCGAACGCGCGCATCTCGGTGATGGGCGGGGAGCAGGCTGCCGCGGTCCTCGCCACCGTTCGGCGCGATGGCATCGAGGGGCGCGGCGAGACCTGGTCCGCCGCTGACGAGGAGTCCTTCCGCCAGCCGATCAGGGAGCAGTACGAGACGCAGGGGTCTCCGTACTACTCGACGGCTCGGCTGTGGGACGACGGCATCATCGACCCTGTCGACACACGGCGGGTGCTGGGCATGGGCCTGGCCGCCGCCGCGAGCGCCCCTGTGCCCGAGCCCCGCTACGGCGTCTTCCGGATGTGAGGCGATGACCAGGTTCGGTACCGTGCTGGTGGCCAACCGCGGCGAGATCGCGCTGCGGGTGATCCGCGCGGTCGCCGGCGCCGGGTTGCGGAGCGTGGCTGTCTACAGCGACGCCGACCGGGACGCCCCCCACGTGCGCGCCGCCGATGATGCTGTCCGGATCGGTCCGGCGGCCGCCGCGCAGTCCTACCTCTCGATTGCCGCCCTGATGGACGCGGCCGCCCGGTCCGGCGCCGATGCTCTCCATCCCGGCTACGGCTTCCTGTCCGAGCGACCGGAGCTCGCCCGGGCAACCGACCGGGCCGGACTGGTGTTCATCGGCCCTTCGGCTGTGGTGATGGAGACGATGGGGCGCAAGGACGCGGCGCGCGAGGTGGCGGTGGCCGCCGGCCTGCCGGTCGTACCGGCGGCCGACCTCACGGGGGTCGACCCGGCCACGCCAGGCGGGCTGGCCGAGATCGGTGGCCAGGTGGGCTTTCCGCTGCTGGTGAAGGCCGCTGCGGGCGGTGGTGGGAAGGGGATGCGGGTGGTCCGCGCGCCGGGGGAGCTGGCCGACGCGGTGTCAGCGGCCCGTCGGGAGTCGCTCGCCGCCTTCGGAGACGACACGATGCTGTTCGAGCGCTATGTCGAGTCCGGCCGGCATATCGAGGTCCAGGTCCTGGCCGACGAGCAGGGCGCGGTCGTCCACCTGTACGACCGGGACTGCTCGGTGCAACGTCGGCACCAGAAGGTGATCGAGGAGGCCCCGGCCACGTCGGTCCCGGCCGGCGTCCGCAAGGAGATCCTGTCGGCCGCCGTCGCACTGGCGAAGCAGGTGGGCTACGTCAACGCCGGAACTGTCGAGTTCCTCGTGGCCGGCGACGACGCGTACTTCCTCGAGATGAACACCCGCCTCCAGGTGGAGCATCCCGTCACCGAGCTCGTGACGGGGCTCGACCTGGTCCGGCTGCAGCTGTCGATCGCGCAGGGCGAGCCGTTGCCGTTCGGCCAGCACGAGGTCACCGTGCGCGGCCACGCCATCGAGGCGCGGGTGTATGCCGAGGACCCGTCGCGCGGCTTCCTGCCGCAGGCCGGGGTGGCGGAGCTCGTCGACTGGCCGACCGGTGTCCGGGTCGACGAGGCGCTCGAGTCGGGGCAGCTGGTCGGGACCCACTACGACCCGATGCTCGCGAAGGTGATCGCGTCTGGACCCTCCCGGGAGGCGGCCCGGCGCCGGCTGGTCACGGCGCTGGACGACACCGCGATCCTCGGGCTGACCACCAACCTGGGCTTCTTGCGGACGCTCGTCGGCTCCGACGCGTTCGGTGAGGCGGCGATCGACACCGGCTGGCTCGACCTCCGAGCCGGGGAGCTGTCCGGCCACGCCGTGCCTGAGGTTGCCTGGCTGCTGGCGGCGTGGTCGGTCGCTCTGGCGGCCGGGTCGGCGGCATCCGGGCCGCTGGCGGAGCCGGACGGCTGGCGGCTGGGCGGACCCGCCGCGGGTATCCCGGTCTCGCTGTCGCTGGCTGGCGACGGTGCTGGCGCCAGCGCCGCCACGGTGGCTGAGGCTCGACTGCTCACCGTGCATCCCGGCGACGGCGTGGTCGTGGTCGACGGGCGGCGGGTGGCCACGCGGGTGGCTCGGCGCGAGGGAGCGCGGTTGTGGATCGAGGTGGACGACGTGGTCGAGGTCGGGCACGTCGTGGTCCGGCCGCACCAGGTGCTGACCGCCTATCGGGGCCAGACGTACGTGTTCCAGCCGCCGGACGCCTTCGGGCCCGCGGCGCACGCCGACGCCGGCGACGGGTCGATCCTGGCGCCGATGCCGGGAACCGTGCTCGGCCTGGGCGCTGCGGCCGGCGCTGCTGTCTGCGCCGGCGACATGCTGGTCGTGCTCGAGGCGATGAAGATGGAGCTGGCGCTCAAGGCGCCGTTCGCAGGTACCGTGGCCTCGGTCGAGGTGGCCGTCGGGGACCAGGTGCGGCTGGGCGCGAGGCTTGTCGTGGTCGAGTCTGCCGACGACCCAGCGGCGGCGGCGGCCCGATGATGCAGTTGCCGCACGTCGAGGCGATGGCGGGGCTGCCCTCTCACGTCCGCGTGTACGAGGTCGGTCCCCGCGACGGCCTTCAGAACGAGTCCGCGATCGTCCCTGTGGAGGTGAAGGCCGAGTTCATCGCCAGGCTGGCTGCAGCCGGGCTGACGACGATCGAGGTGACGAGCTTCGTGCACCCGAGATGGGTGCCGCAGCTGGCCGACGCGGAGGCGTTGCTCGACCGGCTCGACAGGCACTCGGTCGCGCGGATGCCGGTGCTCGTGCCGAACGAGGCGGGTCTGGAGCGAGCGCTCGCGAGAGGGGTACGCGACATCGCGGTCTTCGCCAGCGCGACGGAGACCTTCGCGCGGCGCAACCTCAACCGCACGCTGGACGGGCAGTTCGCGATGTTCGAGCCGGTCGTGGCGCGAGCGCGGGCTGCTGGTCTGCGTGTGCGCGGCTACCTGTCGATGTGCTTCGGTGACCCATGGGAGGGGGAGGTCGAGGTAGCTCAGGTCGTGACGGTCGCCCGCAGGCTGTCCGACCTGGGCTGCGACGAACTGTCGGTCGGGGACACGATCGGCGTGGCGACGCCCGGGCATGTCGAGCGGCTGCTGTCAGCCCTGGTCGAGGCGGGTACACCGGTGGAGCAGCTCGGCGTCCACTTCCACGACACGTACGGCCAGGCGCTGTCGAACGCGCTCACCGCCCTGCGGTTCGGAGTGACGACGATCGACTCGTCGGCCGGCGGTCTCGGCGGCTGCCCGTACGCCGAGAGCGCGACCGGGAATCTGGCGACCGAGGACCTGGTCTGGCAGCTGAATGGGCTGGGGATCGAGTCGGGTGTGGATCTGGAGGCGCTGGTCTCGGTGACCGGCTGGATGGCGGAGCTGATCGGGAAGGCACCCGCCTCGCGGGTGGCCACCGCCATGCTGGGCAGCTGAGTCTACCGGCCGGGTGGCAGCGCCTGCCGGCGCGACCGCAGCTCCTTGGCGGCGTACCGCCCGATCCGGTAGGTGGCGTACCCGTCGGTGACCGCCCCGACCCCACCCCCGATGACCGGGACACGTCGACCCACCACGGCGATCGTCCGCTTGCCAGCGACCCGGCCCATCAGCTCGGCCGTGACCTCGGCAGCCAGCCGCTGGTCGAGGTCCAGGTCCACGGCCGGCGCGGTGGCGATCGCCATCGGGGAGCTCGGCAGTTTCTTCTTCTTGACCAGTGACTTCACTGTGTCCTCGCCAAGCATGCAGGCGATGACCGCGTTGCGGACACGTGGGTCAGCCAGGTCGTAGCCACGCACATGGGCGATCCCGGCGACCAAGTGGCACTGGAGCAACGCCAGCCCGGAGATGTTGACGGGAAGCGTCACCGTCATCGTGACCAGCCCGCCGATGTTGGTCAGGAAGCCTTCGACGCCCGCGAAGCGCACGTGGCTGTCGATCAGGCTGCGGATCGCCTTGTCGACGTCACCCTCGTGCTCGGCCAGCCGCTTGTCGGCCGCCTCGGCCGCTCCGAGGAGCGGCCCGAAGCCATCGACGGCTCGGTCGAAGGCCTGCCGGACGAAGCCCGCGGCCATGCCGGAGGCATGGCTGCGAGCGAGAGGAGCCGCGATCTTGCCTACTATCTTGGCTGCACCCATCGGTGGCGACGCCCCTTCGTGTGTTCGCGTGCTCCGACGGTTGCCCCGCTCGGCTGAGGGGCCAACTGTACGCAGTGCGCGGCGGCCGGGCACGCGGAACCGGGCAGCCTTCGCGGCCGCCGCGAAGAAGTGTCCTTGGACCGGACTATGTTGGGTCCTGACCTGCCCGCGCTTGACCGAGGCGCACGACTCGTCACAAGGAGGCAGCCATGGCTGAACCCGGTTCCGACGAAGAGACCCCCGACGTCGATAGCCCCGACCAGCAGGCCCCCCGGTCTCCCGACGCGCAAGCACCGAGCGCCAAGCCGCCGGAGGACGAGCAGCACCGCAAGTTCCGGGAGGCGCTGGAGCGCAAGAACGCCCACCACACGGCCAAGCACGCTGAGGCCGGCCGCAACCAGGGCGTCCGCGAGGCGCGCAACGACAAGCAGCAGCGGGAGTTCCGGCGCAAGTCCGGCTGAGGCCAAACCCGCGCCAGGAAACTGCGCCCCGATCCACATAGAGTTGCCTGCGTGATGGGGTCATGACGATCGTCGAGGCGCCCGCTGGTGTCGCCCCCGGCGGTCACGGGATCGAGTTCTGGTCCCAGCAGCGCTGGCTGGCCGAGGCTACGGCCTGGCTGGATACCCGCCTCGACGCCCTCGGCATTGATCGGACCGGCCCGGTCGAGCAGCCTCATCTCCGCTCGTGGGCGACGGCACTGAGAGCCCCCACGAGCAAGGGGGTCGTATGGCTCAAGGCGGCGGGGCCGACGACCGACAGGGAGATCGGCCTGTACGAGGTCCTCGTCGCGCAGGTTCCGCAGCGGGTACTCACGCCGCTCGTGGTCGACCGGAACCGGGGGTGGATCGTCCTGCCCGAGGGGGGACGGGTCCTCGGCCGGGCCGCGGACGAAGGGTCGCTGGTCGACGCCCTCTGCGCGGTCGTGCCCGAGTACGCCCAGCTCCAGCTCGGCCTGATGGCGTCGGTCGACGAGATCCTGGCCGTCGGTGTCCCCGACATGAGGCCGGAGCGGATGCCCGCGCGGTTGCGGGAGGCGCTCGACGTCGTGCGCCCGTACGTTGCCGGGAGCGCGGACGCTGCCGCCGCCGAGGCGCTGTACCGACAGCTGGTCGCAGCGGCGGACAGCTACGACACGACCTGCGAGGAGCTGGCAGCGGGCCCGGTCGCGGCGTCGCTGCAGCACGACGACCTGCACCCGGGCAACGTCTTCGCCGACCGGTTCGGCACCGACCCCGTGTTCTTCGACTGGGGCGACAGCGTGGTCGCGCATCCGTTCGCGAGCATGCTGGTGACGCTTCGGGTGGTGAAGCGCCTGGCGGGCGTCCCTGACGACAGCCATGCGGTGCACCGAGTCCGCGATGCCTACCTGGAGCCGTTCACACACCTGGCGCCCAGGAATGAGCTTGTCGACCTGCTCGAGCAGGCTTGCCATGTCGGCAAGGTGGGTCGGTGCCTGTCCTGGGCCGGGGTCCTCGGCAGCTTCACGGCGGTCGAGGGGACCGACGTGGCCGACGCGCCGTTCGGCTGGCTGTCGCTCCTCCTCGACGACAGCTATCTCGGCAGCGTCAGCGATGACGACTGAGCCGCCAGCGACGCGATGGGTCTTTCCCGACCCGACCGAGTCCGACGACGACGTCGTCGCCGTCGGCGCCGACCTCGAGCCCGGAACCGTGCTGGCGGCATACCGCCAGGGAATCTTCCCGATGCCCCTGGACCAGACGGGTGAGATGGCCTGGTGGTCACCGGTATGGCGTGGCGTGCTGCCGTTGGCCGGCCTGCGGGTGACGAGGTCCATGCGGCAGTCGGCCAAGCACTTCAGGGTGTCGGTCGACCAGGCGTACGACGACGTGGTCGCGGGGTGCGCCGACCCGAGCCGCCCCGGCGCGTGGATCAACGAGCAGATCACGTCGGCGTACCGACGCCTTCACCACCTGGGGTGGGTGCACTCGGTCGAGGTGTGGCGGGGGGCGGACCTGGTCGGGGGTTTGTATGGGGTGGCTATGGGCGGCCTGTTCGCCGGGGAGTCGATGTTCCACCGCGAGCGGGATGCATCGAAGGTTGCCCTGATGGCGCTGGTGGAGCTGCTCGACGACGGCCACCCCGACCGACTGCTCGACGTCCAGTGGGCCACCAGGCACCTCGACAGCCTGGGCGTCCACGAGGTCGGCCGGGTCGACTACCTGCGGATGCTGAACCGGGCGATGAGCGTCGACCTGCCGCCGCTCTGGCGGTGAGGCTGGTTAGCTGTGGCTAGGTTGGGCCTGCTGACGGGCTCGCGTCCGGTGAGATCAGCCGGCGGCGCTTTGGCTGAAGCGGAACCTTCGGGTGCGTTGCATCGGAAACTGCGTCGGCTGGTCCGATCTCATGCCCTCGACGAGAGCGTCGATGAAGCTGTCGACGTCGGCAGAGTCCAACCTGAACGTCGCGGTGCATTCGACGCCCTGCCACAACGAGAGCACGACCAGATCGGCATCGTGATGCCACGTCAAACGCAGGGCGCGGCCGCCACCGCGGGTGTCGAGGAACACCTCGCCAGGACTTCCCGCCGGTTGCGACATGCGGACATAATGCCTCGACCTCGCCCCGACGGCAAGCACGGCAAGAGCCAAGGCTCGGAGGGCGTGTGGGATGAGAAAATATGGTCGAGACGGCACACTGATGAGATGCCTGAGCTTCCCGAGGTACAAGCCCTGGCGACCGAGCTTCGGACGCGACTCGACGGGCGGGCCGTCGCCAGGCTCGACATCGCCGCTTTCGCTGCCCTGAAGACGTTCGACCCGCCGGTCTCCGCTCTGCAGGGGCTGTTCGTCAGCGGCGTCACCCGGTACGGGAAGTTCCTCGACATCGGTGTCGACGACCTTCACCTGGTCGTGCATCTCGCCCGGGCCGGCTGGATCCGGTGGCGAGACGCCTTGCCCGCCCTGCCAGCGCGGCCGGGCAAGGGCCCGTTGGCTGCCCGCCTCGTCCTCGACGACGACTCGGGCCTGGACTTCACCGAGGCGGGCACCCAGAAGTCGCTGGCGGTCTACGTCGTGCGCGATCCGGCCGATATTCCCGGGATCCGGCGGCTCGGGCCGGACCCGCTCACCGACGACTTCACGCTCGACGTGCTCACGGAGATTCTCGCCTCGGCCGGCCGGTCGCAGCTCAAAGGGGTGCTGCGCGACCAGTCGGTGATCGCGGGGATCGGCAATGCGTACTCCGACGAGATCCTGCACGTGGCGAAGATGTCGCCCTTCAAACCTGCTGCCATGTCGGAGTCGGATGTTTCCGCGTTGTACGACGCGATCGGCACCACGCTGCGCGACGCCATCGATCGGTCGGAGGGGCTGTGCGCCTCTGAGCTCAAGCGGGAGAAGAAGTCCGGGTTACGGGTCCACGGCCGCACCGGCCAGGCCTGCCCGGTCTGCGGCGACACCGTGCGAGAGGTCTCCTTCGCGGACTCATCGCTGCAGTACTGCCCGACCTGCCAGACCGGCGGCAAGCCGCTGGCAGACCGCCGCCTGTCGCGCCTGCTCAAGTAGCTTCGCGACCGCTGCCGAAGGCCCGCATGCTGTCGGCTAGGGGAGGCCAAGGCGGAGGAGCTTGTCGTCGCCGGGGTGGGGCGTGGCCCGGCCGTCGGTGTTGCTGGTCGTGAACCACAGCGCCCCACGCGCCACGGCCGTCGTCCGGATCCGTCCGTAGGTGCTGCGGAACAGGGGTTTGCGAGCATCGACACGGGTACCGTCCAGCGCCACCCGCCACAACCGCTGCCCGGTCAGGGCACCGATGAAGGCGAAGGTCCTCGCGTGCCGGCGTTCGATGGCGATACCGCTGGGCCCGGCGTTCTGCGTGCGCCAGACCGTCTTCGGGTTGGTGAATCCCGGGTGCTGCGAGCGTCCCTCGACGACCGGCCACCCGTAGTCGTGCCCGGGCCGGATCAGGTTCAGCTCGTCATAGGCATGGTCCCCGAACTCGGTCGCCCACAGCCGACCTGCCGGGTCCCAGGCCAGCCCCTCCACGTTGCGGTGCCCGTATGAGTAGACCACCGAGTGCGCGAACGGGTTGCCGCGTGCAGGCCTGCCCCTCGGCGTCATCCGGAGGATCTTCCCGCCCAGGCTATGGGTGTTCTGCGCCCGAGACGACGCCTCGGCATCGCCGGTGGTGACGTAGAGCATCCCGTCGGGACCGAACGCGATACGGCCGCCGTTGTGGTGGAGGCTGCGCGGGATGCCCCTGAAGACGACGTGCTTGCGGCCGAGCGAGTGGCCGCTCCACCGCATCCGGACCACTCGGTTGTCGTGGGCGGCGCTCATGTAGGCGTAGACCCAGTGGTCCGTGCTGAAGTGCGGCGAGAGCGCCAGGCCGAGCAGTCCCGCCTCGCCGCCTCGAGCGCCGTTGGAGTCCACTCCCTTGACCACCTTGACGACGTGCTTGGCGCCGTCGGGGTGCACGAGCACGATGCTTGCGGCGTCCCGTTGGCCGACCAGGATCCCTCCGGCGGGCAGGAAGACGAGCCCCCACGGCACCCGCAGGCCGCGTGTGACCACCACGGGCCGTCGCGCCTTGTCGGTTGCCAGCGCGCGATTCGAGATCGCGGACAGCGGCACGACGGCGAGAGCACGGGCGGCGAAGCCCGAGCCGCCGTCCTTGGCCGGCTCGGCGTCGCTCTGCCCGCTCACGGCCAGGATCATCGCGGTCGCTGCGGCCAGATAGCACAGCCGTCGAGGGGCGACCGGGTTGCGGGGGAGTCGCCTCCTCGCAGTCATCGCATCAGTGTCGCCCGTCGGGCGACGGATCGGCAATGACGTCGGACCCACAGTGCTTGACTATGTTGGCGCTATGGACAAGGCCATCTCCGAGATCCACGTCGACGACGTACCCGCGCCGCTCCCGCCCGGCGTGGTCGTGCTCGACGTACGCGAGCAGTTCGAGTGGGAGGCAGGGCACATCGAGCACGCCGTCCACGTCCCCCTCATGCAGGTTCCGCAGCGCCTGGACGAGATTCCCATCGGACAGCCGATCTTGGTGGTCTGCAAGGTCGGCAGCAGGTCCGCCCAGGCGACCGGCTTCCTGCAGGCGAACGGGCGCGACGCCGTCAACCTCGCCGGGGGGATGATGAGCTGGGAGTACGCCGGTCGGGCGATGGTGGCATCCGGTGACGCCGAGCCGATGGTCGCTTGACCCCAACGGGGCTCCGTCGGCGCGACACGCGCTAGCGCTCGCTACGCCAATCTACGAAGAACGCTAGACACCGCCATACAGTCCTACACATGGATCCGGTGCGGAACCCGTACGCTCCCGGCGCCGGTCAGCGCCCTCCCGAACTGGCCGGCCGAGACCGCGAGTTGGAGCAGTTCGACGTCACGCTGGAGCGGGTCGCGGGCGGGCGACCGGAGCGGTCGCTCGTGCTGTCCGGCCTGCGCGGCGTCGGCAAGACGGTGCTCCTCAACGCCCTGCGAAGCAGGGCCGGCCGCCGGGCGTGGGGCACGGGCAAGCTGGAGGCCCGGCCCGACCAGAATCTGCGGATCGCAATGGCGCAGGCTGTGTACGCCGCCGTTCGCGACATCGGTCAACGGCACCGCGACCCCGACCGGGTGGAGACCGTCGAGTCCGTGGTCAAGGCGTTCGCCCTGCGTACGGCCATCGACGACCGCCGGGGTCAGCGCTGGCGCCCGCCCATCGACGTTGCTGCGGCCAAGGGCCGAGCCGACTCGGGGGACCTGGAGATCGATCTCACCGAGCTGTTCTCCGACGTGGCCGAACTCGCCGCAGACCTGTCGGTGGGGGTCGCGGTCTTCATCGACGAGATGCAGGATGCGTCGACCCACGAGCTCTCGGCCATCTGCGCCGCCTGCCATGAGATCAGCCAGCGGGGAGCCCCGCTGATCGTCGTCGGGGCCGGTCTGCCGCACCTGCCCGTCACGTTGTCCGCCGCCAAGTCCTCCGCCGAGCGGCTGTTCCACTACCGATCGGTCGACCGGCTCTCGCGAGACGATGCGGACCGTGCGCTGCTGGTACCCGCTTCCTCGGAGCGGGTGGCGTACGACGTCGACGCCCTCGAGCGGCTGTACGAGCTCACCGACGGCTACCCGTACTTCGTGCAGGCCTACGGGAAGGCGACCTGGGACGCGGCTCCCGGCACGCCTATCACCGCCCGGGACGTGGCCGACGCGGCGTCGTCCGCCGAGGCAGAGCTCGGCATCGGCTTCTTCGGGTCGCGGTTCGAGCGGGCCACCGCGGCTGAGCGCGACTACATGCAGGCGATGGCGGACCTCGGCACCGACACCCTCGACGGCCCCGTGCCGACGGCGAGGGTGGCGCAGAGCCTCGGCCGCAGGCCCCAGTCGCTGTCGCCCGCTCGTGACGGCCTGATCAAGAAGGGGCTGGTCTTCGCCGAGGAGCGTGGCGTCGTACGTTTCACGGTTCCTCACTTCGGGGCGTTCCTGCGCACGCAGGGCGGCTGAGCGGCCGGTGCCGCCGAGTCGAGCGACCGCCTTCGGGCGGCCCGGATCCGAGCGTTGGGTAGGCTCGGCGACATCAGCAGCTGATGAGTGATCGACTGAATCGGGGCGTCGCATGTCCTCACCGCCGGGGCCGCCGTCCAACCCTCAGCCGCCCGGCGACGAGGTGCCCGACCCGTCGGAAGAGACCCCGGTCGCAACGCCGGCGGCACAGCCTGGCCCACCGCCCGGCTACGGACCCTGGTCGCCGCCGCCCACGAACCCGGGCGGCTACCCGCCGCAGCAACCCGAACCTCCTCAGCGCCACAACCCGACCGGATCCGCACAGCCACGCGGCTGGCCCCCCCATGGATACCGGCCCCCCCAGGGATACCGGCCGCCCCAGGCTCCGTACGGGCAGGCTCCGTACGGCCAGGTTCCGTACGGCCAGGTTCCGTATGGGCAGGCTCCGTACGGGCAGGCTCCGTACGGCCAGGCTCCGTACGGCCCGCCCCAGCCGGCTCGGTACCCGGCCCCTTACGCAAACCCCTCGGCTCCCAGCGGCTGGCCGACGGTGCAGCAGCAGGCAGCCGGGCCCGGCACCGGGATGCTGGCGGTCGTGCTGGTGGTACTCGCCGCGCTGACCAGCCTCGGGTACGCGCTATGGGCGTTCACCGTCAGGCGCGGGATCTTCGCCGACTTCGGGGCCGGCCGGTTCGTCGCGGCGGATACCGCGAAGTCGAGCGACACCGTCGACACCACCCTGCTGGTCGTGGCCGGCCTGGTCGCGGTCGCGGCGCTCGGCGTCTGGGTGATGCGAAGACTCGGCACGAAGACCGCAGGCGGCGGCCTCGACCTGGGCGGCCTCGGGCTGTCATTCATCGGTCTCGTCACGATCGTCGTGGGGCTGATCCTCTCGTCGAGGATCACCGACGCCGACGGACAGGTCGCTCAAGGCAACCGGGGGGTGACAGCGACGGTAGTGACCGGGGCCGGTTTCATGGTGCTTGCCGTCGGGCTGCTCGTCGGGTCGGTCGTCGTCAGTGGCGGCGCCGGACCGCCACAGCGGCGATCACCGGGCAATGTCCCCGGGCCGGGATTCCCGACGTGGTGACATCAGCCGGTCATCGAGTGTTGCGTGTGCAGATGGACGCCGTTCATCCGGACATGTCAGGATTATGAATGTGGCAATGATGCGCGTGCCCCTCCTCGATGGAATTCGAGTTCCAGGTATCAGGCGGAGACCGGCGGTTTCGTGGCAGCGGCCCTCAGAGCGAACTCAGATCGTCGCCCACCGCGGATCGAGCTGGACCGAGGCGGAGCACACTCTCGACGCCTACATGCAGGCACTCCAGGACGGGGCCGAGGGTCTGGAGTGTGACGTCCGCCTGACCGCCGACTCCCATCTCGTCTGCGTCCACGACCGGCGAATCGACCGGACCAGCAACGGCCATGGTGTGGTCTCCGCACTGGAGCTCGGGCAGCTCGAGGAGCTGGACTGGGCCTCCTGGAAGCGGCCATGGAAGGGACTCGACGAGGACACGGCCGACGCCGTACCGGCGAGGACGAGCATCCTGACTCTCGAAAGCCTCCTCGACACGGTGCACGACTGGTGTCGTCCGGTCGACATCGCCATCGAGACCAAGCACCCCACGCGTTACGCCGGGCTGGTCGAACAGCGCCTGATCGAGCTGCTCGACCGCTACGGCTGGGCCAGGCCGAAACGAGGTCAGTCGTCGCCGGCCCGGGTGATGAGCTTCTCGTGGATGAGCCTGCGGCGGTGCCTGGAGATGGCACCTGCGCTGGAGATGGTCTACCTGATGGACCGGGTCCCGCTACGATTCCGGGACGGAACGCTGCCTCTCGGAGCACGCGTGGCCGGCCCTTCCGTTGATATCATCAAAGCGCACCCGGAGTACGTCGCCAAGGCCCACTCGGCCGGCAACGCAGTCCACGTATGGACTGTCAACGACCCCGCCGACATCGACCTCTGTCTGTCCCTCGGGGTCGACGCGATCATCACGGACAACCCGCGCGCAGCCGCCAAACGAGTGACCTCGTAACTCTCGGCACCGCCCGTCGTTGTTCGAGTCGTGGGTACCTGCAGCGGGTCGCAGTAATGACGCTGGCGCCTGCCGTGCCAGGAGCGGTCGGCGAGTTCTCCTGGCCGCTCCCGTTCGCGCCGGCGTCCGCATCGGCCGCCCGAACCCACGTCGCGGAGGTGCTTCACGCTTTCGACATCGATACCGACCGGGTGGACGACGCTCGCCTGGTCGTAAGCGAGCTGATGGGTAACGCCGTCCGCCACGGGAGCCCTCGGCGCGACGGCCACGTGCTGCTCACCGTCGCAGTCGACGCCGAGTCGGTGTCGATCGGCGTGGCGGACGGTGACGGGCACTCGATACCGTCCGTCGTGAAGACACCGCCGATGTCGCTCTGCGGTCGGGGGCTCCGCATCGTGCACACTGTGAGCCAGGACTGGGGAGTGCGGACGGCCGCCGAGGGCAAGACCGTCTTCGCCGTCGTCACCACCCGGGCCTGACTGCGCGCCCATCTGGGCGGATCAGGCGACGCACCCGCGTGGTGCGCGGACAGGAGACGTGTGGCGAAGAAGGGACGCAAGTCGGCATCGGCAGCTGTCGTCGCCGAGGGGCCGGGGCCTCGACAGCCGTGCCCATGTGGTTCGGGTCGGCGCTTCAAGGCGTGTCACGGCAACGCTGACGGCGCGGCGCCGTACGTCGTGCGGACCTTCGAGGGCCTGCCGGGCGAGTGCGACTGGGTGGCCATGCGCGAGTTCGTCCCCGCCGCGACAGCGGAGCTGAGACTGAGGATCGGGGCCTTCGACGCTACCGCGGACGGCCGGACCGTGATGCTGGCGACCGTGCTGCCCGGGATCGCTCCTGCGATGGTGCGGCCCGGCGGGGACGTCCGGCTGGCCGTCCAGGTCGCGCAGCAGTCCGCGGACCCGAGTAGGGACTTCGCCGAGGCACTGAGGCTGGCTCTGCTGGCCGAGCCCGGTGAGAGCGTCGTGATGAGCGGCCTCCCCGGCTCCGGTCCGCGGCTGCAGGATGTCGTCGACCTCGACGCGGACTTCACCGTGAACGTCCTCGAGGGCTTCGACTTCTGGTTCGACGACGACGCCGACATGGAGGGTACGGCGGCGGCCACGTTGGAGAACCTGAACGCCGCGATCGACCCGACCGTCCGACTGGGCGGCCTCGATGCGGCGTACTGGACGTCGGTCGGGACCAAGGAGCATCTGCGCTGGGTGATGCCGCACGATGAGGAGCAGCTGTTGACAGCGCTCGCCCGGCTGCATGCCGCCGGTGCGGACCAGGTCGGCGCGGACTCTCGGCTCGTCGGGTCCTTCAGAGCACACGGGCTGCTCGTCCCGGTCTGGGATCTGCCGGTCGGTACAGGTGCCGCGGCCCTCGACGCGCCGGCCGCAGCGTTTCTCGAGCGGCTGCACGACGCGCTAGCAGATACCTCGGCGCTCACCGTCGAGCAACGGGCGGCCCGTAGCGGGCTGACCAACCGCCAAGTGACGATCAGATAGCCCACCGCAACAAGTGTGTCTATTTTGAGATACTTTGCGGTAAGCAATCGTCGTCTTGTCGTGAATCCGTTCCGGTTTCTGCTCCAATGTGCGCGTTTCGCTTGCTCGAACCCACGCACTCCTTTAACCTTCTACTACACCCGGTCGTTGCTGTGTCCCCCGTCAGCAACGACCGGGTCCTCCAATTCTCGGGTGCTCCAGCGGTCGGGGACAGCGGGCACCGGAGGCGTTGCGGCTGTCTGACGAGCCGGGTACTCCTGCAGGATCCGACCGTGGCGGCCGGTCCGTCGGATTCAGAGCTGGTCGCGCGAGATCGGGCACGACATACACCGCGGCCCGCCGCGCCCGGAGCCGAGCTCGGATCCGGAGATCTCGACCACGTCGATGCCGTAGTCGCGCAGCTGTTCGTTGGTCTCCACGTTGCGCTCGTACGCCACGGCCACCCGAGGGGCGATGGCCAGGGTGTTGTTGCCGTCGTCCCACTGCTCGCGTTCGGCCGTGACCGGGTCCAGCCCGGTGTCGATCTGGTGCAGCGTGTCGATTCGCATCGCCTTCGCGGCCGCCACCAGGAAAGGCTCGGCCGGCGCGACGTCGAGCTGCATCAGCGACTCGTCGTCGTGCGCCTCGTGGCACGTGACGGCGTGCGCCGACAAGGTGTCGGCGATGTTGGGGTACATCACTATCGCGTCGGCGTCGACCATCGTGCAGACCGTGTCGAGGTGCATGGTGGCGCGCTTCTGGGTGATGGGGACGGCCAGCACCGTGTGGGCGAGCCCGGCGATCAGCGCGCTGCGCGCGAACCGTTCGACCCCGGCAGGCGTCGTCCGCTCCCCGACCCCAATGGCGATCACGCCTGGTGCGAGCAGCAGCACATCGCCTCCCTCGACATGCTCGCGCTGCCAGCCGTGCAGCCGCTCGATACCGGCGAACCTGGGGTGGAATGAGTAGATCAGCTCGGTCAGCTGGGTCTCGCGCGAGCGCGCCGGCATCGCCAGGCTGGTGATCGCGACCCGGTCAGGCAGCCACACCGACGAGTCGCGGGTGAAGAGCAGGTTGGGCAGCGGCTCGAGCAGGAAGTCGTCCGAGGCGAGCAGGCTGGTGACCAGGCCGAAGCCCCCACGTACCTCGTCGTTGCGGACCCCGGCGGTGAGCGCCTCAGCCAGCTCCAGAGGGGAGAGCTGCTCGAGCCAGCCGGTGAGGTAGCTGCGGAGGGTAGCGCCGAGGCGCAGGCTGAGCGTGATCTGGGCGATGGCCTGCGCTCGTGCTGCTGGCGACTCCAGTGCGGCCGCAAGCAGCTCCATCAGGTAGACGACCTCGACGCCGCGATCGCGAAGTGCGGTGGCGAAGGCGTCGTGCTCGTCCTGGGCACGGCTCACCCAGGGGATACCGTCGAAGAGCAGGCTGTCGTTGTTGCGGGGGGTCAGGCGCTTCAGCTCCGGTCCCGGCCGGTGCAGCATGACGGTCCGCAGCCGACCGACCTCGCTGTCGGCGCCGAACGAAGTGGTCATGGCCGCAGCCTAGTGCCCCCCTCAGGTACCCCAGAGCCGCGGCGGCGCGGCGACCCCCGCGGCCACCCCCGCCCTCGCCGGGCGGTCGGGGGCGGCAGCGGCCGCGCCAACCGCATA
>JBBSET010000016.1:0-56914 GCA_038239485.1 Propionibacteriales bacterium
CTGGAACTACGAGACCGGTGCCAGAGTGTGCTGGCACGCTCGTTCCCGTATGACCCGCCCGGTCACCTAACCGGGACGGGCGCCCTCTGCGGAACCTTAAGTTCGCTGACAACAACACCTACCGATGTCGCCGATCGCTGACATCGTCACCCGTTCCCCGTCCCTCGAATGATCGAATCTGGTTGACCATCGACGGTCCCCAGAATCCCGCCCAGATACCTGCCGTCCTGCTCGTCCAACCCCTCCTTTCCGAGCGGCACGCATGCTACGAAGGACGTAGTTGGGCCGCCCCTCCGGAGGCGGTCCACGAGTCATTTCCGGGGCTGTTGTTGGTTGCGATTGGGCGTGATTGGACGTGCATGGAGGGGTCAAGGTGTACCGCGGAGCGGCGTCTGCGGCACGGGCGTATGTCGAGGCCGACCGGTCTCGGGTGGACGACTACTACCTGGCCGGCGGCACTGGTCTGGCGCGTCGTTTCGGTGCGTCTCCGGAAGGTGGTGTCACCGAGTTCGGGGCGCTGGATGGCGAGGGGTACGAGCGGTGGGTCGCCGGCCACGACCCCGACACTGGGACCGCGCGTGGCCGTTTGCGGAAGGACGGGAACGCGGTGCGGTTCGTGGAGATCACCGTCAACCGCCCGAAGAGCTGGTCGATCGCCGCGGCACTGGACCCGGAGGTCGCGGCGGCGTACGAGGCGGCGCAGGACCGGGCCGCGAAGCAGATCATCGCCTGGGTCGCGCAGCATGCCACGACACGGGTCGGCCCGAGGGGGCGCCAGGTGCAGGTGCCCGTCGAGCAGATCGAGGCGGTCACGGTGCGCCACTACACCTCGCGTGCGGGTGATCCGCACCGGCATCTGCATCTCCAGATCAACGCGCGGGTGTTCGCGCAAGGGAAGTGGCGGGGGCTGCACACGGTCGGGTTCCGTGACTCGATCGAGGCGATGAACGGAATCGGGCACGCCGCGGTGATGACCGACCCGCAGTTCCGGACCGCGCTCGCCGGCGCAGGATTTACCCTCGAGGCCGCATCGGGTGAGGTGGTCGCGTTGGTGCCGTACGTCGGGGAGTTCAGTGCCCGTGCGGCGCAGATCGGTCGCAACATCGACCGCTACGAGGCCGACTGGCGCCGAGCGAACCCCGGTCAAGAGCCGGGACCGGCGATCCGGCGGTCATGGGATCGGCGGGCGTGGAAGGACGCGCGTCCCGACAAAGTGGTTCCCGCCGACGGTGCCGCGATGACCGCGCATTGGGTCGAGCAGCTCCACGACCTCGGCTACCGCGACCCGGTCGCTCGGCCTGGAGTGCCGCGCGTGGTGGGGGCGCCTCGTGTCGGCGACCTTGACCGGTCCGCTGCCGTCGAGACCGTCCTGGCCCGGCTCGGGGCGCGGCGGTCGGCGTGGAACGGCGCCGATGTACGTGGTGGGGTGGAGAAGTGGGTCGCCGCCGCCGGACTCGTTGCCGAGCAGGCGGTCCGTGGCGAGTTGGCCGAGGATCTCACGGCCCGGGCCATCGCGACCTGCGTCCCGTTGGTCGCCAGGATCGGGATGCCCGAACACATCCGGTCGCTGAGCTCGGCGCATGTGCTCGGCGTCGAGGCCGACATCGTGACCCGGCTCGCCGCCCGTGCCGAGGTTTTGGCCATGCCAGGCGCTCCCGTCTCAGCTCGGTCGGAAGGACTCGACGATGGACAGCGGCAAGCAGTGGGTGTGCTCACCGGTCCAGCCCCGCTGGTGCTACTCGAGGGAGCTGCGGGCGTAGGCAAGACCACCACCCTCGCGGCCGCCCAGAAAGCATCGGCCGACCGGGGCTGGCGGATGCTCGTGGTGACGCCCACCTTGAAGGCGGCCCAGGTCGCCGCTCGTGAGGTCGGGACCGCGGGATCGGCGGCGTGGCTGGTCCATCAGCACGGGTTCCGGTGGGACGACGATGGCCGCTGGACTCGCGTTGCCTCAACCCCAGCCACCGGAGCGTTGCTTGCACCGGGGGACTTGTTGCTGGTCGACGAGGCCGGGATGCTGGACCAAGACACCGCCCAAGCTCTCCTCACCGTGGCTGACGAGATGGGCACCCGGGTCGCGTTCGTCGGCGACCGCCACCAGCTCCCCGCCGTCGGTCGGGGCGGCGTCCTCGATCTCGCCGCGCGTTGGGTCGCACCGACCGCACACGTCGACCTCGAGGTGGTGCACCGGTTCGACGACCCGGAATACGCCGCGATCAGCCTCGCCCTGCGCGCCGGTTCGGCGTCCTACACTCTGCCGGCGCATCGGACTGAGGGTGAGCCGGTCAGCGCAGGTGTGAGTTCCACGGGCCTCACACCTGGTGACCGTGACCGAAGTTTTGCCCAGAGTGAGGCAGTCGGAGAGTCGCGCGGTGAGCGTGTCGGACAGGTATGGGACGCACTGTGTCGTCGTGACCAGATCCGCATCTACCCCTCCGAGGCTGAACGCACCCACGCCATCGCCGGCCTCGACTCCGACGCCTTCCTCACCGGCCACGGGTATGGGAAGACTCGTGTGAACGGGGTGCTGGTGATGGCCGACACCCGCGACCAGGCGGCCGCGCTGAACGGCGCGATCCGCGACCGACTCGTGTCGGCTGGCTACCTCGACGACAAACAGGCGTTCACCACCAAAGCCGGTGAACGCCTCTGGGTCGGTGACCGCGTCGCCACACGGCGCAATGACGCTGATCTGGGCGTGACGAACCGTGCGACTTGGACGGTCACCGCCGTCGACGCGGACGGGGCACTGACCCTACGCGGGCAACGTGCCACCGACATCCGCGCCGTGCCAGCGGCATACGCGCGTGAGCATGTCGAACTGGCCTACGCCACGACCCTCCACGGCGCCCAGGGCGAGACCGCCGCCGCCGGGCATCTTCTGCTAGGGGAGCACACCTCCGCCGCCTCGGCCTATGTCGGGATGACCCGCGGCAGGCACGACAACGTCGCCCACCTTGTCGCCGAGGACCTCGATGACGCCCGAGAACAGTGGGAAGCCACCTTCGCCCGAGATCGAGCCGACCTCGGACCCGCCGTCGCCGCCCACCGCGCAGCCGATGACATCGACCGCTACGGCACCCAGAAGCCCGCCCGACCTCTCGATGCCGTGCTGGTCGACCTGCGGGACGCGTGGACCAGACAGGCCGAACTCACCCAACGCAACCAACGGCTGGCCGCCGAACGCGACGCACTCGAACAGGTCACCGCGATCAAGGCCCGCTACGCGCCCGGACGTGAACGCCTCCGTACCGTCGAGGAGACGGCACGAGACCGGTGGCGGGACGCACGCCAGGCCATCACGAAACTCGACAACGTCCTTCAGACTGACGACACCGCACTACGCCCCCAGGTCTGGGAGGCCTGGCGCACCGACCTACGCGACGCCCAGAGCGCCGCAGCCGTCGCCCGGGACGGCGAGGGCCGGCTCGGGCAGCGTCGCCGCCAGGTCCGCGAAGCCCACGCTGACCTGATCGCGTTTGCCGAGAAATGGCGGCCCATCCTCCCCGACCTGCCCCTCGACTCCACCGAGTTGGCCCACGACGTCACCGGGCTCTACGGCCGTTGCGTCACGGACGCCGTCGATGCCTACATCACCGCCCACGTCGCCGCCGCCCATCCCGATACCTCAGCGGTCCGTGCCGAGGAGCGTGCTGCTCGCGACCACCAGGAGATCGCCGAGAAAGCCCGCGACCAGCTCGACCAAGCGCTCTATGACGAGCTGAAGCCCTACGGACGCCTCAGCTACGCCCGCGACCCGCACGCACAGCTGGCCGGGCGGGTCGAGGAGCTCGCCACGGTCACCGATGAACTCAGCCGCCTCGAGCGTCGCATCGACACGCTCCACGGCGAGCAGGCGATCCGGGCACTGCCCGTCGACAACCTCGACGCCGAGCGGCAGACCTGGCAGGCCGACCGCACCCAGCAGCAAGAGACCGCGCGACGGGAGGCCCGTGAGCGTTGGCAGGGGGCGCAGGAGTCGCGACGCGGCCAGCGCCGGGTTGAGCCGACACCTACCTACACCCCGCCGAACCGTGGGCCAGGCATCGGCCGCTGAACAGTCCCTAGAAAGAAGGGGTCCAGCAGTGTCCGATGCGACCACGCCGACGGTGCTTATAGAAGGTGTGGACGGCCTGCCAGCGGCGCCGATGGGAACCGCCGCACACCTATTCGAAGGACGAACGTGAGCCTGAAGGGAGATGCCAGCAACCTTTGGGGAACGCACGCTGACCTGCACGAACAACAAGGTTCCCCCAAGGTTCCCCCTCGTCGTCCGCGGGCAGGGGGAACGAGATCGGTAACGCAGCCACCCCACGATGTCCACTCGCGACCACGCAATGCGGTTGCTCACCCCAGAGATCAGGAGAAGCACCATGACCATCCACCCCGAGCCGGATGCACTGGACCCTCAGGAGTATGCCCGCCGCATCAACGGCGGCGACGAGATCCTCTACTTGAAGGAAGCGGCCGCCTTCGTCCGTAAGCCCGAAGGCACCATGCGCTACTACCGCCACCTCGGCATCGGTCCCCGCAGCTTCCGACACGGGCGCAACGTCGCCTACTGGAAGACCGACCTCATCCTCTGGCTCGCCGAGGAATCTGCCCGACCCCAGGGTCGCGACAACGGCGACCACGCGCACGCTCGTCCACTGACAGGCCACACGCGTACCACAAACCGTCGGAGCCGCGAGGCATCATGAACCATGGCCGGAAACATCGCAAAGAGACCCAGTGGGAAGTGGCGTGCCCGCTACCGCGACGATGCGGACAGGGAGCACGCCCGACACTTCGACCGCAAGATCGACGCCCAGCAGTGGATCGATGAACAGACCTCGCGGCTGCTGACCGGCACCCACGTCGCACCCCGATACGCAAAGCTGACGGTGGGGCAGTGGTGCGACACATGGCTGGATGGCTACCGGGGCAACCGTGACTCCACAGTGCGCCAAGCCGAGACCCACCTCAAGCGGATCAAGGCCGTCTTCGGCCCGATGCCGCTTGGATCGGTGCGGCCTTCGCATGTGCGGACGTGGTGTGCGCAGATGGCCGCCGATGGTTTGGAGGACTCCTACGTCTACGCCCTCCACGCCCGGCTCGCGCAGATCTACGCCGATGCGGTTCACGACGGGCTGGTGGCGAGGTCGCCATGCTCGCGGCGGACGTCGCCAGCTGCGGGCAAGCAGCGGCCCTACGTCTGCACGACTGAGCAGATGTGGGCGCTACACGACGCCCTGCCTGAGCGGCTGCGAGCAGCTGTGCTGCTGGGAGCGTTCGCGGGGCTGCGCGATGGCGAGGTCTGCGGCTTGCGGATCAGCGACATCGACTTCATGCGCGGAGTTATCAACCCGACGGTGCAGCACCCGGCCGAGCCGCTCAAGACCGAGACCTCCAAAACTGCCCTCCCGATCCCGGGGAGCCTCGCGCTCGCCCTGTCGGCACACGTCGCACAGTGGGCGGGGGAGAAGAGCGTGCTCGTTAACGAGTGGGGCGACCAACTCGCCCCCTGGGCCTTGCAGCGCGCGATCCGAACGGCCCGGGCCAAGGTACCCGGGCTGCCGCCTGGCTTCCGGTTCCACGACTTGCGGCACTATCTCGCCAGCATGCTGATCGCCAGCGGTGCCGACGTGAAGGTCGTCCAGGCCCGTCTGCGGCATGCCTCGGCGAAGACCACGCTCGACACCTACGCCCACCTGTGGCCCGACTCCGACGAGTCCACCCGCACTGCCATCGACGCGGTGATGACAGCACGAGCGGAGTCCGTTCAGGTTTCCGGGTCGGAGTCGCTCTGACCTTCCTCGACAGCGGCTTCTGTCGGGAGGAGGCCGCGCATGCGGTCGACGGCCGCCTGAAGCGGCCTGAGGTCGCTGTCGATGGTGTCTCGGATGATCTCCAGTTCGGTCATGAAGTAGCGGTGCGCGAGACGGTCGCGCATGCGCGCGACCTGACGCCACGGGATGTCAGGTTCGCTGGACGTCAGTTCCTCGGGCAACGCTTTGACCGCCTCGCCGATCTCCAACAGCCGGATGCGCACAGCGTCACTCACCAGGATGTCGGCGAGGGGCCCACGCTCGACGTGTGAGCGGATGGCGTCGATGGCCGCCGTGATGTCATCAAGGCGGTCGCCGTCCTGGCGACTCACAGTGCTATTAAGTCCCGCTGGACACGAACCCGCACGCGGTCCTTGAGCCCGGCGTCGGGGATGAGATCGACCTCGACGCCGAGGATCGTCTCCAGCTCGTCCTGAATCCGCAAGATGGTGAACAGGCTGGTGCTCGGAGCGAATTCGACGAGGATGTCGACATCGCTGCCCTCATGGTCATCGCCACGAGCGACGCTGCCGAAGAGTCGTGGATTGCTCACCCCGTGGCGGCGCAGCACGTCGCGCAACTCGCCACGGTGGGCGGCTACGAGTCGTCCCGTCGGGCCACTGAGCGGCTCAGCAACAGGAGTTGCGGCGCTGGTCATGCCTCGATGGTAGCGAGGGGTGATGTCGAGCCGCTTGTAGGCTGACCATGCAAGCGGAGGCAGGTCTCTCCGTTACATCCCTTGCTGAAGGTCCGGCGATTCTCACCGCACAGGCCATCTGACGTTCTGGGCCAGTATCACCTCCGCCCGTCCGGCCGCGACCGCACGTTGACTTCCGCCGAACAGCACCGACTGCTGCCGGTCCTCGCTGATCGCGTTGCGGACTCATTGCGGACTCGTTGCGGACTCAGGAGAAAAACCGGGCCCCTGAATCTGCGTTTCCGCAGGTCAGGAGCCGGTTTGCAAGGTCGTATGACCTAGATGTCGTAGTAGAGCTCGAACTCGTGCGGGTGCGGCCGCAGCGCGATCGGAAGCACCTCATTGGTCCGCTTGTACGAGATCCACGTCTCGATCAGGTCGGGGGTGAAGACGTCGCCCTCGAGCAGGAAGTCGTGGTCGGCCTCGAGCGAGTCGAGCACGGCCGTCAAGGTCGCCGGCACCTGCTGGACGTCCTGGTGCTCGTCTGGCGGGAGCTCGTACAGGTCCTTGTCGATGGGTGCGGGCGGCTCGATCTTGTTGCGGATGCCGTCCAGGCCGGCCAGCAGCATGGCCGAGAACGCCAGGTAGGGGTTGGCCGACGGGTCGGGGCAGCGGAACTCGATCCGCTTCGCCTTGGGGTTGGCGCCCGTGATCGGGATCCGGATACAGGCCGAGCGGTTGCGCTGGCTGTAGACGAGGTTCACCGGCGCCTCGAAGCCCGGCACCAGTCGGTGGTACGAGTTGACCGTCGGGTTGGTGAAAGCGAGCAGCGAGGGCGCGTGGGCCAGCAGGCCGCCGATGTAGTAGCGCGCCATGTCGGAGAGGCCGCCATATCCGGACTCGTCGTAGAACAACGGGACGCCGTCGTTCCAGATCGACTGGTGGCAGTGCATACCCGAGCCGTTGTCGCCGAAGATCGGCTTGGGCATGAAGGTCGCCGTCTTGCCGTTGCGCCAAGCGGTGTTCTTGATGATGTACTTGAACTTCATCACGTCGTCGGCGGCGTTGAGCAACTCGGAGAACCTGTAGTTGATCTCGGCCTGGCCCGCGGTGCCGACCTCATGGTGCTGGCGCTCGACGATCAGCCCGGCGGCCTCCAGCTCCTTGGACATCTCGGCCCGGAGGTCGGCGAAGTGGTCGTACGGCGGGACCGGGAAGTAGCCACCCTTGTACTTGACCTTGTAGCCGCGGTTCCCGCCCTCTTCGGCGCGCCCGCTGTTCCAGGCGGCGGCGACGGAGTCGATGGAGTAGAAGCTGGTGTTCTGCTTGGTTTCGAAGCGCACGTCGTCGAAGACGTAGAACTCTGCCTCGGGCGCGAAGAAGGCGGTGTCGCCGATGCCGCTGCTCTTGAGGTACGCCTGCGCCTTGCGGGCGATGTTGCGGGGGTCGCGGCTATAGGCCTCGCCGGTGAGCGGGTCGTGGATGAAGAAGTTGACCACCAGGGTCTTGTCGGCCCGGAACGCGTCGAGGTAGGCCGATGTGGGGTCCGGTAGCAGCGACATGTCGGACTCGTGGATAGCCTGGAAGCCACGAATCGACGAGCCATCGAACTGCAGACCGTCCTCGAACACCTCAGGACCGAACGACGACACGGGAACGGTGAAGTGTTGCATCACACCAGGGAGATCACAGAAGCGGACGTCGACCATCTCGACACCCTCGTCCTTGATGTAGTTGAGCAACTCGTCGCTATCAGCGAACATCGAACCTCCTTGGGAGCCAGTCGACTCCGCATAGTCCACCGGTCGTCAGACGTGGAGCGTAAAATCCGCTGGTTTCCGCACCGTATCCGACGGGTTTCCTGCGTGTTACGTTGCCCCCTGTGAGCCAGCGTGCCGCCGAACCCGACTACCCGGGTCGACGAAAGGGGCTCCCACCGACCGGTCCGGGAAGCACGGCGGGTTGGGGACGCCGGCTCGGCGCTCTCGTCATCGACTGGGGGTTGTCGCTGCTGGTGGCCTCCGCCATCCGGCAGCTGGGATTCTGGAGTGGCGACGGCGCCAGGCAGTTCGGGCCGCTGGTGGTCTTCGCGGTCGAAGCCTGGATCCTGACCACGCTCGTGGGTGGTTCCGCGGGCCAGCTGTTGATCGGCGTCACCGTCCGGCGCGTCTCCGGCGCGGCTCTCGACCCCGCCCGGGCCCTGCTGAGGACCATCTTGATCTGTCTCGTCATCCCGCCGTTGATCTACAACCGCGACCAGCAGGGCCTTCATGATCTGGCGGTGGACTCGATCGCCGTCCGCCGTTAGCCCTGCCGGCCACGCTCAGCTGCCCGGGAGGTGCCTGGTCACCCCGACGGGTGTGCTGGCGTGCTGGCGTACGGCGACAGGCTGCGGGTGAGGTCGTGGCGGCAGCGGGTCAGGGCTGGCGGAGGCTGGACTGGCGCTGCCAGACCAAGGTCCACAACCGGTGTGGCATCAGCTGTAGCAGCTTCATGGTGGCTGCCATCGGTAGCGGGAACACGATCTCCGGGCGACTCGATGTGATCCCGTCCGCGATCGCCCGCGCCGCCTCGTCAGCCTCCACCATGAACGGCATCGCGAACGAGTTGTTGTCTGTCAGCTCGGTGCGGACGAAGCCGGGGGAGACCCACTGCACGACGACGCCCGACGGCGCGAGGTCGGCCCGGAGGCTCTCGGCCAGGTTGAGCAGAGCTGCCTTGGTCGATCCGTACGCTTCCGCGCCGGGCACGCCGCGGTACCCCGCGACACTCGTCACGATGACGATCCGCCCCTCACCGCGCTCCAGCATCCGTGGCAGCACGGACGCGATGCACGAGTTGGCGCCGAGCAGGTTGACCTCGACCTGCTGACGGAAAGCGGCCGCGTCCCACTCGCCTACCTTGGTCTGCGTCCACGCTCCGGCGTTCAGGATCGCGATGTCGATGTCGCCGTACTCGTCGCGCACCTGGGCTGCTGCGGTCTGCACGGCGTCGTGGTCCGTCACGTCCAGCGGCACGACCAGCATCGAGCCGTCGGACACCTCCTCGAGCCGGTCGGCTCGGCGCGCGGAGATCGCGACCCGCGCGCCCCGGGTGGAGAGCTCGGCCGCCAACGCGGCGCCGATGCCGCTGGAGGCGCCGGTGAGCCAAACCCGTGAGCCTGAGAGTGAGGCGGTCATCGAGACCCCTTCTGGTCGACATGCGGCGACCGTCGGACGACGGGCAGCCGTTTGATCCACAACCACACGCCGTGGAGGCGGATCAGCGCAGCGACGCGCTGCGGCATCAGCGGCTGGGTCAGAGCGACGGTGACGACCCGGCGGACCGTCACCGGGACGGCGCGGCCGGTGAAGCTTCCAGTGAAGACGACCCGGTCGTCCTGGCGAAGGGTGACGAAGGCCCCGACCTTGTCATCGTCGTGCACGAACTTGAGCTGGTACTTCCCGAAGACGCCGAAGAACGGCGAGACGTAGAACTGCTTGTCCGCGAAGCCTGTACCGTGCTCGTCCACGTCCACGACGTAGCCGTGCCGTTCGCCGTAGGTGTTGTGGACCTCGGCCAGGACGCCCTCGAGCGAGCCGTCGGTCGCATAGCACCAGTACACGCTGAGCGGGTCGAAGACGTACCCGAGCGTGCGGGCGTTGGCAAGCATCACGATGCGGTGCGCCGACCAGGCAACCCCCTGTGCAGCCAGGAACCCGCGCACGTTGTCGCCGAGGGACCTCTCGGGCGAGCCGAGATGGTCCCGCGACCGAAAGGACGCAAGCGGTCGGAGCCAGGGCGGTACGACGTCGGGGTGGTCAGCGTCGACGAGCCACTGGTGCGCCCGGTACCTGAAGGTGTGCTTGACCGGATGGAAGCGAGCATGGCGCACCTCACCGCTGACCAGCGCAGGAAGCCCCAGCAGCGCCGGCGGGTCAGTCGCTTCGGCGCCAACCTCGTCCAGCAGTCGGCTCACCACGTGGCGCCGAAGTGCTCGGCTGCGGCGACCCCGGCCTGGCAGCCGTCCTCGTGGAAGCCCCAGCCGTGGTAGGCGCCGGCAAAGGCGGTTCGCTCGGACTGGATCGAAGCCAGTCGCCGCTGGGCCGCAACCGACTCGGGGGTGAAGATCGGGTGCGTGTAGGCCATCTCGGCGATGACCTGGTCGGGATCGACCCGGTCGCCGCCGTTGAGCGTGACGAGCAGGGGCTGTCTCTCGGGGTGGCCTTGCAGCCGGTTCATCCAGTAGCTGACCTGCACCTGCTCGCTGTCCTGGTCGCAGCTTGTCAGGTGGAAGTTCCAGCTCGCCCGCTCCTCGCGTCGCCGCGGCAGCACCGTGTCGTCGCGGTGCAGCTGGGTCTGGTTCGCGGAGTACCGGAAGGCGCCCAGGACCGCGAACTCGTCCGGAGTCGGGTCGCTGAGCAGCCTGAGCGCCTCATCGGCGTGCGTGGCGAGCACGACCTTGTCGAAGTCGTGCTGGTGCCCAGCGGCGTCCGCGACCACGACGCGGTCGGCCTTGCGGGTCACCGCGGTGACCGGGTCTGAGCGGCGCACGTCTGCGAGCTGCCGGCCGAGCTCGTCGACGTATGTCCGCGAGCCGCCGGCGACGACGTACCACTGGGGGGCGTCGCCGAGCTGCAGGAACCCGTGGTTGGAAAGGAACGCGAAGAGATAGGCCGCCGGGTAGTCGAGGGCGTCGCGGTGACCGCTCGACCAGACACACGACACGACAGGCAGCGCGTAGTGCTCGACGAAGTGGGTGCCGAAGCTCATGCGCTCCAGGAACTCCCCGTAGGTCTCGAGCGAGTCGGGGTCGTCGCGGACCAGGTCGAGCGCGGCCCGCTGGAACCGCCGGATGCTCAGCAGCAGCCGCCAGAAGACCGGGTCGGCGACCCGCCGGCGCTGGGCGAAGATCCCGGCGGCGCCGCGGCCGCCGACGTACCCGAGCCCGCAGCCGGCACAGGACACGCTCATGCTCATCTCAGTCGGGCGGATCTCAACGCCGAGCTCGTCGAACAGCCGCGTGAGCAGCGGGTAGGTACGGTCGTTGAGGACGATGAAGCCGGAGTCGACGGCTGCCAACGAGTCCCCGAGCTCGACCTCGTGGGTGTGGGCGTGGCCACCGAGGCGGCTGTCCCGCTCGAAGACGGTGACGCTGTGGCCGTGCCGGAGCAGGTAGGCAGCCGTGAGACCCGAGATGCCCGCCCCGATGACAGCCACCCGGGGGAGGTCGTTGGTGGTCACCAGGGCTCAGTCACCTGGCGGAGGTCGGTGGTCGTCACCATCGTCAGCGGCCCCGCATGCCCTGCCGGGCCTGCTTCATACTGGTCGGCATCGGGCCCTTGGGGACGGGCAGCTGCGGCCGCATCGCATCCAGAGCCTTCAGCCGCTGTAGGACGTCGGTGACGTCGGCGGGCCGGATCTTGCGGGGAAGCTTCATCACGTGCTTCGACAGCTTGCGGATGGGGATGTCGTCGGGGCCGTCGCCGGCGACCACGTCGTAGATCGGGGTGTCTCCCACCACCCGGGCGTGCCGTTTCTTCTCGACACCGAGCAGGTGACGCACCCGGGCGCTGTTGCCCTCACCGACCAAGATGACGCCGGGTCGCCCGACCACGCGGTGCACGAGATCCTGGTTCTTCGTCACCGCGACCGCTTGCTGGACCTGCCAGCCGCGCCGCAGCACTCCGAGGGCGGCAGCCGCGGCACCCGGCTGGCCCTCGACCCGTGCGTAGGCGGCCTTCTCAGCCCGGCGACCGAATACGATCAGCGTTGCCAGCAGCCCGCTCGACAGGCCGACGACGATGCCGGCGGCCGGGACGACGAGGAACCAGAACACCCCACCGACGACCAGCGCCGTCGCGAGGAAGACGCCGAGGCACACCAGGCCGAGATGCTTGTCCCGCTCCCGGGTGAGCTTGTAAGCCGTGAAGAGCTTCCTGAGCGTGCCCTGCTTCTTCTCGGCGCTGGCGCCGTCGGTCTTTGCCATTCGTAGCTGCCCTGTCTGGTGGTGTTGCTGTGGTCGAAGCGCTAGTGCTGGTGCTGGTGCTGGTCAGTTGTCAGGCGGTGACCCCTTGGAGCCGCCGCGACTGGAGCGCCTGCTGGTACAGGCGCCCGGCCCGGTACGACGACCGGACGAGTGGACCGCTCATGGCCCCGGCGAACCCCAGATCGAGGGCCTCGGCCTGGAGCTCGACGAACTCCTCCGGGCGCACCCAGCGCTCGACTGGATGGTGCCGGGCGGACGGACGCAGGTACTGGGTGATGGTGATCAGGTCGGTGCCGACCGAGCGCAGGTCCTGCAGCGCACCGGTGACCTCCTCGCGGGTCTCGCCCATACCGAGGATGAGGTTGGACTTGGTGATGAGCCCGACCTGGCGGGCGAGGTCGATGACCTCGAGCGAGCGCTCGTACCTGAAGCCTGGGCGGATCCGGCGGAAGATGCGCGGCACCGTCTCGATGTTGTGGGCGAACACCTCCGGCGCCGCTTCGAAGAGCTGGCCGAGGTAGGCGGGGTTGCCACTGAAGTCCGGCGCGAGCATCTCGACGCCGACCCCCGGGTTGAGCTCGTGGATCTTCCGGATCGTCTCGGCATAGAGCCAGGCGCCCTCGTCGGGCAGGTCGTCACGGCAGACGCCGGTGACCGTCGCATACCTGAGCTTCATGGCCTGGACGCTCTCGGCTACGCGGAGCGGCTCGCCGGTGTCGAGGTCCTCGGGCTTGCCGGTGTCGATCTGACAGAAGTCGCAGCGCCGGGTGCACTGGTCGCCGCCGATGAGGAAGGTGGCCTCGCGGTCCTCCCAGCACTCGAAGATGTTGGGGCACGCGGCCTCCTGACAGACCGTGTGCAGCCCTTCTCGTTTCACCAGTGCCTGCAGATCCTGGTACTCCGGGCCCATCCTCGCCCTGGTCTTGATCCACGCCGGCTTACGCTCGATCGGAGTCTCGGCGTTGCGCACCTCGAGGCGCAGCATCTTTCGTCCTTCGGGGGCAATCGTCACCCGCTCAGCCTACGCGGTCGAGGCGACGTCCGGCGCGGAGCGACGGGAGCGGTCAGCGCAGCGGCTGAAGGCCGTACTGGATCCGGGTACCCGAAGGCTCGACGTCCACGGTCGTGGTTCTCACCACGTCGGCGGAACGTTGGTACGGCCGCCACGACAACAGCTCGGCGATGTGGTGCTCGATGGCGGGCCGGACCTCGGCAACGGTGACGTCCCGGCCCAGCTCGTCGCTGAGCGTGGTCACCCCCGCGTCGGCGATCCCGCACGGGACGATGGCCGCGAAGCCCGACAGTGTGCAGTCGCAGTTCAACGCGAAACCGTGCATGGTGACACCGCGCGACACCCTGACGCCGAGGGCTGCGACCTTCCGTTCGGGCCGAAGGTCGTCGCACGGGAGCCAGACGCCGCTGCGACCTTTGACCCGTCCGGCTGCCAGACCGAGGTCGGCACAGACACCGATCAGCGCCTCCTCGACCCTGCGGACGTAGTCGACGACGTAGACGTCGGCGGGCAGCTTGACGATGGGGTACCCGACCAGCTGACCGGGCCCGTGCCAGGTGATCTTGCCTCCGCGGTCGACCTCGATGACCGGCGTCCCGTCGACGGGCCTGTCCTCGGGCTGGGTGCGCTTGCCGGCGGTGTAGACAGGCTCGTGCTCGAGCAGGACCACGACGTCGTCGATCTCACCGTCGGCTCGCCGGGCATGCAGGCGCCGCTGCTCGTCCCACGCGGTCCGGTAGTCGACAAGGTGGTCGCCCAGCGTGTCGGCGCTGAAGTGGATCGTCATGTCCGCTTCAGCGTATGTCGGAGCGGCGAGCCAGGCGAATCTGGCTCACACCGAGGTACCGCGACGCGAAGCCGGCCTCGCAGTAGGCCAGGTAGAACTCCCAGGTCCGTCGGAAGGTGAGGTCGAAGCCCTGGGCCTCGATCGCCCCCCAGTTGTCGATGAAGGTCGTCCGCCACCGGCGCAACGTCTCGGCGTAGTGCACGCCCAGCTCGCGGCGCGCGGTCACACGGAGCCGGGTGTGCCGCGCGCAGACCTCGTCGATCGCCTGCAGGGACGGGATCAGGCCGCCCGGGAAGATGTACTTCTGGATCCAGCCGTACGAGTTGCGGGTCTCCAGCATCCGGTCATGGCTCATCGTGATCGCCTGGATGGCCACCTTCCCGCCGGGGGCGAGGTGGTCGTCGATGGTGGCGAAGTAGCTCGGCCAGTACTCCTCACCGACGGCCTCGATCATCTCGATGCTGACGATCGCGTCGTACTCCCCGCAGACATCGCGGTAGTCGGTGATCTGGACCTCGGCCAGGTGGTCCAGGCCGCGCTTCTTGATCCGCTCGGTGGCGAGCTCCGCCTGTTCCTGCGACAGCGTGATGCTGGTGACCTTGGCGCCGCGCTCGGCGGCCCGGATCGCGAGTGAGCCCCACCCGGAGCCGATCTCGAGCACGCGGCTGCCGTCGTGAACGTCGGCATAGTCGAGGATGCCGTCGATCTTGCGCAGCTGCGCGGCTTCGAGCGGCTCGTTCTCGAGGTCCGCGAACCAGGCCGACGAGTAGGTCATCGTCTCGTCCAGGAACGACGCGAACAGCGCGTTGGACATGTCGTAGTGTGCCTCGATATTGGACTTGGAACCGTCGCGGGTGTTGCTCGTGTGGTGCGGGAGCTTGCGGTCGATGATGACGCGGAGCTGGCGCAGCGGACCGGGCACCAGCGTCGCCACCTTGGTGGCGAACGGGGTCAGCAGGTCGGCGAGGTCGGTCGAGCTCCCCGTTGTCCACTCCCCGGCGACGTAAGCCTCGCCGAAGGCCATCTTGGCGTCGTGGCCGAGCCGGCGGTAGAAGGCCGCGGGGTTCACCACGGTGAAGACCGGCAGCCCGAGGTCACCGGCGCCCCAGGCCGAGCCGTCAGGGAACTCGAAGCGCACGGGCACCCGCTTGGCCGCGATCTTGACCACAGACCGCGCGACCCGCGAAGCGGCGACGTCGTAGAGATGACCCACCGGAGATGTCCTTCCCGAGACCGCGGTGACAACTACAGCGTACGGGGGCGCGCTCGGACGGTCAGCCGAACGCCGACCGCGGGGGGTCGAGAGGTCCGTCTGCGGTGGCCTGTGGATGACGGCAGCAGAGATCGGCCCAAGTACGCGAGGCTGATGCCATGAGGGGATCTGAGGCGGCCCGGCACGCGAACAGCGGCGGCGTGGGCCGCGCTCATGCTGCCCGCGGCGCCCGCCGAAGGGGCGGTCTGATGGTCACGACGGCGGTGACCGTGGCGGGGCTCGTCGCAGCGGGTGCACTCTGGGTCGCCCGGCCCTGGGTCGAACGCGCTGCCGAACCCGTGGCCGCCTCGACGGCGGCGCAGCTGCGAATCCCGACGGGTGCCGACTCGCCGCCCGCACGAGCCGCGCGGATGATCCACGACGAACCGTCGGGCTGGCGTCACGTTCTCGGCCGGCTGGACGCGATCCGCAGCCGGGCCTGGCTGCACCAGGCCCCGCAGTTGCTCCGCCGCGTCTACGTCCCGGGCGCGCGTGTTCTGAGGCTGGACCGGGCGATGCTGGTCGGCTATCAGCAACGCGGGCTCCGCGTGCGGGGCGTCCACCTCACCTTCGAAAGCGTCCGGGTGCGGTCGCGGTCGCCTGGCCGGGTCCGGCTCGACGTCGTCGACACGCTCGGGCCGATGACCGCCTTGGGCAGGGGTGGCCGACAGGCGCTGCCACGCGACAACCCGAGCCGACACGTCGTCGTGCTGGCGCGCGGCGCTGCCGGCTGGCGGATCGCCGGCATCCGCTCTCGGTGACCAAGAGCAGCGTCGTCAGGCGAGCGCGGCCGATACCTGGTCGGCGACGGTGGGGTCGTCGAACTCGAACCCTGCCTCCAGCAGCCGGCGCGGCGTCACCCGGAGACTGCCGAGCATCGCCTCGCCCAAGTCGCCCACCGCTGCTGTCAGGGCGAAGCCCGGAACGGTGAAGAGCGTCGGACGGTGGAGCTGACGCCCCAGCTCCTTGGTGAACTCGGCGTTCGTCGAGGGGACCTGGGCGGTCACGTTGTAGGGGCCGCTCATGGTCGCGTCCGTGACCGCCTTGCTCACGGCCGCGACGTAGTCCGCGAGCGAGACCGTCGGGAACCACTGGTTGCCCGACCCGAGCCGTCCGCCCACCCCCAATCGGAAGGGGATCACCATCAGCTTGAACGATCCGCCCGAGTTGTCGAGGACGACGGCGGTACGCAGCATCACGACCCGGGCGCCGGCATCACGCGCGGGGCTGGTGGCCGCCTCCCAGCGCTGACAGACGTCGGCGAGGAAGCCGGTGCCGGCAGAGCTGTCCTCGTCGAGCACCTCCTCTCCGCGGTCGGTGCCGTAGTAGTTGATGCCGCTGGCGTTGACGAGGGCGGGTGCGCCCCCACGCGCCGCGATCGCGGTGGCCAGGGTCGACGTCGTAGCCACCCGGCTCTCGACCACCTTGCGCTTGTATGCCTCGGTCGCCGGGACGTGGACCAGGGGTACGCCGGCGAGGTTGACCACGGCGTCGGCGTCGGCGAGCACGGCAGGATCGAGGTGCCCGGAGTAGGGGTCCCACTGGGTCTGTGACCCATTCTGAGGCGTACCCCGTACGAGCTGGCGGAGCTCGTGGCCGTCGGCTTCGAGCGTGCTTCGCAGTGCGGTACCGAGGAAGCCCGAGGCTCCGGCGAGGACGATCTTCATGGGCCTATCGTGCCTGGTGCTCGTCGGTGGAGCAGACCCGGGCGAGGTCAACTACGGTCTGCCCATGACGATCTACGGTCTTCGACGGCGGGTCGCCTGCTACGTCACCCGGACTCTCGGAGACCGGCATGAGCTTCTCGTCTTCGAACATGCGGACGGCGACCCGGCCGACCCGTCGAGTGTCCAGGTGCCCGCCGGTGGCATGGCGACCTTCGAGTCCGTCGACGCCGCAGCTGCGCGTGAGGTGGCAGAGGAGTCGGGTCTGAGTGGTCTGGCGTTCCGGGGCCAGCTGGGTGCCGTGGATCGAGGCGTCGACGATGCCGGTGGCCCGTCGACGACGACGTTCGTCCATCTCGCGACTGTCGATGACGGCGCGAGCAGTTGGGTGCACACCGTCACCGGTGACGGTCTCGACAGTGGGATGCGGTTCGCGTTCAGGTGGGAGCCATTGCCGTTGCGCGTGGAGCTGGCCGACGGCCAGGCCGCCTTCCTGGACCAGCTCCTGGCCTGATGCGGAGGTCCAGGTCAGTGGCTCAGCGGCTCAGCGGCTGGGGGAGCAGTACGTCCGGCAGCCCGAA
The DNA here is from genome assembly GCA_038239485.1 of Propionibacteriales bacterium. GTDB lineage: Bacteria > Actinomycetota > Actinomycetes > Propionibacteriales > Nocardioidaceae > DASQEH01. The sequence goes on from JBBSET010000016.1 coordinate 17,709, forward strand.
CGCGGTGAACAAGCTGACGTCGAAGAAGCTGACGACGTGGGTGACCCGAGCCCTCGACGTCTCGAGAACGTGCAGCTGGAAGGCGCGGTGGGCTCCCTCATCGTCTTTCATGTAGACAGCGAACGCGGGCTGGCCGTTCGCCGAGGTGGGGACGAGCGTCATGTCTCCACGGCCGGACGCGGGGCAGTTGGTCGCGATCAGCGTGCCGATGGTCTCGGCGCCCTGATACCAGCCCGTGTAGGGCGGCATCTCCCAGACCGCGTCCTCGCTGAACAGCTTGACGATGGCGGTGACGTCGTAGCTCTCGAAGGCGCGGACGTACCTCTCCAGCAGCGCGCGCTGCGCCGGGTCTGTCGGCTCGTCGACGTCGTTCTCCGTCACTGCTGCCGCGTCGATCTGCGCGTGGGCCCGCTGAAGCATGCTGTTGACCGCCACCGTGGTCGTGTCGAGCAGGTCGGCGACCTCGGCCGCCCGCCATCTCAGCACGTCACGCAAGATGAGCACGGCCCGCTGCCTCGGGGGAAGCAGCTGCAGCGCCGCGATGAACGCCAGCCGGATCGACTCCCGAGACGCCACGATGGATGCCGGGTCGTGGCGCTCGCCGGCCACCATCGCGTCGGGCACCGGTTCGAGCCAGCTGACCTCGGGCTGCTGGACCAGCGCCCCGCGGGGGTCGGAGCTGTCCGCCCCGAGGTCTGTCGGCAGCGGACGTCGGCTCCGGCTCTCCAGGGCGGTCAGGCAGGCGTTGGTGGCGATCCGGTAGAGCCAGGTCCGCATCGACGAGCGTCCCTCGAACCGGTCGATGGAGCGCCAAGCGCGCAGGTACGTCTCCTGGACCAGATCCTCGGCGTCGTGGACCGAGCCGAGCATCCGGTAGCAGTGCGCCAACAACTCGGGCCGGAACCGCTCGTCCAAGTCGACGAAGTCCGTGGTGGTTGCGCTCTGAGACATTGCGCGTCCCCCTATCAGCCGAGCTCGGACTCGAAATTCGCCTCCTCGAGGCGCTGCTTGACGGCGGTGAGGAACCTGGCGGCGTCGGCCCCGTCGACGAGCCTGTGGTCGTACGTCAGCGCGAGGTAGACCATCTGCCGCACCGCGATCGTCTCCCCGATGCGCTCGTCGGTCAGGACGACCGGTCGCTTGACCACCGAGCCGGTGCCGAGGATGGCCACCTGCGGCTGGTTGATGATCGGCGTGTCGAAGAGCGCCCCGCGGCTGCCCGTGTTGGTCAGCGTGAAGGTGCCGCCTGAGAGCTCGTCGGGGGAGATCTTGTTGTCCCTCGTCCGGGTGGCCAGGTCGGCGATCTTGCGGGCCAGGCCGGCGATCGACAAGTCTCCGGCATCGCGGATCACGGGCACGAGCAGGCCACGCTCGGTGTCGACGGCGACAGCGAGGTGCTCCCCGTCGTGGTAGGTGACCTCGCCGGCCTCGAGGTCGATGGAGGCGTTGACCTGCGGGTATGCCTTGAGCGCATCGATCGCCGCCTTCGCGAAGAACGGCAGGAAGGAGAGCTTGACGCCCTCCCGCTGGGCGAAGCTGGCCTTGGTCTTGTCCCTCAGCCGCGAGATGGCGGTGACGTCGACCTCGACCACGGTCGTCAGCTGGGCGGATACCTGCAGGGACTCGACCATCCGGGTCGCGATCACCTTGCGGAGGCGGCTGAGCTTGACGGTCTTGCCACGCAACGGGCTGGGCTCTGGGCTTGGGGCCGGAGCCTTTGCGGCGGGTGCCCCTGCAGCCGCCGGTGCCGGCGTCTCGGCGGCCTGCTTCGCCGCCTCGGCCGCCTCGAGAACGTCCTGCTTGCGGATGCGTCCTCCAACGCCGCTGCCTGACAGCGACGAGAGCTCTACGCCGTGCTGGGCGGCGAGCTTGCGCACGAGTGGGGTGACGTAGCTGCGGGCGTCTGCGTCGTTGCTCGACCCGTTGCTCGCGGATGTCGACGCCGGCTCGGGCTGGGCGGTCGGTGCCGATGCCGAGCGCTGGGTGGCCGGCTCGGGCTCGCCCACCGGCTCCGACACCCGTGACGGTTCGGGAGCGGCGTCCTGAGCGGGGGCGGCGTCGCCCTGAGGCTCCGGCTCCGATTCCGGCTCGGGCTCCGGCTCGGCCTGGGCTGTCTGGGCGGGCGCAGCACCGTCGTTGTCGCCACCGGAGGGCTTCGCCCCGGGCGAGCCGATGACGGCCAACACGCTGCCCACCTCGACCGTCTCGTCCTCGTTGACCCTGATCTCGAGCAGTGTCCCGGCCACGGGCGAGGGCACCTCGGTGTCGACCTTGTCGGTCGACACCTCCAGCAGCGACTCGTCGACGGCCACCTCGTCACCGACCGCCTTCAGCCACTGCGTGACGGTTCCTTCGGTCACACTCTCGCCGAGGGCGGGCAGCGTCACCTCTGTCCCCTCACCGGCTCCGCCGTCGGCGCTCTGCTGAGCCTGCGCCTTGGCGGCCGGAGCCTGCTCGGATGGCGGGGTGTCCGTAGCCCCCTCGTCGGTCTTGGCGTCAGTGGGCACCTCTGACGGCTGGTCGCTCTGCGGCGTCTCCTCAGCCGCCTCCCCAGGCGCGTCCTCAGCCGCCTCCCCAGGCGCGTCCTCCGCCGCGACCGCGTCGCCCGAGGATGATCCGGTCGACTCTCCCTCGTCGCCGATCACGGCGAGTACAGCACCGACTTCGACAGTCTCGTCGGTGTCCACCTTGATCTCGAGCAGCGTGCCTCCGACCGGCGACGGGACCTCGGTGTCGACCTTGTCCGTTGAGACCTCGAGGAGGGGCTCGTCCACCGCGACCGCGTCGCCGATGGACTTCAACCACTGGGTCACGGTGCCTTCTGTGACGCTTTCGCCGAGAGCGGGGAGGGTTACTTCAGTCGCCATGGTCCTCGAGTTCCTCTTGTCGTTTCGTCGGTCACTGCCCGTAGCAGGCTCAGCCTAGACGAATCGTCAGGTGTACGCGTGGACTGGTTTTCCGGCCCACGCAGGTGCGCCCCACTGGATCGGGAAGCGCCAGATCCTCCGAGCCGATGCCTCGGAACTCGGTAGACCCCAAAGCGTCTCGCGCTTAGGCGATACTTGTCACCGGGGTATGACGAAAGGACCGATTGCATGCGGTTTCCGTGGCGGCGGCGTCGGCCTGGGACGTTACGGGCCGCCGAGTCAGAGGACGCTCGCTACCTCAAGGAGTGGGTTGCCGCTCGCCAGGGCATCGAGGGTTTCGTCGAGCCTCGAACCGCCGTCACCGACACGACGATCCTCCTGGTCGCCGTCGACGGAGAGTGGACCCGCCGCCGGGTCCCGTCGGTCGAGTGGGCCCACACCTTCGCCAACAACAGCGGCATCCCGAGCTACGACGCGGCCGTGGTCGGCTACCCCGACCGGATGCGCGAGTACAACAAGCGCCACAAGCAGAGCTGACCGCGGTCACCCGGCCGCCGGTCAGCTGGTGCTACGGCTGGCCGCCAGGGCCACCAGCGTGCGCACGGCCGCTCCGGTCGCGCCCTTGGGCGTGTAACCCGACGGCGAGCCGTCGTTGAACGCAGGCCCGGCGATGTCGAGGTGCGCCCACGTGATCCCCTCCCCGACGAACTCCCGGAGGAACGCGGCTGCATAGAGCGCCCCACCCCATGACTCCGGGTTGTGCTGGCTGAGGTCGGCGATCTTGGTGGTGCGGACCTTGTCGTACATCTCGTCGGGGATCGGCAGCGGCCACATCGCCTCGCCCACGGACTCGGCGATCTCCGGGAGCTCACGGTGGAGGGCCTCGTCGTTGCTGAAGACGCCCGACACCTTCGCTCCGAGCGCCACGACACAGGCGCCCGTGAGGGTCGCGACGTCGACGATCAGATCGGGCTTCTCGGCGTTGGCGGTCGAGATGCCGTCGGCGAGCACCAGCCGGCCCTCGGCGTCGGTGTTGAGCACCTCCACCGTCTTGCCGCCGTGCATCGTCAAGATGTCACCAGGGCGGGTCGCGTGACCGGACGGCATGTTCTCGGCCAGGCACGCGTACGCCGTGATCCGCACCGGCAGCTCGAGCTCGGCGATGGCGAACGTGGCCGCGGCGACAGCGGCGGCACCCGACATGTCGCACTTCATCGTGACCATGGAGTTGCTGGGCTTGATGGACAGCCCGCCGGAGTCGAACGTGATGCCCTTGCCGACCAGCGCGATGTGAGCGACCGGCTTCGAGGGTCGGTAGGCCATCGTGACCAGCCGGGGTGGGCGGGCTGAGCCCTTCCCCACGCCGAGGATCCCGCCGTAGCCCTCGGACTCGAGGGCCTCTTCGTCGAGCACGGAGATCGAGACGTCGGTGCCCTTGGCGCGCCCGACCAGCTCGGTGGCGAACGACTCGGGATAGAGGTCGTTGGGCGGCTGGTTGACCAGGTCACGGGCGAAGTTCACGGCCTCGGCGACCGTGGTCGCCGTCGCCAGCGCCTGCTGGGCGCTCGTCGAGCCCGCGAGGTCGCTGAGCACGACGACATCGCCGACCGGTTCATGCTTCTTCGACAGGTAGCGGTCGTACCCGTAGGCGCCGAGCAGAACGCCCTCCGCGATCGCACGGACTGCCTCGTCGTCCGTCGCCGGCAGTGACACGGCCGCCGTGGCCTTGCCGGACAGTGCTCGCGCGGCCGCGCCCGCCGCCTTCCGCAGGGTGTCGCTCGCGATCACACCGATGTCCCCGAGCCCGACGGCCAGCACGATCGGCGCCGTGACCGATGCCGGCGATGGCAGCTTGCACACATCGCCGGCCTTGGCACTCGCACCAAGCTGCTTGAGGATCTCGCTGAACGACGTGCCGTAGGCGTCCCCGAGCTCGCCGGCCCCCGGCGCCGGGACGAGGCCGTCCCCGGACGACTGGATGCCGACGACGAGAGCGTCGACCTCGACCGTGAGAGCAGAGGTGTGACGCAGGGAGACAGTCGACACAGGTGTCCTAGGGTTCGGTGAGGCGGAGTGCTCGACAGAGCGAGTGAGTCGGGGTCCGGTCGCGAGACTACCGTGTGAGGTACATTGCCGAACCATGGGTGACGACGCGGTAAACGGGCCCCTCACCTCGCCGCTCCACCAGCGACACGTCCAGCTGGGCGCGAAGTTCGCCGAGTTCGCGGGCTGGTCGATGCCGCTGGAGTACACCGGGACCGTCGACGAGCACCTGGGCGTACGCGGCCGCGTCGGGGTCTTCGACGTGAGCCATCTGGGCAAGGCGCTGGTCAGCGGACCGGGCGCCGCCGCATACGTCGACTCCTGTCTCAGCAACGACCTGGGGAGGATCGCACCCGGTCAGGCGCAGTACACCTTGTGCTGTACGCCTGAGGGCGGCGTCGTCGACGACCTGATCGCCTACCTGCGGGGCGACGACGAGGTCTTCCTGATCCCCAACGCAGCCAACACCGCAGCCGTCGTCCGGCTGCTGACAGACCAGGCCCCGGACGGGGTCACGGTCGCCAACCAGCACCGCGACTATGCGGTGCTGGCTGTTCAGGGCCCGCTCAGCGACGAGACGCTGGCCGCGGTCGGGCTCCCGGTCGGTCACGACTACATGTCGTTCGTCGACGCCGACCTCGACGGAGCAGACGTCGTGGTATGCCGGACCGGCTACACCGGCGAACGCGGCTACGAGCTGGTCGTCCCGGTCGAGTCGGCAGGGTCCGTATGGGACGCCGTCCTGACCGCCGGCGGGCCGCACGGCATCGTCGCGGCCGGCCTTGCTGCGCGCGACACCCTCCGGACCGAGATGGGGTACCCCTTGCACGGGCAGGACATCTCCACCGACATCTCGCCGGTCCAGGCGAGGCTGGGATGGGCGGTCGGCTGGAAGAAGGACACGTTCTGGGGTGCCGAGGCGTTGCACGCCGAACGCGAACGGGGCCCTTCGCGGCTCCTTCGCGGCCTGGTCGCGACGGGGCGGGGCATCCCCCGCCCGCACATGGCGGTCGTCGCCGCAGCCGGCGAGCCGCTGGGCGAGGTGACCTCCGGAACCTTCTCGCCGACCAGGCGCCAGGGCATCGCGCTCGCGTTGCTCGACGCCGCGGTGGACGACGGGGACGAGGTGGTCGTCGACGTCCGCGGGCGTCCGCAGCCGTTCACGGTGACGAAGCCGCCGTTCGTGACACCTGGAGTAAGGGAGACCGCATGATGTCGTGGACCTGGCTGCTGGAGACGCGTGACGCCGGCCGCGTCACGACCGAGGTCGAGATCCCGGCATTCCCCTCCCAGAGCGACGCCGAGTCGTGGCTCGGCGAGGTCTGGCGCGAGCTCGCCGCCTCCGGCGCCGCCCAGGCGACGCTGTTGGAGGACGACCGGGTCGTCTACGGCCCGATGTCGCTCGAGGCGGGGTGACCGACGGGCGGCTCGTCCGACCGGTGGCACATGACGGGCGCGGTCGACGTGTCGAGCTGCGTCAGCTGAAGGAGCGGTCGGAAGGCGACTTCGTCAGGGCAGGATCTCTGGTCACGACCGGGCCGAGTACCTCGTCGATCATGGCCAGCGACTCGGGGGAGAGCCGGTGACCGCTCGCCTTGACGTTGTCACTGACCTGCTCCGGACGCGACGCGCCGATGATGGCCGACGAGACGCCCGGGTTGGCGAGCACCCAGGCGATGGCGAGCTGCGCCATCGTCAGGCCCGCCTGGTCGGCGATCGGTCTGAGTCGCTGGACCCGAGTCAGCACGTCGTCGTTCATCCGAGCGCGGAGGAGCTGGCCGGCCTGTTCGTGACCCGCCCGCGAGTCAGCCGGAGGCGCCTCGCCCGGGAGGTACTTGCCCGTCAGCACCCCTTGGGCGATCGGTGACCAGACCACCTGCCCGATGCCCAGCTCCGCGCAGGCCGGCAGCACCTCGGCCTCGATCACTCGCCACACCATGTTGTACTGCGGCTGGTTGGAGATCAGTGGCACGTTGAGCTCGCTCGCCAGCGCGTGGCCGCGTCGGATCTGGTCGGCGTTCCACTCCGAGACGCCGATGTACAGGGCCTTGCCCTCCCGCACGACGTCGGCGAAGGCCTGCATCGTCTCCTCGAGCGGAGTCTCATGGTCGTAGCGGTGGGCCTGGTAGAGATCGACGTGGTCGGTCTGGAGGCGTCGCAGGCTCGCAGTGATCGACTCCCGGATGTGCTTGCGGGACAGGCCCGAGTCGTTCGGGCCGCCCGGGCCGGTCGGCCAGTACACCTTGGTGAAGATCTCGACGGACTCGCGCCGCTCGCCCTCCAACGCACGGCCCAGCACCGACTCCGCCGCGGTGTTGGCATAGACGTCGGCGGTGTCGAAAGTCGTGATGCCCTCGTCGAGCGCGCGCCGTACACAGGCCTTCGCCTGATCCTCCTCGACCTGGGAACCGTGGGTCAGCCAGTTGCCGTAGCTGATCTCACTGACCTTGAGACCGGACGAGCCGAGCCGACGAAACCTCATGGGTCAGACCCTAGGTCAGCGCCTGGGGTCGGCCTCGAGCCGGTCGCCGGCCTTCACCTGCGGCTTGGGCAGCCTGAGCCGTCGCATCTGCCAGGCCCGCAGCACGCCGTACAGGAGGACGCCCTTCGTCTGGTCGGCGCCGTACCTGTCCCGAACCGCCGCCTTGACGCCGCGACCGATCCGGGCGCCGTCGACGAACATGAGCGCGAGGATCACCAGCCAGGCGATGGAAGGGAGGTAGCCGTTCATCCGGCCGAGGTAGAGCGAGGCGAAGACGAGGAAGAACAGCGGCAGCAAGATCTCACCGATCGTGCGTCGCACGTCGACATAGTCACGGACGAAGCGCTTGACCGGGCCCTTGTCCCGGGCGGGGAGGTAGGCGTCATTGCCGGTCAGCAGGGCGACCCGCTGCCGCTCCCGGGCGGCCCTGACCTGGGCCTTCCTGGCCGCGCCCTCCTCCTTGCGGCCCTTTGGCGCCGACAGGCGCTGCTTGCGCGCCGCTTCGGCCTCCTTGCGGGTCGGGGTGGCCCGGCCCTTGCCGGCGGCGTTCGGCTCGGCGGCGGTCGCACCGTTGGTGGACGGGGACGAGGAGGATCGGCGACCAAACACCAGACATGCCTTACGTGTGACTGTGGGCGCACCCGCATGGCGGGCGCCTGCTTTCGCCAGAGCCTACCGGCGATCGGACCCGTGGTATCTGATCCGGCTGACACGTAGGGTGGCTAGCAGCGCCATGCGAGACTCTGGCGCCGTCACACCAATCACGAAGGGGCAGGCCGACTCGATGAGCACGATCATGAAGCGGATGGCTTTGATCTTCCGGTCGAAGGCCAACAAGGCGCTCGACGCCGCGGAGGACCCCCGCGAGACGCTGGACTACAGCTACACGCAGCAGCAGGCCCTCCTGCAGAAGGTGCGTCGGGGTCTCGCTGACGTGGCGACCAGCCGTAAGCGCCTCGAGCTCCAGGTCCAGCAGCTCGAGCAGCAGTCGTCCAAGCTGCAAGCCCAGGCCCAGCAGGCACTCGGCGTCGGGCGCGAAGACCTGGCCCGTGAGGCGCTGACCCGCCGTTCCGGCCTGCAGCAGCAGATCACCGACCTGCAGACCCAGCATGCCAACCTGCTGGGTCAGGAGGAGAAGCTGACCGTCTCCTCCCAGCGCCTGCAGGCGAAGATCGAGGCCTTCCGCACGAAGAAGGAGAGCCTCAAGGCCTCCTACACGGCAGCAGAGGCGCAGACCAAGATCAATGAGGCGTTCTCGGGCATCTCCGAGGAGATGGGCGACGTCGGGATGGCCATCGAGCGGGCCGAGGACAAGACCGCGCAGATGCAGGCCCGCGCCGGAGCGGTGGACGAGCTGATCGCGTCGGGCGCGCTCAACGACCCGCTGTCGAGTGGCAGCGACGACATCTCAGCCGAGCTCAACCGCGTGTCGTCCACCAGTGACGTCGAGCTGGAGCTCGCGAAGATGAAGGCACAGATCGGTCCCTCCGCTGGAGCCCCGGCCCAGTTGGAGGGCCAGGCAGCGACTCAGGAACAGCCATGATCGTCCGCATCCTGAGCGAGGGTCAGTTCGATGTGTCAGAGGACGCGATCGAGGGCCTCAACGAGCTCGACGGCCAGCTCGAGGCGGCGATCGCGGCCAACGACGAGGTGTCGTTCAGGACCGCCCTGAGCGCCCTTCTCGCCCGTGTCCGCGAGGTCGGCGGTCCGGTGGCCCTCGACGCGCTGGTGCCGTCGACCCTGGTGCTGCCCCATGCCGAGGCGAGTATCCACGAGGTCAGGGACCTGCTCAACGGCGACGGCCTCATTCCGGGCTGACTCCGTGCGGGCTGACTCCGGCCGCGTCATCAGTCACAGCACATTCACAGCGGGTCGAGGCCCTGATGGCGGGAACAAAAGGCACACTGGAGGCGTAGTACAGGTACCGGCGGCTCTGCTCGGAGCCGTCACATCGACACAAAGGAAAGAAGCGCTTCACCGTCATGGCTCGAACGAGATTTCGCAGTGATGCTGGCCTGACCGCTCGGATGACCGTCGTCATGCTGCTGCTTGGGGCGCTGTACGTCTCGGTGGCGGCCGGTCTGATCGTCTACGGTGTTTCCGCCGTCGCCGTCCTGCTCTTCGCGGTCATCGCCGGGGCCGGCCAGTGGTACTTCTCCGACAAGCTCGCCATGATGGCGATGCGGGCGCGGATCGTGAGTCCAGACCAGGCCCCCGAGTTGCATGGCATGGTGGACCGTCTCTGCGCCATCGCGGACATGCCCAAGCCGCGGGTCGCCATCGCCGATAGCGACGTCCCGAACGCCTTCGCCACCGGCCGCAGCCCGGAGCACTCGGTCGTCTGCGTCACCACAGGCATCATGCGCAGGCTCAACGACGAGGAGCTCGAAGGCGTCCTGTCCCACGAGCTCTCGCACGTCGCCCACCGCGACGTCGCCGTCATGACGATCGCGGGCTTCCTGGGTATCGTCGCCGGCTTGGTCATGCGCTGGGGGCTGTACTTCGGTGGCGGCCGCCGGGACAACCGCGACGGCGGCGCTCCCGCGTTCATGGTGATCTGGCTCGGCAGCATCGGTGTCTACCTGATCTCGTTCCTGCTCACCCGGGTCCTGAGCCGCTACCGGGAGCTCTGCGCGGACCGCTCCGGCGCCTACCTCACCGGCAAGCCGTCAGCGCTCGCGTCTGCGCTCACCAAGATCTCCGGCGACATGGCTCGGATCCCCACCAAGGACCTCCGCGACTCGCAGGCCATGAACGCCTTCATGTTCGCGCCCGCGATCAACGGTAAGTCGGTGAGCGCGCTGTTCTCGACCCACCCCTCGCTCGACAAGCGCCTGGAGCAGCTGGCCAAGATCTCGGCGGACCTGTCGCGCCCGAGCGCCTGAGTCGGCGCCGCCCGCACCGGACTGCCAGACTCGACGACGTGGGACTCTTCAAGAACCTCTTCGGACGCAGCGATCCTCCGACGGCGAACCTGGACAACCTGTTCGCGGTGCCCTCGGCGGCGATCACCTTGGAGGTGAGCTCCGGGTTCAAGCCCACGGGGACGGCGTCGGTCTGCTATCGGCAGGCCGAGGGCGGTGCCTTCGCCACCACCCAGGACGACCTCCAACAGCTCCTCGATGCGGACGCCGGCCCGAAGGTCGAGCGGTCGATGGACGACTTCGGCTTCACCTGGCTGCTCGTCCGGGGTGACCCGTCCCAGCTCAGCGACCTGATCACCGACATCCACGCAGTCAACAGCACGCTCGAGAACGCCGGCTTCGGGTCCTCCCTGCTCTGCTCGCTCGTCCCTTTCGAAGACGCCGCACACCGTCGGCTAGGGCTGGTCTACCTGTACAAGCAGGGCACGTTCTACCCCTTCGCGCCCACCACGGGCAAGCAGCGCGACAATGCGCTCGAGCTGCAGGTGCGCGGCGTGCTCGGTGACGACCTCAGGGTCGAGCCGGAGCTCGGCCGGTGGATGGCCGTCTGGGGAGCGCCCGGCCTCTGACGCGCTGACCTTCGACTTCGCGCGAGGGGTCACGTTCTTGCGATGAGCACGACCCCCTCGGCGGCGTGTGGCTGCCGAGCACGCCGCGGAGATGACATTTGGGAGAGCAGGAGACATGCGGGTACTGGTCGCCGCCGACTCGTTCGGGGGCACGCTGACCGCCGTCGAGGCGGCCGAGGCGATCGCGGCGGGGTGGCGTCGCAGGGCGCCCGGCGACCAGGTCGTGGTCGCTCCGATGTCCGACGGCGGCGCCGGCTTCGTCGACGTCCTGCACGCGAACCTGGGCGGAACGCTGCTGTCCGTTCCCACCGTCGACCAGTACGGCGCGCCCACTCCCGCAACGGTCCTCACGGTCGGTGAGACGGCCTACGTCGAGTCCGCCCAGGCATGTGGGCTGGACCTGTCCACGCGGATGGAGCCCGAGGACGCGTCGTCGTACGGAGTGGGCCTGCTGCTCGCGGCAGCCGTCGACGCCGGCGCGCGGCGCGTGGTGACCGGTGTGGGCGGTGCCGGGACCAACGACGGCGGCGCGGGGCTGCTGGCTGGCCTCGGCGCCAACGCCACCCCCAGCCACGCCCTCACCGGCGGTCCCCGCGCCATGGAGCACATCGACAGCGTGGACCTGGCGGCCTGCATGGCGCAGACGGGGGGCGTCGACCTCGTGATCGCCAGTGACACCGACATCCCGCTTCTGGGTCTGCGTGGGACGACGAACACCCTCGGCGCGCGGCGGGGGGTCGCCGACGAGCGACGGCAGTACGTCGACGGTGTGCTCGAGCGCTTCGCGACGGCGACGGACCGCAGGCTCGCCGACGCGAAAGGGGCGGGTGCGGGCGGCGGCCTCGGGTTCGCCCTGCTGCTTCTCGGGGCGGCCAGCGTGAACGGTGTCACGGTGATGGCCGACGCCGTGGGACTGCGGGCGCTGGCCCGCGAGGCTGACCTCGTGGTCACCGGCGAAGGCTCCTTCGACTTCTCGTCACGGTCGGGAAAGGTCCCGTACGGCGTCGCCGCCATCGCCGGGGAGGCGATCCGTCCCTGCATCGCGCTCGCAGGGGACGTCCTGGTCGGCGCACGGGAGATGCGCGCCCTCGGGGTCGAGTCGGCCTACTCGATGGTCGACTTGGTCGGCCGAGAGGCGGCCCTTGCGGACCCCTCGACCAGCCTGAGCGCCCTCGCCGAGCGGGTGGCACGCTCCTGGTCACGGTGAGGCCGGACACATGCCCAAGCGATGGAGTTGGCTAACGATCCGGGCTCGGCGTATGTCACGATGGGAGGCACACCAGGGAATGCAGGTCGGGTATCTCGATGTTGACCCCGGACACAGGCGCACAGCGCTCACAGACCTAGCCGATGGAGCACGTGAGATGACGATTCAGGACACGACCCCCTCGACCGTGACAGAGTCAGCCCCCGCAGTCGGTGTCCTGCTGACATCGGGCGCGGCCGACAAGGTCCGGGGCCTGCTCGATCAGGAAGGCCGCGACGACCTCCAGCTTCGTGTCTCCGTCCAGCCTGGTGGCTGCTCGGGGCTGCGCTACCAGCTCTTCTTCGACGAGCGCAACCTCGACGGCGACACCGTCCACGACTTCAACGGTGTGGCCGTGGTGGTCGACCGGATGAGCACCCCTTACCTGCACGGAGCGACCATCGACTTCGTCGACACCATCGAGAAGCAGGGCTTCACCATCGACAACCCGAACGCGACCGGCTCCTGCGCCTGTGGAGACTCCTTCCACTAGTCGGCGGCGGATTCCGTAAACGTCACGCCCCGGGATGCCCCGAGTCGCCCCACCCCGCGACCGGGGCATCGCTGCGTCCTGAGCGGCCTCTGTGGCAGGCAGGATAGCCTTGCGTCCCGTGCCCATCGCCGTCACCGGTTCGGTTGCGACCGACCACCTGATGTCCTTCCCCGGACTGTTCGCGGACTCGCTCGTCGTGGACCAGCTCGACAAGATCTCGCTGTCGTTCCTCGTCGACGACCTCGAGGTCCGCCGCGGGGGGTGCGCGGCCAACATGGCGTTCGGGCTGGCCGCCCTCGGCGCCGTCCCGGTCCTGGTGGCGGCGGTCGGGGAGGACTTCTCCGACTACCGCTCCTGGCTCGAGCGCCATGGCGTCGACTGCGCCTCGGTGCACTACTCGAGCACCCGTCATACCGCGCGCTTCATCTGCACGACGGACCGGTCCCACGCCCAGATCGCGTCGTTCTACGCAGGCGCCATGGCCGAGGCGCGCGCCATCGAGCTCGGTCCTGTCGCCAGCCGGGTCGGAGGCCTCGACCTGGTCATCGTCGGCCCGAACGACCCCCAGGCGATGCAGCGCCACACCGAGGAGTGCCGCGCGCGCGGCTACCGCTTCGCGGCCGACCCGTCCCAACAGCTCGCCTGGTCCGACGGCGACGCCATCCGGGGCTTCATCGACGGGGCTGCCTTCCTGTTGTCGAACGAGTACGAAGCAGCGCTCATCCAGCAGAAGACCGGCTGGGACCGCGACGCGATCCTGTCGCGGGTCGGTACCCGCGTGGTCACCCTCGGGCCGGCAGGGGTCCGCATCGAGCAGGCTGGCCACGAACCCGTCGCCGTCGACGCGGTGCCGGGGGTGACGGCGGTGGAGCCGACGGGTGTCGGCGACGCGTTCCGAGCGGGGTATCTCGGCGCTGTGATGGCCGGCCTGTCGACGCGGTCCGCGGCCGCCGTCGGGTGCGTCCTCGCCGCCTACACCGTGGAACGGGTCGGCACCCAGGAGTACTCGTTCACCCGCCCGGAGTTCGTCGCCCGGCTGCGCTCGGCGTACGGCGACGAGGAGGCCGATGATGCCGTGCGCTGGTTCGCGTCGAGTGCCGCTGACAGCCGGCCGGCCGTGTCCTGACGCGCCCTCCGCTGGCCCCTACCTGGGCGGTCGCGATCGACCTCGCTGGAGTAGGGTTCTGATCGACAGATGCCGGACACCACACCGACGAGGAGGGCGCCACGTGGGGCGGAATCTCACCGTGCGCACCACTCGGCGCGCACGACTGCGCCGAACCGGCTGCCTGATCCTCGTGGCCGTATCGATGGTTGCGCTGACCGGTTGCTCGCAGGCCACCGAGGACCAGTGGAAGCGGCTCGGTCTGCCCCCGGCAGCAAGCGACCGGTCGCCGTACATGAAGGACCTGTGGATCGGATCTTGGATCGCCGCCTTCATCATCGGCGGGTTCGTCTGGGCTCTCATCATCTGGGCCTCGTTCAGGTACCGCCGCCGCTCCGACGACGAGCTGCCGACCCAGGTGCGATACAACCTGCCGATCGAGGTCCTCTACACGATCGCCCCGGTCATCGTCGTTGCCGTTCTCTTCTTCTTCACCGTCCAGAAGCTGGACAAGGTGCAGGCGAGCGTCGCGCACCCCCACCACAACATCACGGTGGTCGCGGAGCGCTGGAGCTGGACGTTCGACTACATGCATGAGTCCGCGGCCGGCGGACGCAACGTGTACGACGTCGGGTCGCCCCAGCAGGTACCCGAGCTCTGGCTGGTCAAGGGCGAGAGCGTCACCTTCAACCTGCACTCGCCTGACGTGATCCACTCCTTCTGGGTGCCGGCCTTCTACTTCAAGCTCGACGTGATCCCGGGCAAGGACCAAGGCTTCTCCATGACCCCCACGGCCGATGGCATCTTCACCGGGCGGTGTGCGGAGCTGTGCGGCCTCTATCACTCCCGGATGCTCTTCGAGGTCCACGTCGTGACGAGAGCCCAGTTCGACGCCCACATGCAGTATCTGGTCGCCAAGCACCAGATCGGCGCTCCGCAGGGCCAGCTCAACTCTCATACCGTCGCCGGACTGAATTCATCCCAAGGAGTCAGCCAGTGACAGCAGTCGACGACAGCCGCACCGTCACCAGCCCGACGACGCTGCCGCCGATACGGCGGAACACCAAGGGCCAGACGATCGTCAAGTACATCACGACGACCGACCACAAGCTGATCGGAAACCTGTACCTCATCACGTCGTTCACGTTCTTCCTGCTCGGCGGCCTGATGGCGCTGACGATGCGGGCGGAGCTGGCGCGACCGGGCCTGCAGATCGTCGACGACGAGGTCTACAACCAGCTCTTCACCATGCATGGCACGGTGATGCTGCTGCTGTTCGCCACCCCGCTCTTCATCGGCTTCGCCAACTGCATCATGCCGTTGCAGATCGGGGCGCCCGACGTGGCGTTCCCACGGCTCAACATGTTCAGCTACTGGCTGTTCCTCTTCGGTGGGCTTATCGTGATGTCCGGCTGGCTGGTGCCGGGAGGCGCGGCAGACTTCGGCTGGTACGCCTACTCTCCGCTCTCCAACGCGATCCAGTCCCCGGGGGCTGGCGGCGACCTGTGGGTGATGGGTCTGTGGATGGCCGGGCTCGGTACGATCCTCGGCGCCGTCAACTTCGTCACCACCATCTTCTGCATGCGAGCGCCCGGCATGACGATGTTCCGGATGCCGATCTTCACCTGGAACATCCTGGTCACGTCGCTGCTCGTGCTCATCGCCTTCCCGATCTTCGCGGGGGCGCTGCTGGCGCTCGAGGCCGACCGTACCCTCGGCGCCCACATCTTCGACTCCGCCAATGGCGGCGCGATCCTGTGGCAGCACCTGTTCTGGTTCTTCGGCCATCCCGAGGTCTACATCATCGCTTTACCCTTCTTCGGCATCATCACCGAGGTGCTACCGGTCTTCTCGCGCAAGCCGATCTTCGGGTACGTCGGCCTGGTGGCGGCGACGCTGTCCATCGCCGCTCTCTCGGTGGCGGTCTGGGCGCACCACATGTTCGTCACAGGAGCGGTCGACCTACCGTTCTTCTCCTTCATGACGTTCCTGATCGCAGTGCCGACCGGGGTCAAGTTCTTCAACTGGATAGGCACGATGTGGGGGGGATCTCTGTCCTTCGACACCCCCATGCTGTGGGCTGTCGGGTTCCTCGTGACATTCCTCTTCGGTGGGCTGACCGGAGTCATCCTGGCCGCGCCTCCGCTGGACTTCCAGCTCAACGACTCCTACTTCGTGGTGGCGCACTTCCACTACGTGGTGTTCGGCACCGTCGTCTTCGCGATGAACGCGGGCTTCTACTTCTGGTGGCCCAAGCTCACCGGGCGGATGCTCGACGAGCGGCTCGGCAAGATCCACTTCTGGCTCTTGTTCATCGGGTTCCACACCACCTTCTTGGTCCAGCACTGGCTCGGTGTCGAGGGGATGCCGCGCCGGATCGCCGACTACAAGGCATCGGACGGCTTCACCACCCTCAACGAGGTCTCCAGCATCGGCGCGTTCATCCTGGGCGCCTCCACACTCCCGTTCCTCTACAACGTGTGGAAGTCGCGCAAGGGTCCGAAGGTCCTGGTCGACGACCCATGGGGATGGGGTCGGTCGCTCGAGTGGGCGACGTCCTGCCCGCCACCACGCCACAACTTCGCGGAGCTTCCCCGCATCCGTTCCGAGAGCCCGGCCTTCGACCTCCACCACCCGGAGGTGGCGCTGATGGAGCTCCGGGAGAACGAACGGATGGGCGGGAGAGGGGAGGAGGCCAGTGCCGACACCGCGGACCAGCAGGGCCGAGAAGGGTACCTCGAGCAGCTGGCCGCCGGCGCCCCGCCCCAAGATGACGGACGAGGCGATGGCGACGAGAGGCGCGGCCGGTGAAGGTCGAGGCCTGGGTCTTCGGTTTCAACGCCGCTTTCTTCGCGATCGTCGCGCCGTCGTACTGGTTCATCACGGGCGACCCGACGGGCACGTCCGCCCTGGTGATGACGACTGGGCTCGCCGCGCTGATCACCTTCTATCTGGGCTTCCACGCCAACAAGATGGACCCGCGTCCCGAGGACCGCAAAGAGGCCGAGGTGATCGACGGCGCGGGTGAGCTCGGGTTCTTCCCGCCCTACTCGTGGTGGCCGCTGTGGTGCGCGTCGACGCTGGCCATCTGCGTCCTCGGTGTCATCTTCGGATGGTGGCTGACACTCATCGGGGTGGGGTTGGGATCCGTGGCACTGTGCGGCTGGGTCTTCGAGTACTACCGCGGGGAGCACGCTCACTGACGGCGACACGGCGTGTCACGGGCAAAACCCGGTGATGGTTGTCACCGTCGTGATGTCCTTGCGTGTCGGCGATGGTTGCTATCGTTGAGCCAGATCGTGCTTTCCACTCCAAGGAGTCGCCTATGCCCGCACGGGGGACCCGTCTGAGGCTCGCCAGCGTCGGCGTGGCCGCAGTCGCCGTCAGTCTTGTCCTGTCCGGCTGCCAACAGAACGGCAAAGGCAACAACTCCGCGTCCGGACCGGCCGACCACGTCGCAGCCAACCAAGGCGGCGGCGCCCACAACGGCAGCGCCGGTGGCCGAGGTAGTTCGCCGGCTCAGCCTGTCGCGGTGATCTCGTCGAACGTCACAGCCGGTTCGACTGGTGTGGCGGTGAACACGCCCGTCACGGTGCACGTCGCCAACGGGACCCTGGGCGACGTCGTCGTCAAGGCCCACGGCACGAAGACGACGCTGCCCGGGTCCTTCAACACCGACAAGACCACGTGGACCGCCAAGAGCCTGCTCGAGCCGGGCACGAAGTATGTGGTCTCGAGCAGTGCAGACGATGCCAACGGGGCGGTGTCCAAGGCGCGTGCCGCCTTCAGCACTCAGGACCTGACGCTCGACCAGCAGACCTACGCCAGCGTCTCGCCGCTGCAGCACGAGGTCGTCGGAGTCGGCATGCCGGTGATCGTCCAGTTCGACGTACCTGTCACCAACGAGAAGGCCTTCCAGAAGCACATGACGGTGACCTCGGACCCGGCGACCGTCGGGACGTGGCACTGGATCAGTGACCAGGAGGTGCACTGGCGCCCTAAGCACTTCTGGCAGCCGGGCACCAAGGTGCACGTCGATGTCCACGTGAACAGCGTCAGCGCTGGCAACGGCATCTACGGCCAGGAGAGCCGGGACGTGCACTTCACGATCGGCCGCTCCATCATCATGAAGCCGAACCTGAAGTCCGACGAGATGAAGGTGCTGATCAACGGCAAGCTGGCGCGGACGGTCCCCATCACGGGCGGTATGCCCGGATTCGACACGCGAAGCGGTATCAAGCTGATCGTAGAGAAGTTCGCCAGCCTCCGGATGAACTCGGCCACCGTCGGAATCAAGCCCGGAGACCCGAACTTCTACAACATCCCCGACGTGCAGTACGCCCAGCGGGTGACGTTCTCCGGGGAGTTCCTCCACGCGGCGCCGTGGTCGGAGTACGCGCAGGGCTCCTACAACGTGTCGCACGGCTGCGTGGGCATGAGCACCAGCAATGCCGCCTGGTTGTTCGGGATCACCCACCGAGGCGACCCCGTCGAGGTGACCGGGACCAGCCGGAAGCTCGAACCCAACAACGGGTGGACCGACTGGAATCAGTCCTACAAGGACTACAAGAAGGCGTCAGCCCTCAACTGAGCAAGCCAACCCGTTGCAGCCTCGTTCCACCGGATCCGGTGGAACTTGGCTTTTCGTCGCAAGACCGGGCGAGAGGCCTGAGCTGCACGGTTTGACGATTCACGATGACGCGAATTCGACTATAGTTCTCTTGGGGCGCGGTCCCCGTGGCCACCTGCCACACTGCGCCCCCGCCGAATCCAATGCAGCATCGACGCTGCTGCGGAGCCGGGGACCCACGGTTCCTTGGGGTTAATCAGCATCTCGCTGTAGGGCACCTCTTTCCTGCCCGAACCCGTCAGCTAACCCGGTAGGCGGTTTAGGAAGAGGAGTATCCCTAATGCTCACCTCTCACAAGGCTGCCGCGCGCCCATTTCGCGACAGACGACCCAACAAACACCGCTTGAGAAACCCGGCACTGCGCCTCGCCGGGGTCACCGTAGGACTGATCGCATTGCTGGCCGCGCCCGCTCAGGCGGCAAGCCACATTGTCATCGGTGCGTCGGGGGACGTGTCGGGACTGCAGAGCAAGGTCGGCACTCAGATCGCGACCCACCTCTACGGCAAGCTGTCCGGGCCGGCGCTCGTGTCTCAGCTTGTCAACATCGAGACCACCGTCGATTGGAGGCAGGTCGCCTCAGGCAGCCAGGACGCCAACATCAAGCGGTGGGCCAACGCGCTCAAGGGCCACAGCATCATGGTCTCCTTCTCCCATGAGCCGATGGCGAAGCAGAACTCCCACTGGGGCAGCGCATCGGATTTCATCGCGGCGTTCAAGCACGTCGAGAGCGTTTTCAATGCGCAGGGTTCGACGAGCGTCAAGTGGGTGTGGAACGTCACGAGCGACTCGTTCCGCGTGCCGCCCTCTAGTCCGCAGTACGGGGCAAAGTGGTACCCCGGCGACTCCTATGTGGACTACGTGGCGGGCGAGGCGTACAACAAGGCCGGATGCGGGCAGGCCGCATCGAGCTTCGCGGCGAAGATTCAACAGATCTTTGCCTTCGCCAACCAGCACAACAAGCCGTTCGTGGCAGCGGAGTTCGCCAGCAACGCCTACTCAGGGCGTGCCGCTTGGATCAACGCGGCGCATTCGTTCATGGCCTCACATAAGAGCCAGTTCGCGGGCGCGTTCTACTACGACTCGACGGGCGGAACGTGCAAGTGGCATCTCAGCACGAGTGCGGAGTTCTCCGCCTTCCGCTCACTGGTGACCGCCTCCGGCTTCGGGCCCTGAGGTACCTGGAGGCCGGGTCAGAGCCTTGAGTCTGAGGCGTTGAGCGAACCTGGCCATCTGGGGTCATGTGCAAGGCTGCCCGCCCGCGCTGCGAACCAGCAGTGCGGGCGGGCAGCCCGTCTCCTGACACAGCAGGCAGGTGTGCCGCCGGTGGCGGTACCGTCGACGGTGACCGGTTGGCGCGACAGGTCCGCCGCGAAGGCCATGGTAGGTCTGCTCGATGAGCCCGCCACCCAAGGAGCTCGGCGTCACTTTTCGGGCGACTCGGCTGCTGGCCAGGTCCTCGACCACCCCTTCGTCACCGGCTGGAACGACCGAGCCGATCCCGTGATCTGTCCCAACCGCCGACCAGCTCCTCGAGAAGGCCATCCGCAGACGAACCTCAGACGCGGAGCGGCATCAGTGGCGCGGACCTGTCTGCTCGAGGTCGAAGTCGTCGCCGCCCAGCTGGCCACCGGTCTCGATACCGAGATGCCGGTCACTGGCCGGGTCCAGGCTGTCGGCATGGGCATGGTGCGCTGCCTCGTCGAGCTCCTCGCCAGTGGGCTTGGATACGTCGTCGGCATACCAGAATCTCGACAGTCGGGCTCGGATCCGCTCTTTGCCTTGGCTTGGTGCGGGCACACCGTTCCCGTCCTCAGCCGACGACAACAGTAGCGGCTGGTTGTTCTCCTGGGCGGTGAGGATGAAGGCCCGCTCCGGGCTGACCGGCGCGTGGATCTCGCTGTAGGCACCGGTCGGGGAGCGGACGATGACGCCGGTCTCGTACCCGTGCAGAACTGTGTCCCGGTCGTGGCGCTGCAGCGCGATGGCCCAGCGTCTGGCGATGATGAAGGCGAGCACGGGTCCGACGAAGACCATCACCCGCATGACGTAGGTGATCGTCTCGATGGACAGATGGAACGTGGTTGCCAAGATGTCGTTGCCGCCGGCGACCCACAGCAAGCCGTACGCCGTGATGCCGGCCACTCCGAACGCCGTGCGCGTGGGTTGGTTCCGTGGGCGATCGAGCAGATGGTGCTCACGATTGTCGCCGGTGATCCATCGTTCGATGAAGGGGTAGGCGCCGAGGACCGTGAACAACAGGCCCATCAGAAGGACGCCTGGGACGAGCACGTTGAGCGACAGGGTGAAGCCCCAGGCGTGGATCTCCCAGCTGGGCATGATCCGCAAGGCACCCTCGAGCCAGCCCATGTACCAGTCCGGCTGGGAGCCTGCCGACACCTTGGACGGGTCGTACGGACCGTACATCCAGATCGGGTTGATCTGCATGAGGGCGCTCATCAGGGCTGTCACGCCGAACACGATGAAGAAGTACCCGCCGGCCTTGGCCATGTAGACCGGCATCAGGGGATAGCCGACGACATTGTTGTTCGTGCGTCCAGGGCCGGGCCACTGCGTGTGCTTGTGGTAGACGAGCAGCAGCATATGGGCGCCGATCAACCCGAGCAGGATCCCAGGAACCAGCAGCACATGGACGGTGTAGAGCCGGGAGATGAAGATGTCGCCGGGGAACTGCCCACCGAAGACGAAGAACGACACGTAGCTGCCGACGACCGGGATCGAGAGCATCAGCCCGGAGGCGATTCTGAGGCCAACGCCGGAGAGCAGGTCGTCAGGCAGGGAGTAGCCGGCGAAGCCCTCGATGATGCCGAGCTGGAGCAGCCCCAGGCCGATCAGCCAGTTGAGCTCACGCGGCTTCCTGAAGGCCCCCGTAAAGAACACCCGGAGCATGTGGATCGTCATCGACGCCAGGAACAAGTTGGCTGCCCAGTGATGCATCTGGCGCATCAGCAGACCACCGCGGACGTCGAACGACAGGTTCAGGGTGGAGGCGTAGGCCTCCGACATCGACACTCCGCGAAGGTTCGCGTACGAACCCATGTAGGTGACTTCGTCCATGCTGGGCTTGAACCACAGGGTCAGGAACACGCCGGTCAGCAGCAGGATGACGAAACTCCACAGCGCGATCTCGCCGAGCATGAAGGACCAGTGGTCGGGGAAGACCTTGCGGAGCTGCTTCTTGAGCACGCCGCCCAGACCCACCCGGTCGTCGATCCACGCGACCGGACCCCCGGCCTTGCCGGCGCCTGCTGACGCTCCGACCGGCTTTGCTGTCGTCGTGCTCATACCGAGATCATCCCCGCTCCCAGAAACTGGGCCCGACTGGTTCTTCGAAGCCGCTCATGGCTATCAGGTACCCGTCCTTGTCCGTTCCGATGTGCAGCTGAGGCAGCGGACGCGCGGCCGGGCCGAACAGCACCTTCCCATTATCCGCCAGGTCGAATGTCGACTGATGGCAGGGGCACAGCAGGTGGTGGGTCTGTTGCTCCCACAGGCTGATCGGGCAGCCGACGTGCGTGCAGATCTTGGAGTAGCACAAGATCCCCTGAACGCCCCACCCCGCCCTGCTGGGGAGCGGCGTGATGTCCTCGGGCTGCATCCGGACCACGATGACTGCCGCCTTGACCTTCTCGACCTGCAGGTCGGTCCCCGCGAAGGCAGCGGGTGTCACCGTCCCATCGGCGTTCTTCTCGTCGAAGAACAGAGCGGGCTCGGCATTGATCAGCTGGCCGATCTCGACATCTTGCGGCTTGATGGGTGCGCCCGAGACGTCGTTGACGACCCGGATCCCCTTCTTCCAGACCGTGGTGCTCAGAGCATTGCCGGGCAGCGGACCCAGGTCGCGAAGCATCACGACGGCCGGAAGCCCGAGGAGCGCAAGCGACCCGATCAGGCTGTTGCGGACCAGCGCGCGGCGACCGAAGCCGGACTCCTCGGCCCCTTGGTGGAACGCAACCAGAGCCTCGTCGCGATCCTCCGCGGTCGACGCGGCCGAATGGCGGTACTCGACGATCTCGTGGTCGGTCATCAGTTTCTTGGCCCATTGGATCACGCCCACGCCGATGAGCAGCATCGCCAACCCGAGGGTGAGGCCCAAGGTGAGGTTGGACAGCGCGAACCCGTGGAACGTCTGCCCGGTCGGTGACGGCGAGAAGGCGAAGTACGCGACGCAGAAGGCGACGATCAGGAGCGAGGCGAGGATGAACATGCCCGCGACCTGACGCTCGGCGCGCCGCTCCATGGCCGGGTCGACGTCGGTGGGCCGGTACTCGTGCTCAGGCAGTCCCGGATCGGGGATCGGGTCGTTGTGCCCGGCGAGCAACAGCGAGTCGTCCCCATGGGAGTCGGTGCCCGTCGGCGCCTCGACACTGTCCGGGGTGCGGGGGATCCGCGGACGGCTCTCGGAGCTCATCGACGCTTCTTTCCCGCTCGGACTCCCTGGTTGCCGATCCAGACCGCCGCCGTCACGAGCGCCCCCATGCCGCCGAGCCAGCCCCACAGCCCTTCGGTGACGGGGCCACGGCTGCCGAGGTTGGACCCGCCGTACTGCGTCTGGGTCTTGAGCATGGTGATGTAGGCCAGAATGTCGCGCTTCTGATTCGGGGTGATCACGGCATCGTCGAACACAGGCATCTGCCCGGGCCCGAGGATCATAGCCTCGATGATATGCCGCGACGTCGTGTTCAACAGCGACGGGGCGTACCCGCCGGAGGGGAGTGCCCCACCCTCGGCTGCGAAGTTGTGGCACGCCGTGCAGTTGGTCTTGAAGAACTCTCCGCCTCTGACGATCTGGTCGACGGTCGCGTTGCTGACGTCGGTCTCACTGGAGGACGGGATCGCGGGGCCGGGACCGAGGCTGGCGACATACGCGGCCAACTGCGAGATCTCGTCCGGCGTGTAGCTGACCCGCTTCGGAAGGGCTTGCTGACCGGGACGAGCGAGCGGCATCCGCCCGGTTCCGACCTGGAAGTCGACCGAGGCCGCCCCGACACCGATCAGCGGCGGACCGTAGTTGGTGTCCGACTTGGTGATGATGCCCTCTCCGTTGAGCCCGTGACAGGTAGCGCACCCCACGACGAAGAGCTTGCGCCCGGCTGAGACCAGGTCGGTGCCGGGCGACGAGCTGTCGGCCACGGCCGGACGGAAGGCCGAGTACAGGCTGCCGGCGAGCACCAGGCCGAACAACACCACCACCAGCCCAGCAAGGGGGTGCCGACGCCGGGTCGACAGGTTCCTCACGACTACCCCTTCCTTGTGCAGTGTCGCTGGTGCATCGAGCAGCTACTTGAGTAGATAGATGGTGGCGAACAGACCGATCCACACCACGTCGACGAAGTGCCAGTAGTAGGACACGACGATGGCGGTGACGGCTTGCTCATGGGTGAAGGTGCGCGCCATGAACGTGCGACCCAGCACGAACAGGAAGGCGATCAGACCACCGGTCACGTGCAGACCGTGGAACCCGGTGGTGAGGTAGAAGATCGACCCGTAGGGCGAGCCCGGAAGCGTGACGTTGTCGCGGATCAGGCTGAAGTACTCGTAGACCTGGCCGCCGATGAAGAACGACCCCATCGCGTAGGTCAGGACGAACCACTCGCGAAGTCCCCATTTGCCGACGGAGAACACGCTGCCCGAACGGCCTACCTGCCCACGCTCGGCGGCGAAAACCCCTAACTGGCAGGTGACGGAGCTGAGGACGAGCACCGTGGTGTTGACCGACGCGAAAGGAACGTTGAGCTTGACGGTCTCCTGGGTCCACAGGGCAGGCACGACGGCTCGGATGGTGAAGTAGCAGGCGAAGAGGGCGGCGAAGAACATCAGCTCGCTTGCCAGCCAGACGATGGTCCCGACGCTGACCATGCTGGGGCGGTCATGCTGGCCATGGAGCCGCGAGGCCGCGATCGCAGTTGAGGTGGTCGCCACGGGAGACATTATGTCGATACCCGGCCACGACGGCACGGCGACCCCCCGGCCGTCTCAGCAAGGCCGCCACGAAGCCTGGACGGCGCGAGCCGGTACCATCGCCGCACCACCACATAGCGCGGAGCGAGGCAGGTCTGAGGTCATGAGGGTGCTGGTCTACAGCGACGACTCGAACACCCGCTCCGCGGTTGTCCGCGCGCTCGGGAAGCGGCCGCATCCCGACCTGCCGGAGGTGGAGTATGTCGAGTGCGCCACCGAGCCGGTGGTGATTGCGACGATGGATGCGGGTGGTATCGACCTCGCGATCCTCGACGGCGAGGCGGCCCCCGCCGGCGGGCTGGGAGTCGCCCGTCAGCTCAAGGACGAGATCTTTCGCTGCCCGCCCCTGCTGGTGCTCACCGGGCGGCCCGAGGACGCCTGGCTCGCCACCTGGTCGCGCGCGGACGCTGCGGTCCCGCATCCGATCGACCCGCTCGAGCTGGCCGAGACGGTGGTTCGTCTCCTGCGGCCCCGAGCCGATGTCACCGCGACCTGAGGGGGCCACCGCGTTGGCCGCGGCGGCTGGTGGCCACAGGGCCCGCGGTCGGACGACACGGGTGTCCCGGTGACTGGATTCTCCTGGCCCGACATCCTCTCGGCGCTGATCGCGCGCGCAGACCTCAGCGCCGAGCAGACAGGTTGGGCGATGCGCCAGATCCTGGCCGGCGATGCGACGCCCGCCCAGATCGCCGGGTTCGCCGTCGCCATGAGGAGCAAGGGCGAGACGGTCGAGGAGGTCGAGGGCCTGGTCGCCACCATGTACGACTTCGCCCCGCCGCTGAAGGTCGACGCCAGGGCCGTCGACATCGTCGGTACCGGCGGCGACCGCTCGCATACGGTCAACATCTCGACGATGGCGGCCATCGTCACCGCCGGTGCCGGCATCCCGGTCGTGAAGCATGGCAACCGGGCGGCATCGTCCAGCTGCGGCTCGGCCGATGTGCTCGAGCGTCTCGGCATCCGGTTGGACCTCACCCCGGACGACGTCCAGGCTGTGATGGACCAGGTCGCAGTGACCTTCTGCTTCGCACCGGTCTTCCACAGTGGGCTCCGACACTCAGCCGTCCCGCGCCGCGAGCTCGGGGTGGCGACGACGTTCAACTTCCTCGGCCCGCTGGCGAACCCCGCCCGGCCGGCCGCGCAGGCCGTCGGCGTTGCGGACACCCGGCTGGCGTCGATCATCGCCGGGGTGCTGGCGAAGAGGGGCGTCGACGGTTTCGTCTTCCGGGGTGACGACGGGCTGGACGAGCTGACGACGACGACCACCTCGTCGGTGTGGTGCATCGTCGCCGGTGCCGTGACCGAGCACCGGGTCTCACCAGCGGACCTTGGCATCGCGACCTCGTCGGCAGCCGACCTGCGCGGCGGCGATCCGGGCTTCAACGCCGACGTCGTGCACAGCATGCTGGCGGGGGAGCGGGGACCGATACGGGATGCGGTCCTGCTCAACGCTGCCGCGGGAATCGCCGCCTACGACGTCAGCGACGACCCCGTCGTCGAGCGGCTCGGCGACGCGCTGCTCCGCGCGGCGCAGTCGGTCGACTCCGGGGCGGCCAGGGACAGGCTCTCGGCCTGGGTGGCGGCGGTGGACCGGGTCGGCGCAGCCTGACCGGTGGGCCTGATGGGTGGGCCGCCGCGTCCGGCTGGCGTGCTCTCGCTACTCGTCGGCCCCGAGGGAGAATGCTGCCTCGAGGTCCCGTGTGGAGTACGAGCGGAACGCGATGTGCGTCTCGGTCGAGATGATGCCGTCGACCTTGTTGAGATGATCGGGCACCAGGTCCGCGATGTACTCGTGCTGGCGGACGCGCACGAGGGCGATGAGGTCGATCTCGCCGGTGACGGAGTAGACCTCGCTGACCCCTTCGATGGCCGCGATCTCCTGGGCGATTTCCGGTATGCGGGCCACGTCGGCCTTGATGAACACGATCGCGGTGATCACGCGTCCCCCTCAGTGACAGCTCTCCTCGACACGGCCGACGCCACGGCCGATCCACTCAGCCGGCCCAGCGTATCGCTGCCGGGAGGACGGTAGGTAGCTACCGGGCCGGTCTCGCCAAGGTCGCGGACAGACGCGGCTGGTCGAAGGGGACCAGGCTTTCGCGAGACAGCTCGATGGAGTCGAGGAGCTCACGCTGTGACTCCGCCCCGCCTAGCGGACAGGCCCAGACGCCCTCGACGTGGACCAGTCGTGTCCGCGGCAGCTCGAGCCAGCGCAGGATCTTCTCGGACTCCTCCGTGGTTGCGGCCGGGGCGGGCCCGGGCCCGGGAATGACCGTATCGGCCGATGCCCGCAGCTGTTGGGTCCACTCGCGGGCGCTGACGCCGCCGGGGATGATGCCGGCCGCCGCCAGGCGTCCGTGCCGGACCACGTGCACCTCCCATCGACCGGCGTCGTCGCGGCGGGCACCGACCAGCTCAGGGCAGGTCGTGATGGCTCCGAGACGCTGGGACCGAGCGGCGGCTCGGATGAAGCTGACCATCCGGTTGCGGTGGGAGGTGGCCTCCTCGAAGCGCTCCAGATCCGCCAACGACTCCATCCGGGCCCTGATGGTGCTGGTCACGACCGCCGGGCTCCCGTGCAGGCTCTGCCGGAGCTGGTCGATGGTGGCGGCGTAGACGATCGAGGACGTCGACCCGTCACACGGTGACAGACACCGGCCCATCTCGGCCAACGCGCACGCAGACTTGCGCGGCGTCTTGGGAAGGCGGTCGGTGCACTGCCGGATCGGGAAGCTGTCGTGGAGCGCGGCCACGGCGGACTCCGCGGTCTTCCTGGACCTGAACGGGCCGAGGTAGTCGCCCCCGTCGTCGAGCACCTGCTTGACCACCGACAACCGTGGCCACGGCTCGACGGTCAGCTTCACCCAGCTAACCCGCTCGGGAAACTTCGACCGCCGGTTGTACCGAGGCTTGTGCTCGGCGATGAGCCGCAGCTCGCGAACCTCCGCCTCCAGGGCCGTCGCACACGCCACGCCGTGCACCGCCTCGGCCAGCCCGACCATCTCGCCCATCCGCGACCGGGTCTCGCTCGCGGTGAAGTAGGTGCGGACCCGTGAGCGCAGGTCCTTCGACGTGCCGACATAGAGGACGGTCCCACGGCCGTCGCGGAACAGGTACACCCCCGGCGAGTGTGGCAGCGACTCAGCCAGGTGCCGCTTGCGGCGCTGCGCCGAGGTGACCCGGGCGGAGAACGTCTGCAACTCCTCGAGCGTGGTGACGCCGAGGTTCCCCAACCGCTCCATCAAGCCGTGGAGCACGTCGACGGTGGCGCGCGCGTCGGACAGGGCCCGGTGGTTGGGCGTCGTCGAGGCGTGGAACAGCTTGGCGAGAGAGGACAGCTTGCAGTTGGGGGCGTCGTCCCTGGTAACCACCCGGCGGGCGAGCTTGGCGGTGTCGAGGACCTCGAAACGCGGCCAGCCGATGCCCATCCCCTCGGAGAAGTGCCGCAGGAAGCCGATGTCGAAGGGCGCGTTATGCGCGACCAGGACGGCTCCTCTTGCGAACTCCAGGAACGATGGCAGAGCGGACTCGATCCTCGGCGCTCCCGCCACCATCAGGTCGGTGATGCCGGTCAGCACCGAGATGAAGGCCGGAATGGCCTCGGTCGGCTTGACCAGGGTCTGGAACTCGCCGAGAACCTCGCCGCGGCAGATCTTGACCGCGCCGATCTCCGTGATCGACGAGCCCGCGGCAGCCGAGCCCCCGGTCGTCTCGAGGTCGACCACGACGAACGTGACGTCGCGCAACGGCCGCCCGAGCTCGTCGAAGGTCCGTTGGACGCAGCGGCCCAGCACGCCGGGGGCTGAGCCGACCAAGGCGGCCGGCTGCGGCGAGGTCGGGCCGAACCGGGGGTCTGCGCCGAGCAAGGTGCTCATGGCCTGAAGGTAGGACGGCCCGCCGACGAAACTCGTGCGCCGCGCCCGGGCGACGGCACTCTCGGGCGGGACAGCGATCGCTTCGGTGCTGGCCGTTGGAGCCCGGCGATAAACTATGGGCAGGTCAAGCGAGCAAGGAGGGCGGCCATGAGCAACCGCGAACAGCCCGCTGCCACCTCCCAGATCCCCGACGACGATCACCGGTGGCGGTGTGCTGCCTGCGGCAACCTCACCCGGTTCGACGTCGTCAGGGCGTCCCGGACCAAGGAGTTCTGGCATCTCGACCTGTCCGGCGCCGCATCCGTGGACGTCGAGGAGACCCTGAGCAACGACCTGGTCTCGGTGACCTGCCGCTGGTGCGGCCGCTCCGACCAGATCAGCGTGGTGACCAGGCCCGGCAGGGACTCGGCATGACCGACCAGGACCGGTCGGCACGGTGCGACGACCTACCCGCGACGATCCGCACGAAGATGATCGCTCTCGCTTCGCAGGGACTGGCCAAGATGCCGACCGCGCAGGTTCCCGGCTCGCTGCGCAGGTCCGTGTCGTTCGCACCGGCGAAGCGCGCCAAGCTCGTCGGCTCCCAGATCGCCTTGGCGGTCGAGCTCGACGACGACTTCCGCGGCCATCTGGCCACGCAGGTACGCGCGCTGGTACCGCAGACGGTTGCGGCAGTCGAGTCAGGCGACCCGCTGACGGCGGCGTCACTGACCGAGGCTGCCGCCGTCGCCTTCATCATCCGGTCCGAGGGCTGGGCCGACATCGTCGAGTCGGCCGTCCTCGACTCGACCACCAACCGGTCCAGGCGCGGCGACCTCGCCGGTACGGTCGACCGGCTGTCGTCCGCCCTCGCCGACGCCCGCGGTGACCTGAAGCAGATGCGTGTCAGGTACCGGGGCCAGATCGACGAGCTCAAGGCCGACAATGCCCAGCTACGGCGCGCCTTGGGGCAGGTACGCGTCCAGCTCAAGGAGGAGTCGCTGCGAGCCGACGGCGCCACCGAGGACGCTGGTCACCACCAGCAGGCGGCCTCGGCGGCGACCCGCTCACTGGAAGCGGAGGTACGACGCCTTCGCGCCCGGATCGCCGAGCTGGAGACGCAGAACGCTTCTGCGCGGCGGGCCGTCCGCGACGACCGCGGCGCCGAGGTGATGCGACTCAGGCTGCTCCTGGACACCATGGTCGAGGCCGTGGCGGGCCTTCGGCGCGAGCTCGCGCTGCCCCCGTCGGACCTGCTGCCGGCAGACACCGTGGCAGCAATCGAGCCTGAGGCGGACTCCTTGGTCACCGGGGTCGGTCGAGCGTTGCTGGACGACGACCCGTCGCTGCTGCGGCGGCTGCTGGAGCTCCCCCAGGTCCATCTGATCGTCGATGGTTACAACGTCTCGATGGCGGCATGGCCGACCGCACCGCTGGACCAGCAACGAGAGCGACTGGCGACCCGCGTCGGGTTCCTGGTCGGGGGGAAGGGCGTCGAGACCACGATCGTCTTCGACGGCGCCGAGTTGCTGCACCCACCTGTGATGTCGTCGCGGCGTGCCGTACGTATCCGGTTCAGTCCGCAGGGGATCATCGCGGACGACGTCATCCGGGAGCTGGTGGAGGTCGAGCCAGCAGGCCGGCCCGTCGTCGTCGTGACCACCGATCGAGAGCTGGCCACCAGCGTGACCAAGAAAGGCGCCCGAGCGGTTGCCTCGATGGCTCTGATCCGGGCCATGGGCACGTGACGGAGTCGGGGGCCATCGTCAGCACCGTCAGCCGGAGCGGACGCCACCGCTTCAGCAAGGCGAACGTGCGCGTGCTGAGGCTGCTGGCGGGTCTCGGTGTGGAAGGCGACTGTCATGCCGGGACGACGGTCCAGCATCTCTCGCGGGTCCGCCGGGATCCCGGCCAGCCCAACCTGCGGCAGGTGCACCTGATCCAGGCCGAGCTGTATGACGCGCTACGAGCCGCCGGCTTCGAGGCCGAGCACGGACAGCTCGGGGAGAACATCACCACCCGCGGCCTGGACCTGCTCGGCCTGTCGCGCGGTGCGACGCTCTCCATCGGGCCGGAGGCCGTGGTGGAGGCGACCGGGCTGCGCAACCCCTGCGTGCAGATCGACCGGTTCTCGCCGGGCATGCTGGCGGCGGTGCTGGGTCGCGACGATGCCGGCGCCCTCGTCCGCAAGGCCGGGGTGATGTCGGTGGTCACGTTCGGCGGTGACATCCGGCCCGGTGACGCGATCAGGGTGGAGCAACCGGCGGCTCCGCTGCTGCCGCTGCTGGCTGTCTGAGGCCACGGTACGAGGCGCGAAAACTGTCGGCGCGTGGTCGTAGCGTCAACGCCATGGTGCGGGAAGCCCGCACCTGGACAGATCCACGAGCAGCAGACGAGCTCGCCCCAGCTCAGCCCAGACACCAGCCTTGGAGGTCGCCGTGACACCTGACGCCAACCCGATGGGGTGTCTACCACCCGGTCGTGAGCGCGACGTCCTGCCTCTGGTGAGCAGGCCGCGGATCGACGGCACCGATCGTATGGCCGCCCCAGATCGCATGGCCGACCTGGCCCGCGATGCAAAGCCGGAGCTCTCCGAGCCGGTGGCGATGGACCCGGTGGCGATGGACCCGGTGGCGATGGACCCGGTGGCGATGGACCCGGTGGCGATGGGCCCGGTGGTGATCGACTGCGACAGGTGCTCGATGCGCGGCATCGGTTGCGGCGACTGCATGGTGACCGTTCTGCTCGGTGGGCCGCCCTACGGGGTCGCCCTGGACGACGAGGAGCGTCGAGCGATCGAGGTCCTGGCCGAGGCCGGCCTGATCCCGCCGCTCAGGATGGTCAGCCCCGTCGACTCCGTCCATATCGTCGACTGACGTGACGAGCCCTGTGACGGGTGTGAGCGATGGGACGGAGGGGACAAGAAGCGACAAAAGAGGCTGAGAATGCGGACGCTGCGATTGGTCGCGGCCCGCGCCGATCGCTAGGCTGATGCCCGGTTCTGCCCGATGCGGGCCGCGTCCGGCCCGCCGGACACCAACCGGACATCATGCGAGGAGATCGACGACCCGTGCCGATCGGCCAGGCAGCGAACCTGACGAGACCCGCCAAACGCGTCGCGCTTCTCGGCGTCGTCCTCCTCGTCGGCGCGTTGGGGCTCTCAGCCTCACCGGGCGTCGCCGGGCCCGGCGCTGTCGCCGCCCGTCCCGATAGGCCCACGATCGCCCAGGTCAAGGCGACGATCGCCAGTCTCGACCGGCAGGCCGAGATCGTGTCGGAGAGCCTCAACACGGTCCGGGTGCAGATGGCGGACGCCCAGCGGCACCTGGCTGCCCTGCAGCTGGACGTCAACCGTCAGCGCGCATCCGTGGCCACGCTGCGCTCGCAGGTCATCGGCACCACCCTCGCCGACTATCAGAGCTCCTCCGGTCTGTCGACCGCCGCCTCGTTCCTCGTCGCGAAGAGCCCGTCTGTGTTCATGCGTAGGTTGGCTGATGACGCAGTAGCCCAGCAGCAGCAGGCTGACGTCCTGACGCGGCTGACCCAGCAGCAGTCCCAGCTGTCGGTCCAGGAGAAGCAGGCGCAGGTCGAGCTGGACGCGGTGCGGGCCGACCGGGCGAAGATCGCCGACCACAAGAGCCAGCTGGCGACCAAGACCAGCCAGGCCCAGGCGCAGCTCGACAGTCTCAGGGCCGCTCAGCGAGCGCGCCTGCTCGCCCAGCAGCGCAGGCAGCAGCGCCAGGCGCTGCAACAGCCCATGAACGCGCCGACCTCGACTGACGCTTCGCGCGGATCCACCCGTCCGCCGGCTGGCAACGTCCCGACCTCGGCACGAGCCCAGATCGCGGTCGACACCGCGCTGGCACAGATCGGCAAGCCGTACGTCTACGGCGCCGCCGGGCCGGACGCGTTCGACTGCTCCGGCCTGACCATGTATGCCTGGGCCGCTGCCGGCGTGTCCATCCCGCACTCCGCCGCACTCCAGGCGAGCTCGGGCACCCCCGTGTCCATCTCCGACCTGCGCCCGGGTGACCTCGTCTTCTACTACTCGCCCATCTCCCACGTCGCCATGTACATCGGCCATGGGCAGGTGGTCCACGCACCCCATACCGGCTCGTACGTCCAGATCGTGCCGCTGGAGTCGATGCCGATCGCCATGGCAGTCCGGATCGGCTGACCCCGACGGACGCCCGCGCAGCTGTGACCCGGCTGACGGGGATCGTCGGCGCGGTTGTCGTGACGGTGTCGCTGCTGCCCGGCTGCGACAGCTCGCCGTCAGCCAGCCCACCGTCTGCCGCGTCGCCTGCGACCACCGCAGGGTCCAGGATCGACCCTGCGCACCTGACGGCTCAGTCCGTCGCGGCCCTGCGGGTGCAGACCAGCGCACTCGACCATCACCGGTCCAGCCGGTACGACGGCACCTGGGCGGCGACCGTGCGGGCGCGTGCGCAGAGCCGCACGATCGCCACCAACGTGCGCCGGCTCCGGGTGGTCGATATGCACACCCTGGCGGTCTCGGGGAGCCTGGAGGACCCCGCCACGCCGATCCCTGGGAGCGGTGGTCGCTGGACTCTCGACGTCGACCTGTCCTGGCGGTTCGCGCGCAGCGACACCGGACTCGCCCGCAGCCGCCTCACCTACACCTTCACGGCGCAGGAAGGCCGGGTCGTCGTCGCCGCTATCACAGCGACGCCGGGCGCGGACGCCCCTCTTTGGCTTCTCGGCGGTCTCCAAACAGCCCGAAGCCATCTCGACACGGCCGCTGCAGGCAACGCCCGCGATGCGGCGGGCCTGCTCGCGCGGCTCGACACGGCCCGCGGCGACATCAGGCGGTTCCTGCCTGATTGGCGCGGGAGCCTGACCGCGGTCCTGCCGCCGAGTCGAGCCGACTTCGAGGCGCTGCTGGCCGCGAGCTCGAGGCGCGTCGGCACCGCCGCCGCGGTCACCACCACCGTGGACGGATCCGACGACCCGCGTGCGCCGGTCGAGATCGTTGTCGACCCTCGAGAGTGGCGCCGGCTGAGCACCGTCGGTGCCCATGTCGTCATCACACACGAGGCGACGCACGCCGCCACCGGCGCCGCGACCAGCACGGCCCCGCTCTGGCTGACCGAAGGCTTCGCCGACTACGTCGCCATCCGATCGGCCCACGTCCCGCGCAGGGTCGCCGCCGGCGGCGCGATCGCGGATGTGAAGGTTGAAGGACCACCGACGACCCTGCCCACCGACCACGACTTCGCGATCTCGAACCCTCTCGTCGAGCGTGCCTACGAGCTGTCCCGGCTGGCCGTGCAGACGATCGCGCGACGCGTCGGCGTCCAGCGACTGGTGGCGTTCTACTCGGCCGTCGTCGCCCACCCGCCCGCCGCGAAGGCGAGCTGGCAGCGGTACCTGCACATGTCTCCCGCGACCCTGACGCGGCTGTGGCGGCGGCTGCTCGTAAAGTTGGCCGGTGCGCAGTAGGTCCCGGGGACTCGCCGTCGCCTGGGCCGGGCTGCTGGCCACCGGGCTCACCTTCGTCATCTTGGTCGCCGTGATGACACCCTGGCATCCGCTGCCAGGCGCGCACCTCGAGGCGGCTGCGATCGCGGACTACTTCACCCCAGCCGAGATCGCCCGCTCCACCGCCTTCTTCGACGCCGCGCGGTGGCCGTCGTACCTCGGCCTGGTGCTGAGTCTCGCGACCGCACTCGTCCTGGCGTTCACGTCGGTCGGCCGGGCGCTGGTGAGCCTGGTACGTCGCCGGGTCCGCAGATGGTGGCTCCAGGTGGTCGCACTGGTCGCCCTCGCCGCTCTTGCCGGATGGCTGGTCACCCTGCCGTTGAGTGTCTGGGGCGAGTACCTCTCGCTGGACTACAGGCTGTCCACCGAGAGCTGGCCGGCCTGGGTTCTCGACGGCCTCAAGTCGCTGGCCGTCAGTGTCGTCGTCACGTCGATCGTCGTGCTGGCGTTGGTGGGCTTGGCGCGGCGTTTCAGCAGGACCTGGTTCCTGCCGGCGGCGATCCTGGCCGCCGCTCTGGTCCTCGCAGGCTCGTTCGCCTACCCGGTGGTGATCGAGCCATTGTTCGGCAACTTCACGCCACTCCCCGCCGGCGCGCTGCGAACCGAGCTGCTGGGCCTCGCCCACAAGGACGGGGTCCACGTATCCGACATCCTGGTGACTGACGCGTCCACCCGGACGACCGAGCTCAACGCGTACGTCTCGGGCTTCGGGTCGACGAAGCGGATCGTCCTCTACGACACGCTGCTGCACTCCACCCCCCGCAAGCAGATCGAGCTCATCGTCGCCCATGAGCTCGGCCACGCCACGAAGGACGACGTGCTCGTCGGGACCATCGAGGGCGCTGTGGCTGCCGCGACGGCGGTCTTCGCGCTGTTCATCGTGCTGCGTCCCGTGCGGCTGCGGCGGCGGATCGGGGCGGGGTCGATGGGGGACCCCGCGATCGTTCCCGTGGTCCTCGCGCTGGTCTCGGTGACGATGTTCTTCGCGGCGCCCATCCAGGACAGCATCAGCCGTCAGATCGAGGCGCGGGCCGACGCGCACTCCCTCAACCTGACGCATGATCCGGTCGACTTCATCAAGATGCAGCGTCGGCTCGCGGTCACGGACCTGACGCACCTGACGCCGAACCCGATCCTGAGCTTCTGGTTCAACAACCATCCACCACCACTGGACCGGATCGGGATGGCACTCGCGTGGGAGCGGCTGCACGGCTCGACCGCGGGGCCCCGTCGTTGACTGGTCGGACGCTCGTCGTCACGAACGACTTCCCGCCCCGCCGAGGCGGTATCGAGTCCTTCGTCTTCTCCCTGTGTGAGCAGCTCGCCGTCGAGGGCGTCGTCGTCTATACCGCCAGGATGGCCGGCTCCGGCGAGGTCGACGGCGCCCTGGCGTACCCGGTCATCCGGGGCCGGAGCCGCCTCCTGCTCCCGACTGTCGGCGTCGCTCGCGACGTGCGCAGGGTCGCCCGCGAGCACGGGTGTGACTGCGTGGTCTTCGGTGCGGCAGCCCCCCTGGGCCTTCTCGCCGGCGGGCTCCGACGAGCCGGTGTGCATCGGCTGGTCGCTCTGAGCCACGGGCACGAGGTCTGGTGGGCGAAGACGCCCGGAGCCGGTCGGCTGCTGCGGCGGATCGGCGACCAGGTCGACGTGGTGACGTACGTCAGCGAGTTCTGCCACCGAGAGATCGGTGCCGGGCTGTCGGCCGAGGCGCGGGCGCGGATGGTCCGGCTGTCACCCGACGTCGACCTGGCCCGCTTCAGCGCGGGCCTCGACGGTTCGCCGTGGCGGGCTCGGTGGGCCGTCGGTGATCGACCGGTCGTCCTCGCCGCATCGCGTCTGGTGGCACGCAAGGGGCACGACGTCCTGGTCCGGGCATGGCCGCGGGTACTGCGCAGCTGCCCAGATGCCGTCCTCGTCATCGTCGGCGACGGACCGTGCCGGCGACGGCTCGAACGGGCCGTGAGGAGGCGTTCGTTGGGGGCGTCGGTGCGCATGGAGCCAGGGGTGCCGTGGCAGCAGATGCCGGGTGTGTATGCCGCCGCGGACGTGTTCGCGCTGCCCTGTCGTACCCGACGGGGCGGGCTGGAGCCGGAGGCGCTCGGGATCGTCTGTCTGGAGGCAGCCGCCGCCGGCCTCCCCGTCGTGGTGGGGGCATCCGGCGGGGCTCCCGAAACCGTCGCCGACGGTGTCACCGGATACGTCGTCGACCCACGCGACGTCGAGGCGCTGGCCCGCACACTCGCGACGCTGCTCACCTCGCCCGGCGAGGCCAGGGCGATGGGGCTCCGGGGCCGGCAATGGGTGGCCGAGCACTTCGGGGGAGCCGGCGGCGACACCTTGCGTGCCCTCGTGCACGCCTGACGGCGGTGAGTGCGGGGACTGACTGCCGTCCACCCGAACGAGTAATGTTCGGGCCGAGACCGAGCCATGCGACAGAGGCCGGCCTCGACGCAGCGCCGACGAAGGGGACGCGAGCATGGCAGACCGGACCACGGCGAGCATTCTCATCGAAGCTGGCCCGGCAGACGTGATGGCGGTCATCGAGGACTTCGCCAGCTATCCCGAGTGGGCGCGCGGGGTGAAGTCGGCGACCGTGATCTCCGACGGTGACGACGGCCGGGCGGGTGAGGTGGCGTTCGTCCTCGACGCAGCGCCGATCCGCGACGAGTACGTCTTGTCCTACACCTGGGACGGCGACGAGCAGGTGACGTGGACACTGGTCCAGGCCAAGATGCTCAAGGCCATGGAGGGCGCCTACTTGCTGCAGACGCAGGGGGACGCGACCGAGGTGACGTACGAGCTCACCGTGGACCTCTCCATCCCGATGATCGGGATGCTGAAGCGCAAGGGCGAGCGTGTGATCATCGATACAGCGCTGAAGGGCCTCAAGCTGAGAGTCGAGTCCCAGTCGGCATGAGGCGTCCGGCACCAGAGGTTGCAGGCGTCGACGCAGGCCCGAGCAGCAAGAGGACACCGAGCAGACAGAGGACGGAGCCAGATGTCACTGACCATCGGCATCGACGTGGGCGGGACGAAGATCGCTGCGGGGGTGGTGGACGACGAGGGGAAGATCCTCGACGAGCTGCGCGTCGAGACGCCGGCGCGCGACACCGATGCGACTCAGTCGGCGATCGTCCGGCTCGTGACCCAGCTGGCCGAGCGGCACGACGTGAATGCCGTCGGCATCGGTGCGGCCGGTTTCGTCAGCTCCGACCGCGCGACGGTGCTCTTCGCCGCGAACCTGGCCTGGCGCAACGAGCCGCTGGGCCCGGCCGTCCAGACCCAGGTCAAGATGCCGGTCGTCGTGGAGAACGACGTCAACGCGGCGGCCTGGGGGGAGTTCAGGTTCGGCGCGGGCGCTGACGTCGACGACCTGCTGATGGTCGCCGTCGGCACCGGAGTCGGCGGCGGCGTGGTCATCGACGGCCAGCTGCTCCGTGGCTCCTTCGGCGTCGCCGCCGAGATCGGCCACATGCGCGTCGTCCCGCAGGGGCTGCTGTGTGGATGTGGGCGGCACGGCTGCTGGGAGCAGTACGCGAGCGGGCGAGCCCTGGTGCGCGAAGCCAGGAGCCGGGTCTTCGATGGCGACTCGCTGCTCGACGTGGCAGGTGGCGATCTCGCCCAGATCGACGGCCAGATGATCACCAAGCAGGCGCAGGCCGGCGATGCGCTGTGCGTCGCGCTGCTGAGCGATCTCGGCACCTGGCTCGGTGAGGGGATCGCCACCCTCGCCGCGCTGCTGGACCCGGGGGTCGTCGTCCTCGGTGGCGGCGTGGCTGAGGCCGGCGACCTGCTCATGCGCCCCACCCAGAAGGCGTTCGACGACAGCCTCACCGCACCGGACAACCGGCCCCACCCGCAGCTCAGGCTCGCCACACTCGGCAACGAAGCCGGCCTGATCGGCGCGGCCGACCTCGCCAAAGGCTGGCAGTGATGCTGCAGAAGCTCGCCATCGGCATTGACATCGGGGGGACGAAGGTCAAGGCCGGCGT
Organism: Propionibacteriales bacterium; assembly: GCA_038239485.1. Classification (GTDB taxonomy): domain Bacteria; phylum Actinomycetota; class Actinomycetes; order Propionibacteriales; family Nocardioidaceae; genus DASQEH01. Next base: position 55,396 of record JBBSET010000016.1, read on the forward strand.
CGTCGACGAGGACGGCATGGTCCTCGAGAGCATGGTCCGCGACACCCCGTCGACAAGTCCCACCCAGGTCGAGGACACCATCGCCGAGATCGTGTCGGTGCTGCGCGAGAGGTATTACGTCGTCGCTGTCGGGATCGGCGCCGCCGGATTCGTGGATACGACCAGGTCGACGGTCCTGTTCTCCCCCCACCTGGCCTGGCGCAACGAGCCGCTCCGAGACGCCGTGCGCCGCCGGGTCGGGCTGTCCGCGCTGGTCGACAACGACGCGAACTGTGCCGCCTGGGCGGAGTGGCGCTTCGGCGCGGCGCAGAACGAGTCCGACCTGGTCTGCATCACTCTCGGGACGGGTATCGGTGGCGGACTGGTCATCGGCGGACAGCTGCACGGCGGGCGCAACGGGATCGCGGGGGAGTTCGGGCATATGCAGGTCGTCAAGGGCGGCCACCTCTGTGAGTGTGGGAACCGCGGCTGCTGGGAGCAGTACGCCAGCGCGAACGCCTTGGTGCGCGACGCCCGGGCGCTCGCGCAGAGCGGGCTGCCGCGGGTACGGCCCCTGCTCGACCGCGCCGCCGGCGACCTCGACGCGGTGACGGGCCTGATGATCACCCAGGTGGCCCTCGAGGGCGACCCGCTGTGCGTGGAGCTGCTGTGCGAGGTGGGCGAGTGGCTGGGCACGGGTATCGCCAACCTGGCTGCAGCGCTCGACCCCGGCACGTTCGTCATCGGCGGTGGGGTGTCCGATGCCGGCGACCTCTTGATCGGCCCGGCAACCGAGTGCTTTCGCCGCAGCCTGACCGGGCGCGGGTTCCGGCCCGAGCCGAGGATCGTCCGCGCGCACCTCGGCAACCAGGCGGGCATGATCGGGGCCGCCGACCTCGCGCGCACCGCTGCCCGGCGGGGCCGGCGCCGGTCGAAGGCGGGTCGGACGTCGACCACCTCGACCCTCGCGCGCGGTCTGGGCATCTCTCGGGCCGACCCTCGACCGGCACGGTTGGTCCCGAAGGGGCCCGTGTGACGGTGACCGCGGCGCTGATCCCGTCGCGGTCGGCCGCCGCGGAGCTCTGCGTGGCGGTGTTGCAGAGATGAGCCGGCGGAGCTCGCACCATGTCCGCGCCGGTGAGACCGCCGCGCCACCGTACGACCTGGTCCTCTCCCCCGAGGCTGCGGGCTGGACCTACTCGGGCCTGTCCGTGCTGCGGCTGGCCGCCGGCCGGACGGTCGAGGTTCAGACCGGTGACGCCGAAGCGCTGGTGCTGTCGCTGGCCGGGTCGTGCCGGGTCACGAGCGGCGCCGACACGCACACGGTCGCAGGGCGCACGGACGTCTTCGCCGGCCCCACCGACTTCGTCTACGTCCCCCGCGGATCGCGCGTCGCCGTCTCGAGCCAGCGGGGCGGCCGGTTGGCCCTCCCCTCCCCGGGCGGTGAGGCGCCGCAGCCCGTCCGGTTTTCGCCCGCCGCCGCGGTGCCGGTCGTGCTCCCCCGTGCCCGCGCTGCCAGCCCCCCGAACAACAACAACAG
>JBBSET010000017.1:0-56431 GCA_038239485.1 Propionibacteriales bacterium
CCGCACTGGCCTGCGAGGGGGTCGAGGTCGAGCAGTTCCACCCCGAGTACGCGCCCAGCCAGCTCGAGCTGTCCGTGGCGCCCGAGTCGCCGGTCGCCGCAGCCGACACCTCGGTCCTGGTGCGATCGACGATTCGGGCGGTCGGTGCCGCGCACGGATTGCGGACGTCGTTCTCGCCCAAGGTCGCCGTCCCCGGTGTCGGCAACGGGGGGCATGTCCACCTCAGCCTCTGGCGCGAGGAGAAGAACCTGATGGCAGCCGGCCCAGGCGCCTTCGGGCTGACCGCGGCGGCCGAGGGCTTCGGCGCAGGCATCTTGTCGCACCTACCGGCGCTGTCGGCGGTCGGTGCGCCGAGCCCGGTGAGCTACCTGCGGCTGCTGCCGTCGCACTGGGCCGGCGCCTACGCCTGCTGGGGGCTGGAGAACCGGGAGGCGGCGCTACGCATGGTCACCGGCTCCGATGGAAGCGGCCCTTGGGCTGCGAACCTGGAGGTGAAGTGCTTCGACCTGCTCGCCAACCCCTACCTGCTGCTCGCGGGTCTGCTCGCCGCGGGCATCTCCGGGATGGCCGACCGGAGCCGGCTGCCGGACCCGGTCGACGTCGACCCCGCTTCCCTCGCCGACCCGGCGCTGGCCGAGCGCGGCATCGAGCGGCTGCCACTGACCTTGACGGACGCAGTGGCGGCGTTCGAGTCCGACGCGACCCTGACGAAGGCGTTCGGGCCGGAGCTGACCGCCTCGATCGTGGCGCTGCGGCGCAGTGAGGCAGAGCTCTTCGCCGATGCCAGCGACGCCGAGATCGCCGCCGCGACCCGGTGGCAGCACTAGGTGGGACCGGGCGTCGGCAGGCAGGATGCGGGGATGGCTCCCGTTACTGACTCACCGATCAGGACCGACCGGGCCGAGGTGCGCATCCCGATGGACGACGGCGTCGAGCTGTCGGCCACGGTCTACCTCCCCGACGCTGCCTCGGGTCCGCAGCCCTGCGTCGTCGAGGCGCTGCCGTACCGCAAGGACGACCTGACGTCGTCGTACCGTCCGGAGTACGTCCGGCTCCGCGACGAGTACGGGTACGCCGTCTGCCGGATCGACCTTCGCGGCACGGGGTCGTCGGGTGGTGACGCGACCGACGAGTACCCGGCCCGCGAGCAGCGAGACCTGGCGACGGCCCTGACCTGGCTGGCCGGGCAGGAGTGGTGCGACGGCAACCTCGGGATGTACGGCACGTCGTACTCCGGCTTCAACTCACTGCAGATGGCCTGCGAGCAGCCGCGCGAGCTGAAGGCTGTGGTCGCGATCTACGCCAGCGACGACCGCTACACCGACGACGTGCACTACCGCGGCGGCGCACTGAAGCTGGTGGACCTGGTCGACTACAACCTGTACGTCACGCCGATGAATGCGTTGCCCCCGGTGCCGGTGCTCTGGGGTGACGGCTGGCGCGACGAGTGGCGTCGGCGGCTGGAGGTGAACGAGCCCTGGCTGCTGACCTGGATGCGGGAGCAGCGCGACGGCGGGTACTGGCGCGGCGGCTCGGTCCGTCCCGACTACGACCGGATCCGGTGCCCGACGATGGTTGTCGCCGGCTGGGCGGACGGGTACCGCAACAGCACGTTCCGGCTGGTCGAGCGGCTCCGTGCCGCCGACGTCCCACACCGGCTGCTGGCGGGGCCATGGGCGCACGCCGCTACCGACAGCGCGCTGCCCGGGCCGCGGATCGACCTGGTGCCGGAGATGGCGGCCTGGTGGGACCAATGGCTGCGGGGGCTCGACACGGGTGTCGACAACGGCATCGACACCGGCCTGTTGGGGGACCGACCGAGCGCGACGCTGTTCGTCCGGTCGTCGACGCGGCCCGAGCCTGACCTGGACGTCAGCGAGGGCGAGTGGGTCCGTGAGGAGTGGCCGAGCCCGCGCGTCGCGGACGAGGTCTGGGACCTCGGGGTCCGCGATCCGGTGCCGTATGCCGTCCGCCCGGCCGTCGGGGTGGACGCCTGGATCGACTGTGCCGGGCACCTTCCGTGGGGCCAGAGCTCCGACCAGCGGCTCGACGACGCCCAGTCCCTGACCTGGGAGCGCGCCGCCGACGGTATCGCCGTCATCGGACACCCTGTCGCGCGGCTCCGGCTGAGCGTCACCGCACCGGTCGCGTCATGCTCGGTCAAGTTGTGCGACGTGTTCGCCGACGGGACGTCGGCCCTCGTCAGCCGTGGCTCCCTGAACCTGACCCACCGCGACTCCCACGCCCACCCGCAGGCGCTCGTCCCCGGGCAGGTGTACGACGTCGACGTGGAGCTGGATGCCTGCGCGTACCAGTTCGCGCCCGGCCAGCGGATGCGGCTGTCGGTCGCCGGCGCCGACTGGCCCAACACCGCGGCCCCGCCTGAGCCGGTCACCGTGACCGTGCACGGCGGCGAGGTGACACTCCCCCGCTGGACCGGGCCGTCGCCTTTCCCGGCTCCGGTCCTTCAGCACGTGGCAGGGCCTGCCGACGAGACCGGCATGGGCGTCACGTGGCGGGTGGAGCGCGACGTGCTCGCGCGCCGTACCAGCTGCGTCGTCGACCACGGCTCGACCTTCGACATCCCGTATGGCGGGTCGATGAGCGAGCACTACAGCGGCCGGGTCAGCGTCGACGAGCGCACCTTCGACCAGACGGTGGACGCCAAGGCCGACTACGCAGCGTCTTGGCCGGGCGTGGCCGTGTCGACCACAGCCACCCTGCGCCTGAGCGCCTGGAAGGAGTCCTACGACGTGAGAATCGACCTCACCGCCAGTGAAGGGGACGAGGTGATCGCCACGCGCACCTGGCACGAGGTCTTCGCCCGCGACCTCGCCTGACCCTGGGCGGTGCAGGGATCAGGGGACGTCAAGGGGGACGAGGTCGTGGAGAGGGCGTCGGAGGTACGCCCGGGCCACCATCGTGACGAACTGGTGGACGGCGTCCTCGCTGGGCGAGAAGACCCCCGGCTTGACGTGCGGCGAAGAGAGCCCACGCTGGACCGACTCGCACGCCTTCCAGTCCTGCCTGTTCGTCAGGTCCCAGAAGTCCACGGCATACGACGGGTCGACCGCGGCGCCGTCGGCGAGGGCCGGGAAGTACCACGAGCACTCGACCCACGTCCGGTCCGGCGCCAGCGGCACCATCCGGTGGGCCATGACGTAGTCCGGGTGCGCCGAGATCAGCAGGTTCGGGAAGAGGCCGAGGTACTCCACAGCCGTCGGGTCGACCCCACCGATCGGCACCCCCCGGGACTCCCCGGTGAACGACATCGTCTGCATCCCGTCGCGAAGCACCATCGAGCCGCCCACCCACGCACCCGGCATCACGTAGTTGTCGCCCGACGACGGCGGCGTCACCTGGCAGAGCTCGGGGTGGATGAGTGGGCAGTGGTAGCACTCGTGGTAGTTCTCAGAGATCACCTTCCAGTTCGCCGCCACCTCGTAGGAGTGGCGGTCGCCGAGGACCAGGCTCCCTGGCGAGTACGGCGCGACCAGCCGGTCCAGCTCGCCCAGGTACGACATGAAGTCGACGACGCCACCGGACTCCAGCGACGTGGCCGCGTGGACGAACAGCCAGCCCTGCCAGCGCTCCACCGGCAGCTCGACCAGCGAGTGGTCCCGCTCGTCGAATCCGGGCACCTCGCGGTAGCCGGGCGCGGTGCGCAGCGCTCCCGCGAGGTCGTAGGTCCAGGCGTGGTAAGGGCAGACGACCGACTGCTTGGCCGCCGTCTCGCCGTTGCCGAGCAGCTCGTGAGCACGGTGCCGGCACGTGTTGGCGAAGGCCCGGACCTGGTCGCCCGGCCAGGTCAGGAGCACCGGAACGTCGCCTACCACCAGCGAGCGCTGTGTCACCCCCGTCCGGAGGTCGTCCTCGCGGCCGACACACAGCCAGGTGCCGGCGAACAGATGGCGCTGCTCCCACTCCAGGACCTGCGGACTGGTGTACGCCGCGGCCGGTAGCATCCGCGACCGGCCGAAAGGCTGGAGCACGGGAGCCAGGTCGAGTTCACTTAAAACGTCCGTCATCGTGGTGTCTCCAGATAAAGTCGTGCGCCATGGTGCGTCAGAAGGTCGAGGTGCGCCGCGAGGAGATCCTGGTGGCCACGATCAAGCAGATCGAGGAGCACGGGATGGCCACCGTCCGGGTCAGTGACGTCGCGGCGTCGATGGGCGTGAGCACCGGCCTGGTCTTCTACCACTTCGAGACCAAGGACGCCCTGATGATCGAGGCCCTCGGGTATGCGGTCGACCGCGACCTGACGAGGCTCGACCTTGCGTTGGCACGCAGCGTCGAGGCGACGGACCGGCTCAAGCGCGTGCTGTCGTCGTACGGCCCCACGGGAGCCGCGCACAGCTGGACGGTCTGGATCGACGCCTGGGCGACAGCGCTTCGGGAGCCCACCATCCGGCAGGCGCTGACCCGCCTGGACGATCGCTGGCGAACCGCACTGGAGATGGCCATCAAGCAAGGCGTGGGCGACGGCGACTTCGTCTGCCCGGACCCGGTCGCGACCGTCGCGCGGATCGGCGCTCTCCTCGACGGCCTGTCCGTGGCGGTGCTCGTCTACCGCAGCGTGACACGGACCCAGCTGCGTACCTGGGTACGCGAGGCCACGGCGTCGGAGCTCGGCCTGGACCCGGCCACCCTCGAATAGCGGTACCGAGGGCTCTGGCCACCGGACGGCCGTCATGTCACACCAGCCACCTCACGGGCGCGTTGGTGTCGCGCAGCGCCGGGCGGTCCAGACGGAAGGCCGCGACGTCGAACGCGGTCTCCTCCGTCGACGCCAGCTCGGCCAGCATCCGTCCAAGCGTCGGGGCGAACTTGAACCCGTGCGCGGCGCCCATCCCGACCAGGACCGACTCGTGGCCGGGGACCGGGCCGAGCACGAAGTCGCGGTCGGGCGTCAGGGTGTAGAGGCAGGTCAAGGAGCGCACCGGCGGACCCGACCCGGGCAGCAGCCCTGCCATGAACGCCGCCAGCTCTGCGATCCGCGCGGGGTCCGGCTCGAACCCGCGACCATCTGCTGTCACCTCGGGGCCACCGCAGTCCTCGGCCGCCTTGACCAGGTCGGCTGAGTTCTCGCCGTAGCAGGGGAACCCGTAGTAGCTGGGGTCGTCCATCCAGATCCACAGCGGCAGCCGGCCAGGTCGGAACGGCGCCGGGTCTGCTGGCTGGAAGTAGGTGACCTGCTCGAGCGTGACGGTCAGGGGTAGCGACCAGTCCAGCCCTGCCAACAGGTCGTTGGTCCAGGCATCGGCGCAGACCACGACCCGACGACAGGTGTACGACGTGTCGCCGCTCAGCACCTCGACTCCGGCTGACCCGAGGTCGTGGATCGAGGTGACACCGCTGTTGTCGTGCAGGGCGGCTCCGTGGCGGCGGGCCATCGCCTGCATCGTCGCCGTGCCGCGTCCCGCGGGGACGATCGAGCCGCGGGGCTGGTAGAGACCCAAGGTCTCGGCAGGCAACGCGAGCTGCGGCCAGCGCTCCGCCATCTCCAGGGCGCCGAATGCCTCGTACCGGACTCCGGCGGCGTCCATCGAGGTCGTGTAGTCGATGCTCGGGATCGCCGCGTTGGGCGGGAACAGGTCCAGCCCGCCGACGGTCGTCACCAGCTGCTCGCCGCTGTCGGCCTCGAGGTCGGCCCAGTCGTCGTAAGCATCGAAGGTCAGCTCGACATAGCCGGGCGTGTGGTAGCTGTGGCGCAGGATCCGCGACGAGTCGTGCGAGGCACCGCGGTGGTGTCCGAGCTCGAAGCGCTCCAGCCCGATCACCTGGTGGCCCTGCCTGGCCAGGTGGTACGCCGTGGCGCTGCCAAGGGCGCCGAGTCCGACGACGAGATACTCCACCGAGGTCGTCATCGGTCCCCCTCATTGGCTGGCGGATCGTCGCTCAGCCGTGGCAACAGCCAGCGGCGGATGTCGGCCGCCAGGTCCTCCATCGGGGCGAACCAGCCCTGCCGGTACGCCCGCGAGCTCATCCCGCGCTGCACCGACTCGCAGATCGCCCAGTCCTGCCGGTTGACCAGGTCCCAGAAGTCTCCGGCGTCGTCGGGGTCGAAGCCCGGCGCCGCCACCTCGTCGGCGGCGAAGAGCAGGTCGCAGACCACCGTGGTGCGGTCCACCGCCTGCGGCCACAGGGTGAAGGCCGCCACATGGTCGGCCGAGCACGACAGCCACAGGTTCGGATGCAGCAGGGCGCCTTTGTGGCGGGTCAGCTCCTCGGCGGAGAGGCCGGGGAAGGGCTGTCGGGCGCTCGACCCCGACATCGTGAACGTCCAGGCGCCCTCGCGATGCTCGACGCCGCGCTCCCAGTCGATCCCGGCCCCGCCCCCGCCAAACGACGGCACCAGCCTGGTCAGCTCCGGATGCACCGGCCCGCAGTGGTAGCACTCGTTGTAGTTCTCCGACAGCACCTTGTAGTTCGCCGCCACGTCGTAGCTGAGGCGACGGCCGCTGACGAGATCGGCCAGCGGGTACCGTTCGATGCCCACCACGGCTGCCGCGATCTCGCCGTCGAGGTCACCGGCGCGCTCGGGGGTGAGATGCACGAAGCAGAATCCGCCCCACTGGGCCACCGCTGCCGCGGCGAGGGAGAAGGCGGCCCGGTCGAATTCGGCGACATCCTCGGTGTGCGGGGCCTTCAGGAGCGCTCCGCTGAGGTCGTACGTCCAGGAGTGGTAGGGGCACCGCAGCGCTGCAACGCCGCAGGGAGCCGGTGGCGGTGCACCCGCTTCGACCGGCACGATCTGCGAGCCACGATGACGGCAGACGTTGTAGGCGGCGTGCAGGTCGCCGCGGAGGTCGGACGTGACCAGGATCGACTCCCCCACCACCTCGACGACGGCCAGCCGGCCGGGCTCGTGGAGGCCGAGGTCTCGCGTCCGGCCGACGCAGAACCACGACGAGGCCAGCACCTCGTCGCGCTCGCGCCGCCAGTGCGCCTCATCGACGTACATGTGCCTCGGAAGGGCCGGTTGGAGGCCGACGCGAACGGTCGGTCCTGACATCGCCACGCCCTCCTCGGCTCGGTCTGTTACTGACTCGCGAGTCAGTAACTCTAGTCGACCAGCCAGCAGGCCGCTCGGTGTGCTCCCGTCGCCGGGAGCACCTGGAGCGGTCGGCTGACGCACTCCTCGGCGATCCCACGATCGGCGGCCGTGCCGTCCAGCAGAGCAGGACAGCGTGGGTGGAACCTGCACCCGCTGGGGATCCTGGACGGGTCGGGCGTCTCCCCACGCAGCACCACGGGCTCGATCTGGTCGATCTCCGGGACGACCGACAGCAGCGCCCGCGTGTACGGGTGGCGCGGAGCGCCCAGCACCTCCTCGGTGGACCCGATCTCGACGATCCGCCCGAGGTACATCACCGCGATCCGGTCGGCGATGTTCCAGGCCAGGCCGAGGTCGTGGGTCACGACGAGCACCGACAGTCCCAGCTCGTCGCGGAGCTTCAGCAGCAGGGCGAGGATCTCGCCCCGGATCGAGGCGTCCAGGCTGGACACGGGCTCGTCGGCGATCAGCACGTCGGGCTCGAGCGCCAGGGCGCCGGCGATGACGACCCGCTGACGCTGGCCGCCGGACAGCTCGTGCGGGTACGACAGGAAGAACCGCTCGGGAGGCCGCAGCCCGGCTCGCGAGAGGGCGCGCGCGACCAGGTCGGACTCGTTAACCTGCTGGCCGGACTTCCGGGACCGGTCGACGACGTGGTGGATGCGCAGCCCCTCCGCCACCGACTCGTAGACGCTCTGGCGGGGGTTGAGGGCGCCCGTCGGGTCCTGAAGGATCAGCTGCACCTGGCGGCGGTAGCCCCGCATCGCTCGCGTCGAGTACCGAAGCGGATGGTCGTCGTACCGCACCTCGCCCGCACTCGGGCGCTCGAGGCCGAGCAGGGTGCGGGCGAGGGTGGTCTTCCCGCACCCCGACTCCCCCACCAGCGCCACGATCTCGCCGGCGGCGATGTCGATGTCGACGCCGTCGACGCCCTTGGCGTCGGGCCGCCCGCCCCGGCCGCGGAAGGTGACCTCGACGTCGCGCCCGCTGAGCAGTCCGCCGCCCATCAGACCGCCGCCCGCACGGGGATCGCCGGCTGCGGCTCACCGGCCCGGATGCACGCCACCGGGTGCCCGACCGACACCGACTCGAGCGGCGGGTCGACGGTGCGGCAGGCCTCGATCGCGATCGGACAGCGCGGGTGGAAGCAGCAGCCGGTCGGCAGCCGCCGGGGGTCGGGCGGGTCACCGGCGAGCCCGGCGGGGGCGAAGCGTGCGGCCGGGTCGCCCACCCGCGGGAAGGCCGCGGCAAGGGCAGCTGAGTACGGGTGGCGCGGATGGGCGAACACCGTCGACGCCGACGCCTCCTCGATGATCCGGCCGGCATACATCACCACGACCCGGTCGCACGTCGTCGCCAGCACTGACAGGTCGTGGCTGATCAACATCAGCCCCAGCCCGAGCTCGCCGACCAGATCGGTGAGCACTTTGAGCACCTGCGCCTGAACCATCACATCGAGGGCCGTGGTCGGCTCGTCGGCCACCACCAGCGCCGGACGACAGGCCAGCGCCATCGCGATCATCACCCGCTGCCGCTGGCCACCGGACAGCTGGTGCGGGTACGACCTGGCGCGGGCAGCCGTGAGGCCCACCTGCTCCAGCAGCTCGCCGACCCGCGACTGCGCCTGCGCCTTGCTCGCGTACGCGTCGTGCAGCCGGATCGGCTCGGCGATCTGGTCGCCGACCCGCTGGACCGGGTTGAGGGAGTGCAGGGCCCCCTGGAAGACCACCGACGCGTCGGACCAGCGCACCGCCCGTAGATGTCCCCACCGCATCGTCAGGACGTCATTGCCGCCGACCAGCACCTGACCCGTCACGACGGCATTCTTGGGCTGCAGCCGCAGCACGGTGCTTGCCAGCGTGGACTTGCCGCAGCCGGACTCTCCCGCGACTCCGACGCTCTCACCGCTCGCGATCGACAAGGTGACGCCGCGAACCGCAGCCAGGTCCTCCCCGCCGGTGCGATAGGTGACGCTCAGGTCCTGGATGTCGAGCAAGCCTGCCATCAGCGGTCCCGCAGCCGGGGGTTGAAGATCTCCTCCAGCGCCTGGCCGGCCATGGTGAAGGACAGCACCACCACGACCACGCAGATGCCGGGCGGGAACAGGAACCACCAGGCGCCCAGCGTCATCGCACCGTTCGAGAACGCCGAGTCCAGCATCGTCCCCCACGACACGCGTGACGGGTCCCCGAGACCGAGGAAGGACAGGGTCGTCTCGGCCAGGATCGCGATGGCGACGGTCAGGGTCGTGTTCGCGAAGACCATCGGCATCACGTTGGGAAGCACATGGCGCGACATCTGGTGCCAGTTGCCGGCGCCGAGCACCCGCGCTCGCTCCATGTAGGGCCGCGACTCGATCGACAGCGTCTGCGACCTGATGAGCAGCGCCGTCCCGGGCCAGCTGGTGACGCCGATGACGAACGTGATGGTGAGCAGGGACGGGCCGAGCAGCGTCGCCAGCACGAGTGCCAGCGGGAGGAACGGGATGACGAGGAACCACTCGGTCAAACGGAAAAGCAGCGTCCCGACCACGCCGCCGAAGTGACCCGAGGCGATGCCGATCAGCGTGCCCAGCACCATCGAGATCAAGGTCGACATCAGCCCGACGAACAGCGAGACGCGGGAGCCATAGATCAGCAGCGTCAACACTGACCGGCCGCTCTCGTCGGTGCCGAGCCAGTATGACGAGGAGGGAGCCGTGAAGGGGAGCGCGGTGGCCTTGGTGACCTCGAGGCCGTCGGGGTTCGCGAGCAGCGGCGCGAAGATCGCGACCAGAGCGAACACAACCAGCACGCACAGCCCGACCAGCCCGGTCCTGTGGCGGCGGAACTCCCGCCACGTGCGTGCGGCGCTGGACCGGCGACGGCGCCAGACGACCTGCCTGGCGCTCAGCTGGACCGTGCTCATGAGCGCACCCTCGGGTCGAGCACGCCGTACAGCAGGTTCGACACCAGGTTGGCGAGCACCACGGCCGCGGAGAAGACGAAGAAGGTGCCCTGGAGCATCGGGATGTCGGGGATCTTCAGCGCGTCAGTGGTCAGCAGACCGATGCCCGGGATGGAGAAGACCGTCTCGATCGTGATCGCTCCCGACACGATGAAGCCCAGGTTGAGCGAGACCAGCGTCGCGACCGGCAGCATCGCATTGCGCGACGCGTGCCGCCGGCGGACGAGCACGTCGCGAAGACCCTTGGCGCGCGCGGTCATGAGGTAGTCCTCGCCCATCTCGTCGAGCAGGGCACTACGCATGATCAGCGAGTACTCGGCCAGGTAGGCGAGGGTGAGCGTGACGATCGGCAGCACCAGGTGCCAGGCCTGGTCGATGATGCCCGCGAGCGACCACTGGTCGACGCCCGGCGAGACCAGCCCGCCGATCGGGAACAGGCCGGGGATCGGACCGACCCCGACGGCGAAGACGGCGAACAGGATCAGGCCCAGCCACCACTCCGGCATCGAGTAGAGCAGGATCGTCGTGGTCGTGGAGATGTTGTCGAAGGTGTGTCCCCGATTCCAGGCGGCGATCGTGCCGATCCACAGCCCGAAGACGATCGACAGGATCGTCGACGTGCCGACCAGCACGAGCGTGGGCCACAGCCGCTCCCACATCAGGTGGCTGACCGGCTGGCGGTACTGGTAGGAGATGCCGAACTGGCCGGTGACGATGTCCTTGAGGTAGATCAGGAACTGCTCGGGCAGCGGCTTGTCCAGGCCGAGGGTATGGGTGAGCTCCTTGACCTGCGCGGGGGTGGTCGCGTGGCCGCGTGCCAGCGTCCTGACCGGGTCGGTGTTGATGACGCGGAAGAGGAAGAAGTTGACGACGGTGATGAAGCCCAGGGTCACGGCCGAACCGAGGACCTTCGAGCCGACGAACCTCCAGGTGGCGAACCGGCTGCCGTTCGAGCGACCCGGCTCAGCCGCCGGCACCGGTCCCGGCGCAGGCTGCACCGCGATCGGGGTCGAGACCGTCATTCGCGATAGTCCACGGTGGCCTTGCGGTAGCCGGCCCAGCCGCCCAGCGCGCCGCCCGCCGCGAACAGCAGCAGCGCCCCCGCGATGATGCCCAGCACCTTCCCGGACTGGATATTGCCGACGGCCGAGCTGCCGTTGGCAGCGGTGGCGTTACTGCTGCCGTCCGTCGAGGGAGCGGGACCGGGCTGGATCCCGATGTAGTTGCGTACGCCGTACTGGAACAGCAGGACGCCACCCGGGTTCGGCTGCGGGACGAAGCCATGCCACCGGTCGCTGCGGTAGGCCTCACCGATCTGGGTGTAGTCGGTCAGGAGGTAGGGCGCGTCGTGGTACAGGATCTTCTGCATCTTCTTGACCTCGGCCTCGCGGGTGGCCTGGTCGAGTGCAGCGTGCTGCTGCGAGTAGAGCCTGTCGTAGGCCGGGTTGCAGTACCAGGAGTCCGACCAGTTGCCGCGCTGGGCGCAGGTGAAGTAGCTCAGCATGGAGTCGGGGTCGGGCTCGACGTACCACCCCCACTGGAACATGTCGTAGTCGCCGCTGAGGATGACGTTGGTGAGCTTGCCGCTCTCCAACGTGGTGATCTTGGAGTCGATGCCGAGGGCCGCGAGCCACTCCTGCATGAACTTCATGGTCTGGATCGATGTCGGGGACTCGCTGCGCGCGAAGAGCCGGAGCGTACCGATCGGGCTCCCGTCGGGCATCGTGCGCTTGCCGTCCGACCCGACCTTGTAGCCGGCCGCGTCGAGCAGCTGCTTGGCCTTGTCCTGGTTGAAGGCGAAAGCGCCCGGCGGGGGCTGCCAGCGGTAGCTGGTGTAGGCCGGGGGAATGATGGTCGCCGCTGGCGTCGCGCCCCCTTCGTAGACATGGGTGGCCAGCGAGGAGCGGTCGATGGCCGTCGTCAGCGCGAATCGGAACCTGGGGTCGAGCATGGCCGGGTTCGGGTCGCCGATCGGCTTGCCGGTCTTGGTGTCGACCGAGCCGGTGTTGAAGGCGACCTCGTCGAAGCCAGGCGAGTCCCCCATCTGAGCGGTGATGCCGGGCTGCCCCTGCAGCGCCTTCTCCTGCAGCGCCGAGATTCCCTCCGCGAAGTCCACCTCGCCCTTCTTGAGGGCCTGGACCAGCGTGTCCTCGTCCTGGTAGACCCGGAACACCAGGTTGTCGATGTTCGGCACGCCGCCCCAGTAGTGCGGGTTGCGGACGAACCGGTACAGCGAGCCTGAGGCCTTTCCCTCGATGATCCGGAAGGGACCCGAGCCCACGACGTTGGGGGGCTCATTGCTGTAGGTCTTCACCTGGCTTTCGCTGACGTTCTTCCAGATGTGCTGCGGGATGATCGGGATCGGCAGCAGCGGAAGGACTGCGTTGGGCTTGTCGAGGGTGAGCACGACCGTCTTCGCGTCGGGCGCCGTCACCGTCTTGACCGATGCGAGGTAGCTCCCCCAGCTGGCGGCTTCCGTGCCACCTTGCAGGATGCGGTTGTACGTGTAGGCGATGTCGGCCGCGGTCAGCGGCTTGCCGTCCGACCACTTCACACCGGTGCGGATGTGGAAGGTCCAGGTCAGCCCGTTGTCGGAGGTGTCCCAGGACGTGGCCAGGCCCGGCTGGGGCGACATGTCCTTGTCGGAGTAGGTGATCATGTAGTCGTACATGAGCGCCCACATCTCGTACGACTCGGCCTCGACCCCGAGGAAGGGGTTGAACGAGTCGACGTTGTTGAGAATGCCGACGGTGAACGTCGTGCCGGTGCCGGAGGCGGAGCTGTCGGCAACAGGCTCGCCCGCCGCGCCGGCCGAGGAGCCGAAGGCACCGGTCAACCCAAGCACGGCGAGGCAGACGATGAGCGCGGTCGAGCGGCGTAGCAGCCGCCTGAGTGTCTGCGATCCGGTCATCGAGCCGGCCCGGTCGTGTCGTGGAGTCCCCGGCCACGGGTAGGTTGAGCGCCGTGGCTGACCTCCGACCCTCGCACGCAGTTCCGAGCCCGCCCGTCGCCGCCAGGCGCGATGAGCGGTACGAGCTGCACGGCGACGTCCGGGAGGACCCCTACGCCTGGCTGCGAAGCTCTGGCGACGAGGCGGTGACGGCGTACCTCACCGCTGAGCGCTCGTACTACGACTCGGCCACGCGGCATCTAGGTCCCCAGGTCAGGACGCTCTCCGACGAGATGACGTCTCGGGTGCCGGATGCTGACTCGTCCGTCAGTTACCGGCGCGTGCGCTTTTCTTACTACACCTCGACGCCATCCGGAAGTGAGTACGAGCAATTGTGTCGTCGTGTTTACAACCCGAGCGCCGATCGTGACATTGAGTCGCCGGGTGAGCACGTGCTGCTCGACCCCGCCGTCGTCAAAGGTGACTCGACCTACGTCGACCTCGGCCTCACCCTTGTCAGTCCCGACGAGCGGCTCTTGGCCTACTCCGTGGACCTCACCGGAGAGGAGGTGTTCGAGCTTCGCTTCCGCGATCTGGAGTCGGGAGTCGACCTGGCCGACGTCGTCGACCGTAGCTACTATGGCGGCGCGTGGAGCGTCGACTCCTCGACCTTCTTCTACACGGTGCACAACGACATGTACAGGCCGTTCCAGGTGTGGCGCCACCGGCTCGGCACCGATGACGCTGCTGACGTGGTCGTCTTCGAGGAGCCCGACGAGCGGTACGAGGTCGAGGTGCGGGCCACGCGCTCCGGCGACGTGGTCGAGATCGTCACGGCCAACCGCGACACCACCGAGGTGTGGCTCGTCGACGCGCACCGACCGGAGCGGGCGCCGATCTGTGTCGAGCCTCGGCGCGGCGGCGTCGAGTACAGGTGCGAGCACGCGCGGACCCCTGCAGGGGACCGGCTCTTCGTCGTCACCGACGATGGGGCGCCGGAGTTCCGGCTGATGGGCGCCGGCCTGGATACGCCGGGGCGGGCCGGCTGGTCGGAGGTTCTGCCCGAGGACCCCGACGAACGGCTGCTGGACGTCACGGCGTTCGCGGGACATCTCGTCACGACGCTGCGGCGAGGCGGCCTGTTGATGGCGAGGGCGTACCGGCTGGGCACCGATGGCGGCGTCGAGCAGCCGGGTGTCGACATCGGCGCAGGTCTGGTCGTCGGCAGCCTCGAGCTGGACCACAACGAGCGCTTCGACGCGACCAGCATCCGGGTGGTCGAGGAGTCGTACACCGTCCCTAAGACGTGGTACGACGTCGACCTCGACACCGGCGAGCGCACCCTGCTGCACCGCCAGCCGGCACCCAACTACGACCCCGAGGCCTACGTCAGCGAGCGGGTGGGCTTCCCGTCCGCAGGGGTCGATGTCCCGGTCACATTGGTCCGCCGGGTCGAGACCGCGCTCGACGGTAGGGCGCCCTGCCTGGTCTACGCCTACGGCGCGTACGAGTCCGGCTACGAACCCGCGTTCGACCCTGCTCTCGTCAGCCTGCTCGACCGCGGAGTGGTTTTCGCCCACGCGCACGTGCGCGGTGGCGGCGAGGGCGGGCGGCGATGGTGGCTCGACGGCCACCTCGAGCACAAGCAGAACACGTTCACCGACCTGGTCGCAGTCGCCGACGGTCTCGCAGCGGGCCTCGTCGACGGCTCACGCATCGTCACCCGCGGGCTGTCAGCGGGCGGGCTGCTCCAGGGTGCAGTGTTCAGCCAGGCACCCGAACGCTGGGCCGGCGTCATCGCCGAGGTGCCGTTCGTCGACGTCGTCACCTCAATGCTCGACGCGAGCGTGCCGCTCACGGCCAACGAGTGGGACGAGTGGGGCGACCCCCACCGCCCGGCCGACTATGCCTGGATGCTCGCGTACTCCCCCTACGACAACATCCCGCCTGCCGGCCGGCGTCCGGACCTGCTCGTCACCGGCGCCCTGCACGATCCCCGGGTGATGGTGTCCGAGCCGGCCAAGTGGGTCGCGGCGCTGCGGTACACCGACCCCGGCTGGTCGCCCCGGTGCGTCTTTCGCGTCGAACTGGGCGCCGGCGCCCATGTCGGGCCGTCGGGGCGGTTCGCCCGTCTCCGGTACGAGGCCGAGATCTACGCGTGGGCGCTGGAGCGCTTCGGCCTGCTCGACGACGGACCGGCTGGGCAGTCATCTAGGGCAGCTCGGCGATGGTCCTGAGATCCCCGAAGATCCGAGCCAGCTGCGACGCCAGCGAGAGATGGCCCTCGTCGTCGTACAGCCGTGCGCTCACTGAGGGCACGTGTGCCGCGAGCCACTCGGCATGGGTGAACGGGACCATTCGGTCCTGGCGGCCCTGCCAGATCGCGACCGGGACGGTGATGGTGTCCAGCCCGAAGCCCCAGGGCTTCATGAACGCCAGGTCGTCGTCGCGCCAGCCGTCGGTGCCGTGCAGGACGGCGTGACGACAGGAGGCCGCGATGTAGTCGGCGAGCTCGCCCCCGTCCAGGGCGAGCTTGTCGACATCGGACAGCAGATCGCCCAACGCCGTCGCGACCTCTTCGGCCGTGACGGAGGCGAGGGCGTCGGCTTGCGTGGACAGATACGGCGTCAGCGTGTCGGTACCCTCGAGCGCGGCCTGGAACTCGTCGATGTTCTCCTCACCCATGCCGGCCGTCCAGTCCAAGCCTTCGGCATCGCGGGGCGCCACTGCGGCCAGTAGCGCCGCCGCCCGGCAGGACTCCGGCATCAGCGCGGCACAGGCGAGCGCGTGCGGGCCGCCGCCCGACCAGCCGAAGGTCACGAAGCTCTCTGCCCCGAGGGCGGCGAGGACCGCGCTGACGTCGCTGACCGCGTCGGCGACACTGCGGCCCGGCTGGCTGGTCGACTCACCGTAGCCGGGCCGTGAGTAGGCGACGGTCCGCAGCCCGTGCGACGCCGCAGCGTCGGCCAGGTACGGGAAGGAGACCACCCCGCACGGGGTACCGCTGTGATAGACGAGCGGAAAGCCGTCCTCCGGTCCTTCGACGAGCACCTCGAGACCTCGGGAGTCCGGAGTCGTCACGGTCAGGCTGTGCGGTGCGGACACGGGGTACTCCTCGAGACAGGGGCCAGCATGAGGACCAGCAGAGGGAGACAGGTGTAGGGCCCCTCAAAGTATGAGTTTGAGGGGCCCTACGAGTCGGCCGGAGTGGGGTGACGCCTCCAACCTCACGACCGATCCGTGGGTCCCCGCCAGCCTCGTCACCTGCTGCCGCAGTGGGTCGCCCCACCGGATGGAACCTCGGTTTCCGCCGATCCCGCACCTTCTTGCGAATGCGCGTAAGGACTGTCTACAGGCTCCGAGCCGCCGCGGACAAGAGCCCTGGACCACTCTTTTCGACGAGTAGCGACCCCTCGGCGTGTCGTCCACAGAAGGTCTGATGTCGTCCACCGAAAGAGGGTGGCTTTCCACAGCCGAGCGGACTGCCTGTGGATGAGTCCGTGGTATGCGGGCGGCCGGCACGCCCGCCGCAGCTACCGGGTCAGCGGTAGCGGCGGGCGACGTTCGTGATATTGGAGGCGCCGGCCTCCCACGTCGATATCCACGGTCCGGTGCCCTCGGACAGATCCAGGATGCCGGCCTCGACCCAGGTGTACTTCCCGTCGAGCACGTCGTTGGCGACCACCCGGTCGACGTCATCGGTGTTGTGCCACAGCCGCTCGAACAGCTCGTCGACGCGCACCCGCGCCTGCGCACAGAACGCATCGGCCAACGCGTACGCCTCCCCCGCACCCTCGCGTTCGTCGGACCTCAGCATCTCGGCCCGCGAGCAGGCCGCCGCCATCGCGAACAGCTCCGCGCCGATGTCGACGATCCGGCCGAGGAAGGCCTGCCGGTACTCGAGCTTGGCCTGCCAGCGGGCCATCGCGTAGAAGGTCTGCCGGGCGAGCTTGCGCGAGGAACGCTCGACATAGCGCAGGTGCCTGCCGAGCTGACCGAACTCGTCGTACGACGTCGGCATCGTGCCCTTGCCGACCACCAGCTTCGGCAGCCAGCCGGCGTAGAAGCCGCTGGCCTTGGCCGCCGCCCTGGCCTTGCGACCAAGGTCCGCGTCGGCCACGGCGAGGTCCCCCGCGGCCGACAGGTGGGCGTCGACCGCCTCGCGTGCGATGAGCAGGCGCATGATCTCCGACGAGCCCTCGAAGATCCGGTTGATCCGGAGATCCCGCAGGATCTGCTCGGCGGGCACGGCCCGCTCGCCACGCGCGGCCAGGGAGTCGGCGGTCTCGAAACCGCGTCCGCCGCGGATCTGGACGAGCTCGTCGGCGATCCGGCAGGACATCTCACTCGTCCAGAGCTTGGCCAGCGCTGCCTCGATCCGGATGTCGTTGCGGCCGGCGTCGGCCAGCTGAGAGGAGAGGTCCAAGACGGCCTCCATGGCGAAGGTGGTGGCAGCCATGAACGACAGCTTGGTGCCGACAGCCTCGTGGCCGCCGACCCGGCGGCCCCACTGGACCCGCTCACCCGACCACTCCCGTGCGATCTTCAGGCACCACTTCCCGGCGGCCGTGCACAGGGCCGGGATCGACAGCCGACCGGTATTGAGCGTGGTCAAGGCGATCTTCAGCCCCTGGCCCTCGCGACCCAGCCGGTTCTCTGCCGGCACCCGCACGTGATGGAAGCGGGTCACGCCGTTCTCGAGACCGCGCAGGCCCATGAAGGCGTTGCGATGCTCGACGGTGACGCCTGGCGCGTCGGCCTCCACCACGAAGGCAGTGATCCCTCCGCGCCGACCCTCACCCGCGGGGACCGCGGCCATCACGACCAGCAGCTCGGCGATGACGCCGTTGGTGGTCCACAGCTTCACGCCGTCGAGGATGTACGCCGAGCCGTCCTCTGTCGGGATGGCGCTGGTCGCGAGGCGGGCCGGGTCGGACCCGACGTCCGGCTCGGTGAGCAGGAAGGCAGTGATCGCCCCAGCCGCGCAGCGGGGCAGGAAGGCCCGCTTCTGCTCCGGCGTCCCGAACATCTTCACCGGCTCGGGTACGCCGATGGACTGATGGGCCGAGACGAGGGCGCCGATGCTGGGGTGGATCGAGCCGAGCAGCATCAGGGCCTGTCCGTAGGAGGACATGGTGAGCCCGAGGCCGCCGTACTCCCGCGGGACCTTCATGCCGAACACGCCGAGCTCGGCCAAGCCCTTCAGGTAGTCGTCGGGGATCAGGTCGTCGCGCTCGATCTGGGCGCCGTCGAGCGTCTCGCAGTAGGAGCGCAGGCGCCCCAGGAACTCCTCGCCGCGGGCTTGGTCGTCGCTCGCCGCGCGCGGGAACGGATGGATGAGCGACATGTCGAAGGCGCCGAGATACAACCCCTTGGCGAAGCTCGGCCGCGTCCACTCGGTCTCCCTCGCCGCCTCAGCCACCTCGCGCGCCTGGCGTTCGCTCACGTCTGCGGTACTGGAGGCGGTCTCTTTCACATCGGTGCTCATCGCAACCTCGTCTTCGGTGCTCCGTGGGGGTTTCGGGCTCTATGTTACCCGGAAGTAGTAAAGCAGCAAGCACTTACCAGGGACGAAGATGAGCCGATGACGACCGAAGCTCTCGGCGACGTGCCGGGCCCCGCCCTGGCGACGCTCACCCACGAGCGGTTCTCCGACGAGCGCTGGCTGTACGAGCGCAAGCTCGACGGGATGAGGGTGGTGGCGGAGCGCTCCGGCGACCGGGTCCGGCTCCGCAGCAGGAGCGGCGCCGACGCCGGACCGGGCTTCCCGGAGGTGGTCGAGGCGCTCGCCGCCCAGGCCACGCCCGACTTCGTGGTCGATGGCGAGGTCGTCGCGTTCGACGGCGACAAGACCAGCTTCTCCTTGTTGCAACCCCGGATGCACGTCGTGCGTCTGGACCAGTCTCGACGCGACGCAGCCGCGGTGTACTACTACGTCTTCGACCTGTTGCACCTCGACGGCCACAGCACCCGACGGCTGCCGCTGCGGACCCGCAAGGACCTGCTGCACGGCCTCTTCGAGTGGGTCGACCCGCTGCGCTACACGACACATCGCGACGCGGCCGGCGAGGAGTACTTCCACGAGGCATGCGGGAAAGGCTGGGAGGGACTCATCGCCAAGCGCGCCGACGCGCCCTACCGGTCCGGGCGAACGCCGGACTGGCTCAAGTTCAAGTGCGAGCAGGGGCAGGAGCTCGTGGTGGGTGGCTGGACCGACCCCCAGGGCTCGAGGGAGGGCTTCGGGGCACTGCTGCTCGGCTACCACACCGACGACGGGTCGCTGCGCTACGCCGGCAAGGTCGGCACCGGCTTCGACCAGGCGATGTTGCGGTCGCTCGGGGGGCGACTTCGGGAGCTGACCCGACCCGACCCGCCCTTCGATATCGCCTCGCTTCCGACCGGACGGACGTGGCGGACGGGCGTGCACTGGGCCGAACCGACGCTCGTGGCACAGGTGGCCTTCGCCGAGTGGACCCCTGACGGCCAGCTTCGGCATCCGCGGTTCCTGGGCCTTCGGGAGGACAAGCAGGCAGGCGACGTGGTGCGGGAGGCGGCCCGCCCCGCGACCGGCTCCCAGCCGCGGCGGCGGCGCTGAGCACGACGCGGAGCAAGGCACCATAGACACCACCATGCCCGCACCGACCACCCGACCACTTCTCGACGCGATCCCGGCCGACCCGACCCCGGATGCGTTGTACGACGCCTTCGAGTCGTGGACCAGTGAGCAGGGGCTGGTCCTCTACCCAGCCCAGACGGAGGCGCTGATCGAGGTCGTCGACGGTGCGAACGTGATCCTGGCGACGCCCACGGGGTCGGGCAAGAGCCTGGTCGCGGTCGGCGCGCACTTCGCCGCCATGGCCGGCGGCCGGCGCAGCTATTACACCGCGCCGATCAAGGCACTCGTGTCGGAGAAGTTCTTCGCCCTGTGCGCCACCTTCGGCGCCGACAACGTCGGCATGCTCACCGGTGACGCCGCCGTCAACCCATCGGCGCCGATCATCACCGCGACCGCCGAGGTGCTCGCCAACCAGGCGCTTCGCGAGGGTGCATCGTCCGATGTGGGGCTGGTCGTGATGGACGAGTTCCACTTCTACGCCGAGCCGGACCGGGGCTGGGCCTGGCAGGTCCCGCTGCTCGAGCTCAACCGGGCGCAGTTCCTGCTGATGTCGGCGACCCTCGGGGACATGTCGCGCTTCGAGGTCGACCTCACCAGTCGCACCGGACGGCGCACGAGCATCGTCAGCTCGAGCGACCGGCCCGTGCCGCTGCACTTCACGTACGTGTCCACTCCCGTCCACGAGACGCTGGAGGAGCTGCTCACCACGCATCAGGCGCCGGTTTACGTCGTCCACTTCACTCAGGCAGAGGCGCTGGAGCGGGCCCAGGCGCTGTCCAGCATTGCGGTGGCGACGCGGGCCGAGCGCGATGCGATCGCCGCCATGATCGGGGACTTCCGGTTCGCGGCGGGCTTCGGTAAGACCTTGTCCAGGCTGGTCCGGCTGGGGATCGGCGTGCACCACGCCGGCATGCTCCCCCGCTACCGCCGGCTAGTCGAGACGCTGACCCAGGCCGGGCTGCTCAAGGTGATCTGCGGCACCGACACCCTCGGCGTCGGCATCAACGTCCCGATCCGGACCGTGGTCTTCACCGGCCTGACCAAGTACGACGGGCAGCGCACCCGGCACCTGAGGGCACGTGAGTTCCACCAGATCGCCGGGCGGGCAGGACGTGCCGGGTTCGACACGTTCGGCAGCGTGGTCGTGCAGGCGCCCGAGCACGAGGTGGAGAACGCGAGGCTGGTCAAGAGGGCCGGTGACGACCCGAAGAAGCTGCGGCGGATCCAGCGCAAGAAGGCGCCCGACGGGTTCGTCAGCTGGGGCGAGAAGACCTTCCAGCGGCTGACGGAGGCCGCGCCGGAGCCGCTCACCTCCAGCTTCGGCGTGACCCACTCGATGCTGCTCAACGTCATCGCCCGCCCGGGCGACCCGTTCCAGGCGATGCGCCGGCTGCTCACCGACAACCACGAGGACCTCCCCGCCCAGCGTCGTCACGTCCGCCGGGCTATCGCGTTGAGCCGTGCGCTCATCGCGGGCGGCGTGGTGGAGCGGCTCGCCGAGCCCGATCCCGACGGCCGTGGAGTTCGGCTGACGGTCGACCTGCAGCCGAACTTCGCCTTGGACCAGCCACTGTCGGCCTTCGCGCTCGCCACTTTCGACCTGCTCGACAAGGAGTCGCCGACCTATGCCCTCGACGTCGTCTCGGTGATCGAGTCGACGCTGGAGGACCCGCGCCAGGTGATGGCGGCGCAGCTCAACAAGGCCCGCGGAGAGGCGGTGGCTGCGATGAAGGCCGAGGGCATCGAGTACGACGAGCGGATCGAGCTGCTCGACGACGTGACAGCACCGCGCCCGCTCGCGGAGCTGCTCGAGGCGGCGTACGAGTCGTACCGTAAGGGCCACCCGTGGGTCGCGGACCACGAGCTGCGGCCCAAGTCCGTGGTGCGCGACATGTACGAGCGGGCGATGACGTTCGGGGAGTACGTCGCCTTCTACGGGCTGACCCGCTCGGAAGGTCTGGTGCTGCGCTACCTCACCGACTGCTACCGGGCGCTTCGGCGGACGGTTCCGGAGGCAGTACGGGTCGCGGAGCTGGACGATGTGATCGAGTGGCTGGGTGAGCTGACCCGCCAGGTCGACTCGTCGCTGCTCGACGAGTGGGAAACCCTGTCGGCCGGCGGTGGCAACGCTGCCCTCGACGACCTCGTGCGGCCGCCTCTCGACGCCGCCAGGCCGGTGACGGGCAACGAGCGAGCGTTCCGGGTGCTGGTGCGCAACGCGATGTTCCGGCGGGTCGAGCTCGCCGCCCGACGGGACTGGGCGGGGTTGGGCAGCCTTGACGGCGACGCGGGATGGAATGCCGAGGTATGGCGCGACGCGCTCGCGGCGTACTGGGAGGAGCACGACACGATCCGCACCGACGCCGATGCGAGAGGTCCCGGCCTGGTGCTTATCGACACGTCCCCGGCCGAGGCGACGGGACGCTGGGCAGTACGGCAGATCATCCACGACCCGCAGGGCGACCACGACTGGTCTCTGCGCGCCGATGTCGACCTGGCAGCGTCGGACGAGTCCGGTGAGGCGGTCGTGCACCTCACCGATGTGTCGATGCTGTAGCGCGAGGTGGTCCGGCTCAGGGATGCGGGCGCAGAGGCGTTTGGTCGAGCGCCGCGAGTTGCCGGGTCAGCCTCGCCCACCGACGGTCCGCGAGGCTGTGTCGGGCGCCCACTGCCCAGGCGAAGACGAAGACCGCTACCTGGAGGACGGCGATCACGTACAGCATGTCTGTCTCGGCGCTGACAAGACCGGCGCGCTGAAGGCGTTGCGCAGCCTCGTCGGCGATGCCGAGCAGCTGAGCGCTCGCGATGAGGAGGCCGACGATGCCGACGACCCAGCTGGACCGGGCGGCGCGCCAGATCAGGTAGGCCAACGCGGTCGCCAGCAGGAACCATTCGAGATGGAAGGCCTGGCCTGGCCTCCGGGAGACATCGAGGTCGGTGACGTATCCCGGCAGGCACAGCGACCATGTCAGCGCGGCGGCGCCGACGAGCAGCGAGAACCAGCCCACGGGAGCCCAGCTGGGCGTCTCTGTGAGCTGCCACCGTCGCTCGCCCCGAGCGAGCGACCCCTTGTGGGGACGCATAGGGGAATTGTGACCCGCCGGACCGACAGAACCTCGCGGCAGATCGCGATCGTGCTTCAATCTTGACCGAAATGCAATCGCATCTCTTCGGAGACACTGGTTCGGGGCAACGGCTCCGACGAGTTCTGGCCTAGCCGCAGCTTTCCACGGGCGAGATCGCAACGACCGAGTCCAGGCGCAGCAGCACCCGCTGGCCGCCCGTGTCGATGGCCAGCACCCCCGCGGTGGCCGGGGCGAGATCGCCGCAGACGGTGCCGCTGCTGGTCGACACGGAGACAGCTCCCGCGCCGGTATCGGCATTGCCTCCGTCGCCGGGGGTGGGCCACCAGGAGGACATCGCCCCGAGTGCCAGCGTCGCGACGGCGACGAAGGTGAGCCGGACACCGAGACGAAGCCGCCGACCGCCCTCAGCCAGGTCCGCGGCGTCCGTGGCCGCGGATTCACCGGCGGTGTGCCAGCCCGAGACCGGCCACGCGGACGAGGCGACCAGGGCTGTGGCCAGGCACGACAGCACGAGCGCGACGATCACCAGCAGCCCGGCGACGACTTTCAGCCAGTGTGGCGCCGGCGAGGTGGCCTGGCCCTGCAGCACACCACAGAGGCCGATGAAGCCAAGCACCGCAAGCTGGACGCCGTGCCACCCGCGAGCAGACGAACGGAGCTCGCTGAGGGCTCCGCTCGAAGGCTGACCGTCGGAGACTGTCTGGTCCGCCACGGTCATCACCCCCGCCCGCCATTGAGCCTTGCTGATGGACGACCAGGCTAGACCGGTTCGCCCGTCTGGCACCATGGGTCGGATGGCATCAGACCTAGCGACCGACCTGGCCGACAAGCGCGCCCAGCTCGAGGACCAGCTCGCCTCCATGAGCAAGCTTCCCGACGAGAACGGCAGCATCTCGTTCGGCAAGCGCGTCGGCGAAGGGACCAGCCAGGCCGTCGAACGACTCTCGGCAGTCCCGGCGCACGCGAAGCTGCAACAGATGTTGGCCGACGTCGAGCGGGCCGAGGCCAAGATCGCCGACGGCAGCTACGGTCGATGCGACGTCTGCGGTGACGTGATCCCCGAGGCGCGGCTCGAAGCCCGGCCCTGGGCGACCCGCTGCCTTGCCCACGCCGGCTGAGGTCTCGAAGCAACGGCCAGCGGGCCGGCACGAAGCCTCGGCCTTCGGCGCCGCTACTCGACCTGGTTGAGGGTGTGGGTGCCGGTGTTGTCGACGAGGTAGTGGCGGTGGTGAGGTGAGGTCCAGATCAGGACGCCGTTGGATGCCTGGGTGACATGCCATCGGCTGTGGGTTTTGATGCGGTGGTGGAACCTGGTCATCGGGGCGAGGTTGTCGAGGCGGGTCTGGTCGGGTGGGCCGCCGAGGTCGGGGTCCCGGTATGCCTCGGTGTGGTCGATGTCCTTGCCCCGGCTGGTGTTGGTGGCGTAGGGGAAGGTGTCGACCGGGCTGCGGAGGTGGACGGCTTCGCGGAGCCGGTCGGGGACCTCGTAGGCGTCGACAGGGGCCATGGTGGGCAGGTCGATGACGGGTCTCACGGTGACGTGGCAGTGCCTGAGGAACCGGGTCGCCTGGTCAGTACTGATCGGCCCGACCCCCTCGAACCTCGCCACCCCGGCCCGGTCACGGGTCAGCGCCTCAGCGCCGACATGCACATACAGGACCGCCGGTGGCCGTGAGGCAACCAGACGGCGCCTCCCCGGAGGTGATGTGCCAGCCACCACGACGGCCCCGGCGTCGGTGTCGGCACATGACTCGCTGTCGTCGTTGTCGGTGTCGTCGGTGGCCGGGTCGTTGGGGTCGGGGCCGGCGATGGTGGCGGCTTGGTCGTACAGGTCGAGCGCCTGTTGGGGGTGGGCGATCACCCCGACAGCTTCGGCGCGGCGGGTCTGCTGGCTGGAGGGGTCGCCGAGCAGTCCGAGCCCGTCGGCGATCCGGTCGATCGCAGCGTCGAACCAGATCGCCGCCGGCGCGTCGGTCCGGATGAAGATGTCCTTGACCCCATGGTCAGACGACCTCCCCACCCACACCCCCCGGGCCTGAGCCGCCTCCTCGGCCGCAATGACTGCGGCGGCCGGGTCGGCCACGATGATTGCGGCGACGACGACGTGCTCGAGGCGACCCCAGGACAGGCTGTGCGCCCACGGGGCGACTTTCGTGTCGACCAGCAGCGCCGCGTCGAGGCTGAGGGGGCGGGTAGCCTGCGCGGTCTTGCGGGCCACCCACGGACGGACCTGCCCGGCGAGGACCCTCGCCCACAGTCGGGGCAAGCGATGGCGCAGGTCCAACGCATCCCCGATCAGCTGCCCAGCCCCGTAGGGCGACATCGCCAGCACCGCGCCGAGCTCGGCCGCAGCGAACTCCGCCACCACCGGCGTCCCGTCCCCACCCAGCTCGACCAGGCGCTCCATCCCCGGCAACGACACCCCAACCGCCTCGGCCGGCCCGTCCAAGTGGCCATGCAGGTCGGCGTAACGCGCCGCCGCCGAGATGATCTGAGTCTCCGCCCGGTCGGCGAGCTCGCGCATCGACGCCACATACGACAAAACCCCGTCCGCGTCCAACCCACCCACTACCACCTTATCGAACATGTGAGCGATTCTACTCCCAGCAACCGACACGGACCCGCTCGTCCACAGGCCAAAATCGCTCCGGGCCGGCAGAAGAGGCGGCTGCATTGTCTGGCAGCAAAGAGCCGATGCCGATAGTTTGCACGGGCCGCCGCCCGCGCTCGTCGAGGAGACACTTATCATGCCCGGACTCCCCCGTCGCCGGCCGGCCATCGACATCGAGGCGTTGGCGGACTGGGCCGAGGGTGAGCTGCGCGAAGCGGGTACGCCGAAGCGCGCTGCCTCCGAGCAGGCCTATCTGAAGAGCTCTCTGGAACACGCCGGCGCTTCGGTACCCGCTGTCCGCGCCGTCGCCAAACGAATCCGCCGCAGCTACCCCGATGTGGATGCCGTCGAGGCGCTCGCGCTGGCGCAGGAACTGTGGGCAGTACCCCTCCACGAGTGCCGGCTGCTCGCAGTCGTGATCCTCGAGACCTTCGCCTCGGCGCTTTACCCCACCGAGCTGGCACGGCTGGAGGCTTTCCTGCGCGACTCCCGCACCTGGGCATTCGTCGACGGCCTCGCGGGCCATGTCGCAGCCGACATCGTCCTTCGCTACCCGGACGACCCGTGTGTGCACGCGACCCTCCGCGATTGGGGAGAAGATCCCGACTTCTGGGTCCGCCGCTCCGCACTGCTCGCCCACCTGGGCGTCGTCGGTCGGCGCGGGGAGTTCCAGGGCTGGGACCGGTTCTGCGAGCTGGCCGACGCCATGCTCGACGAGCGTGAGTTCTTCATCCGCAAGGCGATCGGATGGGTGCTGCGGGAGGCGTCGAATCGCCGCCCGGACCTGGTGGTCGAGTTCGTGGCGCCGCGAACGTCTCGTATCTCGGGGGTGACGATCCGGGAGGCTGTCCGCCACCTGGAGACCAGCGACCGCGAGGCGCTGATGACGGCATACCGCGACGGCACGACGAGGCGTCGCTCCACCACCGGACGATCCGGACACACGAGAACCTGACACTCAGGCCCCCGGCTCGTCGACGGGTAACCCGGCTTGGGAGCTTCGACACTATGCCACGGAGCCAGCCAGCGATGGCATCGAGCGGTGCATGTCCGTCGACAAGGTCGATCATGAACTGCTCACCGGCATCTGCCGACGCCTCTAGACGCTGGCCATTGATCGCGAGAAACACCGTCGTGACAAGCCATGCGAGCCGCTGTTGCCATCGATCACCGCAGCATCGAACAGTTCGTCGAGCGTCGCCGCTCGCTGGTCAGCGTCCACCCGAGCGCGGATGGCCAACACAGCGACCTCGTGCATCGACCGGTGCTCCCGCGCAGCTTGCCCGCGGAGGGCTTCGGTTTCTTCGGGGCTCCACCGCACGACGAATGCCATCTCAAAGCGATATCGCACGTGTGCGAGGAGGTAGCCAGCCCCACTCTGCATTGAGAGACCGGTGATCCGTCACCCACCGGCGGCGCCCTCCAGCTCGGCCAGCCGCGCCTCGGCGGCGGCGACCTCCTCGTCGGACCCGCGGGCTTCGGCGACCGCGTCGTCCGCCGCTGCCTGCGCACGCTCGGCCGACTGCTCCAACGTCACCGCCGCCGACTCCGCCTGCTCCAGCTCCTCGCGCAGCCGTTCGACGGTCGCCACCATCTCGTCGCGCTCGAGCTGCGCCTGCTGGAGCTTCTCCCCCGCTCGCCGGGCCGCCTCAGCCGCGCGCTTGGCCGCACTCTGCGCTGCTTCGACATCGCGTTGAGCCAGCTTGCGCTCATGGCGTCGTCGCTGGGCGTCGAGGTCTGCCGGCGGCTCAGCGGGCGGCGCTGCCGACGATCGAGCAGCCGACGACCGGGCGGAGGACGACCGGGCGCCGTCCCGCTCACGATCCGCTCCCGGCGAGCCGAGCCCGAAGCCGGACACCGCCAACGCGTCGACCAGCCGACCCGCAGTGACCAGCTCCGCACTCTCGTCGTCGGCCAGCGTCGCCTCCAGCGTGGCGCGCACGGACTGCGCGACATCGTCACTGGCCGGTCGCCCCCGCTTGCGTGCCAGCGCGCGAGCGGCCTGCACGAGCGCCGACACCAGCTGGTACCGCTGTTTGGTCAGGTCTCGCAGCTCGGCCCCGCCCACGTCGGCCATCACGTCTCGAAGCTCGCGACCGAGGTCGAGGAGCAGGTCCATCTCGTCGCGATGGCTGCGCACAAGCTGGTTTGTCAGCCAGCCGGCGACGGTAGGCTTGCGCAGCGAGCCGATCAGGTCGGCGAGCGGCCGGTCACCTTCGGTCCGAGCCTGCTTGACCCGAGCGGTACGCGTGGCGACGAAGTCCTCGAGGGACAGGCCGTAGAGCTCGTCGGCCACCGCGTCGAAGTCCAAGCCTCAGATGCCCCTCTCGCACGGCAGCAGACCGCGGTCGACCGCCGCGAGCAGGGCCTCGTGGTCGCGCTCGGTCTGGTCGGCGTACGCGCGGGCGAAGTCGCACATCGCCCGGTCGACCTTCCCGCCGCGGCCCAGGTACCCCGCGATCATCGAAGCCCCGCTGGTCCGGGCGTGCCCTTTGGCGAGCAGGTATCCGCAGATGTCGGCGTAGTCCGCGAGGGCGGCGGCATCGATGCCGTCGATCATGATGGCGCCCTTCATGTCGCGGAACTGGCGGACGTAGTACTGCCGCTCGACCCCGTCGGTCGTGCTGATCGACGTCCAACCGAGCAGCGGGTCGCTGACGGTCTGAAGCGCCAGCTGGTACTCGACGACACGCTGGCCCTGGTGCGCGTGCCAGGCGGAGTCGCCGTGCACGAACCGCGCCACGACAGACCGCCGTGCCTGCTTGACCTGCAGGAACAGCACGTCGTCTGGGTTGCTGCCCTCGAGCAGGGCGACGTAGGCCCGCAGGCCGACCGACCCGACGCCCACGACCTTGTGAGCCAGGTCGTCCAGGGTGTAGCCGCCGACGACGCGCTGCCAGTGCGACGGCAGGGTCCGCAGGTACTCGTCGAGCGCGCCGGCCACCGACTCGGCGTCCTCGTCCGGAACCCGGGTGATGACGGGAGGCTCCTCGACGATCCGTCGGGTGCCACCCTGCTGCTCGGTGAACCGGGGCAGCGCCCGGTCGCTGGTCTTGCGGCGAGCCCGCTTCGCCGCCCGGTCGACCTCCTTGCGGAAGCCCTTCTTGGTCGCGGTCTCTCGCAGCCTGTCGACATCGAGACGCTCGAACGACCGGGCGAGCAGTGGTTCGTCGGCGAGCCGCGCGAGCTGCTTGCGGTAGGCCCGCACGCACCGCCCGACGGCAACGCGGAGCTCGGACTCGCTCGACCCGTTCTGCCGTCCCGCGACCCAGATGCTCGCGACCAGCCGGCGCAGGTCCCACTCCCAGGCGCCGGGGTGGGCTTCGTCGAAGTCGTTCAGGTCGAAGACGAGATCGCGCTCGGGAGACGCGTAGAACCCGAAGTTGCCCAGGTGGGCGTCGCCACAGATGACGGGGGTGATGCCCGTCGAGGGCAGCTTGGCGAAGTCGTCGGCCATGATCGCCGCCGTCCCGCGCAGGAAGGCGTAGGGCGACGACACCATCCGGCCGATGCGCACCGGGATCAGCCACGGCAGCCGGTCCTCATGCGCCTCGATGATCGCCGCCACCGGGTCGAGCCGGTCCGCCGGCGGCGACCAGTCGGCGAGCCGGGACCTCGGCGCCCGCTTGCGGAAGCTTCGCCCGAGGGCGTAGCGCTCCTCACGCGGGGTCGGTCGACGCCGAAGCGACATGAACGACGCGTCGTCACCGGCGGCGGGCAGGATCTGGTGGCGTCTGCTGGACTTCACGACATGGAGCGACTGAGCCATCCCCCCAGTCTCGCGACCTGACGTCCGTCGCACAACGGGTGTCGTCGACCGCCTCGTGTCGCCACGACTCACTAGTCTGGGCATAGTGCCCCTCGATCTGTCCATCGCCTTGTCCGACGCCGTCATCCAGCGATCGACCTTCGGCAACGGCTTCGCCAACGGGATGACGTATGCCCGCGAAGGACGCGTCGGCGAGCTCCACGTCGACGACGGGAACGCTGCCATCGCCGCCCGGGTCCGGGGTAGCGGCCACCAGTCATACGACACCAACGTGGTACTGCTGGGGCCGCGCGGTCCTCTCGCACGCGAGACCGACGTGGTGGCGTCGACGTGGTGCTCGTGCCCGGTCGGGTCGGGCTGCAAGCACGCCGTCGCCGTGATGCTCGTCGCGAGGGACCGCTACTCCCGAGCCCGACAGCCGGCCCGGGTTCCGACCTGGGAGCGGCACCTGACGAACCTCTTGGACGGCCTGGGCGGCGCGGGAACCGCGACGACGCCCATCGCCTTGCAGTTCGAGCTCACCTTGCCTGGCCGGTCCGGCGGTCGGCGGACCGCGTCGGCCGACCTGCCGGCGAGGCTCACCGTGCGTCCGGTCGCGTGGGGCCGCAGCGGCACCTGGGTACGCTCCGGGATCTCCTGGGACGAGCTCAGGTACGTCGGCGGATACCGCGGCTACGACTCGGCCCAGCTGGAGCTCCTCAAGGAGTTCGAGCGACTGTCGGTCGGCGGCTACGGGTACCGACGAGAGGCCGCCATCGACCTGAGAACGGTCAGCCGCGGCCTGTGGGGTCTGCTCGACCAGGCGGGCGAGGTCGGCCTGCCGTTGGTGATGACGGGACGGCGGGCAGAGCCTGTCGTCGTGCGCCCGGCAGTCGGCGGGCTCCACCTCGACGTGACCCGGACCGGACCCGATGCCGACCTCTCGATGCGGGCCGAAATCCGGATCGGCGACGAGTCACTGCCCGTCGGCGACGTGGGGTTCCTGGGCAGTCCAGCGCATGGCTGCTTCACACTGCCCACCGAACCCGGCGAGGCGCCGGTACTGCTGCGGTTCGACCGAGCAGTACCCATGGAGCTCCAGCGCTTCCTCGACCATGCAGGTGACCTGCGCATTCCTGCCGCCGACGCTCCTCGGTTCGTCTCCAGCTACTATCCGCGGCTTCGCCAGAGCACCTCCATCGGGTCAGACGACGGCAGTGTCGTGCTTCCGGTCGTCACCGGTCCCAGGCTGTCGCTCACCGCGGCGTACTCGGGCACGAGCAGGGTGCTCTTGTCGTGGGGTTTCACGTACGTCGTCGACGGGCGCCCGCAGCGTCACGCCATCGCCGCTCCGGTGACGGCTTTCGGAGTTCGCGACCGCCGCGCGGAGACCCGGCTGCTCGAGCGGGTCGAGCTGCCGAACGAGCCGGTCCAGCTCCAGGTGCTGGTGGCGGGCGCACTGCGCCTCATCCCCGAGCTCTCACTCGGCGGCATGGACACGGTCGCCTTCACCCAGCAGAGCCTCCCGGCGCTGCGACGAATCGCGGAGCTCGACGTCGAGGTGCTGGGAGACGTCCCGGACTTCCGTCTTGCGGGCTCCGCCGCCACCATCGCCGTCTCGGCCACCGACTCGCAGGACGCCGACTGGTTCGACCTCGGCGTGGTCGTCACGGTCGAGGGTCACCAGGTGGCGTTCGCGGACCTGTTCGCCGCGCTCGCGGCAGGCGACTCGCACCTCCTCCTCGACGGCGGGACCTACTTCGCGCTCGACGACCCCGCGTTCGAGAAGCTGCGCCAGCTGATCATGGAGGCGCGCGCGCTGCGCGACAACCCAGGCGCTGACAGTCTCACCGACGGTCTCCGGATCAACCCGTTCCAAGCCGGCCTCTGGGAGGAGCTCGTCGAGATCGGGGTCGTGGGCGAGCAGTCCGCCCGATGGGCGCATACGGTCGAAGGTCTGCTGAGCCTCGATGCAATGCCGGAGCCGGCGCTGCCGGCCGGTGTCGAGGCCGATCTCCGGGTCTACCAGCTGCAGGGATACCGCTGGCTGCGGTTCCTCTACGACCACGGTCTGGGCGGCGTGCTCGCCGACGACATGGGGCTGGGTAAGACGTTGCAGACCCTGGCGCTGGTCTGCCATGCCCGTGCCGAGGCCGCGGCGGCGGGGACGAGCGGCGGCGACGCGCCCTTCCTCGTGGTCGCACCGACCAGCGTGATCGCGAACTGGGCGGCGGAGGCGGCCCGGTTCACACCTGGCCTTCGCGTCGTGACCATCGGGGAGTCGCAGCGTCGACGGGGCACTCCGTTGGCGCAGACCACCGCGGGTGCGGACCTCGTCATCACGTCGTACGCCCTGTTCCGGATCGACATCGACGAGTACCAGTCGCTGGAGTGGGCTGGACTGCTTCTCGACGAGGCCCAGTTCGTCAAGAACCACCGCGCCAAGACCTACCAGTGCGCCCGGCGGTTGAAGACGCCGTTCAAGCTGGCCATCACCGGCACCCCGCTCGAGAACAGCCTGATGGACCTGTGGGCGCTGCTGTCCATCGTCGCTCCCGGGCTGTTCCCCCAGCCCAAGGTGTTCGCCGACATGTTCGCCAAGCCGATCGAGCGCGGCGACCCCGACCTCCTTGCCACCTTCCGCCGCCGGGTGAGGCCGCTCATGTTGCGCCGCACCAAGGAGGAGGTCGCCGCCGAGCTGCCGCCCAAGCAGGAGTCGGTCCTGTCGGTCGAGCTGACCCCGCGGCACCGCAAGATCTACGAGACCCATCTCCAGCGCGAGCGCCAGAAGATCCTGGGCCTGATCGACGACGTCGACACCAACAGGTTCACGATCCTGCGCTCGCTGACACTGCTACGCCAGCTCAGCCTCGACCCCGCGCTCGTCGACGAGAAGTACGACTCCGTCGGGTCTGCCAAGGTCGACGCCCTCCTCGAGCATCTCGAGGAGGTCGTCAGCGAGGGCCACCGCGCCCTGGTCTTCAGTCAGTTCACCGGCTTCCTGCGCCGGGTCCGGGACCGGCTGGACAGTGCCGGCGTCGGATACGCCTACCTCGACGGTCGTACCCGCAAGCGCGCCGAGGCCATCGATGCATTCAAGTCCGGGACCGTGCCGGTCTTCGTGATCAGCCTCAAGGCCGGCGGCTTCGGCCTCAACCTGGCCGAGGCCGACTACTGCTTCGTGCTCGACCCGTGGTGGAACCCGGCGGTCGAGGCTCAAGCGGTGGACCGGGCCCACCGCATCGGCCAGCGGCGGACCGTGATGGTCTACCGGCTGGTCTCGAGCGACACGATCGAGACGAAGGTGATGGAGCTGAAGGCGAGGAAGCAGCAGCTGTTCGCCAGCGTGCTGGAAGGCGATGCGGCCTTCGGTTCGGCGCTCACGGCCGACGACATCCGCGGCCTGCTCGGCGGCTGACCCGGTCATGTCATCGACCAGCATGGTCACGACAGCAGCACTGCCACCGCGAACAGCACCGGGACCGACACGATGGTCGTGACCAGCGCAGAGTCTCGGGCCAGGACCACGCCCTGGTCGTACCGGACTGCGTAGGTGAAGACGTTCTGGGCGGTCGGGAGGGCTGCGGTGATGACAACCGCGAGCAGGGTCAGCCCGTGGAGGTCGAGCAGGACCGCCCCGATCAGGTACGCCAGCAGCGGCTGGACGACATTCTTGAGCGCGACCACGGTCCACAGCGCGACGCCGATCTCCCCGCGCCCCGGCCGCTGCGCGCCGTGCAGGGAGATCCCGAAGGCCAGCAGGATCGCCGGGATAGCGAAGTCCCCCATCAACGCGATGGGAGAGCCGATGGGCGACGGCAGTTCCCATCCGGTCGCCGCCAGCACCAGGCCGACGGCCGAGCCGATGGTGATCGGGTTGCGCAGCGGCTGGCTCGCGAGGTGCAGCCACGAGCGGCTAGCGCCGTCGGCCCGGTCGCTCGAGACGGTGCCCAGGATCGTCGTGATCACGGGGGCGAAGAGGGCGAGCTGGAACAGCAGCACAGGGGCGACGAACGACGCGTCACCGAGCACGTAGATCGCGATCGGGATGCCGAGGTTGCCGGCGTTCACGTAGCCGGCGGCCATCGCCCCGATCGCGGACTCCCCGGTCGGCCTGTTCCGAACCCTTGCCATTGCGACGTACATCAGGGCCACGGCCGTGCTCGAGACGGCGGTGACCACGAGGCTGGCCGAGAAGACCGTCGGCAGGTCCGTGGCGGCCAAGGTAGTCGTGAGCAGACAGGGTGTGGCCACGAAGAAGGCGGTCCGGCTGAGGACGTTCTGCGCCTCGGCGCCCAGGACCCCGGCACGGCCGACGACGTACCCGGTCGCGACGATGATGCCGATCACCACAAACCCGTCGAGGATCCCGCCCACGGGTGAGAGGTTCGCACACGCCGGCGTACCGCCGATAACCCGGCGTGACAGGACTCACGCACCCTCTGGGGAAACCTTCGTGCTTCGGGGCGGTTGCGCAATACAGAAGAAACAAACACCAAGCAACATTGGAAACATCAAAACCGCGTGGCCACAGCAACACGAGAATCACTTGACCAGGCCTGCGCCACCCCTACCTAAGAGGACCACACATCATGCTGCCCCTTCCGTCCATCCGCATCTCCCCGAAGCGCTCGCGGCGCTCCTGGCTCCGCCGGCTGGACTCGTACACGCTATGGGCCTTCAACCCCCAGCCTCCGCTGGTAGCGCGACCGCTCACCGACGAGCACCACCGCGCCGACCCGACCAGCTGAGCTGTTCGACACCCGTGACCAGCTGGACCTAGACCGTTTCGAGGTTCCGTGAACCCCACACCTTCCACTGATAGCTCTGCCGGCTCCACCCTGAGGCCGCTGCGAGACCTGCACGACGAGTACGCGACCCGTATCGACATCGCCATTGCAGAGGGCAACGACGACCAGGCGTGCCAGCTGGCCGACGACTTCGAGGACGCCGTCCGCGAGGCCGTTCTGATCCAGCGCTCCGCACCCACCGGCTGACAACTCGCGCCGCTCACTCGCCCCACGGCAACCGGAGCACCACCGTACCCGGACCATGGCGTCGGCCGTCCTTCGCTGCGTGGCGGCCGACGTGTCTCGCTACGGTCGTCGCGATGCGCGACAAAGAGTTGATCCGCACCGCATGAGCGCGGCGCCGATCAGCCGCACGAGCGCGGCGCGCTGGTGTGCCTCAGCGTGCGTCAGCGCAAGCGCCGAGCGGTTGACCTCGGTCGAGGAAGGCGCCGACGAGGTCGCCCGCCCACTCGCTCTCACCGGGCCGGTTGGTGAAGATCGCCCGGTAGTAAAGCGGGCCGAGGAGCGCGTCGGCGGCCCGCTCGAGGTCAGGCGTGGTCCCGCCGCGCGACGTCTCCCGCTCCAGGATGGCGCCGAGCTGGGCGTGGCGGTCCGCGACGCATGCGCATCCGCCTTCCGACCCGGCGGCGCCCACGGTCGCTCGCATCAGGGCCAGCACATCGGGGTCGCTCAAGTCGACGGCGACGTCGACGACCCAGCGCTCGAGGTCTCCTCGCAAGGTGCCGGTGTCGGGGACGACGACGTCCCCGCTGAGGCGGCTACTCGCCACTGCGGCGAGCAGGTCCCCGAGAGACCCCCACCTCCGGTAGACGGTGGTGGGATGGACCCCGGCTCGAGCCGCGATGACGGGGAGCGTCAACGTCTCCGAGCCATCCTCCGCTATCAGTTCCTCGACGGCACGGTGGACGGCAGCACGCACGCGCGCCGACCGTCCGCCGGGGCGGGTATGTCCGGTGGCGCTGGTGCTGGGCGGAGTGACGGTGGGCGTGGTGATCATCGACATGACACCATTATCGCACTGATCGTTGCGTCTGCTAAAGTCAATCTAACGCATCGATCATTGCATCAAGGAGACTCATGTCTACGTTCGCCACTCGAGCACGCCTCTCGCACCCGATGGCGTTCGCGGGGGTCACAGCGATCTTCGTGCTGTTCATGGCCGCATCGAGCGCCCCCTCGCCGCTGTATGTCGTGTACCAGCAGGAGTGGGGCTTCACTGCGACGACCCTCACGGTCGTGTTCGCCGTGTACGTGGTCGGTCTGCTCGGGTCACTCCTGGTGATCGGAGCACTGTCCGACCACATCGGCCGGCGGCCGGTCCTCGCAGCAGCCGTCGCGCTCGAAGCCGTCTCGCTGGTGTTGTTCATCGGCGCCGGCGACGTCGCCGTCCTCGCGATCGCCCGGGTTGCCCAAGGGATCGCCACCGGAGCGGCCATGACCACCCTCGGGGCGACATTGGTCGACCTCGACCCGCCGCACGCCCGCGGCCGGGCGGGTGTGGTCAGCGGTGTGGCCCCGCTCGGCGGACTGGCCGTCGGTGCACTGGGCTGCGGTGCACTCGTCCAGTTCGTCCCAGGCCCGACGCATGTCGTGTACGTGATCTTGCTGGCCGGGATGCTGTTGGCGGCAATCGTGGTCGCGGCGATGCCCGAGACCTCGAGTCGCCGCCCCGGCGCGCTGAGCTCTCTACAGCCTCGGGTGGGCATCCCCAGCCGGCTGCGCTCGCAGGTCTATTCGTTGGTCCCGATCCTGCTGGCGAGCTGGGCGCTCGGTGGCCTCTACCTCTCGCTCGGCCCGTCGGTCGCGGCGTCGATCTTCGGCCTGCAGAACCACCTGGTGGGCGGCCTGGTCGTGACGTTGATGTGCGGTACCGGCGCAGCGACCGCCTTCCTGCTGCGCTCGTGGCCCACAGCACGGCTGCTCGGCACCGCCGCTGTGTTGCTGTCGAGCGGGATGCTGCTGTCGCTGGTGGGACTGGAGTCGAAGACAGTCGTCCTGGCGGCGGCCGGCACCGTCGTCGCGGGTGTCGGGTTCGGCGCGTCTGCACTCGGTTGTTTCGGAACTCTCGCCAGGATCGCCGGACCCGAGGAGCGCGGCGAGCTGTTCGCTGTCGCGTTCGTGATCTCGTACCTCGCCTTCAGCCTCCCCGCCGTGATCGCCGGCTTCGCCAGCACCTCGTACGGACTGCACGACACGGCGATCGTCTACGGAGCAGGCGTCGTGCTCCTCGGCCTCGCGGCGCTCGCAGCCCAGCGACGCCTGGCCCGCCGACCCGAGCCCGCTCAGACGGCCAGCGTCACGAGCTGACGGCTAGCGATCGGGGCTGACAGGGCGGGGCATCTCCACGCGCACTCCGAGTAGCCGGATCGGCCGGCCGCGGTCCAGCTTGGCCGCCAGCCGCAAGGCGGCGTCGACGATCATCTCGTTGTCTGACGTCGGGGCCTCGAGCGTCAGGCTGCGAGTGTGGGTGAAGAACGGCGCGTACCTGACCTTGATCGCTACCCGGATGGCGGGACGGCCCTCGGTGCGCAGGTCGTCGCTGACGCGAGCGGCCAGCCGTCTCACCTCCTCGGTGACCATCGACCAGTCGGTCAGATCCTGCTGGAAGGTCGTCTCACGCCCCCGGCCGCGGGCAACGTAAGGGCTGGCGTCGACCGGTGAGCTGTCGACACCGCGACCCAGTCGGCGGTACCAAGGCCCCATCGTCGGGCCGAGGTTGTCGGCCAGGTGGTGCGGGTCCGCCCGAGCCAGCTCACCCACCGTGGTGATCCCGAGCGCAGCCAGCCGGTTCGCGGTCTTCTTGCCGATACCCCACAGTGACTGGGTCGGCCGTTCCGCCATCACGGTGTACCAGTTCTCCTCGGTCAGCCGGAAGAGGCCGCGCGGCTTGCCGAACTCGGTGGCGATCTTGGCGCGCAGCTTGTTGTCGCCGATCCCCACCGAGCAGTAGAGACCGGTCGCGTCCAGCACCGCGTCCATCACGGTCCGCGCGAAACCCTCGGGGTCCTCGGTGTCGACGCCCAGGAACGCCTCGTCCCAGCCGAGGACCTCGACAACGACGTCGAGCGAGCGCAGCGTCTGCATGATGGTGGCCGAAGCCTCTTCGTATGCCGGGCCGTCGACCGGGAGGAACACGGCGTCCGGACACTTCCTCGCCGCCAGCCGCAGCGGCATCCCCGACCCCACGCCGAACTGTCTGGCCTCGTACGATGCGGTGGACACCACGCCCCGCTCGTTCGGGTCCCCACGCCCACCGACGACCACCGGCCTGCCCGCGAGCTCCGGGCGGCGAAGCACCTCCACCGCCGCGATGAACTGGTCGAGGTCGACATGGAGGACCCACGACGTCGCCATGCCCTCAGTCTGCCGTGGTCCGGCCCGCGCCCGCCGGGTACCGGACAGCAAGTTTGCCGGACAAGCAGAAGGCGAAATGACACGATACGGACAAGGTGCGGACGGCTGCCCGCCCTCCGCCGCCCCCTGGGAGAGTGCCATGTCCGAGTTCGACAACCCGCCCCCCACGGCCGCACCACCTCCGTCACGGCCCCCGTTCGCTCAGAACTGGCCGCCCCCGCCGCCTCTAGACCCTCCGCCGAACGCCTACCCATCGAACGCGTACCCATCGAACGCGTACCCGCCGAACGCCTACCCACCTGCTCAGAGCGGGATGCAGCCATATGGTGCTCAGAGTCCTTATGGTCAGGCGCCCATCGGCAAGATCCGCGGGACATGGGCCTGCGTCGGACTGAGCATCATCACGCTCGGCTTCTATTCGCTGTACTGGTACTTCAGCGTCCACAACGAGATCAAGGCTCACAGTCGGGTCGGGCTCGGCGGCGGAGTCGCCCTGCTGCTGGCGCTCTTCGTGGGTATCGTGATGCCGTTCATCACATCGTCGGAGGTCGGGGACCTGTACGAGCGGCGTGGCCAGGCCAAACCTGTCAGCGGCGCGACCGGGCTATGGTCCTTCCCGGGCATCTTGATCCTGGTCGGCCCGATTGTGTGGTTCGTCAAAACCAACGGCGCCCTGAACGACTACTGGCGGTCGCTGGGCGCCATCGACTAATCCGAAGATAAGGGTGATGGGCGCCACCTCGCGGTTGTCTATGCCCAGGGCGATCACGACGACAGCCCAGCGGTGGGCAGGCTAAGGGCAGCGCTAGGGCGGTGAGTCGGGTTTGGCAGCCGTCATGTGCGGGTCGCCGCAGCTGCTCCTCTTGCGATACGCGGCGAGACGCCTATACGCGGCCGTGGTTCGGGTTCGCTCCGCTCGCAGACCAGCGGTCCGTCGGCACGCTGACGGTGGCCGTCGCCATGCCGT
Source organism: Propionibacteriales bacterium (assembly GCA_038239485.1). GTDB lineage: Bacteria > Actinomycetota > Actinomycetes > Propionibacteriales > Nocardioidaceae > DASQEH01. The sequence goes on from JBBSET010000017.1 coordinate 38,087, forward strand.
TGCTCCTCGGCATCGGGCCCTTCGTCATTGCTGCTGAGCCAACCGAAGGCATGGCCAGACAACCTGGGCGGCGCGGAAACGGATCGACGTGATGATCTTCTGTTGGCGGTTGGCGGTTGGCGGTTGGCGGTTGGCGGGTCAATCCAGGATGGGCGGTCTGGGAGGTCGCTGAGCAGGGCGGTGTAGTGGGCGAGCGCGACCCTGTGGTCGGGCATGGCGCGTCCGGATGGTGCATGGAATCGCCACCGGCGCGGTCCTCGGCGGGCCCAGCAGCCCACCCAGGCCCCTCCGACCGCTTCTCGAACACATATACGTATACAATCACACGCTGCCGACCAAACGCCTGGGCAACGTGCGCATGTGGACAACACACCGCGGCCGTTACGCGGAGGCCGTGACAAGACGCCGGCTTCATCAGCCGATAGTCCGCGGCCAAGTCATCCAGGAGGCAGCCCACATCATCCCCGACTCGGACGACAATGGACTCCCCTTGGTCAGCAACGGCCTCAGCCTTTGCAGGATTCATCACGCGGCATACGACAGGAACCTGCTCGGGATTCGCCCGGACAGCATCGTCCAGATCAATCAGGCGCTGTTGAACGAGATCGACGGGCCGATGCTGCTGCATGGACTTCAGGAGATGCACGGCAGACAGTTGGTGCTACCGGTCCGCGGGCCTGACCGGCCGGATCCCGACCGACTGGCCGCGCGCTACGAGGTCTTCAGCGCCTCCTGAGGCCACTCGCCCGCAGGATCGGGCGAGCCACCGCCCGCCGCACGGCGTCCTCACTACCGATCACCCGGACATGCTCAGTGGCTCGCGTGACAGCGGTGTAGAAGAGCTCCCGGGTCAGCAGCGGGGACTCGGCAGGAGGTAGCAGGAACGACACCCGGTGGAACTGGCTCCCCTGCGCCCGGTGCACGGTCATGGCATGGACCGTCTCGACGGCGGACAGGCGGTTGGCGCTGATCAACACCGGCTGGTCGCCGCGGCCGAACGCTGCCACCGGCCCGGTCGCAGCCGGGTCCGCGACGACCACTCCGGTGTCCCCATTGAAGAGCTGGAGCTCGTAGTCGTTGGCGGTGACGAGCAGCGGGCGGCCCGGGTACCACTCCGCCGAGTGCGGGTAGTCGTCGAGAGCGGCGCCAAGCCAGCGCTCGATCTCCGCAGCCCACCGGCTGACGCCGTAGGGGCCACGCCGGTGGGCGCACAGCAGCCGGTGGCCGTCGAGGGTTTCCAGGGCCAGCCTCGCGTCCCCCGCGAGGGCCGCGCTCGTCAGCGCGCCGGCGGCCGACACCACATCGTCGCGCAGCGGTCCCACCTCGTCCGGCGACGGATGGCTGGGGTCGGCGATCTCGACGAACGAGATGTCGTCGCCTCGCGCGCGGAGGATGCTCAGCACACGATCGGCGTCGTCCGCCCTGATCGCGAGGGCCAGCTCCCCGATCGAGCGTCCGAACCGGTATGTCCTGGTCAGCCGGACGACACCGTTGCGCAGCTCGTCGGACTCGGCCTCGCCGGGCCTGAGGTCCGCGCCGACGAGGTCGGCCAGCAGCGCGGGAGCCTGTTGGCCGAATGCCGCCGGACGCGCGACCAGGTCGCCGAGGACGGCACCGGCCTCGACCGACGCCAGCTGGTCCGGGTCGCCGACCAGCAGCAGCCGGGCCTCGGGCCGCACCGCCTCGAACAGCCGCGACATCAGCGTCAACGACACCATCGAGCTCTCGTCGACGACGACCACGTCGTACGGCAGCCGGTTGTGCCGGTCATGCCGGAACCGGCTGCGGCTGTCCGGGCGCCAGCCCAACAGGCGATGCAGCGTCGACGCCGTGACCGCCCCGGTGTCAAGGCCAGCCGTCGCAGCAGCCTGGGAGACCGCTTCTTGCAGACGCGCGGCCGCCTTGCCCGTCGGGGCGGCCATGGCCACCCGTGGCATCGGGCCCGGCTGGCTTCGAAGCAGCGCGAGTATCCGGGCGACCGTGGTCGTCTTCCCGGTACCGGGACCTCCTGCCAGGACGGTGACCGAACGCAGTGCTGTCATCGCGGCGGCCAGTCGCTGCCGGTCCGGGGCCGGGCCTGGGAAGAGGCCCGCCAGGCCGGCCCGAAGGCTCGCCAGGTCGACCGCAGGAGCCGGCTGCGCCACCCTGCCGTCGAGCTCGGCGCGCACCGTCTGCTCCTGGCGCCAGTACCGGTCGAGGTACAGCAGGTCATCGACGAGCCGCAACGGATGTCCGTGGCGATCCGATGTGTCGTCGGTGTCCCCGAGTGCCGTGAGCGGGCTGGCGGCGCACCCGGCAAGCCACACATCGGCGTCGGGCCAGGCGAGGGAGCCCGCCGCGACGGCGCTGGAGTCGTCGTCGAGGGCGACGGCGTCTCGAATCTCTCGCAACGCGATACAGACCGACCCCAACCGCACCGCCCGCACCGCAAGGGCCAACGCGAGCAGGACCCGCTCGTCACTCTCCGCACCAAGTCGCCCGACGGTACCCGCCACATGCACATCGGCGGCGGACAGCACTCCAGCCAGGTTGAACTGCCCCAGCAGACCGGTCGCACGCAGCGCGACCCGCGCGTCGTACCGGTCGACCCACCGGACGTGGTCCAGATCCTCGTCGGCGCTGACGCCGGTCATCGCGGCCCGTCTCCCGCGAGGAGCGAGGACAGGTCCTCGACCAGCCCTGCCGGTGGGGACCACCCGAACACCCCGGTCGCGACGCCGTCGACGCTGGGCGCCCCGGGACCGCACATGCCGCGCAGGAAGAGGTAGAGGCCGCCGCCCAGATGCCGATCCGGGTCGTAGCCCGGCTGGCGCCAGCGCAGGTAGCGGTGCAGAGCGACGAGATACAGCAGGAGCTGGAGCGGGTAGTTGGCCGCGATCATCGCATCACGCAACGCCGTCTGACGGTAGTCCCATGCGGTCAGAGCGCCGTCGAAGCTCGATGGCCCCCCCAGCCAGTTCGTCTTGTAGTCGACGACGACGTAGCTGGGCTGACCATCGGCGCGGGTCAGTCTCAGGACCGCGTCCAGGCTGCCGACGAGGTATCCACGCAGCCGCTCGCGACGGAAACCTGCACCAGCGAGGATGTCGGGGTACGCCGCGAACGGGTCGGTGGGCTCCAGGTGGCCCCGGAGCACAGTTGCGAACGCCGTCAGCGTGACCTGGTCGTGTGTCGGGTCGTCGCCGCCTGCGAGCGGCAGCTCGAAGTCGAGCTCGGCCAGCCGGTCGGCGGGCGAGACGTCCGCCAGCCGCATCCCGCCGACGAGCGGGCCGAGCGGGGTCTGCATGGCCGGGAGCAGGCTGGCACCCAGGGTGTCGGCCTCCAGAGCGGTCCCGAACCCGCGGCCGAGGACGTCGCGGCAGCGCTCGACCAGCTCTGCACCCAGGTCGGCCGCGGACGTGTCCACGGCCTCCAGCACCGAGTGCACGACGATGCCGAAGCCCGTCCCGCTCGGCAGCTCCCGCATAGGGGAGAGCACTGCTCGTAGGGCGGTCTCGTCCGCCGAGGCGGGGGTGGCGCTCGCGCGCGGGTCGAAGGGCTGTCCCGTTGGGGCGTCCTCTTCGTCGTCGAGCGTGCGGCCCTCCGGTTCACTGCTGACTCCCGCGCGGGCCTGGGCCGCATCGTGGGCCGCGGTCGTCATCGCCGTGTAGGACGTCCGCCGCCACGTCGTGTCGAGGCTTCGGTCGAAGCGGGCAGCCCGCAGGCTCCGCACGGGTTGGCTGGTCGGACTCCAGGACGCGTCGAGCACGGACACCGGCTCGACCGCGATGCACCCGTCGCTGGCGGCGGCGAGGTCACTCAGTCGACTCCAGGCGGTGGCGTCGCTCGGCGGCGCGACGCTGGGCTGCGGTTGCTCACCGGCGTGGAAGTCACCGAACAGGAGCCGGTTCAGTGGGGCCTGAGGTGACGTGGACGAGGGTACCCACCAGGTGACCACCTGGCACTGCGCCCGGGTGAGGGCGACATACAGCAGCCGCAGGTCCTCCCCCAGCTGCTCTGCCTCGTCCAGCCTGCAGTGTCCGTCGAAGTCAGTGCCGCCGGAGCCGCCCACGTCGAGGCAGCGGACGCCGTCAGCGGTGTGGTATCCCGGGTGGGCCGGCGCCCCGAGGTGACGGTCCCAGCCGTAGGGGACATACACCACGGGGAACTCCAGGCCCTTGCTCCGATGCACGGTGATGACTTGGACGGCTTCGGCGTCGGAGTCGAGCCGCCTGCTCTGTTCCTCGCTGGGATCGGTGCCGGCGTCGTTGATGCGGCGCTGAAGCCACTCCAACACCGCGACGGTGCCGAGCTGCTCGTCGACCGCCGCCGCGTGCAGCAGCTGGCCGAGCTGGCGAAGGTCGGTGAGCCGGCGCTCGCCGTCGTCGGTCGCGAGCAGCCGCTCGAACAGGCCCGTCTCCTCGATCACGACCTCGACCAGAGCCGGGATCCCACGCTCTGCCAGCACCTCGGCCCAGCCCCTGAGCAGGGGTCCGAGCTCGTCGAGAGCGTCGTCGCCCGCGTCCGCGAGGCGCTTCGCGTCCCATCCCACGAAACAGGTCAAGGCGGCACTGCGTACCCCTGTCGCCCGGTTCGGCTGGTCCAACGCCTTCAGGAGCACCAGCCATTCGGTGGCCAGCTGGGTGGAGAACACGTTCGCGAGGCCGCTCAGAACGGCCGGTACGTCGGCGTCGGCGAGCGCTCCGCGCACCAGCTCCGCCTGCAGGTTCGTGCGCACGAGCACTGCTATGTCGCCGGGGACGACCGGCCGGGGCTGGCCTGAGGTGGTGAGGACCGCGTCGCTTCGCAGCAGCCCGACCACGTCGCCGGCCAGGTCTGCGGCCACCAGCTCGCGGGACGGCCCGACCGTGGCCTTGCTCCGCGGGCCGACTCCCACCTGCGCTCTGGTGGCGACACGGATCCGCAGCGGCGTATGGTCGGGCCCGCCGGACAAGCGGCGGTGGGGATGGGCGGAGTCCACCGGCAGGACGACGATGCCCGGGTCGCCCAGGGCGGCCCCCCGGAAGACCTTGGCGAATGCGCTGAGGAGGGCCTCGTCGCTTCGCCAGTTGCGGCCCAGGGTGGCGTGCGTGGTCGCGACCTTCGACGCGGCCAGGTAGGTGACGACGTCACCGCCGCGGAATGAGTAGATCGCCTGCTTCGGGTCGCCGATCAGGATCAGGCTGGTGTGTCCGTCGAACGCGAGCCTGAGGATCTCCCACTGGACGGGGTCGGTGTCCTGAAACTCGTCGACCAGCACCACGGCGTAGCGAGCGCGGACCCGCCGCTGGGCGGCCGGGCCGCGCTCGGGGTCGACGAGGGCGTCGCGGAGCCGGGTGAGCAGGTCGTCGTAGTCGCGGAGGCGTCGCTGCCGCTTGCGTGCGTCCACCTCCGACCTGGCGGCGACGGCGATACCGTAGCGCTGTCCGGGGACCGTGTCCGGCGCGACGTCGGAGGGCTCCAGCCTGGCGTGCCGGTCCCTGACAGCTGTACGGACTGTGCTCAGAGCCTCTGCGTAGGTCACGGTCGCCGGTTCGGAGTCCGGCCGTCCCCATTTGCGCAGGTAGAGGTCGTCGACCACCTCGTCCACGATGTCGTCGACTCTCTCGACGAAGGTCGCGCCCGGCTCGAAGTCACCGGCGATGCCGAGCTCGGTGAGCATCTGCAGGCAGAAGCCGTGTGTCGTGGCGATCGTGGCCGCGTCGAAGTCGGCCAACGCGGTCGTCAGCCGCTTGCGCCGCAGGGCTACCTCGTCGTCCGGACCCTCCGCCAGCAGGCGTAGCAGATCGTCGTCCCCGCTTCGGGCGTATCCCGGGTCGGCCAGGCCGTGCTCGACGCTGACGAGTCGGGCTCGCACCCGGTCGCGCAGCTCCTGCGTGGCAGCCCGCCCGAATGTCACCAGCATCAGCTGGTCGAGCCTGGCGATGCCCTCGGCGACATAACGCGTGGCCAGGGCGGCGATGGTGAATGTCTTGCCGGTCCCGGCGCTGGCCTCGAGCCGCGTCGTGCCGGTCGGGAGCGGGCCGCAGACGTCGAAGCCGGCGGAGGGGCTCGTCACGGTGTCTCCAGAGTCTCAGCAGTGAGCACGGGCCACCACAACCGGCAGGCGAGCGCCCCGAAGCGGCTGCGCTCCTCCTCCAGCGACCCGGCGGCCTGGTCCGCAGGTCCCGCGCTCTGGCTCAGCAGGTCGGCGAAGTCCGGCGTGGTTCCCCACACATAGGTGTGGTAGCGGTCCCTGTCCTCGAACGAGCTCTTCCACACCTTCTCGGCGGCCTCGAGTGCTGAGTCCGCGTCGTTGCCGGTCATCCGCACGTCGGCGTACGCGCAGGAAGTCGACGGCGGCAGCGGCAACGGCTCGCGGAGCCCCGTGTCTCGGAGCGCGACCAAGGCGTCGAGTGCGGCCGCCGCAGCGTCGGGGGCCGGTGCGACGAGTACCGACCTCGCGGCGCCGGGCTTTCGATGGCGTCCGACGGTCACCGCCCGCCAGGGCTGATGGGAAGGGACCGCGGCCGACAGCGCCAGCAGCTGCACCCAGGCCCGAAGCCGGTGCTTGGGACCCAGCTTCGAGAAGACCGTGCGCGACAGTGTCGCGCCGTGGACACCGGTCACGGTTCCGGCCACGAGGCGTCCGCCCGGCAGGGGGATGACGACGTCGAAGCTGGTCGCCGATGCTATGCGGTCGGCAGCGCCGGCCGTAAGCAGGGGCTCGGCCTGCAGCTGGATCTTCTCGATCAGCATCGTTCCGAGCGCGCCGGGCGGGAGCTCTCCACGGCGCCACTCCGCCTGCAGGCAGCCGTCGATGTCGGCACCCGCGAGCCTCGCCTGCAGCCAGCGGTCTCCTACCGCCCAGCTCGACAACGGCCCGAGCACGGCGTGGAGAGCGTCGTCGAGCTCGTCGCCCTCCTCGGGCACGGCCACGCCGAGCCGTTGCCGGAGGAACTGCTTGACCGGATGCTCGAGGAACTGGATCAACGAGGCAAGGTCAACGGTGTCGCCTGCTGCGACCGGGGGAAGTGGCGATGGCAGGAAAGGCGGACGCGCGACCCGCGGGCTGGCGGCTGCGCGCGCCCCCGCGAGTGCCGCCTTGTCGAAGCTGAACGGTGCCGCCGTGCCGAGCAGCGCAGGTATGAAGTTGCGCTCGTCGAAAGGCTGCAGCGGGTGCCGGACGAGGACCTGGTCGCGGGCGCGCCGGCCGCCCTCGAGACGCATCGTCGCGTCGAGGACGTCGAGGATCTCACCGACGGGTACCGCCGGTGGCCGAACGACGTTGGTGCGCTCGTCGGCACCGGTATAGAGCACAACCAGGTGCTCCTCGGCAGCGAGAACGGCGTCGAGCAGGAGCTGCCGGTCCTCGCTGCGCCGGTCCCGCTCACCCACACAAGGATCGCGAGCGAGGATGTCGTCCCCGTCGACACCGGTGGTGCGAGGGAAGACCCCGTCGTCGAGACCGAGCAGACAGACGACGCGGTGCGGTACCGAGCGCATCGGCACCATCGAGCACATCGTCAGGTCGCCGGTGCGGAAACCCGCGCGGGTCGGGCGACCCTGCAGCAGCCGGTCGTCGAGGAGGGCGCGCACGTCAGCCAGCGACAGCTCGACGGTATCTGCCCGGTCGGCTGCCGAGGCAGCGAGGTCGGCGAGCTCGCGCCGCGCCTGGGCCAGCTGCCACCCATCTCGTTCGGACACCGACGTGATGGCCTCCAGGGCACCGTCGAGCGCGCCGAGCCAGGCCGTCAGGGGTTGGGCGCCGGACAGAGAGTCCAGGACCCCCGCAAGCCGGTCGACGAGCTCCGCGAGACGGCCGGCCAGGTCCACGTCGTTGCTGTCGACGTCGTCCAGGGGCAGACCGAGACCGACCCATCGCAGCTCGTCATCGGACATCGTGACACCCAGGAGCACCCGGTCGAAGCCGGCCTGCCAGGTGTTCTGGGCGACATCCTGCAGATGGAACGGGGCCCGATGCGCGGCGTCCAGACCCCACCGGACACCAGAGGAGCCCACCCAGTCGCGCATCCGCTCGAGGTCGGCCTCGTCGAGCCCGAAGCGCCTTCTGACCGGGCCGGTCGCGGCGAGGTCGAGGACCTGCGACGCCGTCACCCGGGCATCGGCCAGCTCCAACAGGGCGGCGACCATGGAGAGCAGTGGGTTCGTCTGGCGGAGCGACCGGTCAGCCAGCCGAACGCGGAGCCGGTGACCTGGGTGCGCCGGTGGCTTCTCGGCGTCGGCGAGGCCGAAGGTGCCGGAGATGAACGGCGCGTACGCCTCGATGTCGGGGCACATGACGAGGACGTCGCGGGGCTCGAGTGTCTGGTCGGCAGCGAGGAGCCCGAGGAGCACCTCGCGGAGCACCTCGATCTGCCGCCCGCGGCCATGGCAGGCGTGGACCTGGACGCTGTGGTCGCCGGCGTCCAGCGGAGTGCGGTGGTCTGTCGAGGCTCCGAGCGGAACGCCCGGGGGCGACATGTCGGCGCGAAGGTCGCCCTGCAGCCGGCCGAGCAGGGTTGGTGGTGTCTCTCGTGCGGGATGGTGCTCGTCAGTGCCGTCTCCCTTCGCCGCTGCGAGCAGCAGCTGCATCTCGCGGGAGTCCCGTCCCAATGACTGCAAGAGCTGGTGCCGCGGCAACTGGGCACTCGGGTCGTTTCGGCGTCGAGGTCGGGCGGATGTCGTCGAAGCGGATGTGGTCGAGCCGGCTGTGACGGAGGTGGGTGTTGCCGGGGTGGCGATGGCGCTCCACAGAGCCGCGGACGGGTGCGGCAGCCATAGGTGCACGTCACGGTGCTCGGCCAGTGCGGCCAGGACGTCCACCTGGTCCACGGTGAGCCTGGTCGGACCGAAGAGGGACAGCCGTGGCGGCAGGTCGACGAGGCCGGGTTCCTCGCGCAAGGCTCGGCACGCGCCTTCCAGCCGTTCGGCAGGGCTGGGCGCCACGATGACCGCTCGCAGCCGCCGCCACAGCGCGGCCTGCCAGGCCACGTCGCCGTCCAGCGGGGCACCCGCTCCGTCGGTATCGTCGCCGCCGGACCAGTCCAGCAGCATCCGCGGGCGCTGCGCGCTGTAGGACGCGTACAACCCGGCGACATGCTGGGCCGCGACCAACCGTCCGCGTGGCCGCCGGGACGGCCTTGTCCCGACCGGCCCGAGGTGGTGTGCCAGCACCGAACACCACGGCTCGGCCACACACTCGTCGATGACGCCGAGCAGACTCCAGATCACCCCCCCGTCGGCCCAGGGGTCGTCCGTGAGCTCGACTCGGCTGCCCGCCGCGACGGCTTGCGCCACGAGGGATGACGGTGAGGGAAACCGGACGTTGGCGCACACACCGTCCTTCGCGCGTCGCCCAGCCGCGCCGCCGTCGGGCCTGCTCCCCAGGTGGTGGGAGAGCTGCTGGGACAGCCAGCGCTCGACGCCTCTGGCCGGTACCGCGACGACCTCAGCAGCGAAGGGGTCGGCCGATGGCTCTTCGGACAGCAGCTTGGCAAGACGTGTGGCCAGCGCGTCAGCCCGCTCGGACCGATGAATGTGAAGGCCCGTCATCAGCAGTGCGTACCCGATGCGTTACGCGACGTTACCGACACGTCGGCGACCCTACCCCGGCCCGTTCGGGGCCGTGGAAAGATGGGAACCAGGGCCTGCCTCCGCGCGGCTGGCCACCACCTCAGCCCGGGAGCGTGTCGATGTACCCGTTGATCACCGTCACCGGAGGTCCGTACGAACGCGGACGCCAGTACGGCGAGCAGGCCCGCACCCGGGTGCACCGGTCCATCGCCGCCTACGCCGAGGTCTTCGAGCACGTCGCAGGCTGGGACTGGGCGACGTCGACGGCTGTCGCACGACGGTTTCTGCCTCCGATCAGGGACTTCGCTCCGGAGTACGTCGACGAGCTGACCGGCGTGGCCTACGGCGCGGGCGTCGACCTCGCCGACATCCTGGCGGTGAACGTGCGCACCGAGGTGATGTACTCGGCGCGAGTCCGGAACGCCCTTGCCCTGCAGGCGACGACCCAGCAGGGACCGTCCGAATGCTCGGCGTTTGCTGCCGTGGCCGACGAGGGTCACGTGATCGTGGGTCAGAACTGGGACTGGGGGCCGTTCGCCACCGAGACCGTCGTGGTGCTTCAGTCGTTCCCCGACGAGGGTCCGGCCTTCGTCACTGTCGTGGAGGCCGGTCTGCTGGCCAAGTTCGGCGTCAACTCCGACGGGCTCGCCGTGATGACGAATGCGCTTGCCTGCACCGACGACGAGGGCGAGCCGGGTGTTCCCTACCACGTCATGCTTCGGGCCCTGCTGGACTGCTCGAGCACAGACCAGGGAGTCAAGCGGATCGAGGGCGCCGCTCGCGCCTCGTCGGCCAACTACCTGCTGGCCGACGAGAGCGGCACGATCGTCGATGTGGAGGCTCGACCTGGGGCCGCGCTGCATCTGCTCGAACGCGATGCGCGCGGGGTGCTGCTGCATACCAACCACTTCCTCTCCCCCGAGTTCGCCATTGCGGACGCCACCGACTACGCAGACCTGGTGCTGACGACCACCAGAACCCGGCACGACCAGCTGACCGAGGTGGTGACTGCCGCCGACGACCCGGGCGACCTGGCGTTGTACGCCGGCGCTCTGGCCGACCACGCCAACGCCCCGGACAGCGTGTGCCGCCATCCCGACACCTCGCTGGCCGGCCCCGACCAGTCCATGACCGTCGCCGGTGTGCTGGTGGACCTCACCGACAAGCGTGTCTGGCTCGCCGAAGGCCCACCCTGCGAACGCGGCTTCGAGGAGCTCGACTGCTCGAGGCTCTGGCGCTAGCCGTCCCAGGGTCAGCTGCAGCCGCTGGTCGAGCCGCAGCCCTCGCAGACGTAGCAACTGCCGGCAGGACGCATCTTCGTACCGCAGGTGAAGCACAACGGCGAATCCACCTCTCGACCACTCAGGACCTCGAACAGCTCAGCCGAGGTTCGAGCTCCACCGGGGACCGGTTTGGCCGACTCCTCGATCACCCTTGCCTCGTCCCTGGACAGATCGGGCGCCACCGAGGCGTCGGCGAGCAACGCTGGAGCCCCCGACGACACCGGTGCCGGAACCGCCGGTGCGCTCTTCAACGACTCGGCCTCCGTCAGCTCCCCGGCATCCAGCAGCTCCGGCAAGTCCGCCGCGGCATACGAGCCGGTATCGAGCTGGCGCCGCCGCTCGTCGGCGGTGTAGATCCCGAGGGCGGCACGGGAGTCGAAGGGCAGGTAGTCAAGCGCCAGCCGCCGGAAGATGTAGTCCATGATCGACTGGCTCATCCGAACGTCCGGGTCGTCGGTCAGGCCCGCCGGCTCGAACTTCATGTTGGTGAACTTCGAGACGTACGTCTCCAACGGCACGCCGTACTGGAGCGAGATGGAGATGGCCATCGAGAACGCGTCCATCACGCCGGACAAGGTCGAGCCCTGCTTGCCCAGCTTCAGGAAGACCTCGCCCAGGCCGTCATCGGGGTACGACCCGGCAGTCATGTAGCCCTCGGCACCGCCGACGGTGAAGGACGTGGTCCGCGACGGGCGCGACTTCGGGAGCCGCTTGCGGATCGGGCGCTCGACCACCTTGACGACCTCGGCGACGTCGGCCGCCGAGTATGCCTTGTCGGCACCCTTGGCCTTCGCGTCGCTCAGCGGCTGACCGACCTTGCAGTTGTCGCGGTAGACGGCCAGTGCCTTCAGCCCCAGCTTCCACCCTTGGACGTACACGTCCGCGATCTCGTCGGCCGTGGCCCGCTCGGGCAGGTTGACCGTCTTGCTGATGGCGCCGCTCACGAAAGGCTGGGCAGCCGCCATCATCCGGACGTGACCCATCGGTGCGATCGAGCGCTGCCCCATGGCCGTGTCGAACACCTCGTAGTGCTCAGGCTTGAGGCCGGGCGCGTCGACCACGTGTCCCTTGGTGGCGATGTACTCGACGATCGCCTCGATCGTCTCGGTGGTGTAGCCGAGCTTCTTCAGCGCCCGCGGAATGGTCTGGTTCACGATCTGCATCGAGCCGCCGCCGACCAGCTTCTTGAACTTGACCAGCGAGAAGTCGGGTTCGATACCTGTCGTGTCGCAGTCCATCATGAAGCCGATGGTTCCGGTCGGAGCGAGCACACTGGCCTGCGCGTTCCGGAAGCCATTCTCGTCACCACCCTTGATCACCGCCTCCCAGGCCTTCGCAGCCAGCCTCTGCACGTCCCGGTCGTTCTGCGTCACCGATCGGATCGCGTCAGTGGCAGCCGCATGCTTGCGCATCACCCGCCGGTGAGCGTCGGCGTTGCGCGCGTAGCCGTCGTACGGCCCGACGACGCCGGCGAGCTCAGCCGACCGCTTGTACGACGTCCCGGTCATGAGCGAGGTGATGGATCCGGCCAGCGCACGCCCACCGTCGGAGTCGTAGCCGAGACCCATGGCCATCAACAGGGCACCCAGGTTGGCGTACCCGATCCCGAGCTGCCGGTAGGCACGGGTGGTCTCGCCGATCTTCTCCGTCGGGAAGTCCGCGAAGCAGATGGAGATGTCCATCGCGGTGATGATCATCTCGACGCACCGGATGAACAGGGGCCCGTCGAACGTGTCGTCGTCGCGCAGGAACTTGAGCAGGTTGAGCGAGGCCAGGTTGCAGGACGAGTTGTCCAGGCTCATGTACTCAGAGCAGGGGTTGCTCGCCGTGATCCGGCCGGTCTCCGGGTTGGTGTGCCAGTCGTTGATCGTGTCGTCGTACTGGATGCCGGGGTCGGCACACTCCCAGGCGGCCTTGGCGATCTTCCCGAAGAGGCCTCGGGCGTCGATCGTCTCGATGACCTCACCCGTCTGGCGCGCGCGCAGACCGAAGCTGCCGCCATCGTCGACGGCTCGCATGAACTCGTCGGTGACCCGCACGGAGTTGTTGGCGTTCTGATACTGCACCGAGACGATGTCCTTGCCGCCGAGGTCCATGTCGAAGCCGGCGTCGCGCAGCGCACGGATCTTGTCCTCCTCGCGTGCCTTGGTCTCGACGAACTCCTCGATGTCGGGATGGTCCACGTCGAGCACCACCATCTTGGCCGCCCGCCGGGTGGCGCCGCCGGACTTGATGGTGCCCGCCGACGCATCCGCGCCACGCATGAACGAGACCGGACCCGACGCCGTCCCGCCGGACGACAGCAGCTCCTTCGAGGACCGGATGCGGGAGAGGTTGAGACCCGCCCCCGAGCCACCCTTGAAGATGAAGCCTTCCTCCTTGTACCAGTTCAGGATCGAGTCCATCGAGTCGTCGACGCTGAGGATGAAGCACGCCGAGACCTGCTGCGGCGAAGCGGTGCCCACGTTGAACCAGACTGGCGAGTTGAAGGCGAACACCTGGTGGATGAGCATGTGGGTGAGCTCGTGCTCGAAGATCTCCGCATCGTCAGGAGTCGCGAAGTAGCCGTACTGCTTGCCTGCTGCCGTGTAGGTGCTCACGACCCGGTCGACGAGCTGGCGCAGACTCCACTCGCGCGCGACGGTGCCGACGGCGCCGCGGAAGTACTTCGTGGTCACGATCGTCGACGCGTTGACCGACCAGAAGTCGGGGAACTCGACGCCGCGCTGTTCGAAGACGGTGTCGCCGGTCTTCCAGTTCTGCTGGACGACGTCGCGCCTCTCCCAGGTGACTGCGTCATACGGGTGCATGCCAGGTGTGGTGAAGATGCGCTCCATCGTCAGACCGGTGCCGGTGCCCGTTCTCGTGGTCGCGTTGTCCCGCCTGCTGTCTGTCTCCGTCATGACTCTCCTGCCTTGTCCCCGCTCTGAGGACGCTCGCCTGCCTGTGCACTGGCTGTCTGTACGCATTTGCTGTATGTCGGTGGTGTCATTCGTCGTCGCCGCAGCCACTCGACATTGGTATGCTCCGTCGAAACGGGCCCTGTCATCCGTGCGATGCCCCCTTCGCGGTGGCGACCGTCGGCACCCTGTCCGGCTCCTCGCCGGTGGGGGCTCGCTCAGCTCGCAGCACCGCGATCTCGGCCTCGAAGTCGTCGGCGGACTCGAACGCCCGGTAGACGCTCGCGAAGCGGAGATATGCCACCTCGTCGAGGTCGCGCAGGGGACCGAGGATGGCGAGTCCGACCTCATGCGCCGGCACCTCGGCCCAGCCGGACCCCCGAAGGGTGTCCTCGACACTGGAGCCCAACAGCGACAGCTCATCGTCGGTGACCGGTCTACCCTTGCACGCCTTGCGAACGCCGTCGATGACCTTCTCCCGGCTGAATGCCTCGGTCGCTCCTGAGCGCTTCACCACCGTCAGCTGCATCGCCTCGACAGTCGTGAACCGCTTCTCGCAGCGCGGGCACGAGCGTCGGCGCCTGATCGACGTACCGTCCTCGGCGACCCGGGAATCGAGCACCCGAGTGTCGGTATGACGGCAGTAAGGGCAGTGCACGGTGCTGGTCTCCTCCTCGCACGATGGGACGTACTGAACGTTCTACCCGGAGGGTCCGACAGTTTTCGGAGCCCTGTTCTGGGGACGAGACTGTGGATCGGCTGGGGACAAACAATGCTTGCCTGTGTAGGAGTGACCACTATCTGTGGAGAACTACGCCCGTGTAACTACTACATCTAGGGGTACCTTACGTTCAACACGTGACATCACACAAGGATTCCGCCATCTCGCCGGACACTTTTCCCGTTTGCCCAGGTCAGAGCAGCGATTCGCGCCAGGCCCTCGGCGCGTCTCCCGGAAAGTGGTCACTGGATTGCAGAGAGTAGCCAGGGCCTCCAGATGTTGCAGCGCCGAATCGCCTCTGCCATCCTGCTCATGAGGGGCCGCATCGGCGGCACGGAACGAGGCGCCACCGCAGATCCGGAGGTCGACCCGCGAGGTGACCCTCAGTTGATGCCCGGTGCGATGGTCGACTCGAAGGTGCTCAGGACGACTCGATCGCCGGTCACCTCGACGGCTCGGGCCGGCTCTCGATGCCACAACCAGCAGTCGAGGTCGGCCGCGCGACCAGCGATGTGCACGGCCGCCTGGTCGCGCTCGTCGATGTCGACGACTCGGAGATCGGCCTGGTCGTGGCTCGTGTCGTCGTCGGGATCCGTGCCGGTGAACCAGCCGAGAACGAGGCCCCAGGTGTGGCCGGTATCGGTCGACGTGATCTGCAGCGTCTGCGCCGGATTGGCAACGAATGTGCCCCACGGCGGAGCCCCGCCATACATCACGCACAGGACCTCGTCCACGCCGTCCGAGCTGAGCTCTGGGTCCATCTCGGTACGCGCGCCGGCCGTCAGCTCGGCGTCGACCCGATGGATCAGAGCTTCATGTGCCTGGCGACGTCGGATGAACCCGACTGTCTGCTCCGGCGCCCAGGTCCAGGCGGCCGCTTCGGGTGCGAACCTGGTCAGCACCTCGACGAGGTCGTTGCTCGACTGGTGGTAGAACGCTTCGAGGCCATCGCGGCCATGTGGGCGCTCGACGGTGAGCGCGTCAGCGACCTTCGTGTCGAGTACGTGCTCGCGTACGACGGTTCCCCAGAACCACTGGACCTCGGCGAGATGCCAGAGCAGGTCGTCCGCGTCCCACGCCGGACAGGACGGCACAGCGCTCTCAGGTGATGCGTCGCGCAACGCCTCAGCGAATCTCGCCGACTCGCGAGCGAGGTGATCCAGGAAGTCCAAGTCGGTATCCATTCGTCGGAGCCTATGGGCATCGCGGGCCTGTCGACAGCGGATATCGGCCCGAGGTGACGGCTCGCGCCCGGCCGATCACACGCAGAGGTCGGCATATCCACCGGCTGAGACAACCCCGGGTCGTTGTCCACAGGCGCTGTCCTGGGCGTGCGCATTCACCCCCAATCCCCTACCTTTGACGCACTTCGCCCGCCCAGGAGGACCCGCCATGCGCTCAGCCCTCACCGCGGCCCTGGCGACCGCCCTCCTCAGCCTCACCGGTTGCGCCCACGACACGAAGAGGGCCGATCCACCGCCCACGTCACCCATCGCGGCCACTTCGACCACCCCGACCACCCCGACCACCCCGACCACGACAGCCAGAACCACCACCGCGCCGGCTGGCCCGAAGGCGCCGTTCATGCCAGCCGCCGCCCGCAGACAAACCACCGCCGGCGGCAAGGCTTTCGTCAAGTACTACATCGGCGTGCTGAACTACGCCGGCGCATCCCTCTCCACGGATTTGCTGGATCGTCTCTCCACCGGCGACTGTGAAGTGTGCCACGTCCTCCGCGACTTCACCGATAGGATGCGTCGACGCGGCGGTATGCAGGTCAGTGGCGCCTGGACGGGCCTACGTATACAAGTCCTTCCGCGAAACGACCCATCAGAACGCAATTTCGTCGTACACATTCACGTCCATCGAGGCACTGAGCAGCGCGAATCCACAAGCACACCGCAGCGCATCAAGGCTCAGACCGTGTACGACGTCTTTGCTCTCAAGTGGCACGCTGGGTCCTGGCGGCTAGCGGATCTGTACCCGACAGGATGACGCTACCTGCGCTGATCGTGGCGCTTTCTCTAGGTCTTCTTGCTCCCCCGGCTGATGACATCTCACAGTTGCAGAGATGTCTACTCTCGGCGGACGGCTTCCAGGCGCGGGTGCAGTGCACACGCGAGTTCGGAGGCAGCGGCACAGGCGATCCAGGCGATCCTGGACAACCGGGCCCGATCGACCACAGCCAATACGCCGCCATGTGGCTGCCGGCGTGCTCGGCGGCGACACCGAGTAACCCGCAAGCAGCCGACGTTGACTGCGCACAAGCCCATACCTGCCCAGACTCGACCCTGCTCCAGGAGGCCCTGTGGTTGAGGCAGACAAGAGGCGCAAGCGGAGCACCCGTAAATGGGTCGTGGGGAATCGATCACTTCGAATGCCGCGATCCTGGCGATGTGGGAGTCGTGCGGCAACAGCTCACCTGGGGTGAGGTGCTGTCAGCTGTGCGCAGAATCGGGGCGCCGCCTGCAGAGATCCATGGTCCCGGCTACACGTTGGTCAATCTCAAGACGACGTTCTACACCGTCTCCCGCAGCAAAGACGTCAGCCTCACGCTCATCGGCTACGCCGTAAACGTGAACCTCAAGCCCACCGGCTACACCTGGCACTGGGGCGACGGCACCACCCAGACCACCAAGAACCCCGGCCGCCCTTACCCGTCCACCGACATCACTCACACCTACACCCATGCCACCACTCCAGGACCACCGCTCAGGCTTAGCGTCGACGTCACCTATACGGTCCGATACCGCGTCGACAGCGGACCCTGGATCACCATCCCTGCCACCCTCACCATCCCCGGCCCCACCACTGCCCTACCGGTCAAACAAGCCAGCGCGGTACTCGTGCCCGCACAATGACCAACAGTTACCCTCGGCAGCGCCGCGGCCAGCACTCACCGGGACGTCCCGACCGCAACTGGTCGCGCCAGCCAGGTCGACGATGCTGAGGACCCGAAGGTGGTACGGCACGACGCGCACGCCGTCCAGGACGACCAAGTGATCGACTCCGGCGCCGGTCACCAGGCTGCTTCCCTCGGAGAGAGCTTCGGGACGACATGGCGGTCACGATGAGCCAGCTCACGATGCCGGACCTGACGACATTCACGCCAAGACCTTTCCCGGCTGGCTCGGTGACAATGGTCCGTGCGGGGTTGATCGCGCGGAACCCGCTCGGCTGACTCATGGAAGCGGGTCGGCCCGATAGCGGGCCGACCCGCCCTTCCCCCGGTTCGCCGCGCCGCCGGGTCGAGGGCGGCAAGCGGACGTCGATGGCGGGTCGCCCTACTGCGCCGGAATGTAGAGCGGCTGTCCGGCCCGGATGGAGCCGGGGTCAGCCAAGGAGTTCAGTGCGACGATCTGCGCGATCACCTGGCGCGGGTCCTTGTCGGGTGCGACGGTCGAGGCGATGTCCCATAGGGTCTGCCCTGGATCGACCACGACAGTTCGAGCCACCGAGTGGTGGACGCCGCCCGTCGAGGCTGCGGGACCGCCCAGCAACGTCAGGGCGCCGAAGGCAAGGGCGATCACCGCCACCAGGACGATCACGCGCCCGCGCCGGGTCAGCCGCACAGCCTTCGACCTGGTTGGGGTCGACCTGGTTGAAGCCGACCTCGTTGCAGACGACCCGGTTCGCGTCGACCGGGTTGGAGTCGACAGCTGACCCGGAGCGCCGGGGCGGGCGGGGCAAGTGGTGGCGACCGGGTCGACGCCGACGAACGTGGTGCTCATACGAGACCTCCGGAGACGGGAGCCGATCCCCGCGGGATCGGATCGGATCGTGCCTGCGTTGTTGTGTGTAGTCGGTGTCTACCGGCGAACGCCGACAGTTCTCGGTGGTCAGGCGCACCGGAAGCGGCTTGCGGAGAGCCGGCTGGCGACAGCGCTTCGAAGATACGTTCGATCGA
>JBBSET010000018.1:0-56257 GCA_038239485.1 Propionibacteriales bacterium
CGCCGTGGGGGTGCCCGGGCGGGACAATCCTGTGGTGCAGATTCCCTGTGTCGGAGCGGTGGTGTCCGACGGCGCAGGCCGCCTCGTGCTCGTCCGCCGAGGGCACCCGCCGTCGCAGGGGTTCTGGTCGCTGCCGGGCGGGCGCGTCGAGGCGGGCGAGAGCCTCGTCGACGCTGCACGTCGCGAGGTGCTGGAGGAGACAGCCCTCGATGTCATGGTCGGAGATGTGATCGGTCGGGTCGACATCCAGCACGGCGACCTGGTCTACGACGTGACGGACTTCGCGGCCACCGTCCTGGGCGCAACCACCCCCGGCGCCCAGGTCCCGTTGGCTGCCGGCGACGACGCGGCTGACGCCCGCTGGGTGACTCGTGCCGAGATGGCTGCCCTCGACACGTCGCCCGGTCTGATGGCGACGCTCGAGGGCTGGGGGGTGTGGGACGACGACTGAGCGGGTTCGCCGCTACTGCGCGGCGTTCCACCGGTCGACAGTTGGCACGCCTCGGTCGTAGCCGAGCACGCTGACCTTCGCGGTGTCCAACGGGAGGTGGGCGCCGACAGCGACCGGCCAGGTGATCCACCGAGCGGCCAGCGAGCGGAGCAGATGGCCGTGCGCGAAGAGCAGGACACGGCCGTCAGTGGCCCGACATCTCGCGATCACCCGGTCGACGCGTGCGCCGACCTGCTCGGGTGTCTCCCCGTTGGGGGCGCCGTCGGCCCAGATCGTCCAGTCCGGGCGTTCGTTGAGGATCTCGATCCGGGTCCGGCCCTCGTAGTCGCCATAGCCCCACTCCGCGAGGTCCGGCTCGATCTCGATGTCCGTGAACCCGGCGAGCTCTGCAGTCCGCCGGGCCCGCTGTCGAGGGCTGCACAGGACGAGCGTGAAATCCGTACCCTCCAGGATGGCCCGAAGCGCCTTCGCCGCCTCCTCACCCGCCGGTGTCATCGGCAGGTCCGTCACGCCGGTATGCCGGCCGGACCTGCTCCATTCGGTCTCACCATGCCGGACCAGCCAGGTCTCGGGCTCCGCCAGTTCGCTGTCTTCGAGCGCGCTCACGGGTGTAACCGTAGCGGGCGCGGCAGCGGCTCGTCGTCGGCCTGGCCCGGCAGGTCCCGGGTGCGCGGCAACCAGGGCCGAGGCGATCGGTCGGCTCAGCCGCGCTCGGCGGCCGATCCCCGTCAGCCGTTGCGGAGGGCGAGCCGACCCAGCAGGTTGCGGGCGTCCTCGGCCACCCGGGCCTCGCAGACGACCTCGTACGACGTGGCGACGACGCTGGATCTGGAGGTGAAGTCGCGCTTACCACCGGTGGCGGCGTACGCCATCGAACCCGAGAGCGCCCCGAACCCGGCACCGACCAGGGCCGTGATGATGGGCACGACGATGGCGACGTTGTTGCCACCGAAAAGGACGAGGATCGCGCCCATGAACAGCCCCCAGAGCGCACCGGTGACCGCCCCGGCTTGGACTACTTTGCCTCGGGTGAGCCGTCCGGTGACCTGCTCGACGAGCCGCAGGTCGCTCCCCACGATGGTGACGTTCTCGACCGGGAAATGGTTGTCGGACAGGTAGTCCACGGCTTCCTGGGCCCGGGCGTACGTCGGGTATGTTCCGACAGGCAGCCCGTTCGGCAGTGCTGGCAGCGGCATCGGTGTGGTCATACCAACAATGCTGTCACGCGTAGCAAGCAGATACCACCAGGGCGCAGCGTGCCGATGGTCATACCCGTGGTGGACACGCTGAGCCAGTCGCGGCCGTCCGCTGTTTCCTGCGGCCTAGTTCAGTTGCGCATCGGTCAGACCACTGTCGCGAGTCGCAGCCCGGGCCCGGACGACGAGGGCCAGTCCGCAGCAGATCAGGACCAGGCCTGCATAGACGGCGACCGGGGGGGTCTGGCCGAGGAAGACCGCCGCCAGCAGGGCAGCTCCCGGGACCTCGAGGAGCAGCAGCATGGAGACCAGGGTCGGACTCATCACGGCGAGCAGGTGGTTGAAGACGGAATGGGCCAGGAGCTGGGCTGCGACCGTGACGGCCACGATGAGCACCCAGCCGCGGGCGTCGTATCCAACCACCTGGAGCCGGCCGACCAGACACGCCACTGCGAGCGTCAGCGCGCAGGTGCTGTAGCACAGGAAGGTGTAGGTCGTTGTCGTGGTGTGCTCACGGACGTGGCTGCCGACGGTGATGTAGACAGCGCCGAAGACCCCCCCGAGCAAGGCAAGCATGTCGCCGCCGAGCGCCTGGGCGGACAGCGTTCTGTCGACACCGGCGATCACGAGCACCCCTGCAAGCGAGCAGACGAGTCCAAGCCATACACCGGCGACGATGCGGGTTCCTGAGAGCATCGCCAGGACCACGACCCAGCCGACCTGGAGGCATACCAGCGCCGTCGACGAAGCCACCGATGTGAGCCGCAACGACGACGTCCACGCTGCGAAGTGCCCGGCGAGCATCAGTCCGGAGAAAACGCACCGAACGCGTTCGCGGCGCGCCAGCGCCCTCAGCTCCGGGCGGTGCCCGTAGAGCGCCACGGCGCCGACGACAACCGCGGCGAGACCGGTTCGCCACAAGGACATCGCCAGCGCGGGGACCTCGGTGGCGGCGGCAATCAGCGGGCCTGAGGACGAGGCGCCCGCGATACCAACGACGACGAGCAGGAGGTCGGTCGTCAGGAGACCTTGGCGTGGTCGTTCGTCGGGCACGGGTGCCATCCTGGCGGCTGCTGTGGGAGGCTCGCTCACGTGGGTCCACCCGACGACGAGCCCTTTCTCGACTGGGCGTTCCGGCAGCGCCAGGTGAGCGGGCCTGGGTCTGACCCGGTGCTCACGCCCGACGACGATCCCGACGCCCTGGCCGATGGGGTGCTGACGGGACCGCCCATTGCTGATGCGCCGACGCCGAAGCCATCGCCGCCTGCGCCCCGCGGCCTCGGCCGTTTCGAGCAGGCCCTGGTGGACGAGGCGATGAAGAAGGCAGGCCTGATCTGGGTGCGCACGCGCCTGTCGCCTGCCGGCCGGGCGCTCTGGTACGTGTGGACCGCCGGGAATGCCTATGTCGTCACTGGCGGCGTCGAGCAGCCCGATCCCGGGCTGGACGACGGCGAGGTGGTCGTCGTGCTGCGGAGCAAGGACACCACCAGCCGGCTGGTGGCCCTGAGCTGTGAGGCGACGCGGGTGGGGCCGGAGGACGACGACTGGGAGCTGGCCAGCACCGAGCTCGCGAAGGGCAGGCTCAACCTCGCCGCCGCAGCCGAGGCGCCACAGCGATGGCGCGAGGACCCGTCGTACCGGATCTACCGGCTATCCCCCGGCTGCGAGACTCTGCTCGAGGGCCCTCAGAACCATCCCACCGACAGCGGCCGCGCGGCTCCTGTGCCGACAACGGCGACGACTGCCAGCCCGCGCCCGTGGGTGCTGCACCGACGTGGCGGCAGCGGCCGGTCCCTGACCTAGCTTTCGCGCAAGCCGAGGCGGTACAAGCCGTGCCGGAGCAAGCCGAGGCAGCCGCCGCGTCGATGCAGCCGCTCGCCGACGGCGCGCGCCGCCCTCGGCAGTGGCACGAGCATCAGCTACGCGCGGGAGGGGGGCACCGCGATCGTTCCCTCCGCAACCGCGACCACGTGGCCCGCGACATAAGCCCTCGTCGCCAACCCAGCCTCCGCGTCGACGCGCCCCATCAGCACCGACGGCCGCCCCATCTCGACACCTTGCTCGATCCGGTAGGACGTCTCACCGTCTGCACGTGCCAAACCGGCCGCCACCAGGACCAGCCCCAAGCCGACGGCGGCCGAGCCGGTCGCAGGGTCCTCGGGGATGCCCAGCCCGGGCACGAACACCCTCGAGAAGATGCGCAGTTCGCCATCGGGGTCCGGCGACCGAGGGTCGACGGCGTACACGTCGATGCCGTCCAGCGGGTCGACGAGGCCGGACTGGTCCAAGGCGACCTCGGCGAGCCGGACGCTGCTCGGCCGCGACCGGACCACCGCTTGCGGGCTCACCCGCAGGTACAGCCAGGTAAGCCCGCACCCGGCGACGTATGCGCGTCCGGTGACGTCCTCGACCGTCAACCCGACCAAGGGGGCGACTGCCGACACCTCGGCGGCTGACAGCTCCCGCGCCGCGTCCCGGGGCAGCGCGCTCAGCTCGAGCGGCTCCGCGGGATCGACGGGAAGGCTCACCCGGATCAAGCCCGCGCCACACGACTGGAGCACGTCCGCACCCGCGATGTCGCCGCGCCCGCGCAGCGCCCAGGCACTCCCGAGTGTCGGGTGGCCCGCGAACGGGATCTCCCCACCCGGCGTGAAGATCCGCAGCCGGTAGTCGGCGCCCGCTGCCATATCGGCGGCGGTGGGGGGCACCGGGAACGTCGTCTCCGACAGGTTGAACTCGGCGGCAAGCGCGAGCATCTGGTCGATACTCAGCTGGTCGCCCCCATAGACGACCGCCAGCGGGTTCCCGGCGAAAGCCCGCGAGGTGAAGACGTCGACGACCTCGTAACGAAGCAGTCCGTCGTCTCCTGACGAGGCGCCCGACGACCGAGTTCCGAGACCACCGTCAAGCATGGTGTGCAGCGTAGACCGGGTATGTCACCGGTAACCTCGGGGGCGTGAGTGTCGCCGTCCCTCGTGTCTTCATCGCGCGACTCGCGGGCCTGCTCGTCTACGATCCCAACGGCGACCAGGTCGGCAGAGTGCGCGATGTCGTCGTCGCCGTCCGGGCGGACGGCCGACCCCCACGAGTCCTCGGCCTCGTCGTCGAGGTGCTTGGCCGCCGCCGGATCTTCTTGCCGATGACCCGCGTGACCAGCGTCGACTCCGGCCAGGTGATCACGACCGGCCTGGTCAACATGCGACGGTTCGAGCAGCGGAGCACCGAGACCCTGGTGCTGGGCGAGCTGTTCGACCGCACCGTGACCGTCAAGGAGACCGGTCTCCAGGGCACCGTCTTCGATATCTCGATGGAGCAGTCCCGGACCCGTGACTGGCTGCTGTCCAGGGTGGCGGTCCAGCACGGCGCGAAGCGGTTCGGCCGGCGTGGCCAGACGCAGGTCTTCGAGTGGTTCGAGGTCTCGGGACTCACTGATGCCGAGGTCGGCCAAGGTGCGACCCACCTGCTCGCGGCGCTCGACTCGATGCGGCCGGCCGACCTTGCCAACGTGATGCACGATCTGTCGCCGAAGCGCCGCGGCGAGATCGCCGCCGCGCTGGACGACGAGCGCCTCGCCGACGTCCTCGAGGAGCTGCCCGAGGACGACCAGGTCGAGATCCTCGGCCAGCTCGCCTCGGAGCGGGCCGCTGACATCCTCGAGGAGATGTCACCCGATGATGCCGCCGACCTGATCGCCGAGCTCCCGCCCGAGACGGCCGAACAGCTGCTGCAGCTGATGGAGCCCGACGAGGCCGAGGACGTCCGCCGGCTGCTGAGCTACGAGGAGTCGACGGCAGGAGGTTTGATGACGACCGACCCGGTCATCCTGCCCCCGGACGCCACCGTCGCCGAGGCGCTGGCACGGATCCGCAACGCCGAGCTCAGCCCGTCGCTGGCGGCCATGGTGTATGTCTGCCGGCCGCCGCTGGAGACCCCGACCGGAAGGTTCCTCGGCATCGGCCACTTCCAGCGGCTGCTCCGTGAGCCGCCATCCACGTTGGTGTCGGGCGTGATCGACAGCGACATCGAACCACTGCGCGCGAACGCTCCGCTGGAGGCGGTGACCAGGCTGCTCGCGGCCTACAACCTGGTCGCCAGTCCCGTCACGGACGAGAACGGCCACCTGCTCGGCGTCGTCACCGTCGACGACGTGATCGACCACCTGCTCCCGGAGAACTGGCGCGACCGCACCTACGAGACCAGCGTGCCGGTAGCCGATGGCGCGTGAGGACAGCCGCGACGAGGATCGGCGTGACCCTCGACGGTCCAAGGCACGCCTCGACATCCCCCGGGACACCCGCCGCTCGCTCGTCAGGCGTCCCCAGTACGACCCGGACACCTTCGGAAACTTCGCCGAGACCTTCGCGCGGTTCATGGGGACCGCGAAGTTCCTCGCCTACATGTCGGTCTTCGTGGTCGTCTGGCTCGCGATCAACCTCGTCGGCATCTTCGGCCTGCAGTGGGATCCCTACCCGTTCATCCTGCTCAACCTCTTCTTCTCGACCCAGGCGTCGTACGCGGCTCCACTGATCCTGCTGGCGCAGAACCGGCAGGAGGCGCGGGACCGGGTCATCGCCGAGCAGGACCGCGAGGCGACCGGGCGTGCTCATGCCGACATGCAGTACCTGGCCCGCGAGGTGGCATCGCTGCGAATGGCCGTCGGTGAGGTGGCCACCCGCGACTATCTGCGCTCGGAGCTGCGAGCACTCCTCGCCGACCTCGACGGCAGGTCGCAGTCGGAGGGTTCGGACTATGCCATCGAAACAGCTCCCGCACCGCGTAACCTGGGGGCATGACCACCGCCACCACGGAGGCTATCCAGTCTGCGCTCTCGACCGTCAACGACCCGGAGATCCGGCGGCCGATCACCGAGCTCGGCATGGTGCGCGACATCGAGCTCGGACGCGACGGCGACGTGGCGGTCACGATCTTGCTGACGGTCTCCGGGTGCCCGATGAAGGACACGCTGACCCGCGACGTCACCGCCGCCGTGTCCGCCGTGCCGGGTGTCGCGTCGGTTCGCGTCACCCTCGACGTGATGTCGCCGGAGCAGCGCCAACGGTTGCAGCAGCAGCTTCGTGGCGGCCAACCGGCCAAGGAGATCCCCTTCGCGCGACCGGACTCGCTGACCCAGGTGCTGTCCATCGCCTCGGGCAAGGGCGGCGTCGGCAAGTCGTCGGTGACGGTCAACCTCGCCATGGCGATGGTCCGGAGCGGACGCAAGGTCGGCATTCTCGATGCCGACATATACGGCCATTCGGTCCCCGCGATGCTCGGCGTCGCCGACGAGCGACCCACCCAGGTCGAGGAGATGATCATGCCCGTGCCGGTGGCCGGACTGTCGGTCATCAGCATCGGCATGTTGAAGCCGCGCCGCGACCAGGTCGTCGCCTGGCGCGGCCCGATGCTCGACCGGGCGCTCGTCCAGATGCTCAGCGACGTGTACTGGGGCGATCTCGACGTGCTGCTGCTCGACCTGCCGCCCGGCACCGGCGACATACCGATGTCCGTCGGGCAGCACCTGCCGAACTCCGAGGTCGTGGTCGTCACCACCCCCCAGGCTGCCGCCGCCGAGGTTGCGGAGCGCGCCGGGACGATGGCGTCGATGATGAACCAGCGAGTCGCCGGCGTCATCGAGAACATGAGCTTCCTCGCCTGCCCACACTGCGGTCCTTCGCACCGGCTGGAAGTATTCGGGTCGGGCGGCGGCGCCGCGGTATCCGCCACGTTGTCCGCACGCTTCGGGTACGACGTGCCGGTGCTCGGCCAGATCCCGTTGGACATCGCCCTTCGCGAGGGCGGGGATCTGGGCCGGCCCATCGTCGTCGACGATCCCGGCTCGGCGGCCGGCCAAGCACTGACCGCGGTGGCCGAAGGCCTGATGGCCCGTGGTCGCGGACTCGCAGGGCGACAGCTCGGGCTATCGCCCGCGGGACGTTAGAACAGGGATGGTCGAACAGGGATGATGATCGTGAATGTTTGATATCGGCATACCGGAGCTGATGGTGCTCGCGCTCGTCGCGCTGTTCGTCTTCGGGCCGGACCGCCTACCCGGAGTGGCGAAGCAGGCGGGCCGGATGGTCCGGACGCTCCGTGAGACCGTCACCCAGGCGAAAGGTCACCTCGCCGAGGAGCTCGGGCCGGAGTTCAAGGACATCGACTTCCGCGACCTCAACCCACGCACACTGGTACAGAAGCATCTGCTGGACGACTTCGGCGACGACACACCGGCCACCCCGCGCGTACGGCCGGGCAACCTGCCGCTGGAGCGGGGCGAGGACGCCCCGTACGACGCGGACGCCACCTGACCCTGGTCCGGGTCGCCGACGCTCAGCTCACCCGACCTGCTGCCCGAGAACGACCTTGCTCTTCTCGAGCCGCCCGTCGTGGAGCACGGTCAAGACGACGGTGTCTCCTGGCTTGTAGCTCCGGATGCCCACGATCAGCTCGACCCCGTCGTGGACGATGGTGTCGTTGATCTTCTTGATCAGATCGTTCGTCTGGATCCCGGCCGCGTCCGCGGGGCCCGACGACGTGACCTGGGTGACCTTGGCGCCACCCAGCCCGGCCGCGAGGCTGACCTCCGCACCGATCACGGGGTACTCGGCGTGGCCGCTGGCGATGATCTGTTTGACCGTGCGTGACACCTGGTCTATCGGTATGGAGAAGCCGACGCCGATGCTGCCCGACTGTTGGGTCGAGGACCCGCCGAGGGTGGCGATCGCGGAGTTGACGCCGATCACGAAGCCGTCCAGGTCGACGAGCGGTCCGCCGGAGTTGCCGGGGTTGATGGCAGCGTCGGTCTGGATCGCGTCGAGATACGACGTCTCTCCCTCGCCGCCGGCTGTGACCGGTCTGTCGGTCGCGCTGACGATCCCTGACGTCACCGTGGCGTTGAGCCCCAGCGGCGACCCGATCGCGACGACGGACTGACCCACCTGAACCTTGGCCGACGAGCCCAGTGTCGCCGGGACCAGCTTGGCCACGTCCGCGACCTGGATGACCGCGATGTCGTAAGCGGGACTGCGGCCGACGACCTTCGCCTGCTGTTCGCTCCCATCCGACAGGGTCACGCGGATCTCGCCACTCGAGCCGGCCGGTTCGATCACGTGATTGTTGGTGATGATGTGGCCCTCTCGGTCGTAGACGAAGCCCGAGCCGGTGACCTCTGCCTGCGCTCCCTGCACGTCGATCGAGACCACGCTCGGCAGCACCTTGCGGGCGACGCCGACCACGGGGCTCTGGGCGGCTCCCCCTGCCACCGGCCCGCTGGACGTGATGACCGGCTGGACCGGTGCTGCCGAGTTGTTCGCGGTGGTATCGGTATCGGAGCGGGCCAGTGTGCCGCCTAGGACCCCGCCGCCGAGGCCGAGCAGCAGCGCGACGACGGCAACAGGTATCAGGATCGACCGGCCCCGTCGACGCGGCGGTCCGCCACCGGGTGGGTATGCCGGGCCGTAAGGGCCGATGGGCGGCCGGCTGCCCGGCGGCGGGCCGAGCGGGCGCTGGCGCGGCGTCTGCTGGGGCGGCGTTTGCTGGGGAAACGGCTGCCCATACGGCTGCTGGGGGTAGGACTGCTGCGGATAGGACTGCTGCGGATAAGGCTGCTGGGGCGGCCCCTGCTGTTGGTAGGGCGGCGGTGGATAGGCGGGCGAGCTGGACGGCTGATGCGGGTAGCCGGGCGGCGTGGGCGGCGGTGGATAGGCGGGCGAGCTGGACGGCTGATGCGGCGCGGGCCGCTGGTCACGCGGGGGAGTCGGCTCCCAGATCGGGCGCTGCTCCCTCTCGTCCTCGGGCGGCTGACCCGGTCCGACTGGAGGCTGCGACACCACGGTCGATCAGCTCGCGTGGCCGACGAGCGAACCAAGTCGGTCGAGCCCCGCGCCGATCCGGTCGCGGAACCCGGCGGAATAGCTGGCCTGGTGCGGAAGTTCGTCGATGACGTGGGCCGCCATGTCGTGGGGGGCATCGGTCACGACGGTGTAGACGGTGTCGTACGACTGCCAGACGGCGACGGTCGGCAGGCCGTAGCGGACGTAGACCGTTGTCGGACCGACTGGCATCGAGTCGAAGCCGGCGACGGCGGCGGGATCGAGGGAGCCACGCTGCTCGAACAACGAGACGGTCGACAGACCGTCGGTGTAGTCGGCCCGCATCACGTCGCCGCCGACGTCGACGTGTTCGAGCCCGGACAGCTCGAAGGAGCCGTGCAGCTTCCCGGGGCAGGTCCAGCCGGCGTCGTTGAGAGCGGCGGCAGACGTCATCGATACCGGGCTGACCGAGGGTTGCTCGAGCTCCGGCGGGAGGTGGGTGAAGAATCCGCCCTTGGTCACGTCGAGACTGGTGAAGCCCGTCGACCGGACCAGCACACCGCGGTCATACATCTCTCGCCGCAGCAGCAGGCCGGTGGCGTCATCGATCCAGAACCGGGCATCGAGGACACCGCCCCGGCTCGCCGCGATGACGGTCACCCGACGGTCGACCAGCGTCGCCGGCCCGACGACGGCCACGTCGTACGACTGGACGAGCTGGTCGACCGAGGCGCCGAGGCTCTGGTCGGCGTCGTCCTGTTCGGGCACGAAGGTCGCCTGGGGGCGTGCTGCACCGTGGTCGAACCCGAAGGTGGTGCCCTGTCCGGGCACGTGGTCCACCTCCACTGTCACGGTCGACACGTTGGCCGAGCCGAACGTCTCTATCTGCTGTTCACCGTCGTAGGCGACGTCGCGGGGAGCCATCACCGCCCGCCGCAGGTACGCCACCGCCGACCGCTCGTCTCCAGGTGAAGTACCGGGCGTCAGCCGTCGCCGCGTCGCCGCGGACACCCCTGAGGTGATGAGCGCCGCCGGCTCAGGGCCGCCGTTGAAGTTCCCGTTGATAGCGCCGACCGGCGGATCCGACAGGGGCGCGACCCCGGTATTGCCGGCGAAGTCGGCTGCATACTCGTCGACCGGCGGAGAGACGCGCGGCGGGGTCGCGTCGGTCGGGCCGCCCACGACGTAGGCGAGCGACAAGACGGCGACCGACATCGAACCAGCGCCGACCAGGAGCCGACGTAGCACAGGAGCCAGCCTCGACCGCCCGGAGGCCAGAGCCGACGGTGCCTTGGCACGCGCCTCGGCCACATTGCTCAGCATGCAGACGAGGTCGGCCGACGGGTCTCCGGTCGCCAGCCCGGACATCCTGGCTTTGAGCGCCAGCATCACCTTCAGCTCGTGGCGGCACTCGGCGCAGCCGCGGGCATGCGCGAGGGCGCGCCGTCTCGGCGCACCGTGGAGCTCGTTGTCGATGAGCGCTGAGACGCGGTGGTGCAGGTGGCTCATGCGGCTCCCCCGGCGGGGGCACCATCCAAGGCTCCCCCGAACCGGGTCCGGGTCGGAGTCGGGGCTCGATGCATCAGCGCCTTGCGCAGCATCGACCGGCCGCGGTGGATCCGCGAGCGCACGGTCCCGATCTTGACGCCGAGGACGTCGGAGATCTCCTCGTACGACAGGCTCTCGATGTCACACAGCACGACCGCCACCCGGAACTCCGGCCGCAACGAGGCGAGCGCCGACTCGATGTCGGCGTCGAACATGTCGTCGAACAACTCACGGTCCGGCGGCGGCAGGAGCCCCGGAAGCTTGTCGCCGGCATCGTCGGGGAGGGCGTCGAAGCGGATCCGCTGCCGACGCCTGGCTCCATCGAGGAAGAGGTTCGTCGTGATGCGGTGCAGCCAGCCCTCGAAGGTCCCCGGCCGAAATGTCGACAGCGACCTGAAGACCCGGACGAAGACTTCCTGGGTCAGGTCCTCCGCGTCTTGTCGGTTGCCCGTCAGGCGGTATGCCAGCCGGTACACACGAGCCGAGTGCTGGCGGACGATCTCGTCCCAGCTCGGAGCGGTCCACTCGTCGGCCTCGGCCTGCGGATCCATGTCGCCAAGGGTACGTGACCGTTCAACTCGCGCCACAGTGTCCAGACCCGTCGCCCAACGGATAGGCTCGACCGCGATCAGTGCACACCGGCCCCTCACGTGGGCCACAGTGAGGAGACCACCATCGCCACCGGGTTGAAGCCAGCATCGTGGACGTACGCCGAGCAGTTCGTCGCCGAGGACGACGTGCTGACCCATGCGCGTGAGCGTGCCGCGCACCTGCCAGCGACACCGATCGGCCCGGGAGGGGGCGCCACCCTGCGCTTCGTCGCGGCCCTCATCCAGGCGAAGAACGTCGTCGAGGTCGGTACCGGGTGCGGGATCTCGGGCGTCTGGACCATCCGCGGGATGCGCTCCGACGGCGTCCTTACGTCGGTCGACCTGGAGGCCGAGCACCAGCGACTGGCGAAGCAGGCGTTCACCGAGGCGGGCATCGCGACGCAGCGGGTCCGGCTGATTCCCGGTGCCGCGCTCGAGGTCTTGCCGAGGTTGACAGACGGACACTACGACCTGGTGTTCTGCGACGGCGACAAAGAGGAGTACCCGCAATACCTGCGTCAGGCCCTGCGACTGCTCAGGCGCGGCGGCGTGGTGGCCTTCGACAACACCCTCTGGCACGACAAGGTGGCCGACACGTCGGCCCGCGACCCCGAGACCGTGGCGATCCGTGAGACCCTGCGCGAGGTGAGCGACGACGAGTCGCTGCTGCCGCTCCTGCTTCCTGTCGGCGACGGGTTGTTGCTCGCGCAGAAGCGCTGACCGTCGGCCCGGTCGCGCCGCTCAGCCGCTGACCGTGTCCCGGCCCTGCTGCTCGAGCCAGCGCAGCAGCAGGCGGGCGCCGAACCCGGTGGCACCCAGGGTGTACTCGAACTCGTCGACCGGCGAGTCGCCGACGCTCGCGATGTCGAGGTGCGCCCAGGGCACGTCCGCGACGAAGTGCTGGAGGAACAGCGCCGCCGTGATCGCGCCCGGGCCGCCGGCGGCGTTCGTGGCGTCGGCGAACGTGTTCTCGAGCAAGGGCTCGTACTCGACGAAGAGCGGCAATCGCCACAGCGGCTCTCCCGCGAGCGCACCGGCGGCGTCAAGGGCGTCGGCCAGCCGGTCGTCGTTGGCGAAGAGCGCACCGAGCGACGTACCGAGCGCGGCCTTGCCGGCACCGGTGAGCGTAGCCACGTCGACGACAGCGGCGGCGTCGATGTGCTCACCGGCATAGGCGAGCGCATCGGCCAGCACCAGCCGGCCCTCGGCATCGGTGTTCCCGATCTCGCTGGTGCGGCCGCCGAGATGGGTGACCACGTCACCGGGACGCATCGAGGCCGCGCCGAACGCGTTCTCTGCCGAGGCGACGAGACCGGTCACCGCGACCTTCACGTCGAGTGCGCGCAGCCCCTCCAGCACGGCGATCACCACGCCGGCCCCAGTCATGTCGCGCTTCATCGACATCATCCCGGTCGCCGGCTTGATGGACAGCCCGCCCGAGTCGAAGGTGATGCCCTTGCCCACCAGGACGACGTGAGGGGTATGACGGTCGGCACCCTCGGGCTCATAGTCCAACCGCAGGAAGCGCGACTCGTACTGCGACCCCGATCCGACAGCGAGGATGCCGCCGAAGCCGTCCTCGAGCAGCCTTGCCTCGTCCCACACCTCGAGGGTGAGGCCGCCGCGCAACGCTGCCTCCGACGCCCAGTGCTCGAGCTGGACAGGACCCTTCTCGTTCGACGGCGTCAGCGCGTACGTGCGTGCCCGCCACGACGCCATCGCCCGGGCCTTCGCCGCGGCGACGACCGCGCCCCTGGATCCGTCGGGCACGCCGGCGAGGACGAAAGCGGGTACCTCCTGGTGGCCGTCGCGGGCCGTCGACTTGCGAGTGAAACTGAACGATCCGAGGACGAGACCCTCCACGAATGCGGCCAGCTGGTCGTCATCACCCAGTGCGGCGACGGAGGTGGCGGCGGTCCCCCGCTTCCGTGCGGCACGCGCGATGGCGGCGCCTGCCCGGCGGTGGTCGCGCAGGGAGCCCGACCCGAGCCCGACGAGGACGACGGTGGTGAGTCCGGAGGGTCCGTCCAGTACCTGATGGGTGACGACCTCACCCCCCTTGCCGGTGGCCTCGGCCACCTCGAGCAGCTGGAACACGTCGACGTCGAGGCCGGCCATGGCGGCGTCTGCACCCACAGAGACGGTGTAGGTGGCCGGCTCCCCCTCCTCGCGGGTGAAGCCGACTGCCAGGACGGCCGCGTCGGCGGTCACGGAGTCGAGCGGCTCCGGGGTGGTCCTGACGACCACGGGGCGGGGCTCACTGGGGTCGGGCGGCATCTCAGAAACAGTAGGACCCCGTCGGCGCTGACACACCGTCCGGGGTCCTGACCGAGAGCTGGCGAATCAGGTGGTCACTCCGCTCAGCGCCACTTCGAGCGCTTTCGCCTCGTCTGCGTTGAGCTCGACCACGAGCCGTCCGCCACCTTCGAGGGGTACGCGCATCACCAGGCCGCGCCCTTCCTTTGTGACTTCCAGCGGACCGTCGCCCGTCCGCGGCTTCATCGCCGCCATCAGCGGACCTACCCTTCGTCGTGAGCGCCGGACTCCACCCCATCTCGGGTCGAGACGCCGGTGGCGCATCAGTTTCGGTGTCTATTATCGCACCGTCTCAGGAACCGTGGTGCAGACTGCTGCCTTGTGAATGCCCGGTCTGCCCTGTTCGACGTGTACGGCGACCATCTGAGGTCGCGGGGCGGTGTCGCGCCGGTCGCCGGGCTCGTCACGATGATGGCTCCGCTGGGGATCTCCGCGCCGGCAGTGCGTACCGCGATCTCGCGGATGGTCCGGCAGGGATGGCTCTCGCCGGTCCGCTTGGACGGCGGCGCCGGCTACCAGCTGTCGACCCGCGCCGAGCATCGGCTCGCGGACGCGGCGAGCCGGATCTACCGCACCCGCCCGCCGGGATGGGACGGCCGCTGGCACCTCGTTGTGCTCGAGCGGGTACCGGAACGAGCTGGCCGCGAGCGACTCCGCTCTGCCATGACCTTCCTCGGGTATGCACAGCTTCGAGACGACACGTGGATCAGCCCCCGGGCATCCGGTGAGCTGGACTCTCTGCTGGACGCCGAAGGCGTACGCGGCCGACGGTTCCTCGCGTCGTACGACGGCACGGATACCGAGCTGACGACAGCGGCGTGGGACGTGCACGGCCTCGGGTGCTCGTATGCCCGCTGGCTCGACGGGGCCGCTGGGCTGGTGGCGGCCGCGGGAGACGACCCTGGGGATCGCGACGCCTTCGTGGTGCGGAGCCGACTCGTGCACGAGTGGCGGAAGTTCCTCTTCCGCGACCCGGGGCTGCCACGCCAGCTACTGCCGGCGGACTGGCCCGGAGAGGCGGCGGCGGACTACTTCGACGAGCAGTCGACGCGGCTGTTGCCGGCTGCGGGGCGGTACGTTGATGGTTGCATGCGAGGAGACGCCCCGTAGGCGTGCGAGTTGGTGAGAGGACGGGGATGCCGGCATGACCCAGCCTCCACCTGTGGAGTACGTCGTCGACGGTCCGGTCGCCACGATCGCGCTGAACCGGCCCGATGCCATGAACAGTCTGGACGCCGGCGCGAAGCTCGCCCTGCTCGCCGCCGTCCGCCGGGCTGCTGGCGACGGCGACGTGAGGTGCGTCGTCATCACCGGTCGCGGGCGGGCGTTCTGTGTCGGTCAGGACCTTCGCGAGCACAGCGAGAGCATCGCGTCCAAGTCGATCGAGGAGGTGTGGAGCACCGTCGCCGACGAGTTCAGCCCGATCGCGCTGGGCATCGCCACGATGGAGAAGCCCGTCATCGCCGCCGTGAACGGAGTTGCGGCGGGAGCGGGGATGTCGATCGCGCTCGCCTGCGACCTGCGCATCGCCGCTGACTCGGCGGGCTTCAACACCGCCTTCACCGGGATCGGGCTCTCCTGCGACACGGGTATCTCGTGGAGCCTGCCGCGATTGGTGGGGCGCGCCAAGGCATTGGAGCTGTTGCTGGTGCCGCGGACCGTACGGGCTGCCGAGGCGCTCGACCTCGGGCTGGTGACGACGGTGGTTCCGGCGGACTCGCTACCGGCCGAGACGGCGACGTTGGCCCGGACGTTGGCCGCCGGCCCGACCCTCGCGTACGCGTCGGTGAAACAGGCAGTCACCTTCGCCGCAACGCATCCGATGGACGAGGCGCTGGGCTTCGAGGGCGAGATGATGAGGCGGACGGGTGGCTCAGCCGACCACCGCAACGCCGTCGCGTCGTTTCTGGCGAAGGAGAAGGCCACATTCGAGGGCCGTTGATGCCGAGACCCGGTGCCGTTGTCCGCTACGCCGTCCTCGTCGCCTCGCGAGATGCCCCTCCTGCCGGACATCATCGGAGTGCGAGCCGACGTCTCGCAGATGGTGACGATCAGCTCGCGTGGCTTCGCCTCGACGACCGGCAGACTCAAGGGCGTGGCGGCCGCGGCCCGGTTCAGGATGCTCGCGGCCCTCGGCCGGCTCGACGATCCGGGCGCAGCGCTGCCGTACGAGGACGTCGACGGTAACGACTGGTGGCCGGACGAGCCTCGGGCCCCTTCGACGTACACCATCTATCGGCGGCACCGGGCAGCGAGTACCCACTGGCGGCGGACCTGGGCCGAGCACCTGGACGGCTACAGCGTCCAGTACCGGTTCGCCATCGAGGTCGGCTTCAACCCGCCTGGCGGAGTGCATACTCGCAGTCGGACCGGCAGCGGGTCGGCACCCGGCTTGCCGACCCGTCCATGGGCGGCGGCATCTTCCTGCATGGCAAGGGCAACGGATTGACGGCCGGTATGTCCGCAGATGCAGGTCGCGATGACGGCCGGTCGGGCGACGTCAGGCGCGGTGCCGCCCGTCCTTGCGGCCACCGCCAAGAGTGGGCCGAACAGCCCTCAGACGGCGAACATGGCCAGTAGGAGGGCGACCCGCATGCCGACCGACCGGGGAGACGAACGCTCAAGCCTGCGCGACACGGTCCCTCACCCAACAGTCGCCAAGATGGTCGTTGACCAGGCCGGCTGCCTGCATGAGCGCGTAGCCCGTGGTCGGTCCGACGAAAACGAACCCGAGAAGCTTCAACGCCTTCGACATCGCCTTCGACTCGGAGGTCTGCGCGACTACCTGAACTGGCGCCGCGGTAGCCGGCTCGGGCGCGAAGGCCCAGATCGCGGTGGCCAGTCCGTCCTCCAGCCGCAGCGCGGCCCGCGCGTTCGTGATGGCAGCGTCGATCTTGGCCCGGTTGCGGACGATGCCCGCGTCGGCGAGCAGCCGCTCACGGTCGCCGTCGTCGAAAGAGGCCACCGACGCGATGTCGAAGTCGGCGAAGGCGGCCCGGAAGCTCTCTCGTTTACGAAGGATGGTCAGCCACGACAGCCCGGACTGGAAGGCCTCCAGCGTCAGTCGTTCGAACATTCCCCGGTCGTCGCGGATCGGCCGGCCCCATTCCTCGTCGTGGTAGGCGAGATAGTCCGGCACGCCGAGCGCCCAGGGGCAGCGGAGCCGCCCATCGGGGCCCGCAACAGCCTCACTCACGACTACCCGGCTCAGCGCCGCCGGCCGGCCGGGGCGAGTCCGTCTCCCGTGTGGAGACCACCGGAAAGGGCAGCGTGGTCCCCGCAGGCCGGTCCACGGCGACGGAAGGGTCCGCGTAGCCCGGCTCCGGAGCGCCACCGGCACCCTCGCCCGTGTCCGTCTCCCTCTCCCGCTCCCGCTCCCGCTCCCGCTCCAGTTCCCGCACCAGCAGATCAGCCCGCAACCGGTCGACCAGGGCGTCGACCTCGTCCATCCGATAGCCACGCACCGCGGTCGTGAAGCGGATGTCCTCGAGATCGTCCGCGGTCAGCGGTCGACCGACAGGGATCGTCTGATCGGGGCGGTCCTCGTACGCCTCCGACAGCGAGCTGCCGGACCCGACGAGAAGCACCGTGATCGCGCCGATCATCAGTACCACCACGATGACCCAGAACCACATCACGGCATCGATCGTGCCACGCTGAGGACCCGGCGATGGTCAACGGGTGAGGAGCCGGACGTGTCGATCAGGCTAGGCAACCACGACTTCGGCGAGACTCGGCTGCTCGTGATGGCGGTCATCAACCGCACACCGGACTCGTTCTACGACCACGGCGCGACCTACGCCGACGGGGCCGCCCTCGACCGGATCGGCGAGGTGGTGGCCGAGGGCGCGGACATCGTCGATATCGGCGGGGTCAAGGCCGGGTACGGCGACACCGTCGACGCCAGCGAGGAGCTGCGGCGGACCGCATCGTTCGTAGCGGCGGCCAGGACGGCGTACCCCGACCTGGTCATCAGTGTCGACACCTGGCGCGCCGAGGTGGCGCGGGAGCTCTGCCGACGCGGCGCCGACCTCATCAACGACACCTGGTCGGGCGCGGAACCGGCTTTGGCCGAGGTCGCAGCCGAGTTCGGTGCCGGGCTGGTGTGCAGCCACACCGGTGGGCTGCCGCCGCGGACCGACCCGCACCGCGTCGCCTATGACGACGTGGTGGGAGACGTCGTGAGCACTGTGACGGCACTCGCCGGCAGGGCCGTTCGCATCGGAGTCCGGCCGGACGCGATCCTCGTCGACCCGACCCACGACTTCGGCAAGAACACGTATCACTCCCTCCAGCTCACGAGACGGCTCGGCGAGCTGGTCGCGACGGGCTGGCCGGTGCTCGTTGCGGTGTCGAACAAGGACTTCATCGGCGAGACGCTCGACCTCCCGGTCGCGGAGAGGCTGAGCGGGACGCTGGCTGCGACCGCCGTCTGCGCCTGGCACGGAGCCCGGGTCTTCCGCGCCCACCAGGTCCGCGAGACCCGACAGGTCCTCGACATGGTCGCGTCGATCAAGGGCGAGAGGCCGCCGACGACAGCGCTGCGAGGTCTGGGCTGAGATCGTCTGGAGGGCTGGCCTGACGAAGGGCGAGGGCTGCGGGGGGAGCACCGACCCCGGAAGTCACTCACTGTGGTGCGGCTCGATATCCGGCTCGGTGGCGTACGCCTCCTCGCCTGCCCGCGAGCGAGCCGCGTCCACCATGATCCGGACGGCCTCGTCCACGTCGTCGGTGACACGGAGCAGGGCGACGTCCTTGCCGCTGACCTTGCCGCCGCCGAGGACGGTGTCATGGATCCAGGAGACCAGCCCGCCCCAGTACGCGGTGCCGAGCAGCACGATGGGGAACGACGTCACCTTCTGCGTCTGGACGAGGGTCACCGCCTCGAATATCTCGTCGAAGGTGCCGAAGCCGCCAGGCAGCGCGATGAACCCCTGGGCGTACTTCACGAACATCGTCTTGCGAGCGAAGAAGTACCGGAAGTTGATGCCGATGTCGACCCATTCGTTCAGCCCGGACTCGAACGGCAGCTCGATCCCGAGCCCGACCGACACGCCACCCGCTTGGGACGCGCCCTTGTTGGCCGACTCCATCGCGCCCGGACCGCCACCGGTGATGACGGCGAACCCCACCCTCGCGAGCGCCCGGCCGAGCTCGACCCCCTGCTCGTAGTCCGGGTCGCCCGGCCGGCTCCGCGCGGACCCGAAGACCGAGATCGCCGGACCGAGCTCGGCCATCGCCCCGAAGCCCTCGACGAACTCGGCCTGGATCCGCAGCACCCGCCACGGGTCGGTGTGCACCCACTCGGTCGAGCCGCTCGAGTCCAGTAGCCGCTGGTCGGTCGTCGATGTCGAGACCTGCGACCGGCGCATGATCACGGGTCCCCGACGTCGCTCCATGGGCGCCTGGGGCTCGTCAGTCATTGGCCCAATGTATCGGGGCCGGCCTCGTCCCCACCGCGTCGCGGGGCGCGACCTTCAGGCCGTACCGCCGGTCACGTCAGCCAGGCGCGCATCTGGGCCAGACAGGCGTGCAGCTGCGCATGGGGGACGAACTCGCCCTCGGTGTGGGCGAGCTCGGGGTTCCCCGGCCCGAAGTTGACCGCCGGTATGCCGATGGCGCTGAAGCGGGACACGTCGGTCCAGCCGAACTTCGGGTTCGGCGATCCGCCGACCGCCGCCACGAAGGCCGCCGCGGCCGGGCGGTCCAGGCCTGGCAGGGCGCCCGGCGCGGAGTCGCAGACGGCCACGGCGTACCCCTCGAAGACCTCGCGGACGTAGCCGGTCGCCTCCTCGACGCTGCGGTCGGGGGCGAAGCGGTAGTTGACGCCGACCGTGCAGGAGTCGGGGATGACATTGCCCGCCACTCCCCCGCTGATCCCCACGGCGTTGAGCCCCTCGCGGTACTGGAGTCCGTCGATGACGGGCTGGCGGGGCACATATGCCGCGAGTCTGGCGAGCACGTCGCCGGCGGCGTGGATGGCGTTGACACCGTTCCACGACCGGGCACTGTGGGCTCGCTTGCCCGACGTCGTCACGTCGACCCGGAGAGTCCCCTGGCAGCCCGCCTCGACCACAGCGTTCGAGGGCTCCATCAAGACGGCGAAGTCGGCCATCAGGATCTCCGGCCGGACCTGCGAGATCAGGGTCAGGCCGTTGAGCTCGGCCTCGACCTCCTCGGCCTCGTAGAAGACGTATGTCACGTCACGGCTCGGCTCGGCCAGCTGCGACGCCAGTGTCAGCCCGACCGCGACCCCGCCCTTCATGTCGCACGAGCCCAGGCCGTGCAGGAGGGTGCCGTCGTCGCGTGACGGAATGTTCGCGTTGACCGGCACCGTGTCGACATGACCGGCGATCACCACCCGCTCGTCCCGACCGAGCGAGGTCCGCGCGACGAGGGAATGCTGGTGGCGCCACAGCTCCAGCCACGGCACCGGCTCAAGGGCCCGCTCGATGGCATCGGTGATGGTCTTCTCGTCTCCGCTGACAGACTCGATGTCGACGAGGGCCGCAGTGAGCCCGACGATGTCGAGACCGAGGTCGAGGCTGGTCATGACCGCGTGAAGGCGCAGAACTCGTTGCCCTCCGGGTCGGCGCAGATTGTCCAGTGACGGCCGAACTCGGCCGCCGGCTCGAGCACGGTCGCGCCGAGGGTGACCAGGTCGTCGACCGAAGAGGCGTGGACGTCGAGGGGCACCCGGTTCTTGGCGGTCTTGTCCTCGGGTACGACATTCATCCGGACGCGCTGCTCGGGGGTGTCGCCCTCCAGAGCTGCCGCCTCTGCGTCACCGGTGAACTCGAGCCCGAGGGCGGCCGCCCAGAACCGGCCCATCCGCTCGTCCATCGCGGTGTCGATGCAGAGGTCCTTGTGTCGAGCAATGGCCATCGCCCGAGGGTAGTGGACCTCGGGTAGCGTCGACGCGGTGAGCCAGCCCGATACCGCATCCGCTGCCGCCGAACCGTCCTGTGGCTGGGGGTTCGGACTGGCCACGCTGGACCCGCGGGGTGCGGTACTCGACGTCTGGTTCCCCGAACCCACCCTCGGGCGGCCGCCGACGGACTCGGGCACGCCGTCGATCCTGGCGGCGTTGGAGGGGGTGGACGACGTGCGCGAGGTGACCAAGAAGGCGCTGCGCGTGGTCGCCGACGACCTCAGCGCGCCTCCGCGGGACACGGCCGAGCTCTGGCTGCGGCTGCACCTGCTCAGCCACCGGCTGGTCGCCCCCCACGGGCAGAGCCTGAAGGGCGTCTTCGGGCTGCTCACCAATGTCGTGTGGACGACACTGGGGCCGTGCGCCGTCGACGGCTTCGAGCAGACCCGGCTGCGGGCGCGTGCAGCTGGCCGAGATGTTCAGGTCTACGGGGTCGACAAGTTCCCGCGGATGGTCGACTACGTCGTACCCGGCGGTGTCCGGATCGCCGACGGTGACCGGGTGAGGCTGGGGGCCCATCTCGCGGCGGGCACCACGGTGATGCACGAGGGGTTCGTCAACTACAACGCCGGCACCCTCGGCACGTCGATGGTGGAGGGCCGGATATCGGCCGGCGTCGTCGTCGGTGACGGGTCGGACGTCGGCGGCGGCGCCTCGATCATGGGCACCTTGTCGGGCGGCGGCACGCAGGTCGTCTCGATCGGCCGGCGCTGCCTGCTGGGCGCGAACTCCGGCGTCGGGATCTCCCTCGGTGATGACTGCGTGGTGGCCGCCGGCTGCTACGTCACCGCAGGCACCAAGCTGCTCCTACCCGACGGGTCGGCGACGAAGGCTGTGGAGCTGTCCGGCCAGTCCGGGTGGCTCTTCTGGCAGAAC
Organism: Propionibacteriales bacterium; assembly: GCA_038239485.1. Taxonomy (GTDB): domain Bacteria; phylum Actinomycetota; class Actinomycetes; order Propionibacteriales; family Nocardioidaceae; genus DASQEH01. Next base: position 21,717 of record JBBSET010000018.1, read on the forward strand.
AGTGTCAGCGGCGCCATTGAGGCGGTTCGCCGTTCGGGACACGGGCCGGCGCTCAACGCCGCTCTGCACAGCAACGACTAGGTGCGGCGGTGACGAGTCCGCGGCGCTATTGGTTCGGGGCGGCTAGGGGTCGGTGTGACTAGGGGTCGGTGTGGCTAGCGGTCGGGGCTGTCTGGTGATCGTGGTCGCCGCCGGGCTGGTCGCGGGAGCCGGGTATCTGGCCGTGCGTACGGGTATGGGGCCGCTGCCCGACCCGGAGGGCTGTACCGCGACGGCCGGCGGCCACTCGGTGTCACTGTCGATCGACCAGGCACAGAACGCGTCGATCATCGCCGCCGTCGCCGACCGGCGCGGGCTGCCGGCTCGAGCGATCTCGATCGCGATGGCCACGGCGTACCAGGAGTCGAAGCTGGAGAATGTCGCGGGAGGCGACCGGGACTCCCTGGGCCTGTTCCAGCAGCGCCCGAGCCAGGGGTGGGGCACGCCGAAGCAGCTGATGCGGCCGTCCTACGCCGCGAACGCCTTCTACGACGCCCTCGTGAAGGTCGACGGCTACACCACGATGGACATCGGCGCCGCAGCCCAGTCCGTCCAGCATTCGGCGTACCCCGGTGCGTACGCCGCCCACGAGGCCGACGGACGTACCATCGCGAGCGCACTGTCCGGGAACAGCCGGGCGGCGTTCACCTGCGTCGTACGGTCGGAGTCGGCGTCAGGTCAGGGTATGCAGGCCGACGGGCTGACGCCGAAGGCGAACGCCGTGCGTCGCAGCCTCGCGGCGGCGTTCGGCTCGCTGCCCCTCGGCGGGTTCGCCCCGGGCGGGGTGACGACCGGCCATTCGGCCGGCTCGGGGCGCTACCAGGGCCGCGCGATCGACATCTTCTTCCGGCCGATCTCGAGCACCGACAAACAGCATGGCTGGGCAGTCGCCCAGTACCTGGTCGCCAACGCCAAGCGCCTGGACGTCGCCAACGTCATCTTCGACAGGCGGATCTGGTCGGCCGGCTCGTTGTCGTCCGACGGCTGGCGCGACTACACGCCGCCCGGCCTGACCGGTCATGTGGGCACGGCCGCGCTGGCCAAGCTCGAGCACCGCGACCACGTCCACGTCGACGTCTGGTGATAGTCGCGCGCCGGCGCACGCGTCGGGCGGCCGGACCGGAAATCCGCTGTCCCGGACGGCGGCCGCAAGCATCGGCACAGCCACCAGCCAGGCCCGACCCGTCGGGTGCCTCAGGCCAGGCGACTGGCGGCTGAATCCACCCGCTCGTCGGTGGCAGTGAGCGCGACGCGTACGTGCTGGGCACCCGCCGGACCGTAGAAGTCGCCGGGTGCGACCAGGATTCCGCGCTCACAGAGCCAAGAGACGGTGTTCATGCACGGCTCGGTCCGCGTCGCCCACAGGTACAGGGACCCCTCGGAGTGGTCGATTCGGAAGCCAGCCCCCTCGAGCGCACGCCGCATCAGGCCCCGGCGCTCGAGGTAGCGCTCGCGTTGCTCCTCGATGTGCCCGTCGTCATCGAGGGCGGCCCGCATCGCGGCCTGTACCGGCGCCGACACCATGACGCCCGCATGTCGCCGTACCTCCCGCAGCTCGGCGACGAGCCGCGGGTCTCCCGCTACGAAAGCGGCCCGGTAGCCGGCCATGTTGGAGCGCTTCGACAGCGAGTGCACCGCGATGATCGAGTCCAGCGACCCGCCGTTGACCGACTCGTCGAGCACTGAGACCGGCTCGGCCTCCCATGCGCACTCCAGGTAGCACTCGTCCGATGCGACGACCGCGCCACGTTCACGAGCCCACGACACCACCGCGCGCAGGTTATCGACAGTCAGCATCGCGCCGGTCGGGTTGGCCGGGGAGTTGAGCCACACCAGCGGAACGTCGAGCGCCCCGGCCGACAGAGGTGAGTCCGTGGCCAGCACGCCCGCGCCGGCGAGCAGCGCCCCGACCGCGTACGTCGGATAGGCGACCGCCGGGATGAGCACGGTCTGACCGGGGCGTACTCCCAGCTGGGCCGGGAGCGACGCGACCAGCTCCTTGGAGCCGATCGTCGGGAGCACACAGTCGTCGGTCAGGGGGACAGATCCGCACCGACGCCTCAGATAGCCGATGATCGACCGCCGCAGCTCTGGCGTGCCCCAGACGGTCGGGTATCCGGGGGCGTCGGAGGCACCCTCGAGCGCGGCCCGTACGCGCCGAGGCGTCGGGTCGACCGGAGTGCCGACGGACAGGTCGACGAGCCCGTCCGGGTGGTGGCTGGCCTGCTCCCTGAACGGGATCAACCGGTCCCAGGGAAAGTCCGGCAGCCGCGCCGACCACGGGAGCGCGGCCGAAACCGAGGGCGCCGCCCGCCCTGAGAGGACCGGCGGCGCGGGGGTGAAGGCTTCCGCCACTTCTCTTCTCGCTACTAGCCGTCTTGATTTTGCGGCGGCAGCACGGCGATGATCGGGTGGTCCTTGTCGATGATCCCGAGCTTGGCGGCCCCGCCAGGAGACCCGAGGTCGTCGAAGAACTCGACATTGGCCGCGTAGTACTCCTTCCACTTCTCAGGGGTGTCGTCCTCGTAGAAGATCGCTTCGACGGGGCAGACCGGCTCGCAGGCGCCGCAGTCCACGCACTCGTCGGGGTGGATGTAGAGCATCCGCTGGCCTTCGTAGATGCAGTCCACGGGACACTCGTCGACGCACGCGCGGTCCTTGAGATCAACGCACGGCTGCGCGATGACGTAGGTCACCTGGTTCCTCCTCGATCGGGCATAGCCCACCATTTCGAACAGTGGTGGCGCTGCAACACAATCTAGTATCTACGCTCCATCACGTTCAGAAGAATCCAGGTCCACCGAGTGGGAGTTCTATGACACTGCATCCGGAGCACGTCGGCCAGCGTGTCGTGGTACGCGTCACAGTCCCGGGCGAGCTCGGTCCCAGCGGCGGCCCGGCGATGACCGACGTGCTCGGCATCCTCGAGGCCCACAGCGCCGAGACGCTGGTGGTGCGCCGGCTCGACGACGTGATGGTCACGATCCTGCGACGCGACATCGTGACGTCGAAACCGGTTCCGCCGCGGCCGTCGGCACGCCATCGGATATCGGCCGCCGACCTGCAGCGGATCTGTGCCGCCGGCTGGGTCGCCCCCGTCCTTGAGCACCTCGGCGACTGGCTGCTGCGGGCGGCCGGCGGGTTCACCGGCCGCGCGAACTCCGTGCTCGCCACTGGAGACCCCGGGGTCGCGACGGACACCGCACTGGAGGCGGTGAGCCGTTTCTACACCCGCCTGCACCTGCCAAGCCAGGCCGCGGTGATCGTCGGTTCGGAAGAGCTGAGCGCCCTGACGGAGCGAGGCTGGACCCGATCGCGCCCGCAGGAGTCGGACACCCTGGTCCAGATCGCGTCGGTGTCGATGGCTCGCCGCGCCGCTCACGATCGGTCGGCCGTCGAGGACGTCAAGATCCTCGAGCAGCTCACCGACGGCTGGATGACGCGCTACGGACGCACCGCGGGAGCTGAGAGTGCGGCCGTCAGGGCCGTCTTGTCGAGCGGTGACAGGGTCGCCTTCGCTCAGCTGGGCGAGCCTGCCGTGGCCATCGGGCGCGGCGTGCTCACCGGGGACTGGCTGGGGTTGTCCGCGGTCGACGTCGACGAGCCTCTGCGCGGTACCGGACGCGGCGAGGCGATCGTGGATGCATTGCTGGCGTGGGGGGCCGCGCGAGGCGCGCGGTCGGCATACCTGCAGGCCTTGGGGAGCAACGAGCACGCGCTCTCCCTTTATGCCCGATACGGGTTCACCACCCACCACGCCTACCGCTACCTCCGCCCTGGCTTGCCCCGTGAGGGCGGCTGACCACGGCCAGGCTCAGCTGACAGCAGCCGCGCTCAGGTGCCACCACGACGGCGGCATACCACCGCGTCCCGGGCGGGGTAGGACGAGTGGTACGTCTCGACTCGGCGTGGTTGGCCGCGATGGGCCGACGTCCTCGTCACGTCGACGGCGAAACCGGCGGCGCCGCGGCGCGGGACGCACCCTGGTGTCATGTCCCGCTGGACCTGGGGACGGGTGACGTCGTAGCGGCCGGATGTCGCGAGCCTGACGGCCCAGTACGGCGAGCTCCACAGCTGCACGTGGACCGTCGCCCGCGTCACCCACGAATGGACGTAGACACCGTAGGGGGTGGAGTTCTGCCACGAGAGGTCCGACGAAGCGGGTTGGACGAGGGCGTCCATCCCGTCGGCCACCCCGCGCAGCCGTCCCGGGTCGGGCGTCCGCTGCACGTCGGACATCCCCGCGGTCAAGGCTGCGCGGTAGACGGCGCTGGCCACGAGCGACTGAGCCGCGGTGTCACCGCTGCTGACCCGGCCGAGGAAGCTGAAGGTCGCCCGCGGCTCGACCAGGGCGCCGTCGAGCTGGTCCGCTGCCTGCTGCCCGCCGGTGACGTCGCGACGGGCGAGCGGGACAGCCACCGCTGCCACCGGCTTTCGCAGCCGGAGCATCCGCGCGTCTGCGGTGGTGAACGGTGGCGGATCGGGGCTGAAATGCACCGGCGCGTGCCTGGCCGCGCCTGTTCGCCCCACCGCCTTGAGGACGGCCCTGGCCCAGGCGGGAGCGGCGATCGAGACGCCGCTTCGCGACGGGTCCACCCGCGGGCGACCATCGCGGAAGGCGATCGCGGCGTTGACCGGGTGGTAGGGAAGGGCCCTGATCAGGCTCTGTGAGCGGTCGAGCAGCCGGGTCGGCTCGACGGACAGCCGAAGCCGGCCGTCGCGAGTCTCGGACCGCAGCGACGAGACGAAGGTCCGCGGCCGCAGGACGACATGCGTACCGGCGACGCGGATCGAGACCGGTGAGCTGACAGCAGTACTGGCGACAGTTCGCAGGAACCTGGATCCCGCGCCCGACGACACGGCCGGGTCGACGTTGTCGAGTGGCAGGGAAACCTTGTCGTCACCCGCGATGAGAGCGGCCTCGAGCCGCTGACCGGAACGGGCGAAGTCCAGAGCTCGGCCCTCCTGGGCGTACGTCAGCTCCGGCGCGCCCGACTGGAAGGACACCACGGCATCGACCGGACGACGGTCGACCACCGCTGCGATATGGCGCAGGGTCGCATTGAGCTCGTGCTTGTCGACATCCACGACCGGCTTGAGAGACTCGCCGCCGGCCAGTACGTGCAACATGTGGCGAGGGTCCCAGCTGCTGCCGTCGAGACCCGCGCTGATGGTGGCTTCGAGATCGAAGGTCATCCCCGCCCTCTGTGGGTAGACCGAGAACGTGTGGTCGAGCACAGTGACCGTGATCCGGCGTTCCAACCTGGGGGCCAGCACATCCTGCAAGGTGGTGCTGGCCTCACCCTGCTTCATCCCCCCTACATCGATGCCGGCGATCTTGGTCCCGACGGGGAGTCGGTTACCTGCAGCGAGGTATCCCAGCACGTACAGACCGGCGATCAGGACGAGGAAGGCGAGGACGAAGAGGCCGCCGAAGCGCAGGTCGTGCGTGCGCGGCAGGTCGTCGACGTAGACGCGTCGGCGCGGCCACAGTCGCACGGAGCTCAGGCCCCCCAGCCGGCTGCGACGAGGACACCGCCGGTCGCGAGGAGCAGGAAGCTGATACCGAGCCCGTCGTTGGCGAACAGATAGTCACCGCCCGGATGCCAGATCAGCGTGGCCGCGATCGCACCGACCCACCCGGCGGCGGCGATGATGCCGAAGCCGCGGCCGATCAGGATTCTGGCGATCACGACGACGGCCACCGACCCCGCAACGCCGAGGACGAGGCCCCACGGCACGCTGACGATCCCCGTCCGCCAGACCCCGCGCGAGACCAGCCCGGCGCATAGCGCCACCAGGACGGACGCGACGACGACCACGATCGCGGCGACGGCCGTGAGGGGGAACGATGCTGCCGGCTGTCGCGAGGCCGGTCGCCGAGAAGAAGCCATCGGCGCGTTATCACGCAACTCCGGCGAAGAGGTCGTTCTCGCGGTCCCCGCTCCCGGCCGCGCCGGTGCCTGGCCGCCCCTTGACCAGCCGGTAGAACTCGGTGGCCCAGACCTGGTTGCCGAGATTGTTCGACATCGCGAAGAACGGGCCGTCGAGGGTGATCTGCGTCGCATGGGCCTTCATCGCCGCGAGCTTCTGCTCCACGAACTCGTCGCCGTCGATCTCGGTGGTGATGTCTCGATCCGGAACGACGAAGGAGGGCAGCGGACCATCGGGGTCCATCCCCTCGAACGTCGTCGTGTCGCCCAGGTCGCGCAGATGCCGAAGGCCCGCGCGCATCCGCTCCTCGGAGGTGGCGTTCCAGTAGATCTTGGGGATGTCCCAGGCCGGGCCGAGGTCGAGGCGGTACGACGGCGCGGCCGCGAGCATGCTGGCGTACATCGCGACGCGGTGCGCCTGGACGTGGTCGGGGTGCCCGTAGCCACCGTTCTGGTCGTAGGTCGCGAGCACCTGCGGCCGAGTCTCCCGGATGATCTCGACGAGGCGGTCAGCCGCCTCGTTGAGGTCGGCGGCCCAGAAGGAGTCCGGCCGGATCTCGGCGGGCGCGACCGCGCGGCCCATCTCGTCGTACGCCATGCCGGTGTCCCGGTAGTGGCCGGCACCGCCGAGGAACCGGTAGTCAGAGACGCCCAGCACCTCCAGGGCGTCCTCGAGCTCGCCGATGCGGTGCCGGCCGAGGCCGTCGTCGCGGTCGGCGGCGAGGTGGCTCAGCTCCTCGACCAGGACCTCGCCCTGCTCGCCCAGCGTGCAGGTGACGAGGGTGACACGGGCCCCCTCGGCGACATACTTCGCCATTGACGCGCCGTTGCCGATGGTCTCGTCGTCGGGGTGCGCGTGAACCAGGAGCAGTCTCCGGTCGGGCATCGGCTCCTGGCTCATGCGAGCAGCCTACGACGGCCCCGAGTCGAGGTTGGCGACTCGCCCGACCGCCGAGCCGGGCATTGTCGGTGGCGCTGGGCGCCGTCTCCACGAAGTTCCTCGGACAATTGTTCCGCCGATGTCGATTGCCGGCTTGTACGTTCGTCTTGTGGGTATCCGAGCGAGCTGACGAGGCCCGCCGACCGACCGAGAAGGGCACCACGATGGCTCTCTACATGTTCAACCTCCACGAAGACGAGAAGGCGTACGCCGAGGGCGGCACCGCGGCATTCGACACCGTGATGAAGCTGCACCAGGAGTTCGCCGCAACGGTCGCCGCGGCGGGCGCGAAGATCGTCGCCGGCGAGGCCTTGCAGCCGCTCAGCACCGCCAAGTTCCTGCGTGAGAGTGGGACCGCCAATGTGCAGGCGATCGACAACCCGCTTCCCGAGGTCAAGGAGACGCTCGGCGGGTTCTACGTCGTCGACGTCGCCGACGAGGCTCAGGCGATGGAGCTGGCCAAGAGCTGCCCGGCCATGTTCGGGTTCGTCGAGGTCCGGCCCGTGTGGGAGTTCAGCTGAGCGAAGGGGCCATCGGCCCCCCCGGGGGAGCCGGCCCCTCGGGCGCGGTGGAGCAGGCGCATCGCGACCACTGGGGCCGGGTCCTGGCGTCGACGCTGCGGTTCGCCCGCGACCTCGACATCGCCGAGGAGTCCACCGCCGACGCGTTCGAGATGGCTTTGCGGACCTGGCCGACGACGGGAGTGCCGAGATCAGTCGAAGCCTGGCTCATCACGGCCGCCCGGCGTCGCGCCATCGACCGGATCAGGCGTGAGTCGTCGCTGCGGCAGCGCGTCGCCGTCCTCGAGAGACAGCTGCTCGACGACGCCGACGACGCGGCGGTCTCCCCCCTATCGGCCGGGACCGGCTGGTCGCGGGCCGGCGGTGCCGTCGATGACGACGACGAGCTTAGGCTGGCGATCCTGTGCGCGCACCCCAGCCTTACGCGGCAGTCGCAGGTGATGCTCATGCTGCGGCTGGCGTGCGGCGCGTCGACCGAGGCGATCGCCGCGGCGTTCCTGATCAAGCCTGCGACTGCGGCGGCCCGCCTCACCCGGGCGAAAAAGAGCATCGTCAGCGTGGCTCGGACGGTCACCATGCCCGACGACAACGAGGTCGAGACCCGACTGGACGCGGTGCGGTCAGCGACGTACCTGACCTACACGCTCGGCCACACGGCCGGCGAGGGCTCCGAGCTGCGCAACGCCGAGCTGGTCGGACATGCCCGGCACCTCGCTGCCACCCTCGCCCGCCGGCATCCGGCCGCCGAGAACGCCGGGCTGCTCTCGCTCATCCTGCTCACGGAGGCGAGGGCAGCGGGGCGTGTCGTCGACGGGGACCAGGTGCTGTTGGCTGACGCCGACCGGACCCGGTGGGACTCAGTGCAGATCACCGCGGGTCTGGCCCTCCTCGAGCGGGCTCTGCGGGTGACGACGCCCGGACCGTTCGCGCTCCAGGCCGCGATCGCCGCCGAGCACGCCCGGGCCGTGGGCTTTGCGGACACCGACTGGTCGCGGATCGTGGAGCTCTATGGGTCACTCCTGCGGCTAGAGGCGAACCCGACGTTTGCAGTCGGCCGCGCCGTCGCGATCGGGCATGCGGTCTCGGCCGTCGCGGGCCTGGCGGACCTCGACGAGCTCAGCTCGGTGGCAGGACTCTCCGCTTACCCGTACCTGCATGCCGCTCGGGCGGACTGTCTGCTCCGGCTCGGCCTGGCCGACGAGGCCAAGGCGGCATACCGGCAGGCGGGCGGGTGTGCGCGCAACGAGGTGGAGCGGGAATTCTTCCTGGCCCGGTCGTGACCTGGTCGCCCGGATGGCCGGCGAGCCGCTGTCAGATGCCGACGTAGCGGGCGAGGTGTTGGCCTGTCAGAGTTGAACGGGCGGCGACGACGTCGGCGGGTGTGCCCTCGAAGACGACCCGGCCGCCGTCGTGGCCGGCGCCGGGGCCGAGGTCGATGATCCAGTCGGCATGGGCCATGACCGCCTGGTGATGCTCGATGACTATGACCGACTTGCCGGCGTCGACGAGCCGGTCGAGCAGGGCGAGCAGCTGCTCGACGTCAGCGAGGTGCAGGCCGGTGGTCGGTTCGTCGAGGACGTAGACACCGCCCTTCTCCCCCAGGTGGGTGGCCAGCTTCAGCCGCTGCCGCTCGCCGCCTGACAGGGTGGTGAGCGGCTGGCCTAGGCTGATGTACCCGAGCCCGACATCGCTCAGGTGGCCGAGGATCTTCTGCGCCGCCGGCGTCTTCGCCTCCCCGCCGCCGAAGAACTCAGCCGCCTCGGCGACCGGCATCGCGAGCACCTCGCTGATGTCCTTTCCGCCGAACGTGTACTCGAGCACATCGGCCTGGAACCGCTTCCCGCCGCACACCTCGCACACCGTGGCCACGCCGGCCATCATCGCCAGGTCGGTGTAGATGACCCCGGCGCCGTTGCAGTTGGGGCAGGCGCCTTCGGAGTTGGCGCTGAACAGCGCCGGCTTCACGCCGTTGGCCTTCGCGAATGCCTTGCGGATCGGGTCGAGCAGACCGGTGTAGGTCGCCGGGTTGCTTCGCCGCGAGCCCTTGATGGCTGCCTGGTCGACCGAGACCACCCCCTCTCGGCCGGACACCGAGCCGTGGATCAGGGAGCTCTTCCCCGACCCGGCCACCCCGGTGACGACCACCAGCGTCCCGAGCGGGATGTCGAGGTCGACGTCTCGCAGGTTATGGGTATCGGCCCCGCGTACCTCCAGCACTCCCGACGGCGTCCGCACCGACGGCTTCACCGACGCCCGGTCGTCCAGGTGCCGACCGGTCACCGTGTCGCTGGCCCGAAGCCCGTCCAGGGAGCCTTCGAAGACCACCACCCCACCGGCGGTGCCGGCGCCCGGGCCGAGGTCGACGACGTGGTCGGCGCTCGCGATCGCCTCCGGCTTGTGCTCCACGACCAGCACGGTGTTTCCCTTGTCGCGGAGCTGGAGCAGCAGCTCGTTCATCCGCTCGATGTCGTGCGGGTGCAACCCGATCGTCGGCTCGTCGAAGACGTAGGTGACGTCGGTGAGCGAGGAGCCGAGATGGCGGATCATCTTGATCCGCTGCGCCTCCCCACCCGACAGGGTGCCCGCTGGCCGGTCGAGCGAGAGGTATCCGAGTCCGATCTGCACGAACGAGTCGAGGCTGTGCAGCAGCGACGCCAGCAGCGGTGCGACGGACGGGACGTCGAGGTCCCGCAGCCAGCCGCTGAGGTCGCTGATCTGCATCGCGCAGGCGTCACCGATGTTCACCCCGTCGATCCTCGACGACCGGGCCGCCTCCGACAGCCGAGTGCCGTCGCACTCCGGACACGTCGTGAATGTCACCGCCCGCTCCACGAAGGCTCGGACGTGCGGCTGCAACGAGTCGACGTCCTTGGAGAGCATCGACTTCTGGATCTTCGGGACCAGCCCCTCGTAGGTGAGGTTGATGCCCTCGACCTTGATCTTGGTCGGCTGCTTGTACAGCAGGTCGTGGAGCTCGCGCTTGGTGAAGCGGCGGATCGGCTTGTCCGGGTCGAAGAAGCCGCAGCCGATGAAGATGCGTCCGAACCAGCCGTCCATGCTGTATCCGGGGATGGTCAGCGCGCCGGCCTTGAGGGACAGGCTGTCGTCGTACAGGGCAGACAAGTCGATGTCGGTGACGGAGCCGCGGCCCTCGCAGCGTGGGCACATCCCGCCGGTGATGCTGAAGCTGCGACGCTCCTTGACCGTCTGTCCGCCGCGCTCGAGGGAGACAGCACCCGCTCCGCTGATCGAGGCGACATTGAACGAGTACGCCTGCGGCGACCCGATGTGCGGCTCACCGAGCCGGCTGAAGAGGATACGCAGCATCGCGTTGGCGTCGGTGGCGGTCCCGACGGTGGAGCGGGGGTTGGCACCCATCCGCTCCTGGTCGATGATGATGGCCGTCGTCAGACCGTCGAGGATGTCGACGTCCGGCCGGGCCAGCGTCGGCATGAAGCCTTGCACGAAGGCGCTGTAGGTCTCGTTGATCATCCGCTGCGACTCCGCCGCGATCGTGCCGAACACCAAAGAGCTCTTGCCCGAGCCTGACACGCCGGTGAACACCGTCAGCCGGCGCTTGGGGATCTCGAGATGGATGTCCTTGAGGTTGTTGACGCGAGCGCCGTGCACGCGGATCAGGTCGTGGCTGTCGGCCGCGTGCAGCCTCTGGGCCTGGGTATCCGTCAGCGTCGCTCTGCTCATGTCGCCCGACCGCTCAGCGCAGCTCCTGGATGCGGATCATGCTGCCGGCGGGATCGCGGACGGCGCAGTCGCGAATGCCGTACGGCTGCTCGGTCGGCTCCTGGACGACCTCGGCGTCGCTTGCCTGTAGCCGCTCGAAGGCACCGTCGAGATCCTTGCTGGCGAGCAGCAGCGAGGCGTACGTGCCCTTGGCCATCATCTCGGCGATGGTGCGGCGCTCGTCGTCGGTGATGCCGGGGTTGGCGGCCGGCGGGTACAAGACGATGGAGGTGCCGGGCTGGTCGGCCGGGCCGACCGTGATCCAGCGCATCTCGCCCTTGCCGACGTCGTTGCGGACCTCGAAGCCGAGAGTGTCGCGATAGAAGGCAAGGGATGCGGCCGGGTCGTCGTGCGGCAGAAAGCTCGCGTGAATAGTGATGTCCATGGGCATCAGGCTAATTGTGGTTCCGCGGCCGGTGCATCTCGATTCCTGACCGGTCTGGTCACCTGTTTCGCCACGCAGGGCGCGATGCCCGCCATCTCGCGCGTCGCGTCGCGTCGGTACGTGCTGGGCGGTACGCCGACAAGCTCGGTGAAGCGGGTGCTGAACGTGCCCAGCGACGAGCAGCCGACCGCGTAGCAGATCTCTGTCACGCTCAGGTCGCCACGACGAAGCAGCGCCATCGCGCGCTCGATGCGGCGCGTCATCAGATACGAGTACGGCGACTCGCCGTAGGCGAGGCGGAACTGGCGGCTGAGGTGCCCCGCCGACATGTGCGCGCCGCGGGCGAGCGCCTCGACGTCCAAGGGCTGCGCATACTCGCGGTCCATCCGGTCGCGGACCCGTCGCAGCCGTGCCAGGTCGCTGAGATGCTGCGTCTGCTGGGTCGTAGCGGCTCTGCTGGTCACCCGCACGATCCTGCCACGTCTGCGGCGACGATCAGGAGCCAGCGCGTCCGTAAGATGTGGGCGATGACCGTGAAGCGCCCCCGGCTCCAGGCGCCGCGACCGGTCGACGGGGCACCCGTGACCACGCTGGAGCTGTTCTTCGACCTGGTCTTCGTCTTCTCGGTGACACAGCTGACCGGCCTCGTCCTGCACTCCCACGGCGCCTCCGGATACCTGCACGCCGGTGCTGTTCTCGTGGTGATCTTCTGGATGTACGACGGCTACGCCTGGCTCAGCAACAACGTGGGACCGAACTCAGCGTCCACCCGGATCCCGATGCTGCTCGCCATGACCGGGTTCCTGGTGATGGCGATCGCCATCCCGAACGTCTTCGGGCACACAGCGTGGCAGTTCGCCGTTGCGTACCTGCTCGTGGTCGCGCTGCATGCCTGGTCCTTCACCCGGTCGTCGCTGGGCAGCTCCGCGGTCGCGATCCGCGGCATCTTGCCGTACAACCTCGCCATCGGCCTCGGTCTCGTCCTCGCGGCGACGCTGGGGCCGGGTCATGCGTGGGTCGGGTGGACGCTCTCGGTCCTGGTCATCGTCGTGACGGTGCTGAGGAACAACGAGTCGGGCTTCTCGCTCCGGGCCGAGCACTTCGCCGAGCGCCATCAGCTGATCATCATCATCGCGCTCGGCGAGACGGTCATCGCGACCGGCCTGGGGGCCGGAGGCCACATCGACAAGGCTCAGATCCTCGCAGCGGTACTCATCTCGATGGCCCTGATCGCCGGACTCTGGTGGCTGTACTTCGGGGCCGATGACGCACGCGCGAGCCACGCCTTCGCCAGCATCGCGCCCGAGCGGATGGCGCACGAGGCGATCCAGGCGTACTTCATCGCTCATCTGCTGCACATCGCGGGCCTGGTGCTGTTGGCGGCGGGCCTGCACCTCGTGGTCCATGCCCCTGGCCATCAGCTGGGTGCGCGCATGGCGCTGACGATGGCCGCAGGGTGTTCGACGTACCTCGCCGGAGAGGTCTTGTTCCGGGCCAGGCTCGGGCTCGGCGCCGTGCTTCCTCTCGCCGTCGGCTCGGTCGCCCTGCTGGCGACGACGACGGCCGGGATCTGGGCGACCGGGCTCGTCCAGCTGGGCGCGATGACCGTCGTGGTCGCCGCCGTCGTCGGCGCATCGGCGCTCGCAGAACGGCAGCCGACGTCAGCGTCTGAGGGCGAGCTCGATATCGGGAACGCGTAGCCGAAGGCCAGCCAGAGCGGCATCCGTCCGTTCAGGCTCCCCGATCAGAGCAAGCTTGGCCATTCCGGCGTCGCCCGCGGTCTGACCGCGGCGGATGAGCTCCAGCGTCTCCTCGATCCGCGGCCCCACCCCAGCCAGGATCTGCGCGGCGCGCACATCCCCATACGCCCGTGCCATCACCTCCAGGCGCTCGGCCGCCTCCTCGGGAGGGGTCGTCGGGCGCCACATCGGCACCCAGTTCCAGGCCGCGAAGGCCAGGTCCTGGATCCGCGTCCCAGGGGCAGCCAAGTCCCAGTCGAAGACCCCCACTACGCGGTCGCCGTCGACCGACGTGCTCAGGGCGACGTTGTAGGGCGCGAAGTCGTTGTGGCAGAGGACCTCGGCGGGCTCGCCGACGCCGTACGGGTCGCGGACGGAGAACCGCCAGCGACCGCTGCGGGTCAGCTCAGCCACCGTCTCGGGGCTGACCAGGTCATGAAACCGGCGCAGCCAGTGCATCGCGTCGGCGAGCAACCCGGCCGACGGCGTTTCGACGTCCAGGTCCAGCACTCGTCCCGGTAGATATCCAAGCGCCTCGCGGCCCCGCTCGTCGAACCCGAACACCTCCGGTACGTCCCGCAGGCCGATCCGGTGCAGCTCCGCCAGCACAGCGTGGATCGTAGGTGTCCACGGTCCTGTCGCCCGTCGTACGGTCGGGCCGATCCGGACGGCTCCCCCGACGTTGCCGCCAGGCAGGCGGGACCCGTCGAGAAGCAGCTTCCGGAGCTCGCCGAGGAACGGCCGGTCCGACGGCAGCCAGTCCACGCTGGTGAGCTCCTCCGGGCCCAGCCAGCGTGTCGCGTCGTGTTCCAGCGGCACCGGCTCCCCGGCGACGAGCCTCACCAGGTATGCCGTCAGCTCGTACCCAGGCTTGATCGGCGTGCAGCCGGCCAACCGGCGAAGCACCTCGATGCGGCAGCCCAGCTCCTCCTCGATCTCGCGGCTGACCGCCTGCTCCGGCGTCTCACCCGGATCGACTTTGCCGCCGGGAAGCTCCCAGCCGCCGGCGACGTCGTCGGGGTGGGTACGGCGCGCGGCGAGCAGGCGGCCGTCCCGAACGATCGCCGCGCCGGCCACCTGAGTCGTCATCGCACCAGCCTCACACGCCGATCGTCTCCGCCGCCGGGTAAAATTGGTTGGGACTCGTCGGAGCGAGGACCGCCGCACCAGGGCTCCCCACGACCGACTATCGTGCGGAAGAGTGCCCGGTGCGGGCGGAAGTGCCGACCACGGAGGGCTGATGGCTGTTCGTAAGGGGGTCTGGTGATGGCAACGGGAGTCATGGGCCCTGGCCGCGCCGAGGTCTCGACGAAGACACTGCGGCGCGACCGCTGGTGGCTGCCTCCACTTATCACCTTCGTCGTGTTCCTCGCCTTCATCATCTACGCGACCTGGCGGGCGTTCTCGGGGCACGACTACTACTCGGCTCCCTACATCTCGCCCTTCTACTCACCCTGCCTGACCGACGGCTGCACGTCGGGCTCATCGGACTTCGGCCAGCCGTTCTCGTTCTGGCAGCTCTCACCCGCGCTGATCGTCTTGATCTTCCCGCTCGGCTTCCGGATGACCTGCTACTACTACCGCAAGGCGTACTACCGCGCCTTCTGGCTGTCACCGCCGGCCTGCGCGGTGGCCGAGCCGCACGGCGCGTACTCCGGGGAGACCCGCTTCCCGCTCATCCTGCAGAACATCCACCGCTGGTTCTGGTACGCCGCCTCGATCGTGTCGCTGGTGCTGACGTACGACGTCGTCCTCGCCTTCCGCGACACGCACGACAACTGGGGCCACGCCGGTCTCGGCACCCTGATCATGCTCGTCAACATCGTGCTGATCTGGCTGTACACCCTGTCGTGCCACTCGTGCCGCCACATCGTCGGCGGCCGGTTGCGGCACTTCTCCAAGCATCCCGTGCGGTACCGCGCCTGGAACTTCGTGTCCACGCTGAACAAGCGGCATGCCCAGTTCGCGTGGATGTCGCTGTTCTCGGTGGCGCTCACCGACCTGTATATCTACCTGCTCGCCTCCGGGCAGTTCAGTGATCCGAGGTTCTTCTAGAGATGTCCACCGAAGCGAGCCAGGCACGACACCCCATGACCGGCAACCGGATGACACCGGAGCCGCCGGCCGAGGGGCACGGTTTCGAGGAGCACAGCCACGACGTCGTCGTCATCGGTGCCGGGGGCGCGGGGCTGCGCGCAGCGATCGCCGCCCACGACGCCGGGGCCAGAGTGGCGATCGTCTGCAAGTCACTGCTCGGCAAAGCCCACACCGTGATGGCCGAAGGTGGTATCGCCGCCGCGATGGGCAACGTCTACCCCGACGACAACTGGAAGGTGCACTTCCGCGACACGATGCGCGGCGGCAAGATGCTGAACCACTGGCGGATGGCACAGCTGCACGCCCAGGAGGCGCCGGAGCGGGTCCTCGAGCTGGAGGAGTGGGGTGCGCTGTTCGACCGTACGCCAGAAGGGCTGATCTCCCAGCGCGACTTCGGCGGCCACCGCTATGCACGACTCGCCCACGTCGGCGACCGCACCGGTCTGGAGATGATCCGTACCCTCCAGCAACGGGCCGTGCAGCTCGGTATCGACGTCTTCATGGAGTGCACCGTCACGCAGATCTTCAAGGACGGCAATCGGGTCTCCGGGGCCTTCGCCTACTGGCGCGAGTCCGGCCGCTTCGTCGTGTTCAAGGCACCGAGCGTCATCCTCGCCACCGGCGGGATCGGCAAGTCGTACCAGATCACCAGCAACTCCTGGGAGTACACCGGCGACGGGCACGCGCTGGCCCTGCGGACCGGGGCATCGCTGCTCAACATGGAGTTCGTGCAGTTCCACCCGACCGGCATGGTCTGGCCCCCGTCCGTGCGCGGGCTGCTGGTCACGGAGTCCGTGCGCGGTGACGGCGGGGTGCTGCGCAATGCCGAGGGCAAACGCTTCATGTTCGACTACATCCCGGAGTACTTCAAGAGCGAGACGGCCGACAACGAGGACGAGGCCGACCGCTGGTACGAGGACAAGAAGAACAACCGGCGCCCCCCGGAGCTGCTACCTCGCGACGAGGTCGCCCGTGCCATCAACACCGAGATCAAGGCCGACCGGGGCTCCCCGCACGGTGGGGTGTTCCTGGACATCGCGTCGCGCCGCTCTCCTGAGTTCATCCGCAGGCGGCTGCCGTCGATGTACCACCAGTTCAAGGAGCTCGCCGACGTCGACATCACGGCCGAGCCGATGGAGATCGGGCCGACCTGTCACTACGTCATGGGCGGTGTCGAGGTCGACCCCGATACCGAGATGAGTCTCGTGGAGGGTCTGTACGCCGCCGGTGAGGTGGCGGGCGGTATGCACGGGTCGAACCGGCTCGGGGGCAACTCGCTGTCGGACCTGCTGGTGTTCGGCCGGCGGGCCGGGCTCAACGCGGCCTACTACGCGCAGCGGTCGGTGGAGTCGCCACCGATGATCGACGACGCCGAGATCAAGGCGGCCGCCGACCACGCACTGGCGCCGTTCTCCGTCGAGGGCGGCGAGAACGCCTACCTGATCCAGCACGACCTGCAGCAGGTGATGCAGCGTCTGGTCGGCATCATCCGAAACGCCGACGAGCTGACGGAGTCGCTCAAGGAGCTCCAGCGACTCAAGGAGCGGTCGCTGCACCTGTCCGTCGAGGGCCACCGGCAGTACAACCCCGGCTGGCACCTGGCGCTCGACCTGGTCAACATGCTCAACGTGTCCGAGTGCATCGCCACCGCAGCGCTCGAGCGACAGGAGTCGCGCGGCGGTCATACCCGCGACGACTTCCCCGGCCCGGACGACTCGTGGGCCAAGGTCAACCTCGTCCTCACGCTCGACGACAAGGGCGAGGTCGCCCTCAAGCACCAGCCGCTGCCGGTGATGCCGGACGAGCTCAAAGCACTGTTGACCCCGTCGTGACCGGTCGCGACCCGGTGCTCGACGGACCCGCGCGCCCAGACGAGGAGAGCTGATGGGATACGACCTGGCCATGCGGATCTGGCGGGGCGACAAGGACGGGGGCGGACTGAACGACTTCTCCGTCGCCGTCGAGGAGGGCGAGGTCGTCCTCGACGCCATCCACCGGATCCAGGCCACCCAGGTCGGGGACCTCGCGGTGCGGTGGAACTGCAAGGCGGGCAAGTGCGGCTCCTGTAGCGCGGAGATCAACGGCCGCCCCAGGCTGATGTGCATGACGCGGCTGGCGGACTTCGAACCCGAGGAGACGATCACGGTCACCCCGATGCGGGCCTTCCCCGTCATCCGTGACCTGGTGACCGACGTGTCGTACAACTACGAAAAGGCCAAGGAGCTGCCGGCCTTCTCGCCCACGCCTCGCGACGCGGACGGCAAGCGGCGAATGATGCAGGTCGACGTCGAGCGCGGGCAGGAGTTTCGCAAGTGCATCGAATGCTTCCTCTGCCAGGACACCTGCCATGTCGTGCGCGACCACGAGGACAACAAACAGGCCTTCGCGGGTCCGCGGTTCTTCCTGCGCTACGCCGAGCTGGACATGCACCCGCTGGACACCAACGACCGCCGCAAGCTGGCCCAGGACGCCGCCGGCATCGGGATGTGCAACATCACCAAGTGCTGCACCGAGGTGTGCCCCGAGGGCATCAAGATCACAGACAACGCGATCATCCCGATGAAGGAGCGTGTCGTCGACCGCAAGTACGACCCCGTGGTCTGGCTGGGCTCGAAGATCTTCAAGCGTTCGGACCGCGCCAGTCGTGAAGAGGTATGAGATGGCCGACCTGCTGACACCAGAAGAGATCGAAGCGGCTCTACAAGCCGACCTTCCGGCCTGGCGGGTCGAGGGGGACAGCCTGGTGCGAGACGTCGAGGCCGACAGCTTCCTCGCCGGTATCAGGCTGGTCGACGCTGTGGCTGAGGCGGCCGAGGAGCGCGACCATCACCCCGACATCGACATCCGCTGGACCACCGTGACCTTCAGGCTGTCGAGCCACTCCGACGGCGGCCTGACCCTCAAGGACGTCGATCTGGCCGCCGAGATCGACCACCTCGCCGGCTGACCATCTCGGCTGCGGGCAGCCCCGGCCTGTCCCGCCTCAGCGGCCCTTGATCGCCTCGAGCGTTCGCACAAGTTCAGGCGTGGGGAGCATATCCTCCGCTGGATATCTTGCGTAGGCGAAATTGGCGCACGAAGGCGAATAGAAGTACGGATAGCGATGGCCGAGGCGGTCGGCCACGACGAGCACATCGGCCCTGCTGACCGGCGCGGGGATCCGCGGGACCGTTGGGGGGCAAGGAGGCGAGAAGTGGCGGGCTCGCGGCGATGCCAAGGTGCCGTTCGCCACCTTTCTGACCACGGCAGGGTCTTCTCGGAGAAAGTGGCTGTCAAGCTGGAAGATGCCGCCGCTGTACCGGTAATGGCAGACCGCCACCGCTCCGATGTGGGCGTCCTTCAGCGGCGGGGCGCCAGTAGTCCTTGACAGCCCGCGCGTCTGCTGCGGGCAGGTGAGGTGGATGCCGCTATAGGGTCCTGGTCCGAGGGGTTGGGCGGATGGTGGCCCCGTCTTCGCCTGCGACGGTGCAGCGGCCTGGTCGCTGCCCGCGTTCGCACCGACGGCGACGTAGACACCTCCCGACCCCAATGCGACACTCAGGGCAGCGGTGACGGCGGCGCCGGCCCGACGCCGCCGCGACCGCCGCTTGGCCAACCGTTCCAGCTCGGCGACCGGCATCGGCGCACCCCCGCCTCGAGGAACGGCCGCCCGCAGCCGGCCGGCAAAGATGTGACCTTCGTCGTCCATCAGGCTGTCTCCTGTTCGATCAGCTCGGCAGCGGTGCGGTCCGCCTCAGTGAGAGTCGTACGCGGCGCAGCCCACGCCGTCCGCCACAGCGACGACCGTCGGCTCTCCACGAACTCCGCGAACCCCGTCACCCATGCCCTCTCGACCCGATTCCCCAGCTGTACCACGGTCGGACGCACCCAAAGGTCGTCAGGCTCCCCGAAATGGCCGTCACGGGTCGCACCTGCATCCGGACGACACCCAACCGGACGGTCTTCACGGACTGCCTCGATGGCGGTGAGCCCGAGTAGGTCAGGGCCACCGGAGCGCCGATCCACGGCGACTTCCTGGTGGGGAGCCACCTCTGGCAGCCACTCGTTGTGACAGCCGAAGGCCCCAACTCGGGAGGCGGTGGTCCGGCCTTGGCTCACGGCAAGGCAAAATGGCACGCGTGTCCTTGCCCACCCCGACACTGCGGACTGCTCGCCTGCGGTTGCGCCCGTTCACCGGCGCGGACGCGGACGCCCTCTTCGCGCTGCACAGCAACGACTACGTGCTCCGCTACTGGGATGCGCCGCCCTGGAGCGACAGTTCGCGGGCCCAGCGCTTCATCGCGGCCTGCGGGTGCATGGCGGAGGAAGGCAGCGGGGCGCGGTTGGCTATGGACCGTGTTCGCGACGAGGCATTCATCGGATGGTGCAGTCTGACCCGGTGGAACCCTGACTACCGCAGCGCGTCGATGGGCTACTGCCTTGACGATGCAGCCTGGGGTCACGGCTACGCGACGGAAGCCGCGCGCGCCTTGTTGCAGTGGGCATTCGACACGCTGGACCTGAATCGGGTTCAGGCGGAGACCGATACGCGCAACGCGGCATCAGCCCGCGTCCTGGAAAAGCTTGGATTCGTGCGTGAAGGGACGTTGCGAGAAGACTGCGTCGTGAACGGGGAGGTGTCGGACTCGTGGGTCTACGGGCTGATCAGGCGTCAATGGCGGCCGTCGTCCCGGCCAGTCCCTGATCGGCCAGATGCGTGATCAGCGAGAGGGCCCCCGACCTCCGCCCATGCCGACCCCGCGATTAACAACCGGCCGCTACGACGGGCGGTTGCCCTTGCTCGAGAACAGCGACACCGGCCGCTCCTGCTCGACGCCATCGACGGAGATGTCGACCAGCTCGTTGTAGAAGGCGACCAGATTCTCGATCTTGCCGACGGCCGGGAAGGGTCGCGAGTACGCCCAGGCGATATTCGCCGCCGCCGGGTCGTCGGCCACGTCCCAGTACTGGTCCGCGAAGCCCTTGTAGGGGCAGTGGCTCCGGTTCTCGCTCGACGCCAGGGCAGAGAAGACGACGTCGTCACGCGGCAGGTAGTACCGGGTCGGCAGATCGGTCTCGAAGAGCAGCACCGGGTGGTGGGAGTCTGCGAGCACGGCTCCATTCAGACTCACCACCACATGGCGGCTGCTGCTGATGGCCTCCACCCGCTTGAAGGGGTCACGCGGGTGTCCGCCGACCTCCTCGTCCTCCTCCAGCCAGCGGTCCAGAACTCCCGGCTGCCAGCTGAGGATGACCAGGTCGGCCAGTTCCGGCGTGTCGCGCCTCCAGGCGGCGTTGGGGATCGTCCGCCCCTCGACCTCGAGGTCGTACCACTGCGTCACCGGTCCCTTCGGCAGGAAGAAGAACGGCCCCTGCGGGGGCTCGCCATCGGCGGGCCGGAGCAGGTCGGTACGTACGTCGCTGTCAACGAACGCATACCCCGGAACTGGGAAGGAGTCCTCCCAGAAGAGCAGCGGAGTCCTCGTGTCGACCACGGCCGTATCGCCGACGAAGGCCCTCACCCATTTGTCGCTGGCTACGGTTCTGACTGCCATCTTGTCCCTCCCATTCGGCAACGAACGCTAGCGGCCCGACGCCAAGCCTGGCTAGGCGGTGTCGCGGGCGGCGGCGCGGCCGGCCTGGCGGCCGGAGAAGATGCAGCCGCCGAGGAACGTCCCTTCGAGCGACCGGTACCCGTGCATCCCGCCTCCCCCGAAGCCACTCGCCTCCCCCGCTGCGTACACACCGGGGAGCACCGAACCATCGGCTCGGAGGACGCGGCCGTCGAGGTCGGTCTCCAGCCCGCCGAGCGTCTTACGGGTGATGATGTGCAGCTTGACGGCGATCAGCGGGCCGGCCTTGGGGTCGAGCAGCCGGTGCAAGGCAGCGACGCGGATCAGCCGGTCGCCGCGGTAGGACCGGGCACCCCGGATCGCAGTGATCTGGGCATCCTTCGTGAACGAGTTGGCCAGCTCCCTGTCGCGTGCCTCCACCTGTTCCCGGACGCGGGCAGATGTCAGCAGTGGCGCATCGGTCAACCCGTTCATGCCGGCCACCAGGGCCTCGAGCGTGTCGGCGACGACGAAGTCCGCTCCCCGCTGCTTGAACGCCTCGACCGGCGGGGGAGCACCCGGCCTGACCCGGCCCAGCACCTGGCGGATGCTCTTGTCGGTCAGGTCCGGGTTCTGCTCGGAGCCCGACAGGGCGAACTCCTTCTCGATGATCTTCTGGGTGAGGATGAACCAGCTGTGGTCATGACCGGTGGCGCGCAAGTGGGTCAGCGTGCCCATCGTGTCGAAACCCGGGAACAGCGGCGGCGGGAGTCGCTCGCCGGTCGCGTCCAGCCACATCGAGGACGGACCGGGCAGGATCCGGATACCGTGCCCGGCCCAGATCGGTGACCAGTTGCACACGCCCTCGGTGTAGTGCCACATCCGGTCGGCGTTGATGACCCTGCCACCGGCCGCGCGCGTCGCCTCCAGCATGTGGCCGTCGACGTAGGGCGGGACGCCGGTGAGCATCGACGTCGGCGCAGTGCCGAGCCTCGCGGGCCAGTTGCGGCGTACAAGGTCGTGGTTGCCGCCGATACCTCCGGAAGTGACGAGGACCGTCTGTGCGGTCAGCTCGAAGTCCCTGAGGCGGGTGCGGGAGGTCGCGACGCCTCGCGGGGATGTGCTCGCTTCGAGGACGTCGCCTCGGACCCCGACCACCGAGTCGCCCGCTGATACCAGCTCGTGGACCCGGTGCCGGAACAGGTACGTGACCACCCCTCGCTCCATCCCGGCGCGCACGCGGCGCTCGAAGGGGGCGACGACTCCCGGCCCCGTCCCCCAGGTCACGTGGAAGCGTGGCACGGAGTTGCCGTGGCCGGTCGCCAGGTAGCCGCCACGCTCGGCCCAGCCGACAACGGGGAACAACCGCAGCCCCTGAGCCCTCAGCCAGGCACGCTTCTCGCCGGCGGCGAAGTCAACGTACGCCTGCGCCCACCGGCGTGGCCAGAAGTCCTCGTCGCGGTCGAAACCGGCTGTGCCCATCCAGTCCTGGAGTGCGAGGTCGGTGGAGTCGTGGATGCCCATCCGCCGCTGCTCGGGCGAGTCGACGAAGAACAGCCCGCCGAAAGACCAGAACGCCTGCCCTCCGAGTGCGGATTCCGGCTCCTGGTCGAGGAGTATCACCCGGCGCCCGGCCTCCGCGAGCTCGGCGGTGGCCGCGAGGCCGGCCAGCCCTGCTCCGACCACGATCGCGTCCGCGTCCATGAGGCGATCATGGCCCACCGAGCGCACCGGGTGGAACAAGCCCCCTGACCCGATGCCGGTGAGAGGGAGCCGATCGGCGCGCCGCGACGAACTCGCTCACCCTCAGCGAGCCTGTCGTAACAGGTTGTTATATCTGCGTAGCCTGGGCCAGGATGGCAGACCCTCCTGCGGTGTCGGAAGCGGACCTTTGGATGGCCGAGCTCGACTACATCTCCAGCTGTGACAGGCACTCCCGAGCAGCCCAGTTCGCCATCCGCACCGGCGAACGGGCGCGGTGCCTTGCCGCTGCTGCAAGGACGGACCCGGTCGACGAGCTTCTCGACGCGAGGAGCAAAGTCACGACACCGGCGGCGCGGAAGGTCCTCGAACGAGCCATCAACTACGTCCGTGCGGACCAGTGCCTGAGCGCCGACCTGCGCGGCACGCTGAGCTCATGGACGCCCGAGCCGCTCAGTCATCTCTGAAGGGAGCGCGCTCCACCAAACGCTAGGTCGCGATCCCCGGACTAACGCGGGGAGCCGGCGACGCGAGGCGACTGCCGCATCGCCGGCACGCTCGTATCCTGTTCGGGTGAACTTGGAGTTCAGTGGTCAGATGTGGTTCTGGAAGGGGCCGTCACCGTTCCACTTCATCACCGTGCCCGACGAGGAGTGCGGTGCGCTGGAGGCGACCGCGCCGCTCGTGAGCTACGGCTGGGGGATGATACCGGTGACGGCGCGCGTCGGGGAGACCGAGTGGACGACGGCACTCTTCCCGAAGGACGGGCTCTACCTTCTGCCGGTGAAGGCCGTTGTGCGCAAAGGCGAAGGGCTGGTGCTGGGCGACACCGTGAACGTCCGCCTGGATGTCGCCGTCTGACGAGCCTCGCCTGGCTCCGGCTGCCGCTTTCCGGGGCGACGGCTACGGTCATCTCATGCCCGAGTTCACCGGCGAGGTCTGACCCGCTGGCGATTCGGGCGTGTGGTGTCGCTACCGACTCGTGGGTCCGGCGGGCGATCCTCGGCGACCCGTCGCCGTGGGACGCACTGGACCTGCCGTGGGACGCGATACCTGACAAGCTCGGTGCGCCGCTCTGTGACCCAATGGATGGCATCGCCGCTCGTCGCGACAATGCTACGGCATCGTGGCCCTGCATCGGCCGCTTGCATCTGGTCTCATAGGACCGGCAACGATCCAACAGAGAGGTGTCACGATGACCTACTTGAGCGCCGCCAGACTCGCCGAACAGGCCGAGAAGGCCGCCAATCTGGCGATGATGCATGCCGACGAGGACAGCATCTCCGCGCACATGGCGAAGGCAATGGCCGACCTGAGCGCGGCAGTCGCCGATCTGAGCACATCGCTGCATGAGGAGAGACAGGCGGCTCTCGACGTGACGGGCACCGACGAAGAACCAGTCGGCTAAAGCCGCTATTCATTCGACTGGCTTTCCCAACCCTGACGTGTAATCGGCCACTACCGGATCGCTCCTACGCGGGTCAGATAAGGATGTTGTCGACGAGGATGAAGGGACCGAGGTGATGACGTGACCGACGCCGGCAGGTGACCGGGATCCGAGGCGGCGTTGTTCGGCGAACCGCGGGTGTCGGTTATGCCGCTCGCGGCGGGCTGCGGATGCTCACCGGCGAACCCGCAGCCGGCTCGCCTCTGGACTCCTTGCGGCGCCGCGGCGACGGCTACTTGGCCCTGCAGTGGTGAGCCTTGGTCGTGGGACCCGGTATCGGGGACCGGCGTGCTGCCCGACAGCCATCTGCCACCATCGGCTTCGTGACCCAGGAAGCGCATCCGCCACTGGTGCAGCGTCACGTCGTGTTGACAACGCCACGGTTGGTCCTGACGACCTGGCTCGCTGCCGACGTGGATCCGCTGCTGGAAGTCCACTCCGACGCCGAGACGATGAGGTTCGTGCGGCACGGCCGCCCCGAGTCGCGTACAGAGGTGGAGGGCGCCGTCACTGCCTACATCGCCGAGCATGCGACGCAGGGATGGACCAAATGGCGTCTCGCTGACTCTGAAGGCGTCCTGATCGGCAGGGCGGGCTTCGGCGGCGACGCCACGACGCGAGGACTCAGCTATACGATCCGACGAAGCCACTGGGGTCAGGGAATGGCCACAGAGGTTGCCGAGGCTCTGGTCGGGTGGCACCTGTCCCACGCGCCTGCCGCTCGGCTCCGCGCCCTCGTGATGATTGGCAACGATGGGAGCGCAAGGGTGCTTCGGAAGGTCGGCTTCCAGGAAAGGGGTCTCGAGGACTACGGCGGCATCATCTGCCGGTCGTTCGTGCATCCCAGTACCAGCTGACAGAGCTCGTCAACACCGCCGGACATGCCGGGCAAGCGATGAGGTTCCGGGCGGCCGATGGTCATACCAACCGACGGCACACTGCGACCGGGTCCGCTCCACCGAGCGAGCTCACCAGTTGTGATCGAAGGAGGAGGACGTCATGGGAAGGGTCATCGCGTCGGCATCTATGTCGCTGGACGGCTATATCGCCAAGGACGACAACACGATCGGCCGGCTGTTCGACTGGCTACAGAACGGAGAAGTGGAGTTCCCCACGGCGTCCGAGAACATCACTTTTCACCTGAGCCCGACGAGTGCCGGCTACTGGAACCAGTGGGTATCCGGGCTCGGTGCATTGGTGTGCGGGCGGACGCTGTTCGACTTCACGGACGGGTGGGGCGGGCGGCACACCATGGACATGCCGGTCGTCGTCGTCACTCATCAGGTGCCCATCGGCTGGGTGGAGGCCCATCCGGGCGCGCCGTTCCACTTCGTCACCGAGGGGGTCGATGCGGCGGTGGCCAAGGCGCAGGAGATCGCAGGGGACCGCGTGGTAGCAGTGACCGCGGGCACGATCGCTGGGCAGTGCCTGGAGCTCGGACTGCTCGATGAGGTCGCGGTAGACCTGGTGCCTGTGGTGATGGGCGGCGGCCGCCCGTACTTCGGGGCGCTGTCGCTCGAGGACGTCGCGCTGGGCGACCCGACGGTCTGCATCCAGGGAGACCGGGTCACCCATCTCGTTTTCCCCGCGAGCAGGCGCACCAGCTGACGTTGCGGCTCCCTGCTGGCAGCTGGCGACGGCCACGCTCTGGCGGGCCGAGGCGGTTCGCTCGCCGCGGGGAAGCCGCGGTGACACTCAGCGTCGAGCGCGACAGATCCCTGAGGAGCGTGCGTTGCGACTACACGTTTCACCGACGTAGGGTCGCGAATGTAGTGCCTGTCGAGGAGGCAACAGTTGCTGTCACTGACTTATGTCAGTTCTGCCCGGAGCCTCCTCTCGGTCCCGGAGCTCGTCGAACTGCTGACGTCGATCCGCCCCAAGAACGACGCCCTCGAGTTGACCGGTCTACTGCTGTACAGCGACGGGAACATCATCCAGACGCTCGAAGGACCCGACACCTCGGTCGAGACCGTCTTCGCGTCGATCGCGAGGGACCCCCGCCACACCGGGATCATCGTGCTGTTACGCGAGAAGGCCGAGGAACGAGCCTTCCCGGAGTGGTCCATGGGCTTTCGCAACCTCGGCGAACACGAGATCGACGACATCAGGGGTTATACCGACTTCGCCCGACGCACGATCGGCCACGGACTCGGAAAGCAGACGAGCTCGGCATACCGACTACTTGAGCTATTCCAGCGCAACCTGGGTTAGCAGAGCCGGCTGAGCCGGTCCCTCACGACAGCACCGACGCTGACCACTGTCGTCCGTAGGGTCTGGACGGCGGGAGTCCCGCCACTATGTCTGTCGGCGCCTAACGGATCGGGCGCGCAAGAGGGCCCCGAAACGGCGCGGTGGCCGAACCCTCCTGCCTCAGGCTCCAAGTACCGGCACAGAGATGACTGCGAGAAGTCCCACGACGGCGACGAGGAACGATGGCACTGCCCATCGCAATCCGGTCCGCCTCCCAGCGAGCCCCAAGACGACGACGCCAACAATCATTTGCACGATCCAGTAGCCGGGTGTGGTGGTGTCGCGGATGGTGAGGTAAGCAGCCAATCCTTCGCCGGACACAATGCCGGCGACGAAGCCGGCACTGACTGCGTTCCACGGAGAGATGCCACTGCGCAGGTAATAGCCGCTGAGACCTGCCAGTGGACCGAAGACCGCCGCTGCCACCAGCCAGAAGGCCACGGTCGTCGTCGCGGACGGGAAATGGCGAAGCGCAGCCATCAGGACGTAACCGATCTCAAGCCCACCGAGAGCCAGCGCGCCCGCGATCGCGGCGTTCCGCGGTGTCCTGGTGAACAGAGCCAGCCCAACGGCGGCCAGCACCCACGGGGCGCCGCTGTTGGCGAGGCTGTGCAGCCAGTCGGGCAGGTACGTCTGCCCCAGCTGGCTCAAACCCCCGAGGAGCACGCCTGCGGCCACGGCTACCGCGAGGCTGGCCGGCGCTCGAAGGGTTCGGACACCTCCGGCGTCAACGGTAGGGGTCATCTGCAGGTGTGGCCTCTGAACGGTGCCAGGCACGGTTTGCTCCTCGATGTGGTTGTGTCGCTTGGAGATGCACCCGCGGAGGACGGTCCGCGGAGTGAGGGCAGGTCAGGCGTCACAGGCCGGAAAGCCCGCGGGGGGTCCCAAGTCCGGTTGGCGCGTCATATCCAGGCAGGGCGGTGCACAGGTAGTCGTTGCCGCAGAATCCGTTGGATCCGCCGACCACGTCCTGGAATCCGCCGCGGTGACGGTAGAGAAAGCGGGGAGTGCTGGCCTGGGTCGTATCGCCCGCGAGCGCGATCATGCCCGCGATCAGGGGGCTGGAGGCGCTGGTACCCCCGCCGACCATCCATCCCCGGCCCGCGCCCAGCCCGAACGTGTCGTAGAAGGCCGGTCCGGTGGCCGGGTCGGCGACGGCCGAGACGTCCGCGGTGACCCGCATCGAGCAGTGGCTGTCTCGTTGCCAGCTGGGCTTGGGCACGTAGGCGGAGCATGCGCTGCCGCCGTCGGCCCAGGCGCGTTCGTGCCAACCCGTGCTGGTACGGGTGAGACTGGTCCCGCCGACGGCAACGACCGACGAGAGGACGGAAGGAAACGACGCCGCTCCGAACCCGAAGTCACCGGTGGCGGCGAGCACGGGTACGCCGGCATGGAGGTAATGCTTCGCGAAGGCGAGCACACCGTTGTACTCATCGAGGCCGTAGCTGTTGGTGACGACATCGGCGCCATGACGGACAGCCGTGTCGACGGCGTGTGCGAGGTCGGCCACGTTCTGCGAGTCCGCTTCGATGAGGAGGATGTGACAGTGGGGACAGGTCGCGGAGACCATGTCGAGATCCAAGGCGATCTCCACGCCCCAGCCGACGTCGGTCTGCGCCTGAGGGTGGGCCGCGCCGCGCTGGTTGAGTATGTGGAGGCAGCGGTTCGCTCGTGTGCAGGGCGGCAGGTTGAAGCGGGCTCGGTAGACCGCAAGGTCGGCTTCAGCGCGCGGGTTGTCGTAGGCGTCAACGATGCCAACGGTGTGGTGACGCCCACCGAGCCGGGGAAGCAGGTAAGCGTGCCGCAGGTCGTGCGGGGCGTATCCGGCAGGACCGGTCACATCAGTGTTCGGTTGACCCGTGCCGCCGAAGGCGCTGTACCGGACCAGGCAGCGGGCCTGCAGGGGGCCCGTTGGTGGTGGGCAGGCCCAGCGCGCCCGGCTCTCGTCTGCTTGTCGTCGCGTTGAGCTCGCGGAGGCCACCGACGACGCGCTTGGGCTGCTCAGGCCCATTATCAGTAAGGCTGTGAGGGTTAGAACGAAGGGTAGGCGTAGACGCGTCGTGGGCATGGCGGTCAGCTCTGGGCGATCGTGTAGGCGGCACGGATGGTCTGTCGCAACGTGCCGCCTGCGGCGTCACGGGCAGTGATTCGGAGGGCGACCGGTAGTCCAGCCGATGCGGGTTCAGCGACGAGCTGAGCGCGGTAGCGGCCGTCGGACTGCTGCACGATTGGTGCCCGACGCCACATTGCGCCGTCGGTGCTTGTCGCAACCACGAGTCGCGTGATGGGTATCGCCGCCGCCCCGGGAGCGTGGCTGACAGTCACGCCCAGTGGGTGCCTACCCCATGGGAGCTCACCGTTGAGGTCGACAGGCAGCGGTGCGCGTACCTCCAGCAGCGGCAGGGCCGCACATCCGGCCTCGGGTTGAGGATCGGTTGGAGTGCAGGTCCAGTTGGCTGGGATGGCCCTGCCTTGCCGAGCGGAGGATCGGAAGGTGAGGTCGGTGCGAGTACGGGTGGACAGGAGCGCCCCGGTTGCCCCCCGGTCCAGCTGAAACAGCAGCCGATAGGTCGCCTTGCGCGCCGAAGCCGGTACCAAGGCCACGGCGATGTTGTTTTCGTCGGCGAGGAGGCGACCGTCCCGGTAGATGCGGAGGCGTGCGGTCCGTGCGCCGTGGGGTGGCTCGTCAGGGGAACCAGCATGGCTGGGAGTGCTGTCGGTGACGGCAGCGATCTGAAGCGACAGCTGGTTGTGGGCTCGGCATGCCGGGCATAGGTAGTCCCGGTCGGCTGGCGTCGGTCCGGCGAACCCAGGCATCAGCGCCGGTCGTAGCCAGTCGGCCCGAGAGTGCGAGCCGGCAGGGTAGCGGCGCAGACCGTCAGCGATCGCCGGACTCGAAGTGGTCGCGTCGCCCAACAGGACGGCGCTCCAGCGAACGCCCGGTGGGCTCACGACATACTCGGTGCGTACCTGGGGAGCCGTGAGCGGAGCCGGGAACAACTGGTAGCCGCCCTGATACTGGAGCACTGGACCGCGGGCGAACAGCGAGATGCGGGGTTGGCCATCGGCGTAGTAGCGGGCGTGCACGGTGGCGATCTGATCGTTCCTTACGACGCGTGCCTGGTCAGACGCGATATCCGGGTCGTCGAAGACGAGGTCGTAGGTGTAGGGGAGCCCGTGCGCGGGCGAACCTTGAAGAGTCCATTCGGTCACCCAGTGCTGTAGTCCCACTCGTGCTGGTGGCGCAGGCGAGACGAGAACCAACGTGTGTGGGTCCTCGTAACCGTTCAGGGCACTCAGCCCGGTCGCGCCGTGTTGGTCGAGCCGAGCCCAGCTGAGCAGCAACAGGTCTCGACCGGCGGGTCGTGGGGTGTGCACGCTGGGGCGACTGGTAGCGGTCCGGGCGTCGAGGACCAAGGTCTGCCCGGCTCGACGAACCCGATAGTCGGTGGCGGCGACGGTCCTCGACGTCAGATGAGCCTGCGTGTGCGGGTCGAATTCGTCAACGGTCGCCAAGGCGCTGTAGTTGCCGAGGGGGACGCTGACTTTCGCCAGTCCGTCGACGACCGGCGGGAACGCGACGTACCGGCGGGCGTCATCGGTGTTCATCAAGGCGACCGATGTGAAGGGAACTGGTCGGCCTTGGCCATCCAGTACCCGCAGCGACAACGTTACCTGCGCAAACGCCGGTCTTACCGTCTCCGGACCGGCTGCGGTCGCTGCGCCGACGGGGGCAATCGCTGCGATTGCGGCGAACAGGGCGCTATGGCTGGGCCAGCCATGGTGCGCGTCAAACCTCCATTGAGCATCCAGCGCGCGACGGAAGGTGTCTGCCCCTGCCGTCGTGAAATATCCGGTCTCCGTCGACGAGGACCTGCCGGTGATCGTGACACCGGGCAGATCGGCGCGGATGCCGTGTTCGAGAGTGATTCGCACTCCCATCGGCTGGTCCACCGCGGAGGACGCCGCAAGCCGAGTGACGTCGAATAGCCCGGGGTCCAGATAGCGGCCCAGATACGGCCGGGCGGCAGCAGGAATCACATACGTCGACGTCCCCAACCGCAGCGTCTGGAACTCGCCAGCGATCCCGCGGCGCTGAGCCGGCCTGACGACCACGCCAGCCGTCGCCACCTGCACCATGTCGCCCGTCACCAGCCGAACCTCGCTGGTGCCGCCCGATCCGACACGTTCGGTCGGCCTGGCGGCGGCCAGGGGAACAAAGGACTGAGGGCCGACGGTGGCAACCGCGGCGAAGAGCAGGACCGCGACAGCGCCGGCTTTCGCGGCGGCAGACGCTCGCAAGACCCGGGCGATACCAACGTGCTCGGCTGGGCTGCCCATGCCGCGCGAAGCGGGAGATCTGTGTCTCATGGCCACAAACTAGGCAAGTACCGCCGTCGGGCGCCTCCACCTGAGGTCCCGACCTGCTGTACCAGGGGTGGAGATCACCCTCTTGCCGTTTGGTCGGGTCGTGTTGTCGGGGCCAGCTATCCGCCAGTCGCTGTACGTGCCGCGGGTCTCGGGCTTGCGACGATCGACACTTTCCCGGCCGACAAGTCCACCGCCAACCTGCGGCCGATTGACCGCGTCATTCCCTACTTCGCAACGTCCACCCGAACAGCCTCATCGTGAGACTTCATCTCCTCAGTGGCGAGCCGAATCGCAGTCGGTTGCCATCCGGATCAACGTGTGACCCCTCGCACTTGCCGTAGTCAAAGTCCTCGGGTCCATCCACGTCGATGCCTGTTGCTCGCCATTCGTCGGCGAGACGCTGCGCGTCGTCGACGTGGATGTACAGGACCGACGGCGTATGCGCCGCCGGATCGTCGGCGAACATGAGATGGATGGTGAGACTGTCACGGTGCGCGAAGGCATAGCTGTCGTCGTGATGCGATGTCGTGAAGCCGAGGCGCTCGTAGTGAACAGTGGCCCGCTCGATGTCGATGACGCTGAAGCAAGGCTCAAAGCCCAGCACCTTCACCCCTGACATCGCGCGCCCGCCGTATTTGCTCGCCGGAACGCCCAGAACGCGCAGCGTCGACAGATGAACGTGTTGGGAGTGTTCAGTAGTTCCGAAAGGCGCCGGCCGGTCTCCCCGCAACAACCACAGCGGATCGGCGCAGCATCGCCTTGTTGCTGAATGCTGTCGCTCACAGGTTGATCGTAAACCCGAGCAACAGGTGGGCAGTCCAGCCCGGCACAGTCGACGAACTGCGGTCATCCCGAGACAGGTTCCAGGAGGTCGGACACATCAAGCTCGTGATCTCATGGCTGGCGCGAGGTCGGGAGGCACGTCGCAGGCATGCGCCATGGCGCACCGGTAGCCGCACATAACCGCGATCCGCGCCTGACGTGACCGCGTGACACCACCGCGTTTCGACCAGTGGAATCTCATGGGCGACCCACGTGGCCGCGCCCGCCGAGTCGCTCAGGCGTTCGCGACGAGGCGATCCATGGCGGCGAGCAGGCAGCCTGGCGACTCGTGCCAGACGAAGTGTCCCGCTCGTGGCTCGCTGTGCGACCAAGCGCCCGGGATGCGCTCGGCACTGTGGATTCCTGCGCTCGGTGGCATCGGGCTCAGCTCGCCAACCAGAACGCCGACCGGGACTCTGATCGTCGGCAGCGACGACTCCAGCTCAGGCAGGCGGGCCATCAGGTCCGCCCACAGTCCCTGGCTGGCCGGCTGGGAGAACGCCACGTGCGGCATCGGCGGAGCAGCGCGAGGATCGGCGAAGTACGACCCCCAGAACAAGGAGAACGCCTCCTGTGCCTCCTCGGGCGTCGACTCGCCAACGGTGTCCTTCTCATCCAGCGCCCGGGCACGGTCACGGGAGGCCTCGGGCACTCGCGCGAGCATCTCGGCCCCGAACGCCTCTCCCCCGCCGTCACCGATAGCGCCGAGCGGGTCGACCGACAACACACCGGCGATCCGCTCAGGGATACCGACCGCGGCATGGAACACCAGGTGGCCTCCCCATGAGTGGCCCATCAGATAGGCGGTGTCCCACCCAAGGCCGTCGAGCACGGCAGCGATGTCGGCCACGGCCTCGGCGACCGTGAACTCGCCCTGCTCCGTAGACGGAGCGAGGCCCCGCTGCTGGTAGGTCACAACCTGGTACCGGGCAGCGAGCTCCGCCACAGCATCGTCGAGATAGTCGAAGGCCATTCCCGGACCGCCGTGAATCGCCAGCACTCGCGGACCGGCGCCAGTGACCCACCCCGAGAGCTCACCGGATCCCGTGCCGACCGTGAAGCGACTTCGTTCCATGGCTTCAGCGTAAGACCCTTCCGAGGCACGATAGGCGAAAGTTCTTGCGGACTCGGCGGACTGAGGCGCCCGCACCCCTTCCGACCTGCGCAAACGCGCCGATTCACACCTTTGAAGAGGACCGAAAATGGGTCAATGGGGGGTCGTTGTCACCGCTGGTATTCGCTAGAATAGGCGGTCTGACCTGGGCGAACGTCGATCTTGTCTCGTTAGGCCATTTGCCGGCCGACACTGGCCTGCGCGGAGCTTTTTGCGGACTGTTGGGCACTGTTGGGCGCCGAAATCGTCGAACCTCACGGGGTAACACGGGGTGCCGCGGCAGCGCCGAAGGGCTCGCGAGCCACCAACCGCATGTTTCAGGGTCGCCTGCCGAAAAGCGCCCCGTATACAGCACTCACAAGGCTCGGTACGGAAAGAGCGCAGAGTCACCCACCTGAGATCTCGGTCGTTGGGATCGAGAAGCGCGACCTCGGCTTCGCCGTGCTGGGTCGGTCGAGGGCGTTCGTGACGCTGAGTTGGAGGGGAGGGTCATGCGAGCCTCGTTCGTTCCAAACCGGCGACATCAACTGCCCCGGCGACCAGCACGTGCCGGACGAACACGAAACCGAGTGCCAGGTGGCCGGCGTCTCGCTGTTCGACGAGATAGTCCAGATGCATCGGGGGAACTTCGGTGAGCTCTTCGTAGTTGGCCGGGTCGAACGGTGTGAAGTCGGAGTGCGGCGGCACCTCGGGTACGTCCCTCAGGTCGGGTCGACTGTTTCGCCAGTGGGAGCTGCTGTCGTAGACCACGGCCGGCTGCCGGGCGATCCGCTCGAGTGGAATGCGCAGGACGCTCCGTTTGAGGAGGCTCGAGAACGGCACACCGAGTCGCCTTCGCGCCTCGACGAGCCGGGCCGGGTCGAGCGCAGCCAGGTTGACCGTGTCGCCCCAGGTAACACCCAGATGGGGGACCGCGAACCGGATCACTGACTCACGCCCGGTCCACTTGCGCATCTCACGGTCGTGGATGTCAGGGAATCGGGTCGCGAGCAGGTTGAGGGGTAACAACTCGTCGCCTCGGAAGTCGTCGGCGCACAAGTGGTAGACGTACGGCATGGTCCAAATCATGGACCACACAGCCGCCGACTCCGTCGTTGAGGGCTCAGTAGTTGCCTACGGATCCGCGGCCAGCCGAAGCGTCCTCTCCTGCCGATCCGGGTTCCTCGATGCCGATGTGAGTGCGGCTCGCCGAAGGCTTGTGCGGCCCCGTCGAATCGGGTGCCCTCGTTCGTGGTGAAGGTGGGAAGGTTGCCGCCGTGGCCTGCCAAGGAGGAGACCTGACGGAGTACCTCGTTGCCCTCAACCACGAGTGGGTGCAGGAACACGGATGAGGAGCTGCCCGGGGAGTCCGGGGGGTATCCGTCGGACTTCCTCGACCTGGCGATCGTCGATGAGCGCCCACGAGCGGGCTGTCTAGGTTGCAGCGGATGAGGCGCGCGCGGCCCACCCGACGTTCGACCAGGATGCCCGCGTCGATGAGTCGGGCCACCTCTCGGTCGGCGGTCGGCTAGGCCAGGTCGGCGCGCTCGCTGACGTCGGTGAGACTGAGCGCGTCGCTGGCGACCAGGAGGCCGAGAGCAGGCGCGCCCAGCCGTGCGATCGGAAGATCGGGGCCAGCAGGGGCGAGTGATAGTCAAGGCCCAGTCCGCCCAAGCCGCGAGGTCATTTCGTCTTTGTCTGGGGCGTCGCGTCGCTGACGGCTGCATTTGGCTGCTGCGCACGCTTGCCGAAGTACGCGAGCCTTACCCGCGCGGGTCGACCCCCAAAGCTGTCCGTGGCCATGAAAAAGTCCCCACTGGTGGCCAGGTCGGGGTCCCCGGTTTTGGCCATCTGAAAGTCCCCACTCTTCGTTCGTCGTGTCGCATGGGTTGGGAGGCCCTGCGTGGTGACGGTGGCGGTGCCAACCAGCC
>JBBSET010000019.1:0-55778 GCA_038239485.1 Propionibacteriales bacterium
CCGAGCTTCTTGGGTGGCGGGTTCAGCGTCGCGACCACGATCGCGGCGTGGTCGATCGTGCGGGGCCGACCAGGACGCTGCTCATCGAGCAGGCCCGCCATGCCTTTCGCGGCATACCTGTCGCGCCAGCCGATCACGGTCGGGCGCGACACCCCCACCCGCTCCGCGATCGTCGTGTTCGACAAGCCCTCCGCAGCCAACAACACGATCCTGGCCCGCTGAGCCAGCCCGGCGCGCACCGACGACGACCGAGTCAGCCGGACCAGTTCCTCCGTGTCACCTTCACGCAGCCCCAACGCCGGGGCGGGACGATTCGCCATAACCCATCATCCCAACAACCCAACCGTAAATCAATTAACCACGCAGGGCACTAGCCGGGACGGCGCCATGGGCTGTGCGACTGAGTGGAGCCCGCCGACCTTCGGCGCAGTCGAACCCATGGCCAATCTGGTGCTCTTTGTCCCCCCCGCCCTCCTCATCGGCATCGGCTTCCGACGACCCTTGGTTGCCCTACTGGCGGCCAGCATGGTCTCCGGTCTGGTCGAAGTGACCCAAGCCTTCGTCACAGTGCTGGGCCGGTCCTGCTCGACAAACGACTGGCTCGCCAACACCCTGGGAGCGGCCCTGGGTGCGGCGATAGCGACTCTGGTGCTCCGGCTCCCTCGCCGAGCCATCGAGGTCGCACGGGCGCAAGAACGACCTGCCTGATTCTTCTCGCGATCTGCCTGAGGGGCTCCAGCACGGCGCAGGGCCACTGAGTGGGTCAGGAGCCTGACCTACGCTTCGCGCCGAAGACTCGTTGCTCAAGGACCACAGCGCCACGCTCGTATGGCGGCCAGACGAGGGTGGCGCGAAGAGCCGACGACGCAGCGCTGGTGGAGGCAGATGTCAACTGCTGGGTGATAGAGGCCGACAACGCCGCGGTGGTAGCCGATGTCGTCTGCTAGCTGATGCGGGCTGTCGTCGCCCCGGACTACTCGCGTCCGGCGACGGCGCCGACGCTGATCGGGGTGGGGGAGGGCGGTGGTGTTGTTGCTGGCTGCTCGGCGCGGGAGTGGTCGGGCAGGAAGGAGAGCCAGGCGGGGAGCCACCAGGTCCGGTCGCCGAGAACGCACAGCACCGAGGGCAGCAAGACAGCGCGGACCACGGTGGCGTCGAGGAGGATGGCGACCGCGAGACCGGCGCCGAGCTGTTTGTAGGTCGTCATGGACAGTGTGGCGAACACCGAGAAGACGACCACCATGATCACGGCCGCGCTGGTGACGACACCGGCCGAGATCTGCAGCCCGTGCGCGACGGCTTCCTTGGTGGACAGGCCACGGTCGTGGGCCTCCTGGATCCGCGACACCACGAAGACGTGGTAGTCCATCGAGAGGCCGAACAAGATCACGAACGAGAACAAGGGGATCCATGACTCGATGGCTCCGACACCACGTGCTCCGACGAGGCCAGCACCCCAACCGTGCTGGAAGACGGCCACCATCACCCCGAACGCCGCCGCCATCGAGAGCACGTTCAGCGCCACCGACACCACCGCGATCGTCACGGAGCGGAAGGCGACGAGCATCACCAGGAAGGCAAGCACCAAGACGAAGGCGATCACCGGCAAGATCGCGGACCTGAGCTGTGCGTTGAAGTCCTGGGAAGAGGCGAGATTTCCACCGACGTAGGCTCGTGCCCCGGGTACGCTGCCCACGGTTGCTGGGACGATGTCGTTCCGTAAGGTGTCCAGTGCCCGGATCGACACGGCGTCGGAACCGTTGCCCGCCAGCGCCACGGACAGTTGGACGACGTCGGAGCCAGGGTGCGTCGTGATCGCGATCGGCGCCTGTACGAGGCCGCTGGCGAGCGCGCGCGCCTTGAAGTCCGCCACTGCCGCGGTCATGGCGTCGCTGCGCACGTCGGGTGCCGTGACCACGACGTCGGCCGGGATAGGGCCACCGGGGAATGCCGTCGTGATGCTGTGGTAGCTCTGCATGATGCTCGCATCGGAAGGCAGCAGCTGATCGAGGCTCAGTTGTTCGGTGCGGATACCGATCGCCGGCGCGGCGAGCACGAGGAGAAAGCCGACAGCAGTCATTGCCGAGACGCCCGGGTGCCTCAGGACCCTGCTGAGAATCGCACCCCAGACCTTGCTGCCCTCTCCTGGACGCCGCATCCGGGCCAGACCCGGCACCCTTCCGAAGTCGACGCGGTCGCCGAGCAAGGACAACATCGCGGGCAGCACCGTCACAGAGCCGACCACGGCAACGAGCACCACAAGGATCGCCGCCGTCGCGAAACCTTCGAAGAGCAGCATGCCGGACAAGAACATTCCCGACATCGCCACGACAACCGTCAGCCCCGACACCAGCACCGCGCGCCCCGACGTCGCCGCGGCGATACGTAGAGCAGCCTCCGGGTCCTTTCCCCGTGCCCGCTCCTCGCGTACGCGGCGCAGGTAGAACATGCAGTAGTCGATTCCGACGGCCAGTCCGACGAGCAGCATCACCGAACTGGCTGAGCTGTCCACGTGCATCAGATGGCTGATCACGGCCAGCAGTCCGTTGGCAGCCAGGAACGACGTCAGGGCCAGCCCCACCGGCAGCACAGCTGCCAGGAGGGCTCCGAAGGCCACGAGCAAGATACCGAGCGCCAGGGGCACGGCGGTCCACTCCGCGCGCTGGAAGTCTTTGCCGATGGTGTTGTTGAACCATTGGTTGGCGGAACCATCACCGAACTCGTCGATGCGTACCGCCGGATGAGCCTGGCGCGTCGCAGCGGCAGCATCCTCGATCGGCTGCACCCGGTCCGCCGCAGTTGTCGGGTCCCCCGTCATCTGCACGCGCACCAGCACGGAGTGCGCGTCCGCGGACACCAGCCCGTGCGTGTACGGGTCGATCGCCGAGGTGACGACTGTGGAGGCTTGTAACCGGGCGATCAGGTCGCCCACCGCCGCCCGCGTCGCAGGGGAGGTGACCGGGGTCTGGCTAGTCACCAGGAACATCTCTGCGGCCGGCGTGCGCAGACCCGCGCTGTCCAGGATCTGGATCGCACGCGCCGAATCACCGGCTGCGTACTGATCCGCGGTCATCTGCCGCTGCCCCACGGCGCCGCCGATCGCGACCGCCGCGACGACGAAGGTCAGCCATCCCACGATGGCAACCACACGGTGCCGCACGCTCCAACCGCCCAGGGCAGCCGCGATGTTGCGTCTGTCAGCCATCGAGGGACTCCTTCGCATCGGACACTGAGACTCATGCTTCGCTTCGTCGACCTCACCAGGTCAGAGCCGGTGGCCCCCCTCGAGCGGGACCTAAGTCCCGACATGCCAGGCCCGATCCGAGTGGGGTTGTGCCCCCGGCGGCGAACCACGCCGCGCTGGCGAAACCCGCCAGGGCACCGGGGAGGGAGGCACGCTCAGCTTGTTGATGAGATCGACCCGTCGGACCACTCACCCGTGACGGTAGTGTCAACACCGTGATGGCCGACTCGCCCGTCTCAACGACGATGAACCGTCTCGATGGCGCACCGCGGGGTTTCCACTGATGGCGAAGCCCACCATTTTGGCGGTGGATGATGACCCGGCAGTCTCTCGCGCCATCGTGCGTGATCTGCGCGCCAGATACGGCGCCGACTATCGAGTCATCAGAGCCACGTCGGGTGCCGTAGCCCTCACCATGTTGACTGATCTCACGTTGCGCGACCGGTCGGTGGCGCTCGTCGTCTCCGACCAGCGGATGCCAGAGATGACCGGCATCGAGATGCTGGAGCAGATTCGTCGGTTGTCACCGGAGACCAAGCTGCTGTTGCTCACGGCGTATGCCGACACCGATGTCGCCGTTCGGGCGATCAACGACATCGGGCTCGACTACTACATGTTCAAGCCTTGGGACCCGCCGGAGGACCGGCTGTACCCGGTGGTCGATGACCTGTTGGGCGACTGGAGAGCCGATCACCCCGACGAGACGTCTCAAGTGCGACTGGTCGGGCACCAATGGTCGGACCGCAGCTACGAGATCAAGATGTTCCTGAGCCGCAATCACGTGCCCTACCGCTGGCTGGACGTGGAGCGCGACGACGAGGCAGGCAGGCTGCTCGGGCTCGCTGAGGGTGGTGCCGACTCTCTTCCGCTGGTGTTGGTGCCGGAAGGCGATGCTCTGCACGCTCCGACGACCGTCGAGCTCGCGGACGCGCTCGGGCTGCGGACGCGGGCGGAGCAACCGTTGTATGACTTGTGCATCGTCGGCAGCGGTCCTGCCGGTCTGGCGGCCGCGGTCTACGCCGCGTCCGAGGGTCTGCGAACGGTACTGGTCGAGCGGGACGCGCCAGGGGGTCAGGCCGGGCAGAGCGCCTCGATCGAGAACTACCTCGGTTTCCCCAAGGGCCTCTCCGGTGCCGACCTCACGCACCGCGCGGTGGCCCAGGCTGCCCGATTCGGTGCCGAAACGGTGCTGGCGCGCGACGTCGCCGGACTGGAGAGCCGTGGTCCGGTCCATGCAGTGCGCGTGGACGGCTCTTCCGATATCGAGGCCCGTGCGGTGCTGATCGCGACCGGTGTCTCGTATCGTCGCCTAGCGGCTCGTGGCATCGATGTGCTGGGGTCGCGGGGGGTCTATTACGGCGCGTCGGCGAGCGAGGCACTGCAGTGTGAGGGCGACGACGTGTATGTCGTGGGCGCGGCGAACTCGGCCGGTCAGGCGGTTCTCAACTTCGCGAAGTATGCAAAACGGGTCGTGCTCGTGGTCCGGGCGGCGCTGCTCGAAGACACGATGTCGGAGTATCTCGTCAGCCGTGTGTACGGGGCCGAGAATGTCGAGGTGCGGTTGAGGACCGAGGTGGTCGCCACACACGGGGACGGACACCTCGAGGCGATCACGCTTGCCGATCTCGATACCGGAGCCGAGCAGGAGGTGGCGACCGGGTGGTTGTTCGTCTTCATCGGAGCTTCCCCGCGCACTGACTGGCTCGGTGACAACGTGGCGCGTGACGCGAGAGGATTCGTGGTGACCGGTCCCGACCTGCTGCTCACCGACTACGCCGGCCGCTGGCCGTTGGCACGTGCGCCGTACGCGCTGGAGAGCAGTGCTCCCGGGGTGTTCGCTGCCGGCGACGTGCGGCTGGGTTCCATGAAGCGGGTCGCCTCAGCAGTCGGTGAGGGCGCGATGTCGGTCTACCTCGTACATCGGTACCTGGCGACCGTGTGATGGACCACCACGAGCTCCGTCGCCTGACCCTCTTCGACGGCCTCGACGACGACCAGCTCGCCGAGCTGCTCCGTGTGGGTGAGTTTCGCCGGTTCTCGTCGGGGCAAGAGCTCTTCCACGAGGGGCAACCAGCCGACATGTGGTGGGTGCTTCTCGAGGGTTCCATCAACCTCGTGAGACACGTTGGGAACGAGGAGACGGTGATGGGAGCCATGACCGTGCCGGGGCAGTGGGCCGGCGGGTTCCAGGCGTGGGACGAACATGGTGTCTACTTCGCGACCGGC
This sequence comes from Propionibacteriales bacterium, assembly GCA_038239485.1. Taxonomy (GTDB): domain Bacteria; phylum Actinomycetota; class Actinomycetes; order Propionibacteriales; family Nocardioidaceae; genus DASQEH01. The sequence goes on from JBBSET010000019.1 coordinate 5,471, forward strand.
CGCGGTGCCGACCACGGGCGAGTCTTTGCTATGTCCGCATCCACGCTGCGAGAGCTGTCCCACGAGTGGTTCGCCTTCGGGGTGAACTTCATCGAAGGTCTCGTGAACACGGTCCGTCGAATCGAGTCCAACGCCCGCCAACGTGAGGCGCTCGTGGCACTCGGCACTCTCGCGGCCGGATTGGCCCACGAGATCAACAACCCGGCCTCGGCAGCGACCCGGGCGGTGGACTCTCTGCACACCGTCTCCGACACGCTCATGACCTCACTCGGCGGGCTGGCCCAAGGCGCGGTGACGGCCGACCAGTTCGTCGAGCTCGACACCCTGCGTCGCCAGGCAGCATCCCCGTCGGCCGACCTGGACTCTATCGCCGTTGCCGAGCGCGAGGAGGAGCTGACGGAGTGGCTCACTGACCATGGCGTGAAGCGCGACTGGATCGTCGCGCCTCCTCTGGCTACTGCTGGCGTCGATATCGCATGGTGCGAGCAGGTGGTGCGCGTCCTCGGCGAGAGCGGCCCACTCGACGCCGGACTCGAGTGGGTGGCGAGCTCCCTGTCCCTGACAGATCTTCTCTCCGAAGTCAAGGAGTCGACCCGGCGGATCTCAGAGCTCGTCGCAGCCGTGCGGTCGTACTCTCAGCTCGACCGCGGCTCTCTGCAGCTCACCGACGTATCACAGGGTCTCGACAGCACCCTGGTCATGCTCGCGCACAAGCTACGCGACGGCGTAGACGTGGTTCGCGACTACGACGAGGCGGTCCCGAAGATCGAGGCCGTCGCGGGAGAGCTCAACCAAGTGTGGACGAACCTGATCGACAACGCCATCGACGCGATGAACGGGTCCGGAACGCTGCGGGTGTCGACCCGGCTCGACGACCTCGGCGTCGTCGAGGTGCAGATCGCCGATACCGGCGTCGGGATGTCACCAGATGTGCGGGCACACGCCTTCAACCCCTTCTACACCACCAAGACGGTCGGCAAAGGCACCGGACTGGGGCTCGACATCTCACGCAGGATCATCGTCGAACGGCACGCCGGTGAGATCGTGGTGGAGTCCCGGCCGGGTCAGACGGTGTTGCGCGTACGACTGCCACAGCGCCACTCCACCCAGGGCGGAGCAGAGCCGAGCCGCTAGCCGATATCCGGGGTCGACCCCCCCTGGGTACCCTCAAGTCCGCGTGGCGACGTGGCGCTCGATGCCCGCCATCGACCTGTGCTCGGGGTGCTCACCGAGGTCGACATCGAAGCCACGCTGAAGGAGAAGCTCGTCGATATCGAGCCCCAGATCATCCTCGGACCTGGGGGCGTCCGAGCTGCTCTGCGGGGCGTATACCCTCACGGGATCGGTCTGCGACAGGCTGCTCGACGTGCTGCCAGCGGTCGCGCACGTACCCGCCCCCGCGGGTCCGCTGCGGGCGCTACACGGGGCCCGGCGTCGCCGTGGACAGTCGAGCTGTTGGCCAGGACCGTCGGCCTGTCGCGGGCGGCCTTCGCACGGCGCTTAACCGCTGCGGTCGCAGAGCCTCCGCTGACCTGCCTCACCGGGTGGCGCATCGCCTTGGCGAAGGAGGCGCTGCACCGCGACGGCAGCACCCTCGGGTCCGTCGCGCGCGAGGTCGGCTATGCCAACGAGCGCAGGCGAGCGGGCTGAGCCCGGCCCGATCGAGGAATCACCCGGCCAAGCCGGTACCCACTGCCAAGCCGGAAGAGACCATGTCGAATCACGACCGAAACGGTGGGCGGGCGGCCTTCAAACGAGCATGCCCAGGTCCCGGCCCAGACGGACTGGTGTTCACTGGCGCCATGAGGTTAACGGCGGTCGCCCGCGCGCGGATGTATCGACACTGCTCGCCCACGCGTGCACATCGGGCGTCCTCCCGGATGTGGGGCGACGGATCGCCCTGGATGCCATCGATCTCGTCCACATCTCGAAGGACTGTCACCATGTCGATCACCCAACCGCGAGAAACCCCTCAGGGCCCGGCCAGGCTCGGGGGTCTCCCAGAGAGCAGCACCTGGGACCTCGACGAGTCCCGGCCCTAGCGCCGGCATGCGAGAGATCACGATCGCCCCGCTGGAGAGCCGTCGACTGACCGCGCTTCTCTCCGACCACCGGGTCGCCCGGTTCGATGCCGTCGCCGCCGGAGCGCGGGATCTTCTGGACGGCCGCACCGTATGGAACGTGAACGCCACCGCGCAGGGCGGCGGCGTCGCGGAGATGCTGCAGACCCTGCTGGCCTACGTGCGTGGCGTCGGCGTCGACACGAGATGGCTCGTGCTGTCCGCGCTCCCGGATTTCTTCGTCATCACCAAGCGGTTACACAACGCCCTCCACGGAGAGCCAGGCGACGGCGGACCCCTGGGTGCCGCCGAGCAAGACGTGGTCACGGACACGCTTCGGTCGAACCTCGACGACATGGTGTCCAGGGTCCGTCCCGGCGACCTTGTCGTCCTCCATGATCCACAGACCGCAGGAATGGTGGATCGGCTCCGTGAGACCGGAGCGAAGGTCGTCTGGCGGTGCCACATCGGGTGTGACACTCCCAACGCGTCGACCGAGCTGGGCTGGGCCTTTCTGCGACCGCTGGTGGAGCGTGCGGACGCGTTCGTCTTCTCCCGTCGCGGCTATGCCCCGGACTGGATCGGTTCGGAGCGGCTGTATGTCATCACGCCGTCCGTCGATCCTTTCAGCGCCAAGAACGCGTCGATGACGAACGCCCAGGTGGACGCGACACTCGGCTATGCCGGACTGGCGGACGGAGCTGCCCATCCCCGCGCCGTCACCTTCGCGAGGCGAGACGGTCGCGTCGGCTCCGGGCGCGCGCACACCGGTCTCGACATCAACGGGAAGCCCATTCCGCTCAAAGCTCGGCTGGTGGTCCAGGTCAGCCGATGGGACCGGCTCAAGGACATGGGCGGTGTCCTGACCGGCTTCGTCGACGGGCTCGACGCGCTCCCTGACGACGTACACCTGGTGTTGGCCGGGCCGGAGGTGGCCGGCGTGACAGACGACCCTGAGGGGGCAGACACTCTTGCGCAGTGCCGGCTGCTGTGGGATCGACTGGACCATCCGCGCCAGGACCGGGTGCACCTCGTGTGTCTCCCGATGGACGATGTGGACGAGAACGCCCACCTCGTCAACGCCTTGCAGCGTCACGCCGCCGTGGTCGTCCAGAAGAGTCTGGTCGAGGGATTCGGGCTCACGGTCACCGAAGCCATGTGGAAGGGCCGACCCGTGGTCGCGTCGGCGGTCGGTGGGATCCAGGACCAGATAGTCGATGGGAGCAGCGGTCTGTTGCTGGCAGACCCACTCGATCTCGACGCCTTCGCGGGTGCTCTTCGCCGGCTGTTGCACGACGACTACCTCGCTGCGGAGCTCGGTGCAGGCGCCCGGGCGCGGGTCTATGACCACTTCCTCGCGGACGGGCACCTCGAGGCGTACGCCGATCTGTTCCGGGCGCTACTCGGCTGACGGTGGCCGGCGCGACACGAGGTCAGTGCTGGGCTGCGTCGTCGTCCTCGGCCTGTGGGGTTGTGCCGCCGTCGTCGGTGAGCTTGACCCGGTCGTTGGCGGCCGAGGCCCGGTCGTCCTTGGAGCTCGACCGGTCCAGTCCGGCATTTCGTCGTGCAGCGATCCCAGGAGCCAGGTCATCGTCGTGCAGGAACGACTGGAAGCTGGCGGCGTGGTCGCGATCGTCGGCAACTGAGTCACGTGCCTCGGCCTGCCTGTCGCGTGCCTCCGCCTCCGCGAGAATCGCATGCGCCTCGGCGCTGCGGTCGGCGAGTACATCCTCGCGGGCCTGGACCTCATGCTCGCGTGCGTCCAATGCGGCTTCTCGACGGTCGGCGTCCCGGTCACGCTGGACGGCGTCGCTGGTGCCTTGGCTGTCTCGCCGCGAACCCCGTCCCTCTTCCGCGATCGGCTCGGACACGGGATCCCCTTCGTCATCGTCCAGAGGTCGGCGCGCCACCGGCACACGGTGGCCTGCCTACCATCAAAGCACGCCGACGGGCTGATAACACCCGTCGCGACGGGGTCCTCGGACCGGTTCAGGATGGTCCGGCGGCAGGGTGGACGGTTGCACGACTTGCCGACCGGACGTCCGTCGCAGCGCCACGCGCTGCCACGGTGAGGCCGGCCGACCAGCCTGGAGCTCGGCCGTTGGCGGGCGGTGAGATGCCACCGGTGCGGTGACCACTGCTGGCGAGCAACCACGAGGTGAGTGAGTTGGAGTTCCACATCTCACCTGTGCCGAGCTCATCTCGTCCCCACGTCCGGGTGGGAAACGCACCCACCAGGCCCAGGACACGTCGAGCGTGCTCCGGGTCGGAGCTCAGGCGCTGTGGGCTCTCCACCGACTCGTCCACGTCGGGGAGGACACCGCCGCGCCATCGACGCACCTCGTACCGGAAGAGGCGGGAGCGACCGAGCCAGCTGACACCGACCGGGCCTTCACCGACGACTCCGCGGTCGCCGGCAGGGCCAGCCCAGGCGGGCGTCATCTCGACGACATAGATCGCTCCGTCGAGGCTCACCTGAAGGGCCGAGTGGTAGAGGTCGCTGGGCCTGCGGTGCTGGCGACGGGCCACCAGACCTTCGAATGCTCTTCCGCTCCACCGCACGACTCCAGACGGCTCGCCCGCGCCCAGCGGCAGCCAGTAGAGATCGACACCGGTCGACGTCGTACTCAGCTCGCTGACACCCCGTTGAGCGCTGCGTCCGGCCTCGTGGGCGTCACCTTCGGGATCTGCCCGGATGCGGCCGCGGTCTCGCGGGTCAGGAAGGCGCCCAGCTCCGCGATGGTGCTCATCAGCGGTGCCGGGAAGACGACGGTCGTGTTCTTGTCCACGCCGATCTCGACCAGACTCTGCAGGTTTCGCAGCTGCAGCGCGATCGGGTGGGCGGCCATGGTGTCGGCGGCGTCGCCGAGTGCGGCAGCGGCGAGCGACTCGCCCTCCGCGTTGATGATCTTGGCGCGCTTCTCCCGCTCGGCCTCGGCCTGGCGAGCCATGGCCCGCTTCATGCTGTCGGGCAGCTGGATGTCCTTGAGCTCGACCAACGTGACCTCGACACCCCAGTCGACCGTGCTGACGTCGAGGATCTCGCGGATGTCGAGGTTGATCCGGTCGGTCTCCGACAGCGTCTCGTCAAGGGTGTGCTGGCCGACGACCTTGCGCAATGTCGTCTGGGCGATCTGGTCGATTGCGGCGTACACGTTCTCGATCGCGATGACCGACTTGGTGGCGTCGACCACCCTGAAGTATGCGACCGCCGACACGTCGACGCTGACATTGTCGCGGGTGATGATCCCCTGTGACTGGATCGGCATCGTCACGATCCGCAGGGACACCCGGTGGAGAACGTCGACCACCGGGATGATCACCCGGAGTCCAGGCCCCCGGGTGCCTATCAGTCTCCCGAGCCGGAAGAGCACGCCCTCCTCGTACTGCTTCACGACACGCAGCGCGAGCACGACGGCCAACGCGAGCAGGATGGCGATCACGATGACGACGAAGACGATGGTTGACACGGCGGACTCCTGATTGCTCACCGGTTGACAGTCCCGGCACTGGGGTCGGGCGAGATGCCGACCGATGCTTCGAACGTACGTCGATGCGCGGGGGAATCGAGTGCCGAAGGTCCCGTCCGAGCGGGCCGAACGTCAGCAGCTCCGTCAGCGTCGAAGCAGTACAACCAGCTGTTTGGTCTGAGTCGTGCAGATGTGTCGAGCCAGGCGCATGACGGCGAGGTCGCTCCCGTGAGCGGCCTCAGCCGCGGCGAGCGCGATCATCGACATGTGGTGCCGAGCCATCATCGTCAGGTATCTCCAGCGGCCAGATGTCGTCACCGGCTGGGTGCGCTCGCTACATTGGGCCACATGACGACCGATCCGACAGAGAGCACCCAGACCAGGCGCAGTGTCTCCTGGCGACTGATCGCCGGGGCGGTTCTGCTCCTTCTCGTCCTGGTGTTCCTCTTCGAGAACACCCAGTCGGTTGCGATCCGGTTCGTCGGGCCGAAGGTGCATGCTCCACTGATCGTTGCCCTGCTGGTGGCCGCCATCCTCGGCTCGCTGGGCACGCTCCTGGTCCAGCAGCGTCGCGCGAGGAAGTAGCCGGCTCGGATCATGTCGGCCGAGACGTCAGGCGTCGCGTCGGATGACCAACATCGTGGCCCCGACCATTATGGCCGCGGTGTATCCCAGCAGGACGACCGGGCCACCGAGCCGTGACAGCAGGTTGGGGATCGACCTGGCGCTCGGAGTGGGCGTCGATCAGCTCCTGGACTGTGCCCTGGCGAGCAGCCGACCTCGTCCGATCACGATGAGGTGGTCGGCCGTCAGAGCCATCTCCGACATCAGGTGGCTGGCGACCCATCACGGTGCGCCCCTCGCTGGCAAGACCTCGCAGCAGCTGGCGGACCCAGAGGATTCCTTCGGGGTCCAGACCGTTGATCGGCTCGTCGAAGATCAGCGTCCCCGGGTCGCCCAGGAGGAGCAGCAGCGATGTCCGCCGACCGTCACCCGACCGGAGGACGGCGAGTCGAGCCCCATGATCATCCTCATCGTCGTGGACTTGCCGCTGCAGTTGGGCCCGAGAAAACCGGTGACCTGGCCCGGCTCGACCCCGAAGGACAGCTGGTCGAGCGCCGCCGCCTCCCCGTAGCGCTTGCTCAGCATCTGCGCCTCGATCATTGCGAAGCGCTGAGCCTGATGGCCGCTGCCGGAGGAATCGGGCGCAACACGGAGAGATCGTGGAACCCGGCGGTTGCGGTGCCGAGCAGGAGCACACCGGCCGCAAGTCCTGTCGTGGCTTCGAGCGCGGTGCCCGACAGGAGGACTACAAGCCCGATCGGGCCGACGGTGAGGGCCCAGCCGACCGGGCGGAGCCGGGGGATGTGGACGAGGTGATCGAGCCACAGCAGCAGAGGTCCGATGGTGATCGCGATGGAGGGCAGCACCCAGTCGCTGTGGCCCAGAGCGACAACGATGACCGGGAAGGCGAAAGACGCGACCAGCTCGATGACCGTGGCGAGTGTGACGGACCGTTCGATGACCCTCGCGGCCGGGCTGGTGGGTCTGCTGCCGATGCCGGCCGTCACGCGGATCGCGTAGACCAGCACCGCGAGCGACAGGGCGAGCCCTGCGACGGCGAGTGTGCTGCCGGCAGCCCCTGCGATGCTCAGACCGCCGCGGATGAGCCAGAAGGCCGCGAAACCCAGCTGGATGTAGCCGCCGACCTTCCGGACCCGGTGCGACCAGGCGATGACGGGGCTGAGGTCGACGGCTTCCGGTGTGCTGGCGATGGTCATGGTGTGCTCCTCTGCGCCCGGTACCAGGCGATCGTGTCGGTGATCGCGGTGGCCAGCGGTGTGGTGGCAGTCGCGAATGCGGACTGGTACTTGGAGGTGTCGAGGACGAACGGTTGCTCGAACTCGTAGGACATCTCGGCCAGACCGCGCATCATCGGGCTGACGACACCGAGCACCCGCATGGCGACCTTGGGCACGCTGCGGACGGCAACCGGGTGACCGACCTCATCCGCGATCAGATCGAGCACGGCCCGGGTGGTGACGGTTTCCGGGCCGGGTAGGTGCCACACCTGGCCCACGGCGCGGTCGTCGGTCCCCAGCGTCATCAGTCCGGTCGCGATGTCGGGAACATAGCTGTAGCTGTGCAACAGGTCCGGGTTGCCGAGGAAGTCCGCGCGCTTGCCCGTGAGGGCATTGTCGAAGACTCGCGACCCGAGGGTGGACTCGGTGACGCCCGCACCGAAGAAGTCGGCGGCACGCCCGATCGCGATCCGGACACGACCTGCCTCTTCGGCGGCCAACAGCTCGGCCGTCATAGCGGCACGCGTGCGGCCCTTGGAGGTCGTAGCCGACAGCGGAAGATCCTCGGTCATCGCCGTGCCGCCGGTCGGGCCGTAGCCGTATACGTTCTCCAACGTCACCAGGAGCGCGTCGGCGCGCTCAGCCGCTGCGAGCACGTGTCGCTGCAACGGCGGGAAGAGCTCCGGCCACTGCGTGTAGGGGGCGTTCAGGCACTGGTACGCCACCGCGGCACCCTTGCCCGCGTCGATCGCGGCCTCGGGATCGGTGAGGTCAGCGGCTCGCCAGTCCACAGCTTCGGCCAGGGCACGTGGACGACTGCGGGAGACGGCCCGGACGGTCAGCCCCGATGCGGCCAACCGAGCCGCCAGGGCACGACCCACCTGACCGGTACCGAACACGACGTGCAACGGCTGATCGGTCACGGCGCGCGCCGAGTCTCGAGTGTCATGCGCCGATCGTCACCCCCGCCCGTCCTCTCGAGCCAGAGTCGTTCGTCCCCCTCTGGCAAGGCCGTAAGCCCCGAGGGAGGGAGCGGAGGCACAGCCCCGGCTGACGCGAAGTCTCTGGAGGTAGCCGAGATTCCGGAGGCCAGGCTCCGACATCCGCTGACGACGTCGCAAGGCTGAGGAGCGACCGCTAGCCGGTGTAGACGTCTGGTCCGAACGTGTTCAACCCGGGTGTTCTCGCATAGCCGAGGTGACCGAGTCCGAAGATGTTCTCCATGCTGGCGAGCAGTGAGTAGTGGTTGTACGGCATCGAGCTCACCGTCCCGGGGGCGATGTACGGCGACAGCAGCAAGGCACCGACCCGTCCGCCGCCGAGCCCCGTGATGCCGGGCAGCGGCGAGTTCGGGCCTGGGCCTTCGCCGCAGCATGCGGTGGAGTCGCTCTGGGGACTCGCGGACTCGTCGAAGGTGATGACCAGCAGCCCGTCGAGCTGGTAGGCAGGCGACGCGAGGATGCGCGGCACCCAGGTCCGCAGCCACACGTTGGCTGTGGTCAGCCCGCCAGGGCGCCCATCGACGCAGGGTGCGTCATGGCCGTCATCACAGAGATTGGGGGTGATGTAGGAAAGGTTCGACGTGCTCGCGATGGTGCCCAGGTCGGTTGGAAGCTGGGACAGGTCAACGTCTCGGTTCGCGCACGACGTCGATCCCGTGATCGAGCGGAAGTAGACGAAGGGGTTGTGCCGAGCGGCGTACTGGTCGCCGATCCTCGCCTTCTGGGTGTCGTCGACCGAGCCGATCTGCGGGTGACGGCAGGCGCTGCCCATGTCCTCCATGTAGCCCCGCCACGAGAGGCCGGCGGTACGGAGCTGCCCGGCCACCGTCGCAACGTGCGCCGGGAACACGCACCCGGTGCCGACGGCTTGACCTGGGGCAGTCGTCCCTGACCCCTCGAACGCGCTGTAAACCTGGCAGTCGGCCTGGTTCTGCGGGTTCGGCCCCTGCCCGCTGATCTGTGCGACGTAGTTCGGCAGCGAGTTGTGGGCGACACCGAAGTACTGGGTCAGCAGCGCGCCCTTGGCCCGGAGAGTCTTCGCGAGGTAGGGCGCGGGGGAGTGGGCGCCCCACGTGGTGTCGTACCGCTGGTTCTCGAGGTTGATCACGAACACATGCCGGATCGGCGGAGGCGTGTACGCGGCTGCCCGGTGGGACCCCGGATGCAGCGTTCCGAAGACGAGACCGGCTACCGACACGGCGAGCACAGGCAGCGCGCGGAGGCGTCGCGACATCATGTCGGCAGGGTCCAGCCAGCTGCCAGTGCCGTCGCCTTGAGGGCTCTCCACTCCTCGTAGTCGCTGAACCCACCGGCCGGGCATGCGTTCCCTACGAACGGCGCCACGTTGTACCGAGGCGCCGCCAGTCGTGGCGGGTTGGTGAAGTCGAGCACCTGCGCCAGGTTGTTGGCGTTCGCGTCGCGCGGAGTCAATGCCGGCAGGCCCCACCTCCACTCGATCATCTTGAGGACCGACGTGTGGTCGAACAGGCCCGAGGCGACATGGTGACGGCGCGCGCGGGGCGAGACCACCAGACAGGGCACCCGGAAGCCGCGAAGGCCCCACTCCGGATGGGCATCGGGCGCCTTGTGAGGCACCACGTGGTCGAAGAAGCCGCCCCACTCGTCGTAGTTGATGACGAGCGCCGTCCTGGCCCAGTTCGGGCTGGAGACGACCGCCTCGTACACCTGGTCGAGGAAGTACTGGCCGGCCCTGATGTCCGCGTGCGGGTGGTCGTCTGCTGACGACCCGCTCGACTCGTCCAGGAACTTCGGGTCGACGAATGAGACTGCCGGGAGCGTCCCGGCCGCCGCGTCGGCGAGGAACGAGGGGAACGGCTTGGAGATGTCGACGTACTTGGTGCCCCAGAGGGACAGGAAGGGCACGTCGCAGAAGTAGTACGAATGACTGATGCCGGCATTGGCGAGGAGGTCCCAGATCGTGGCTAGCGCCGAGGTGTCGGTCGAGTTGTGGATCCGGTCGGTCTGTGCCGAGTGCTGGTAGAACCGGTTGGGATAGGTCTCGGCCATGATCGCGGAGAAGTAGTTGTCGCACGCGGTCCAGTTCTTGGCTGCGCGGCCGTAGAAGGACAGATCGGCGGCGGTGTAGTACCCGATCGCACACGTGTCGTTCGTGCTCGCGCGTAGCCAGCCGTCGCACTTGCCCTGGTTGAGCTCCACCCGGCCACCCTCGAAGGAATGGTCCGGATCGGGGTGCGCGCAACCCTGGAAGTCGGTCAGGTGGTGCGTCTTGTGCTGATTTCCCTGCGCGTCGGCAAAGGAGAGACCGGACTGTCTGCCGTTGGCGCCGGGCAGCCAACCCCAGTAGTGGTCGAACGACCGGTTCTCCATCATCACGACCACAATGTGGTCGATTTCCGACTGCTCCGGCGACGGGAGCGTCGGGCTGGCCATCGACGGCAGCGCGTCGCCCAGCACGGCCGTGCCCACCGCCACGCCGGCGCCGGCCAGCACACCGCGCCGCGAGATCTCAGGGGTCGATGACGTCATGCGGGCAGCATGCCCGATAACTGCCGTCGGGTGTCAACGCAGCCCGACAGGTTCACCCGATATTCACGAACCAGCCAAGCAGGGGGACTTCCGGTCATACGTCAGCCGGTCGCCCACCGGGTGTTAGTCGTCGGTGCTGCCCAGGGGCGACGAGGCCAGCGCGCCCATGGGGTCCCATGCGGGAAGCACGCGCGGTTCTTGATCCAGGGCCGCTCTCAGGTCATCCGGTAGCCGGTTCTTGTTGACGACCACCTCGAACACGTACTCCTCGAACCACGAGTCGCTCATGGTGTAGAAGCCCGACTGGCCGGCCTTCTTCCCCCAGCTGTTCTCCACCCGCCAGCGCCGGGGACGGCCGTCGACGACGTCGACGCCGGTCAGAAGCATCGCGTGCGTCATCGCGGACTCCTGGTAGCGCACCCGGTCTTCCTTGCCGAGGCTGAAGTCGGTGCCATAGACGCCGGCGACGTCGAAGAGCTGGCTGTGCCACATCCCGAGGTCGTTCTGTCCCTGTGGAGCGACGTCGCAGCCGAACCATACCGGCTCTCCGTCGACGATCGTCTCCATCGCGATGGTCTTGGCAAGCTCGACGTCGACGTTGAGATACCGGACCGGCCGTCCCCCGACGACATTGCCGAGGTGCTCGACGGTCAGTGTCTCGCCCTTGCGATGTTCGGTGCGCGGATCGTCGACCAGGCAGACGTAGTCCGTCAGGTCGAACGTGACGTACTTCGCATAGAACTCCTGCGGGGTGAGCTCGCCGTCGCGGTGGAACACCTTGTCCTCGTCGGTCCACTGCCAGTCGAACGACGTCGGCGGCGTGCCGAGGTGGATGCTCAGGACCGAATGGACGTCAGCAAGGATCTCGCGCTTGGCCGCCTGGAGCTCCGCGGCGTCAGACCTCTTGGCGACGAGACCGCGCAGTCGGACGGCGCCGTGGCGGGCCAGTGACTTCAAGGCGGTGTTCATCCGCCGAGTGTCGGACGACGACTGGGTCTCCGGCATCGCGGACTTCGGCACCACGCCGTGCTTGGCGAAGACGCTGACGATCATGTCCCACTGCCCGCCGTCGTCCAAGGCGTTCGCCAGCAGAAAGGCGACCAGACGGTCGTCCGCATCGCGGTCGGCGGTCGCGAGGACCGACTCGAGGAAGAAGTTCGCCCGCTCGAGCTTGTCGTAGTACATCGCATAGTTCTGCGAGAACTCGAAGTCCTTCACGCCGAGCCGCTTCCGGGTGCCAGACCGCAACAGGTTGAGACCTGCAAACAGCCAGCATCGGCCCGAGTTCTTCTGGTTCGTGACCTTCCAGTCGTCGAGCCGGTGCGACACCGAGTGCGACATCGACCGCACGACCTCGTTGTCGAGGGCCACCTCAGCGATGCTCACTCGCACGACAGCGTTCTGCATGCGTTGGAGTTCGGGGTTGGAGGAGAAGCGCGAGCTGAACGACGAGAAGTCGTCAGGGGTCAGCTCTGCGGCGGGTGCGTCAGCTCGTGTCGTCGTCATCTGAGAAACCTATCCCGCCGACTCGGCCGGCCAACACTGATCGAGAACATAACGACCATGGCGAGCGCAACCCGACCTGGAGGTGCTCGACGAGACCTGCCCGCTCCTCGCAGCGCGAGCGAGCCGATATGGCACGCCGAGCAGCTCGTGGCGATCCTGGCGTCTCTACCGGATCAGTGCGCCCCCGGCGTCGGCGCATCCTCTCCCACCAACCCGTCGACCGCTTCGCGGAGGAGGTCGGCATGGCCGGTGTGGCGGGCGTACTCCTCGATCATGTCGGCGATCAGCCGCCGGAAGTTCGGGGTACGTCCGTCCGGCCAGGTGAGACGGCTCGGCTGGTCGGCACCGCCCTCGGACAGCGCTTCCGCAACCAGCGCTCGGGAGCGGCCGACCGCCGAGTTCCAGAGGCTGTACAGCTCCTCGGGACTGTCCTCGGCTGCGGTGCGCCACTCCCAGTCCGGGTCGGCCTCCCAGTCGACCGTGTCCCAGGGCGCCCCGATCTGCTCGCCGCGCAGCTTGACCGCGAACCAGTCCGCCTCTACCAGGGCCAGATGCTTCAGGAGACCGCCCAGGGTCATCGTGCTCGCGGCCGTCCTCGCGCGAAGTCCATCGGCGTCCAGGCCGCCGCACTTCCAGGCGAAGGTGCGCCGGGTCCGTTCGAGCGTGCTGAGCAAGGTCGCTATCTCGTCCCCGTCCATCACCACCTGCGGGTACGGTGTCGGATTCGCCGACTCATTCGCTGGCTGGTTCGCTATGTCCATCTGGTGACGGTAGCCCCGATTGCGGACGATCTACCTCCGGATGGGGTCATGGCGACCGACACCAGCGCCACCACCCCGGATCCGGGCAGGCACACTGACTCGCTCTAAGGAGCGACGGCCCCTTGCAGGCGGCGCCCGTCACTTTCTCCGCCGACCGGTTCGGCCCCCCGGGCGCGGATCGCGGAGAGGAACGCTGCATAGCTCCACGTGAGGTTGGTGACGCTCTTCTCGTATCCCGTGGTCCCGTCGAACTGCTCGCTCAGCTCGAGGTGGTCGCTGTGGTAGACGATCGCCTTGAGCATGGCGTCACCGGCTCCACGGAGCCGATCCACCGCATCCGCGACACCGGTACCGGAGTCGATGCCGACCTGCTGGAAGAACAGCGCGGAGAGGTCCTGGTAGGCCACGGTCCCGGACCGCTGGATGGCCCCCGCGAGGTCGTAGTAGAGCTGGGCGAAGTTGGCGGTGCACAGCGCCCACGGGTGGTCGGTACCGCTGTCGTTGGTATCGCCGTCGTAGACGTCGCCCGGGTAGCGGCCGAGCAGCGGCCCGATTCCCTGGGCAGCGTCGGCCGCGTTGACCGGGTACCCCACCGATGACGCGGGATCGGTCCACTGCCGACGCAGCACGGCTGCAGTCGCGAGGAGCTGGGGATCGCTGCTGTCGACCGCGCCGTAGACGCTGGCCATCACCACATCGATGTTGGGGTCGTAGCCGCCGCGCGGACTGGTCGGGTCGAGGACAGAGACATACAGCGTGCCGTTCCAGTGGTCCTGCAGCGCCTGGCGCAGCCAGGAGGCCGCTTCCTCGATGCCGGGTGGGACAGCGAGACCGAGCGTGTTGCCGGCGACGTCGATGAGACATCGCAGCTGCACCGACCGGGTGAAGAACGACTGGCCGTACGTCTCCTCCCACAGGTTGTAGCTCGGGTTGCGGTACTCGAGCAGCAGGAAGTCGAGGTTGCGCTGGACGACGGTGCGTGCGATCTGCTGGGTATCGGAGTCCAGTTGCTCGAACGAGTGCATCACCGCCAGGGTCTGCAGCGCGGGGCCGTCGTTCTGGTCGGTCCAGTCGCGCGGCTGGGCCTCGATCGTGTAGCAGGCCCGCGCGAGAGTGGGTGCGGTGGTCTGGCAGGTGCTGGCGAAGCGGACGTAGTCGCCGAGCGGCCCGGAACCGCCACGGTCGCCCACAGGCTCGTCGGCGTGTGCGATCTCCGAGGCGGTGACTGCGGCATCACGCGTCCAGTTGTAGACGTAGTCCTGGGTCACCGAGGTCAGGTCGCGGTCGAAGGACGGGGAGGCGATGATGCAGCCCGGCGCCGAGAAGCGCTGCGGGTCGAGAGGGTCGGTGAAGACGAACCCCCGGCTGGAGACGTTCCGCAGCATCAGCGGCAGCAGGTACTGCCCGATCCGGGGCAGGTCGGACGTCTGCACCCTTGCGTCGACCAGCCCGTACTTCCGCCTCATCCGGCTCTCCTCGACCTCGACGTGCCCTGCTCGACGACCGCCCAACCTACTGCGGGTCGGCCGAGGGCGCGTGGCACCATCGTCGTATGCAGAGCTGGGAGTACACCTACGCGGTCGTCACCGAACAGAGCGACGGCACCAACGACGCCTTCGCGGAGATGCGCGAGCTGGCGTTGACCCGATGGTACGAGAAGCTCAACCGGCTGGGCGCCGAGGGCTGGGAGCTGGTGTCGGAGCGGCAGAGCCTCACGCTCACGTACTCCAACTGGATCGGGACGCTGAAGCGACCGAAGCAGTGACTCCACGCTGACCCGAAGGTGTCCCGAACGTGCCGGCGTCGGCGGTGTCTGCTTCGATGTGCCCTCGGGGTCTCGAAAGGGTGGAGCAGATGGAGAAGCGCAGGTTGGGCCGGAGCGGACGGTCGGTGTCGGTCGTCGGGCTAGGCACCTGGCAGCTCGGCGCCGACTGGGGCGATGTGACGGAGGAGGACGCCTTGGCGGTGCTCGGCGCGGCGGCCGACGAGGGCGTGACGTTCTTCGATACCGCCGACGTCTACGGTGACGGCCGGAGCGAGCAGCTGATCGGCACGTTCCTGCGCGGGCGCCTGGACTCCGACCAGATCACGGTGGCGACGAAGATGGGCCGGCGGATGGACCAGGTGCCGGAGAACTACGTGCTCGCCAACTTCACCGAGTGGACCGACCGCTCGCGTCGCAACCTCGGCGTCGACACGCTCGAGCTGGTCCAACTGCACTGCCCTCCGACTGCGGTCTACTCCGACGACGAGCTCTACGACGCGCTGGACACCCTTGTCGACCGCGGCGCCATCGCCAGCTACGGCGTCTCCGTCGAGAAGGTCGACGAGGCGCTCGCGGCCATCGCGCGGCCGAACATCGCCACCGTGCAGATCATCGTCAACGCCTTCCGGCTGAAGCCCCTGGACGAGGTGTTCCCCGCCGCAGCCGAGGCCGGCGTCGGCCTGATCGCCCGAGTGCCGCTGGCATCCGGCCTGCTTTCCGGGAATTACGACGAGCACACCACGTTCGCGTCCGACGACCACCGCAGCTACAACCGCGACGGCAATGCCTTCGACGTCGGCGAGACCTTCTCCGGTGTGGACTACGCGGCGGGCATCGCTGCCGCGAAGGAGTTCACCGCCCTGGTCCGGTCCGAAGCGCCCGAAGGCACGACGCCGGCGCAGGCCGCCATCGCTTGGCTCTGGCAGCACCCGGAGCTCTCGGTCGTCATACCAGGGGCCCGCAACATCGACCAGGCTCGCTCCAACGCCGCCGCCGGCCAGGTCGCACCGCTCGGGAGCGAGTTCGACGGGGGGGTGCACCGGATCTACGACGAGTACCTGCGCGAGTCCATCCACCCCCGCTGGTGACGGTGTCCGTCGGCGCTCACGCGGCGGGCCAGGCGGGGAGTGGGTACCGGTTCGCGCCGTAGGCTGGAGGCTCAGCGCCCCCTACCCCAGGACGAGTCATGTCTGGTCTAGCCCAGTGGTGCTACCGGCGCCGCAGAACCGTCATCCTCGCCTGGCTCTTCGCCCTGGTCGTCCTCGGTGGTGCCACCGGATTCTTCGGGACCGGGTACAACGACTCGTTCGCCCTCCCCGGGACCGAGTCGACCAAGGCGCTCGACCTCCTGACCAAGGCCTTCCCCCAGCAGTCCGGTGAGCAGGACACCATCGTGTGGAAAGCCACGTCCGGCTCCGTCACCGATGGCGATGTCCAGGCCGCCGTCACGGCTCTGCTCGCCAAGGTCGCCTCGACCCATGGCGTCGCCTCCGTCACCAGTCCCTACACCCCCACAGGGGTCGCCCAGATCAGCAGGGACGGCTCGATCGCCTATGCGACCGTGGTCTTCGACTTTCCCCAGGACAGCCTCGACCTCCCGGTGATCAAGCGCGTCATCTCCGACGTCGACAGTGCCGGCTCGGCGAACGTCGAGGTCGAGGCCGGCGGCCCGGGCGTCCAGCAGGCGGAGCAGGTCATCGGCAACACGAGCGAGCTGATCGGTGTCGCGGCGGCGGCTGTCGTGATCTTCTTGGCATTCGGGTCGCTTTTCGCGGCGATCGTGCCGCTCCTGGTCGCGCTGATCGCGCTGGGAACCGGACAGAGCGCCATCGGGCTGCTGTCACACCTCATCGCCATCGGTACCGTCGGACCGACCCTGGCTGCGCTCATCGGTCTGGGTGTCGGCATCGACTACGCGCTGTTCATCGTCACCCGGCACCGCAGCGGACTCAAGTCAGGCCTCTCGGTCGAGGAGTCCGTGGTGAAGGCCCTCAACACGTCGGGCCGGGCGGTGCTCTTCGCGGGAACCACCGTCTGCGTGGCCCTGCTGGGCCTGCTCGTGCTCCGGATCAGCTTCCTGAACGGGATGGGTATCGCCTCGGCGGTGGTCGTCGCCTTCACCGTGCTGGCAGCTGTGACCTTCCTGCCCGCGCTGCTGGGGTTCATGGGCCTGCGCGTCCTCAGCCGGAGCGAGCGCCGGGCGCTGGCCGAGTCCGACGGCCGGCCCGTGGCCGTCACCGGACCATGGGTGAGCTTCTCGAGGTGGGTCGGCAGGCATCCGGTCGTGCTCGGTACGGGGGCGGCGATCGTCCTGCTCGCGATCGCGGCTCCCACGCTTGCTCTGCGCCTGGGGTCGTCCGACGCCGGGAACTATCCCACCGACACCACGATGAGGCGGTCGTACGACCTTCTCGCGGAGGGGTTCGGCCCGGGCTTCAACGGGCCGTTGCAGCTGGTGGCCACGGTGCATGACGCCCAGGACCGGCAGGCGTTCCAGAACCTCGCCGCCACCGTCGGCAAGGATCCGGACGTTGCTCTCGCCGCGGTGGTGCCGACCGCTGCGAGCGCCCACATCGCCATCATGCAGGTCGTGCCTGACTCGTCGCCGCAGGCGAAGGCGACGAGCGATCTGATCGACCGACTGCGTACCGGGGCGGTTCCGGCGGCGGAGCAGGGCACGACCATGCAGGTGTACGTCGGGGGGCTGACCGCCATCTTCGACGACTTCGCCGCCGTGCTGACGGGCAAGCTGCCCGCCTTCTTGGCTGTCGTCATCACGCTGGGGTTCCTGCTCCTGATGCTGGCCTTCCGCAGCCTGCTCGTCCCGCTCGTCTCGGCCGTGATGAACGTCCTGGGTGCGCTGGCGGCGTTCGGGGTCGTCGTAGCGGTCTTCCAGTGGGGCTGGGGTGCAAGCGCGCTCGGTCTCGGCGGGCCCGGCCCGGTCGAGGCGTTCTTGCCGGTCATCATGCTGTCCCTGTTGTTCGGGCTCTCGATGGACTATCAGGTGTTCCTGGTCAGCCGGATGCACGAGGAGTGGGTCCACACGGGCGACAACGAACGGGCCGTGACGGTCGGCCAGGCGGCGACCGGTCGCGTGATCACCGCCGCGGGCGCCATCATGATCTTCGTGTTCGCCTCCTTCGTGCTTGGCGGGCAGCGTGTGATCGCCGAGTTCGGTATCGGCCTCGCCGCAGCAGTTCTCCTGGACGCCTTCATCATCCGCACCTTCTTGGTACCGTCGGTGATGCACATGCTCGGGGCCGCCAACTGGTGGCTCCCTCCGTGGCTCGACCAACGAATGCCTCATCTCAGCGTCGAGCCGGTCGAGGACCTCCCCGGCCAGCCTCCTCCAGACAATCCCGAGGAGGCTCCGGAGGCGGCCACCGGCGCCCGCGTCTGACCCGCCGTCTTCACCCGTGCTTCATCTGCGGTGCCTACCGTCAGGGTCGTACGGGTCGAGGCGGATGACTTCTCAACGGCGAGCGACTGATCGCTGAACCGTGCATGCCATCGCCTACCATTTGGAGCACTTTCATGGATCCGTTGACGTACTTCCAGGCCGTGGTCATCGGCGCGATGCAGGGCGCAAGTGAGCTCTTCCCTGTCTCGAGCCTCGGCCACTCCGTCCTCGTGCCGGCGCTGATCGGGGGCTCCTGGCAACACCTGGTCACCGAGTCTTCCTCGGCCAACAGCGGCGAGTCGCCGTACCTGGCCTTCATCGTCGCGCTTCACGTGGCCACCGCCATCGCCTTGCTGGCGTTCTTCTGGCGTGACTGGGTGCGCATCATCTCGGCGTTCTTCCGGTCATGCCTGAAGCGGCGGATCGAGAACTCCGACGAGCGGCTGGCGTGGCTCATCGTCATCGCCACCGTCCCGGTAGGACTCACGGGACTGCTGCTCGAGCACACCTTCCGCACCCTTTTCGCCAAGCCGTTGGCGGCGGCGATCTTTCTCTTCATCAACGGCCTGATCCTGTTCGCGGGCGAGCGGCTGCGCCGCCACGCCGAGGCTGAGGCCGCAAGCGCACAGCAGGGGACATCGCCGGAAGCCGGTGGCGGTGGCGGTGGCGGCGATGCCGGCACGGCTGTGGTCGTCGCGACGCCGCGCACCTTGCAGGACCTGAGCTTCCGCGAGGCAGGCGTGATCGGGCTCTTCCAGACGCTGGCGCTCTTTGCCGGAATCTCACGGTCAGGCATCACGATGGTTGCGGGGCTGCTGCGCGGTCTCGACCACGAGGACGCAGCGAAGTTCTCGTTCCTGTTGGCGACGCCTGTCATCTTCGCCGCAGGAGTCCTCAAGCTTCCGGTCCTCGCCGGGAGCGCCGGTGACGGTATCCGTGGCCAGGTGGTGGTCGGCGCGCTGGTGGCCGGTGTCACCGCCTACCTGACCGTACGCTTCCTCGTCCGCTTCTTCGAGACTCGGACATTGACACCGTTCGCGATCTACTGCCTCGTCGTCGGTGCTTTCTGCATCGTGCGCTTCAGCGTCGGCTGAACCCGTCCAGGGCAGTGGCCGTCTCGACCGCTCACGCCGAGGGTAGTAGCACAGTGATCGTCATCTCCGGTCCGTGGTCGCAGTCGACCGGCCTCCTGTGCCCCAGCCGTTCGTGCCGACCCCCGAAGCACAACCGAAGCTCCCCTCCGGCGTCGAGCACGATGGCGTGGACGAGAGCGAGGCCAAGCCCTGCCCCCGGCCGGTTCCGCGCCGCGGGGGCTCGGGCGAAACGCATGTGCGCCCCGGCGAGCGTTTCAGCGTCCATGCCGGCCCCCGAGTCCGCCACCCGGAGGCGGACCGTCTCCGGGACGCTGTCGACGGTCAGGGTCACGGGGGGGGCGCCGTGCAGAGCAGCGTTGTCCATCAGGTTGGAGAGCAACTGGTCTGCCCGCGCCCGGTGTAGAGCCACCGGTGCCGCTCCCGATGTGACGGCTCGCAGGGCGTCCGGCTGGGCGTAGGTGCTGTTCGGCATGGCGAGGGCCCGGCGGCGTTCTACCTCCGCGCGTACCACCACCGCCACATCGACGGGCTCCGCCGACACGTTGCCGCTGCGGGTGCCGTTGCCGATCGTCCCCATTTCGAGGAGCTGGTCGGCCAGGCCGGACAGCCGCCGGATATCGGCCTCGACCTCCTCCAGTACCACCTCGTGCTGGTCGACAGTGCGTTTTCGCCGGCGAGCCAGCTGTACCCGGGTACCGATCAATGTCAGGGGGGTGCGCAGCTCGTGGCTGGCGTCGTTGACGAAGCGCCGTTCGTGCTCGACCGCCTCCTCCAGCGCTTGCAGCATGTCGTTGAGGGTGTGGCCCAGCCGGGTGATCTCGTCGTCCCTGCCCCGGGGGACGTCGAGTCGGATGCCGGTCGCCCCACCGGCGACGTCGGCGGCTTGGCGGCGGTAGCGTTCGACGGGCCGCAGCGACGCCCGCGCGAGGCGATCCCCGACGAAGGCAGTGACCAGGGCCGTCGCGAGGCCCGCGAGCAGCAGCTGTGCGAGCAGCTCGCGCAGCGCCTCGTCGCGCTGCTTGCGCTCGGCCGCCACCACGAGCACCGCCGCTGAGCCGCGACTGCGGGAGGCAGGCGCGGTGCCCGGACCGCGGGAGGTCAACGCAGTCGCGTAGATGCGCAGAGCGCGATCATCGCTCGGGAGCAGCTCACCGACGTCGAGGCGGACGGGTTGTGTCAAGGCCTCACGCGCGGTGGCGGCGTCGATCAAGGGCCCGGTTGATCCCGAGGGGCTGCGCGACACGACGTGTCCGCGCGCATCGAGAACCTGGTAGTACTCGCCGCTGATCAGCGGCGACTGGCTGCGGAGCTTTCCGGTAGCCGACAGCTGGGTGGCCAAGCGGCTGCTGGTGTCGGTCAACTCCGTGTTCAGCTCCCGGTCGAGGGCGGTCTGCACCCGCAGGTAGACGAAGGTGCCGGCCGCCGCGAGGACAACGAGCATGGCGGCGGTGTAGCCCGCGACCAGCCGGATCCGAAGCGACATCGCGGGCGCCCGGCGCCATCGGCCCGCTGTTGTCACGTGCTCTTGGCGTCGACGCGGTATCCCGCGTTGCGAACCGTCGTGATGGTCGCGGTGTCGAAGGGGCGATCGATCTTGGCGCGCAGGCCCGCGATGTGGACGTCGATAACATTGCTACGAATGTCCGTCTCGCCGTCCCAGACCTCATCCAGGATGCGATACCTGGTGACGACCTGCCCAGCGCGTTCCACCAGCAGACGCAGGATGTCGAACTCTCGCGCAGACAGATTGATCTCCTGCCCGTTGCGGCTGACGCGGCGCGACAGCGGGTCGAGCACCAGGCCGTCGATCTGCAGCGGCGTGTCGTCGTCGTCCAGATTGGACCGTCGGTGCAGGGCCCGGAGCCGGGCCAAGAGCTCGTCGAGGTCGAACGGCTTGCTGAGATAGTCGTCGGCTCCCGCGTCCAGGCCCGAGATCTTGTCGCGCACGGACCCGCGCGCGGTGAGCATCAGCACCGGTGTACGCGATCCCAGGTCGCGGAGCCGGCGGCACACGGTCACCCCATCGAGCCCGGGCAGCATCCAGTCCAGCAAGATGACGTCGAAGGTGTGGAGGCTGCCGGGGGTGGCGGCAGCGAGCGCGTTCTGGCCGTCATGTTCGACATGGACGGTCCAGCCGGCTTCTTCGACCGACTGGCGCAGCAGCTCCGCCAGGCGTTCGTCGTCCTCGGCGATCAGGACGCGCATGTCCCTCCTCGGGCTGGTGTACGTCTGCCTTCGAGCGTAGAGACCTGACATGAAGGCGGCGTGAGGCCGGCCGTGGCGGTCTTCATCGCGGCTTCATCTTTGCTGCATAGTCTCATCGACCTGGCCCGTGCGGTGTCAGCTCGGTCGAGACAGAGAGACGATGGGCAGCCTCCTTCACCACCTCGTCACCATTCCGTCTCCCTGGGCGATGATCGTGATCGCGGTACTGGTCTTCGCTGAGGCCGCAGTGTTCGTCGGCTTCGTGCTCCCGGGTGAGACGGCTGTCCTGCTCGGAGGGGTGCTGGCCTCGACCGGACACCTGTCCCTCCCGCTCCTGCTCGTGGTCGTCGTGGCTGCTGCCGTTGTCGGCGACTCGGTCGGGTACGAGGTCGGCCGGCACTTCGGACCGCGAGTACTCGCCTGGCGAGCCCTCCAACGCCATCAGGCTCGTCTCGACTCCGCTCGTGAGTCGCTGCGCGACCGAGGCGGGTGGGCGATCTTCCTGGCCCGCTTCACTGCGTTCCTCCGTGCGGTCATGCCGGGTCTCGCCGGCGTGAGCGAGATGCCGTACCGGCGCTTCCTCGCGTTCAACGCCGCCGGCGGGCTCATCTGGGGGGTCGGCGTCACGCTGCTGGGGTATGTCGCCGGACGTTCGTACACCCGCGTGGCCACGCTGCTCAGCCGGTCAGGCCTCGTCGTGGTCGCCGCGATCGTCGTGCTCGCACTTGTCGGCTGGGCGGTGCGCAGACGCAGGCACCGTGCTGCCGCACCGCAGCGTGAGGATCCGGCAGACGACCTCACCCACGACATCTCGTGACCGATGTCCTCCCCACAGTCGTGGTGATCTCGGCGAGCATCGGCGCCGGTCACGACGGCGCGGCTCGCGAGCTCACCCGGCGGTTCGTCAAGGGTGGCTACCAGGTTCGCCGGTATGACTTCCTCGACCTGCTGCCGGGCCCCATCGGAGGTTGGCTGAAGCGGCTCTACATGCAACAGCTGCTGAGAGCTCCGCGGACCTGGGGATGGCTGCTGTCCGGACTGGAGGCCCAAGGCTGGCTCTCGTGGCTCACCTGCTGGCTGATGGGATGTGCAAGCCGACGGGTGCTGCGAGCGATCGGAGACGACGCGGTGGCGGTTGTCTCGACCTACCCGCTGGCCAGCCAGGTGCTGGGT
The DNA here is from genome assembly GCA_038239485.1 of Propionibacteriales bacterium. GTDB lineage: Bacteria > Actinomycetota > Actinomycetes > Propionibacteriales > Nocardioidaceae > DASQEH01. The sequence goes on from JBBSET010000019.1 coordinate 28,216, forward strand.
AGGCTGCGCCGGCGCAGTCGCCTCGCGGTGCCCGTCGCGACCTTCCTGACCGACATGTCGGTCCATCGACTCTGGGTTGCGGACGGTGTGGACGAGCACTGGGCACTACACGACGTGGCGGCGACCGAGGCCGGTCTTCTTGGTGCCGCGAATGTCGCGGTCGTGGGTCCGGCCGTGTGCCCCAGGTTCCGCCCCGCCCGGCCGCCGCTGGAGCGACGGCGCGCCCGCGAGCTCTTCGGCCTCCCAGCGACCGGCCCGCTCGTCCTTGTCGTCGCCGGGTCCTGGGGGGTGGGCGACGTACTCCAGACCGCCCGAGACATCGCCGGCACCGGCATGGCCACGCCGGTCCTGCTGTGTGGCGAGAACGACCGGCTCAAAAGGCTGTGGGAAGCCGACGGCCGCGGGATCGCCCTCGGGTGGGTGTGCGACATGCCGGCCTTGCTCAGCGCCATCGACCTTGTTGTGCAGAATGCCGGCGGGCTGACGTCGTTGGAGTGCCGCACCGCGGCCACCACTGTCGTGACGTACCGGGCCCTGCCCGGACACGGCCTCAAGAACGCAGCGGCTCTCCATCAGGCGGGCTGGGTCGAGTGGATCCAGAACGCCGACGAGCTCGCCAGGCGGCTCGAGGAGATGTTCGGCGCGGAGGCCCCAGCGGCGGCGGTGGCGGCCTGATCACCTACCTCATGGCGGGCACGGGTGCAGCCGTCCTCGCCCACGCCACCCCGGCACTGGCATCCTTGCGGCCGCTGAGACTGCGGCTCGCCCCAGGACTCGCCGGGATCGGCCGCTGCGACCACGTGGCTCTGACGTTCGACGACGGCCCGGATCCGCGCTCCACACCGAAGTTCGCCGCGCTCCTGGCCGCACACGACGTCAAGGCGACGTTCTTCCTGCTCGGCACCATGCTCGCCAAACAGCCGGCGCTCGGTCGAGACCTGGTCGACGCCGGCCACGAGTTGGCTGTTCACGGGTGGAGCCACACGTGCCTGCTCAGGCGCGGGCCGCGGGCAACCATCGACGACATCACCCGGGCGTACGACCTGGTCGCCGATGTCTGCGGCTCGCCGCCGCTGTGGTACCGACCGCCCTACGGGCTGCTCACGACGGCGGCACTCGTCGCCGCCAGGCGACTCGGCATGACGCCGGTGCTCTGGACCGCGTGGGGACGCGACTGGACCGCCCGAGCCACTCCCGCATCCGTGCTCGACACTGTCGAACGGCAGGTGCACGGTGGCGGTACGGTTCTCCTGCACGACTCCGACTGCACGTCCGCGACCGGGGCCTGGCGCTCGGCGTACGGCGCTGTCCCCGCCCTGATCCATGGCCTTCGAGCTCGTCGGCTCGAGGCAGGGCCGCTGCGCGATCACGGTTTGCGCGTCCAGGACTTCGGTCCGCCGCACGAACACAGGTCCGACCGGCCGCCCTCGGTTTCGACAGGAGGAATGCCGTGAGCCAGCCGAGAACGAGCCCCTTAACGGGTGGCGGACTCGCCGGACCCCTCGCCATGCTCGCCGTGAGCGTCGCCGTCTTCGTTCTGCTCGAACGAGTCGCGTCCCACCTCGTGAGAGCCGGCTCGCTCGACGCTTGGGGGCACCGCCTCGCCGTCGCACACCGAAGCGATGTGCTCGTGTCGGTCGCGAAGGTCGTGACCGACGGCGGCACTGTTCTCGTCTCGTTGTCGCTGGTCCTCATCGGCGTCGCGCTGCTCTCCCCCCGACGGGGTTGGTACCGGATTGTGCCTGCCGCGTGGTCCGTCGCCGTGTTCGGACTGGGGTGGCTGACGCGGCTCGCGGTCTCGGACGCACTCGCCAGACCTCGACCGCCAGCGCAAGACTGGGCGGTGACCACGAGTGGCTACGCCTTCCCCTCCGGGCACACGACCGCCGCTTCGCTGGCGGCCGGACTGCTGGTGTGGGCGGCAGTGCGCCGATTCTCGGGTCGTCGCCGGATCCTGGTGGCTTCGTGGGTGGTCGGCGGGGTGTTCGCCGCCGCGGTCGGGCTGACTCGCGTCTATCTCGGCGTCCACTGGCCGACCGACGTCCTGGGCGCCTGGGCGTTCTCCGCCGCGTGGCTGAGTGCAGCCGTCGTCGTACGGCGCCTAGCCGCCGCCCGCGGACGGTCCACCTCTGAGTAGTCGGCACCGGCCGCGGACCGGAAGGCCGGATGAGCCCTGGCCAACGCTGCGGACGCGGGTCCGAGACGCGATCGGTCTACCGACCGTCTCGGGTGAGTGTCTCCAGGCCCGAACGCTGGTCCGCCGAGAGCTCGACGGTGTCGCCGGACGGCCCGTCGACATGGACGTACACGTGCCGCGTCTCGGCAGAGGGCGGCTCACCGGACTGCCGGATCCGGGTGGTCATGACGACGCTGGTGCGCCCGATCGATGCGACGGTGGATGCCACGTCGAGCTCGGCGTCGGTCCCGATCTCGGAGCGGAAGTCGATCTCGAGCCTGGCGGTGTAGAGTGCCCGCCCGGTCTCCAGCCGGTATGCCTCGCTCAGTCCGATCGCCTCGAGGGCTTGCTCGTTGGCCACAGCAGCGATAGCCGCGTAGGCCGCGTCGGTGACATGGCCGTTGTAGTCGATCCATTCGGGATGCTCGGCCACCCGGATGTTGCAGAGCCACTCAGGCATGGTCGGCAACGTCCGTGGTCGTTCGAACGCCGCCGACTCGGTGTGCCTCGAGCAGGAGCAGCAAGTCGACCAGGAACGCGTCGCGGCGTTGTTGCAGCTCCAGCACCGTCTGCCCCGCGGCGGTCTGCACAGCGCCTGCCACTACGCGGTCACGCAGCTCCGGGGTGAGCTCCGGGGCGTCCAGGCGTGTCCAGGGCTCCAGCAGGGCGGGGCCGAAATGATCCAGCATGTGCGCCATGCCGCCGGGGCCGCCGGCCAGGTGGAAGGTGAGGATGGGGCCCATCAGGGCCCATCGAAGACCGGGGCCGTACACGATCGAGTCGTCGATCTGCTGCGGCGTCGCCTGCCCCGAGTCGATCATGTGGAGCGCCTCCCGCCACAGCGCCTCCTGCAACCTGTTGCCCACGAACCCCGACACCTCGCGGTCCATGGTGAGACAGACCTTGCCGGCGAGGGTGTAGAACTCGGTGGCCCACAGCACCGTCTCCCGGTCGGTGGCCGCGCCGCCGACCACTTCGACCAGCGGGATCAGATACGGCGGGTTGAAAGGGTGGCCGACGACGAAGCGGCCGGGGGTGGCGCACATGACGGCCATCTCGCTCATCGAGAAGCCCGATGTGCTCGAGCCCACGACGACGCCGGGCCGGGTCGCAGCGTCGATGGCTGCCAGCAGCTCCGTCTTCGCGGGCAGCACCTCCGGCGACGACTCCTGCACGAAGTCGGCGGTCGACAGGGCATCCTCGAGCGAGTCGGCGAACCGGAGCCGGTCCCGACCGGCGCCCTCGCTCAGCCCGAGCCGCTCCAGGGAGGGCCAGGCGGTGTCCAGGAGCGACGCCAGCCTCCGCTCGGCGTCCGGTCCTGGGTCCCAGGCGACGACGTCATACCCCGTTCGGAGGAAGTGCGCGGCCCAGCCTCCGCCGATGACCCCCGTGCCGACGACGGAGACAGTACGGACGGCGTCAGGCGCTGGTCGTGCGGCCCGGCTCACCAGCCGACCTGGTCGAGACCCTTGAGCCCCAGTATCGCGCGAGCCTCGTCGGGAGTGGCGGTCTCGAGCGACAGCTCGCCGAGGATGCGCTTGATCTTGGCGACCTGCTCGGCATTCGACTCAGCCAGCCTGCCCCGGCCGATGAACAGGCCGTCCTCCAAGCCGACGCGCACATGCGAGCCCATCACCGCCGAGACCGTGATCATGTTGAACTGGTGACGTCCGGCGCCGAGCACGGACCATTCGTAGGCGTCGCCCAGCAGCCGGTCCGCAGTCGACTTCAGATGGGACAGATGCTCGACCTCGGCGCCGATGCCGCCCATCACGCCGAGGATGGTCTGCAGGAAGATCGGCGGCTCCACCAGCCCGGCGTCGAGATAGTAGGCCAGCGTGTAGAGGTGGCCGATGTCGTAGGCCTCGTACTCGAACCGCGCGCCGGTCTGCGGGCGCACGTCGCGCAGCATGTGCTCGATGTCGGAGAAGGTGCTGACGAACGGCTCCACCCGCGTGCTCTCGACATACGGCTCCTCCCAGTCGAACTGCCACGCACCGGCGTACTTCGGGATCATCGGGAAGCTGCCGTAGTTGAATGTCCCGAGGTTCAGCGTGCACAGTTCCGGCTTGGTCTCGTAGACCACGCGGAGCCGATCCTGCACGGTCATCCCGGTCCCGCCGCCGCTGGTGATGCTCACGACCGCGTCGGTCGAGTCCTTGATCCCTTTGAGGTACTCCAGGAAGACCGCCGGGTCAGCCGTCGGGCGGCCGTCCTTCGGGTCGCGCGCATGCAGATGGATGATCGCCGCGCCGGCCTCGGCGGCCGCGACGGACTGGCTGACCACGTCCTCGACCGTGTAGGGCAGGTGCGGCGACATCGTCGGTGTGTGCCCCGACCCGGTGACGGCACACGTGATGATGACCTTGCGCGGCTCTGGCATGGTGCTCTCCTGGACGGACTCCGGGGTGGTGGCGTCAGCGTACGTCGCCGCACCATACGGGCGGGCGTCGCATCATATGAAACGGTTCTCCGGCGAGGCTGGTTTGTCAAGCAGGGGGACTGTGTCCTCAGCCGGCCATCACGCCGGACACCTCGGTCGCCGCCTGCACCGCGACCGGGCCGAGTGCCGCGAACCTCGACACCCCGACCCGGTTCACCGTTCCCCAGATGCTGAACACCGCCAACGGCTTGCCGTCACGGGTGTCCAGCACCGGTGCGGACACGCCGTAGAGCGTCGGCTCCAGCTCACCGGCGCACTGCGCGAACCCACGTGACCGGGTCTCGGCCAGCTCTCTCATCAGCCGTTTCGGGTCGGTCACGGTGGTGTCGGTGAAACCCCGGAGCGGTACCTCCAGGAGGCCGCGGGCCTCCTCCGGCAGCAACCAGGCCAGGAAGGCCTTGCCGGTCGAGGTGGCGTGCAGTGGGACCTCGCGGGCGAGCCAGCTGACCGCGAGGACCGACTGGGGAGCCACCTCCCCGACATAGGTCACCCCGCGCGGGCCGGCTACCGCGAGCGCTGCGGTCTCGCCGGTCTGCGCCGACACCCGTTCGAGGATCGGCCGGGTCCGTCTGACCAGCCCGTCATAGCCTGCGGCCGACGACATCCGGATCAGCGCGAAGCCGACCTGGTACCTGTTGCTGCCGGGGTCGCGCTCGACCAGTCCGTGCACCTCCAGGGTCCCGAGCAGCCGCCAGGCCGTTGCGCGGTTGATGCCCGTCTGACGTGCGAGGTCCGCCACCGTCGCGCCCACCGGGGCGGCAGCGGCCACGCATCCCAGCAGGGTCAGCGCCCGGTCGACCGACTGGACCAGGCCGGAGGGCTGCGTGGGCCGTGCTTCGCCGGGTCGTGCTCCGGCTTCCTCGGGAATGCTGGTCACAGCGCTGCCGCCGCGTCGGCGATGACGGGCAGGGCGAGGTAGCACAGGTCGCGACACTGGCGGTCCCACCAGGCGTCGACGTAGGGCCAGGCCGAGGTCTTGACGACCACGATCCGTCGGGGCCGGTCGACGTAGACGAACTGCCCGCGCATCCCGTCGGCCATCACCCGCAGGCCCTCGCGGTCCAGCGGCCACCAGTGGTACCCGAAGCCGGCGTGTGTGGTGATGGTGCTCGGCAGCCGCCCGGGCGCCAGGTAGGACCGCTCGGGCCGGCTGCTCGCCACCACCCAGGAAGGGTCTACCACCTGCTCGCCGCGCCAGCAGCCGTCGATCTGGAGCACACCAAGCCGAGCCCAGTCGCGGGCGGATGCGGACAGTGCTCCGGCCGCCATCGCGACGCCGTGCGGCGCGTCGAGCCCGACGAGCGCCGGCCGCTCGGCACCGATGACCTGCCACAGTTCGCCGAGGGCCTCGGCGAACGTCTGGCCCGTCGCACGCTCACGCACCCAGTCGAGGACGAGCGAGTCGGGGCTGCAGTAGGCGTACCGCGTGCCCGGCGCCGCGCCGGTTCCGATCTGCGCGACCGACTCGCGCAGTCCGCCGGCGCCCGAGCGCCACCGGCTCAGCAGGCGGGACGCGGGGCTCTCCGGGTCGTGGTAGTCCTCGGCCCATCCAACGCCGCTGGTCATGGTGAGGACCTGGCGTACGGTGACCCGGTCGTAGCCGCTGCCGGCCAGCTCGGCGACATACTCGACGACCCGCGCGTCGAGGTCGGGGAGCCTGCCGCGCGTGACAGCGAGGCCCGTGAGCAGGGCCAGCACCGACTTCGTCGCGGAGTTTCCCAACAGCCGGTCGTCGGCCACCACGCTGTCGAAGTACCGCTCGTGGACGACGGTGCCTTCGACCACGACGACCAGCGACGTGCTCGACGTCGTGGTCAGGAACTCCTCGACGCCCATCGTGCGGCCGGCTCCGTCCACCGCCGCCACCAGGTCCGACGGCGCCTCCGGCCACGGCGCACATGCGGTGGCAGCCACCTCGGTGTAGTGGCCGCCGGGCTGGGGGTGCGTCAGCTCTGGAGGTGCGTTCATGGCGTCGTCCTTGCTGGCATGACATGGCGTCGCAGAGACGTCGAGAGCTGTGGCGAAGTGATCCCGGCCAAGGAAACGCCCCTTTCGGCGTCGTCGGCTTCCGATGACTTTTCGGTAACTGCGGCGCGGTCCTGTTGACACGACGATGAAGATGGGTGAACGTTCGTCTCGCGATGTGATGACCAGACAACGTCGGCACGCTCTGAACCGCGCGCTGTCGAGAGACCAGGCTAAGGGGCCCGTCGATGAATGCATTGTGGACACCAGGAGATCGCAGCAGCGCCGACGACCGCGACAGCCGGGACGCCGGAGTCTTCGGCCGGGTGACCCGCCGGCAGTTCGTCGTCGGGGCAGCCGGCATCGCTGCGGCCGCGGGGCTGTCGGCCTGCGGTGGGTCGTCGCCATCGGCCGGCACCGGCGGTGGCAGCACGGCTACCCCGAAGAAGGGCGGCGACTTCAGGCTGGGTGTCACCGGCGGTGGTGCCAAGGACATCTTCGACGGCCAGAACATCATCACCAAACCTGACCAGGCCCGTCTCGTCAGCGCGTTCGAGACGCTGCTGACCTTCGACGACCAGTACAAGCTGACCACCGACGGCCTCGCGGAGTCGGTCACCGCCGACAGCCCGACGCAGTACACGATCAAGCTGCGCAAGGGCGTGGAGTTCCAGAACGCCAAGACCATGACGGCCGACGACGTCATCTACTCCTTGCAGCGGATCGGCACGGAGGCCAACGGTCTCACCGGCTTCGCCGCGACCGCGTCGATGGACATCGGCGCCATCAAGAAGATCGACAAGTACACCGTCCAGATCCCGCTGAAGACGGCCGACTCGACGATCCCACAGACCCTCGCGAGCTACACCTTCGGCATCGTGCCGGTGGGCTACAAGGCCTACTCGGGCGACCCCTCGACGCAGATCGGCACCGGACCCTACAAGCTGAAGAGCTTCTCACCCGGTCAGGAGAGCGTCAGCGAGCTCAACGCAAACTACTGGGGCGACGGGCCGTACTTCGACACGGTGACGATCACCGACTTCGCCGACGCGACCGCTCAGGTGCACGCGTTGCTCGGCGGGCAGATCGACGCGATGACCGACCTGCCGGCCTCGCAGATCAATGTGCTCAAGGCTCAGCAGATGAACGCGCTCATCTCCAAGACCGGCGGCTGGGTGCCGCTGTGCATGGCCATCGACATGGCGCCCTTCAACGACCCCAAGGTCCGCCAGGCGATGCGGCTGATCGTCGACAGGCAGCAGATCATCGACCAGATCCTGTCCGGCTACGGCTCGGTCGCGAACGACCTCTACTCGCCCTTCGACGAGGGCTACGACAGTTCGCTGCCCCAGCGCACCCAGGACCTCGCGCAGGCCAAGTCGCTGCTCAAGTCCGCCGGCCAGGACGGGTTGACCGTGGACCTCCACACCACCAACGGCGCGTCCGGCATGGTCGACCTGGCCACAGTGTTCGCCACCCAGGCGAAGGGGGCGGGGGTCACGATCAACGTGAAGAACGACCCGAACTACTACGGCGACTCCTACCTGAAGCTGGCCTTCTCGGTGGACTTCTGGGGCACCCGTGGGTATCTCAACCAGGTCCAGCAGGGGTCCCTGCCGACCTCGCCGTACAACGAGACGCACTGGCCGCCGACGTCGGGCGACGGCTCGACCTTCGGCTCGCTCTACCAGCAGGCGCTGGCCGCCACCGACGACACCAAGCGGGTCGACCTGGAGCACCAGATGCAGAAGCTGGAGTACGACAACGGCGGCTACATCATCCCCTTCTTCAACGACCTGATCGACGGGTACTCGTCGAAGGTGCAGGGCCTCACACCCAGCAAGGGGACACTCAACCTCGACAGCTTCGGCCATGGCTACAAGACCATCTGGTTCGGCTGAGTCGCGGGAGCGGCGATGACCTGGTTGCGACACGGCGGTATCGCGGCCTTCATCGTCCGACGGCTGCTGCTCGGCGTCCTGGTGCTCGTGCTCGTGTCGATCCTGGTCTTCGCCGCGACCCAGGCGCTGGGCGACCCGGTCCGGGCCATCCTCGGCCGCAACGCCACGCCGGCCAGTGAGGCCGCGCTGCGCAAGGTGCTGCACCTCGACAAGTCGCTGCTGGGGCAGTACTTCTCCTGGGCCGGTGGCTTCCTGCACGGCAATCTCGGCAACTCCCTCGCGGCACAGGAGCCGGTCGGGACGTACCTGAGCAGCCGACTGGTCAACTCCGGGGTGCTCGTCCTGATCGCTGCCATCGTCTCCATCCCGCTCTCGATCGCGCTCGGCTCGTGGGCAGCACTCAAGCGGGAGAAGACCTTCGACACGGTCAGCTCCAACCTGCTGCTCATCTTGGCGTCGCTTCCGGAGTTCGTGGTCGCGGTGCTGCTGGTCATCGTGTTCGCCACGACGATCTTCAATGGTTTCCTTCCCGCTACCAGCCCCATCTCGCCGGGTCAGCACCCCTGGGACGTCCCCAAGGAGCTCATCCTCCCGGCGGCCACCCTCGTGATCGCGGTCGCGCCCTACGTCGCCCGGATCATGCGGGCCTCGATGGTCGAGGTGCTCGAGAGCGACTACGTCGAGATGGCCCGCCTCAAGGGACTTCCGGAGCGGACGGTCCTGATCCGGCATGCGCTGCCCAACGCGATCGGCCCGGTGTTCCAGGTGATCGCGATCAACCTCGCCTACCTGGCGGGAGGCGTCGTGATCGTCGAGTACGTCTTCAACTACTCCGGTATCGGAAGTGCGCTGCAGGACGCGGTCCTCAACCACGACGTGCCGGTGGTCCAGGCCCTGGCGATGCTGATCGCCGGGGTCTACGTCGTGCTGAACCTGCTGGCCGACGTGGCCACCATCCTCGTGACCCCTCGACTAAGGACACGGCTATGAGCCAGACCGAGGAGGCGCCGGCGCTGGCCGAAGGCGTGCAGACACCAACACCAGCCGGCCGTTCGAGCACGCTGGTGGCCCGGGCCATGCGGCTCTGGCGGACCCGGATCGGCGCCCTCCTCGTGCTGCTGCTGGTGCTCATCGCCGTCATCGGCCCGTACATCGCCCCCCATGCCCCCGACAAGTTCGTGGCGATCCCGGACACTCCGCCCGGCGGCAAAGCGGGGCTGCTCGGCACCGACTACTTGGGCCAGGACGTCCTCAGCCGGTTCCTCTACGGTGGCCGCGGCATCTTGGTGATGGCGTTCGTCTCGACCGCGATCGGGCTGATCTTCGGGATCGCGATCGGCCTGGTGGCGGCCTATGCCCGCAACGCTCTCGACGACGTGCTCATGCGGCTGATGGACGTGATCATGGCCTTCCCCCAGATCATGCTCGCCCTGGTCGCCGTCAGCCTGATCGGCGCTCATACCTGGGTGATCATCGTGGCCATCGCCCTCACCACGGCGCCACGAGTGGCGCGGGTGGCGCGTGGGGCGGCCCAGCCCGTGGTCGAACGCGACTTCATCCAGGCGACGGAGTCGATGGGGCTGTCGCGGATCCGGATCCTGACCGGAGAGCTGCTGCCGAACATCCTGGGACCGATGATGGTCGAGGCCAGCCTGCGCCTCACCTACTCGATCGCCGTCATCGCCGGGTTGGCCTTCCTGGGACTGTCCCCCAACGCGAACGACGCCAACTGGGGCACCATGATCCAGCAGAACCAGATCGCGCTGCCGGTGCAGCCCTGGGGCGCGCTGGCACCGATCATCGCGATCGCCCTGCTGACCATGGGCACCGGCCTCTTCGGCGACGGCATCGCCCGGACGGCCGCCGGCATCGACCGTGAGAGGGGTGACGAGTGAGCATGCACCAGCAGGCGGGTTCTCACCTGGCCGAGCCTTCCGACGGTCCGGTCGCGGTGAGCGTCCAGGACCTGCAGATCGAGACCAGCTCGGGTCATGTGCCGGTCGTGATGGATGTGTCCTTCGAGATCGCAGCCGGTGAGGTGCTCGGCGTCGTCGGCGAGTCCGGGTCGGGCAAGACCACGGTGGGGCTGTCCCTGCTGGGGCACGCCCGTCGTGGGCTGCAGATCTCGGGCGGCACGGTCATGCTCGGCGACCAGGACATCCTCACCCTCGACGACGAGGAGCTCCGGCGTCTGCGCGGGTCGCTCGTGTCGTACGTGCCCCAAGACCCTGCCTCCTCGCTGAACCCGGCGCTACGGATCGGGCTCCAGCTCCGTGAGGTGCTCGAGGCGCACAGCTCGGGGCGGGGCGTCAACCACGAGGAGCGGATGGCCGAGCTGATGCGGGAGGTCGCCCTGTCGGACGACCCGGCGTACTTGCGCCGATACCCGCACGAGCTCTCGGGCGGTCAGCAGCAGCGTGTCGGCCTGGCGATGGCGTTCGCCAACCGGCCGCGGCTGATCGTGCTGGATGAGCCGACCACCGGCCTCGACGTCACGACGCAGGCGACGGTGCTGGCAACGGTGCGCGAGCTCGCGGCGGCGCACAACGTCGCGGCGCTCTACGTCAGCCACGACCTCGCCGTCGTCGCGGCACTGGCCCGACGGGTCGCGGTGATGTACGCCGGCCGGATCGTCGAGATGGGCCTCGCCGAGGAGCTGTTCGACTCGTCAGCCCACCCGTACACCCGTCGGCTGGTCGGGGCGATCCCGCGACTCACCGGCGGCCGCAGCCTGCTGGGAATCCCCGGCCACGCCCCGTCGCCCGGCAAGCGTCCCTCGGGCTGCGCGTTCGCGCCACGATGCACCATGCACATCCCCGAGTGCGACGTCGAGGTGCCGCCACTGGCGCCGGTCGGACCCGAGCACAGCGCCCGGTGCATCCGCGCCCATGAAGTCGTCAAGCAGAGCCAGGCCAAGGCCGGCGACCCCGTCGACATCGCGCCGGCGGAATCATCGACCGCGGTGCTCACCCTCGACAACGTCGTCGCCCGCTACGGCAAGATCGAGGTGCTGCACTCCATCAACCTGCAGCTGGAGGCACACGAGTGCCTCGCGGTCGTGGGGGAGTCGGGGTCCGGCAAGACCACGACTGCCCGCTCGATCGCCGGGCTGCATCGCGACTGGACCGGCAGCATCCGGCTCGGGGACAAGGAGCTGGAGACGGCAGCCCGGTCGCGCAGCACGGAGTCGCGTCGGCAGATCCAGTACATCTTCCAGAACCCGTACGGCTCGCTGAACCCCCGCAAGACGATCGGAGAGACCGTCGCCCAGCCGCTGGCCGTCTTCGGCATCGCCAGCGGTCGCGACGCCGACACCCGGGTGGGGGAGATGCTGGAGCAGGTGTCGCTGTCGGCGAGCTATGCCCGCCGGTACCCCGACCAGCTCTCCGGCGGTGAGCGCCAGCGCGTCGCGATCGCCCGGGCCCTGATCTCCTCGCCCGCGATCCTGGTGTGCGACGAGGTCACCTCCGCCCTCGACGTGAGCGTGCAGGCCGCGATCGTGGAGCTGCTCGGCCGGCTGCAGCGCGACCTCGGACTCTCGATGGTGTTCGTCACCCACAATCTGCCCCTGGTGCGGTCGATCGCGCAGAAGGTGGCGGTACTGTCCCAGGGCAGCATCGTGGAGTACGGCGAGACCGCGACGGTGCTGGCGGACCCCCAGCAGCCCTACACCCAGCAGCTGCTGGCCAACACCCCGTCGCTCGAGATGGCGACAGCCGAGGCCTTACACATCGACCACTCGTCGCCGTGACCGCCCCGCCGTCAGAGCGTGACTGAGCCTGACCGTCGCATCCTGCCGCTGCAGCCGCAACGCGTCGATGCGGACGACGAGATGTCACCGGTCGCGCCCGTCAGCGCGCCCGCCGGCGCTCCGAACGTCCTGCTCGTCCTGATCGACGACATGGGCTTCGCCGCGTCCAGCCCCTTCGGCGGTCCGTGCTTCATGGCCACCGCACGACGGCTCGCCGACGAGGGGCTGCGCTACAACCGGTTCCACGTGACCGCGCTGTGCTCACCGACCCGCCAGGCGCTGATGACCGGACGCAACCACCACTCGGTCGGCATGGGCGTCACCACGGAGATGTCGACGCCGCCGCCCGGCTACACCGGCTATCGACCCGCGAGTGCCGCGACCTTGGCCCAGACGTTGAGCGGCAACGGCTACAGCACGGCCGCGTTCGGCAAGTGGCACCAGACGCCGCCGGTGGAGATCAGCGCGGCCGGGCCGTTCAACCGCTGGCCGACGGGGGAGGGCTTCGACCGCTTCTACGGCTTCATGGGCGCGGAGATGAACCACTGGTACCCGCAGCTCTTCGACGGCACCACCCCGGTCGAGCCGACCCGGCGACCCGAGGACGGGTACCACCTGTCGGAGGACCTCGTCAACCATGCGATCGACTGGATCGCGATGCAGCAGACGCTCACGTCGGACCGCCCGTTCTTCGCCTATGTGGCCTTCGGTGCCACCCATGCGCCCTTCCACGTCGCGCCCGAGTGGACGACCCGGTACCACGGTGCCTTCGACGAAGGGTGGGACCTGCAGCGCGAGGAGACCCTCGTCCGGCAGCGAGCACTCGGGATCGTGCCGGATCAGACCGTGCTGTCCCCATGGGCGGCGGGGGTCCCGCACTGGGACTCACTCGACGAGACCGAGCGTCGGGTCGCGGCCCGGTTCATGGAGACATACGCCGGGTTCGCCGACCACACCGATGCGCAGGTCGGGCGGCTGGTCGACACGCTGGAGGCGCGGGGCATCCTCGACGACACCCTGGTGATCTACCTGCTCGGGGACAACGGGGCTTCCGGTGAGGGGGGTATCGAGGGCACCTTCCACGAGCATCTGCTGGGGCACGGGCTCGCTGACGACACCGCCTCGATGGCCGAGCACCTGGACGAGCTGGGCACGGCCAGCACCTACGCCATCTATCCGGTGGGTTGGGCGCTGGCGATGAACACGCCGTACCAGTGGACCAAGCAGGTCGCCTCCCACTTCGGCGGAACCCGCGACGGCATGATCGTCCGTTGGGGCGAGCGGATTCGGAACGCTGGGGAGATCCGCGAGCAGTTCCACCACGTCATCGACATCGTCCCGACCATTCTCGAGGCGGCGGGCATCCCTCATCCCACCCTCGTGGGCGGGGTCGCTCAGCAAGACATCGAGGGAACGAGCCTGCTCTACACGTTCGACGACGCCGACGCGCCGGACCGCCGGACCCGCCAGTACTTCGAGATGATCGGCAACCGGGGCATCTACGACGACGGTTGGACTGCGGTCACCCGGCACGGGGTGCCCTGGATCATGGTGCCGCAGGGAGACCGCCCGTTCGGCGACGACGTCTGGGAGCTGTACGACATCGGCTCCGACTGGAGCCAGGCACACGACATCGCCGCCGAGCAGCCCGACAAGCTCGCCGAGCTGCAGCAGCTGTTCGATGTGGAGGCCGGCCGCTACCAGGTGTACCCGCTGGACGACCGGGTCACCGAGCGGGAGAACCCGGCCGTCGCCGGGCGCCTCGATCTCAACGAGGGGCGGACCCGGGTGACCTTCGGACCGCACATGGGCCGTTTCACCGAGGAGACGGCACCCAACGTCAAGAACCGCTCCCACCGCATCACCGCCAAGATCGAGTCGGCGAGCGACCACGACACGGGCGTCATCATCGCGCAAGGCGGCCGCTTCGGCGGCTGGTCGCTCTTCGTCACCTCTGGCCGGCTCGCCTACGCCTACAACCGGTACGGACGCGACCTCACCACGGTGCGGTCATCGGGCCTGTTGAGCCAAGGCCCACACACCGTCGCCATGGACTTCCGGTATGACGGTGGGCCTCCGGGCAGTGGTGCCGAGGTCGCGCTCCTGGTCGACGACGTCGAGGTGGGGACCGGGCGGCTCGATGCGACGACGGCGTTCTACTTCTCCTTCGACGAGACGCTCAACGTCGGCGTCGACCGCGGCACCCCGGTCACCCCCGACTACGCGGCCGTCGACAACGCTTTCGTGGGTGGTATCTATGAGGTACGGATGGACCTGGGGACGCTGTCGCTCGACCAGCAACCGACAGAGGAGCAGCTGCAGCGCGCCAACCTCACGCACCAATGATCGAAGGAGCGGGCCATGAGCCCAGCGGAGACCGCCAAGCTGTCGGTCCGGGGCGAGGCCAGCCTGACCGTCGCCGCTGACTACGTCGACCTGTCCTGCTCGATCATGCTGACTCGGCCGAGCAAGGCCGAGGCGCTGGCGGCCAGTGCCGAGGTCCAGCGGCTGCTGACCGCGGATCTGGACTCGATGGGTGGCTTACCGTTCACCGTCGAGAACAAGGACGCGCCGCTGACCTGGTCCTGGCACTCGGCTAACACCTGGCGGGAGCGAGGGCCAGACCTCGAGCCCCGCCAGCCCCACGAGGTCGACCGGGTCGTCTCGTCGGTCTCGGTGTCGGTCGTGCTCCGCGACCTCAGGCGGCTGGAAGCGCTGGGCGTGGCGCTGGGAGCTCAGGAGGATGTCGACGTGCACGGGGTGCGCTGGCAGGTCGATGACGACAATCCGGCCTGGGGCCTCGTCAGGGCTGCCGCCATCCACGCCGCGATCCTCAAAGCCCGGGACTACGCCTCGGCTCTGGGAGGCTCGCTCGAACGCCTTGACCACCTGGCCGATGCGGGCCTGCTCGGCGGTGCCGACGACCGTTGGGCCGCGCAAGCGATGAGTTCGGGGGGCCGACGCGATCGGGACGCCGACTCGCCAACTCTCGACCCGGTACCTCAGGATCTGACGGCGACGATCGACGCGCGGTTCGTGGCGTCGGTTGCCTCGCTCACGCCGGCCTGAGACCAAGGAAGGCGCATCCGCGGCTGCCCGCAGCCCGACGGCCGTACCCCCCGCAGCGCGGCCAGGCTCGAAGGCTGACATAGTAAGGCTACTTTTGCGGGCGAACGCCCGCGGTCGCTGGGGAGCTGACGATGAGCGAGTCGGGCTGGACACCGTTGTTCCGGACCCCGAAGTCGACGGTCACCAAGGCGATGCGCAGCACCGCCTTCGCCCACTCTCGTGCCTGGGCGGGGGCAAACGCGGGCAATCCCGCGGCGCTGAGGCGCCTCTCAGACCTGGTCGAAGAGCTGGACTACGTCAACCCACCCCTGTGTACGATCTCGGACCGGGTATCAGCCGCGGTCCGGCTCGTCCGCGCCAGCGCCGACGGGATCGAGGTCGATACCCCGGTCGCCGTCGACGCGGCTCCGGTGACGGATCTGGAGCTGCCGCCGGCCGTCGAGCTCGTGGTCGCCGAGACCGCCGGAGACGCCGCCCGGCGACGACTGCTCATCGCCGCCCTGCACTACCTGATCACCCCTGACGACTTGGTGCCGGACTTCCGACCGGGCGGCTACATCGACGACGTGCTGTTGCTCACCTGGGTGTTCGGGGCGGCCGCCCACGAGCTGGAGCCATTCCTGGACGAGCCGCCGATCTGACTCACGTGCAGCAGGCGCGCCAGTCGGCTTGCGTACGCGGAGTGATGTCAGCCGCCGATCGCGTCGAGCTCGGCGGTCGCGTGAACAGGTAGGTCGAGCCCGGCGCCGGCGACGTTATCGCGCAGGTGAGCCACCGACGACGTGCCCGGGATGAGCAGGATGTTCGGTGACCGCTGCAGCAGCCACGCGAGCGCGACCGCCAGCGGGGTCGACCCGAGCCGCGTCGCGACCCCGTTGAGGGCGTCTGACTGCAGTGGTGAGAACCCGCCGAGGGGGAAGTAGGGGACGTAGGCGATGCCTTGGGCGGCCAGCGAGTCGACCATGTCGTCGTCCACCCGATGCGCGATGTTGTAGAAATTCTGCACACAGGCGACCGGCGCGATCGACTGTGCTTCGGCGACCTGCTCTGCGGTGACGGTGCTGACGCCGAGGTGCCGGATCAGCCCCTGCTGCTGGAGCTCGACGAGCGCCTCGAACTGCTCCGCGATGGAGCCGGGCTCAGGCGCCTCGACGCCGCCGACACGGAGGTTCACGACGTCGAGCACGTCGAGTCCGAGATTCCGCAAGTTGTCGTGGACCTGGGCACGCAGCTCCGGCGGCGTCCGTGCGTGCGGCCAGCCGCCCTTGTCGTCGCGGCGCGCGCCCACCTTGGTCACGATGTGCAGCCCGTCGGGGTAGGGCGCGAGCGCCTCGCGGATGATCTCGTTCGTCACGTGCGGACCGTAGAAGTCTGCCGTGTCGATGTGCGTGATGCCGAGCCCGACCGCTGTGCGCAGGACGTCGATCGCGGCGTCGCGGTCCTTCGGCGGGCCGAAGATGCGGGGACCGGCGAGCTGCATCGCCCCATAGCCGACGCGGGTGAGCTCGAGGTCACCGACGCGGTAGCTGCCGCCCGGGAGGTGGTGGGAGGTCATCTTGTCCTTCACTGCCGGCGGACACTCGCCGCGAGCAGGCTCCATGATGCGTCGGGCCCAACCCGGCAGCAAAGGTGGAGGTCACGATGAGGGCAGGGCCCAGGTTCTGGGCCTCCGACCGGCGACCGCGCTACCGTCCGATCGGCTGCATCCCGGTGGCGGGGCCGAGCTCGCGCAGATCGGCGAGCAGCCGCATCCCGAAGACGAGGGCAGCGACACCCGCGACCAGCGCAGCGCTCAGCCATTGACCGGAGCCGTGCCCGGACGTCGTAACGACATCCTGGAGACCGAGAGCGAGCGTCCAGATGGCGGCCGCACCGAAGATGGCGGCGGCCAGCGCGCTGCTCACCGGTGATGGCAGCGCCGACGGGCCGCGCCGACCTGCAGGCCGACGTCGCACCCAGCGGTAGGCGACGACGCAGATCACGCCCAGCAGGCCGACCGCGATCCGGTAGAAGACGGTCTCAGCGGCCCAGTCCGAGACGGCGGCGTCCCGACAGGAGTGCGCAGCGGGGTCGGCGGCCAGCCAGCGCGCGCAGTCCGCCGCCGAGAGGTTCTGGCCGGGAGCAACGTCGACGAGCACCCGGGTCCCTGCGACGGCCCGGATGATGGCCGCGACCAGGCCGCTCGCGCCGACCGCGAGCGCGCCGATCCCACCCAGCAAGAGGGCGGAGAGCGCAGCTTGGCCGAGGACGGCTGGGATCGGCGTGAGCATGCGGGCCCCGTCGGCGCCGGCGACGTCGCCCGCGGACCCGAACCTGGCCACGGCAAGCCGTTCGGCCTCCTCCGGCGACAGCCCAGCGACGACGGCTGCGGCGGCATCGTCACGCAGGTGGGCCTCGGTCTCGGCCAGGAGGTGTCGCAGGTCGCGTGGCGGCCCTGACGCCATCCGTTGGACGAGTTGGTCCAGGTAGCCCTCGATGGGGCTGTCGCTGGCCTCGCCGTCGCTCACGACACGCCCCGGGCAGCGGACGCGGCCGGTACCAGGAAGGCGTCGACGCATGAGACCAGCGCTCGCCAGTCCCGCCGCTCCGCCTGGAGAGCCTGCTCACCGCCGGAGGTCACCCGGTAGATGCGGCGGCGCCGACCCGACACCGGGCGCCATTCGCTGCTCATCAGACCAAGGTCCTCCAGTCGGTGCAGGGCTGGGTAGACCGTGCCCTCCTTCAGCGTCAGCAGCCCGTCACTGCCCTCCCGCAGCCGGGTGATGACCTCGTATCCATGACCTGGTGACTGATGCACGACCGCCAGGAGCAGCAAGTCGAGATGGCCTTTGACTCGGTCGAGCTTCATACCTAGATACTCTAGGCATACGGCTGTCCGGGAGTCAAGGAGGCGCTCGCTGCCGGATGGGCGTCGACGACCGGGCGAGGTCGCCGACCTCACGCCCGCGGGCATCGCGCTCGTGTCCTTCAGCGACCCGGACGGAACGCACCCGCGAGCTGACCGTTGCGCTCCGGGCAGCTGGCAGCACACCACCTCCTCCACCCGCTCGACGCTGCGCTTGGCTGAGGCCCGAGCCGGGCAATAGGCTGCTGGGATGGGGTTACGGGACCGAGTCCTTGCCGGTCTGGCCAAACAGCTCGGGCGGCCGGAGGGACCGCTGGGGCGCGTGGTCGCCGGGCGTCTCAACCGATTCAACCAGCAGACGGTCGCGGCTGCGGTGGCTGCGACGGACGTCGGCCCCGGACAGTCGGCTGCCGACATCGGCTTCGGCGGTGGTGTCGGCATCCCGCTCCTGCTCGACCGGGTCGGCGCCTCCGGGCACGTCGACGGGGTCGACCTGTCCGACACGATGGTGGGCTCCGCGAAACGGCGGTTCCGGGAGCAGGTCGACGACGGCTTGCTCACCCTGCAGACGGGATCCCTCGCCGCGCTGCCGCTGGACGACGCGTCGCTCGACGCCGCTATCACCGTCAACACCATCTACTTCCTTGGCGACCTCGGGCCGGCGTTCGCAGAGCTCGCCCGCGTCCTGCGTCCCGGCGGGTACGTCGTCGTCGGAATGGGCGACCCGACGGCGATGGCGAGGCTCCCTTTCACCCGCCACGGCTTCACCCTGCGGCCTGTCGAAGACGTGCAGGCCGCGCTCGTCGGGGCCGGCCTCGACGCCGTCAAACGACTTCGCGTCGGCGACGGGGACGATGCCTACCACCTGCTCGTGGCCGGACGAGCCGGCCGCTAGTCCGTCTCCCGGCGGGGAACCGTGGCAGCGTCGAGCTCGTCAGACCGTCATGTTGACGCGACGCGACGTCCTACGGTCCCTCGTCGGCGTGGGCGCGGTCTCGGCCGTCTACCCGTGGCTGACCGGCTGCGGCGAGAGCAACCCAGCGGTGCACGGAGCACGTTCTGGGCTTGCCGCCGCCGACGTGGCCAGGCTCACCGGTTCGTCGGCATCCCAACCCGACGCCGTGCTGTCCGTGCAGGCACTCACCGCCGGCCTCTACCGCGGTCTGGCGGCCAAGCCGGGGAACCTGGTCTGCTCGCCGTACTCGGTCGCGGTCGCCCTGGCCATGACCCGCAACGGCGCCCGCGGCGACACCGCGGCGCAGATGGACCACGTCCTCCATTGCGAGAACCTGCCCGCCTTCAACGCCGGGATGAACGCGCTGACCCAGCTGGTCGACAGCCGCGCCGGGCAGCAGAAGCGGATCGACGGCAGCACGGCCGAGGTCTCCGTCGACCTGGCGAGCTCGCTGTGGGGCCAACACGGCACCAGCTGGCAGCCCGCCTTCCTGGACACCCTCGCGCGCTACTACGGGAGCGGGATGCGGCTGGTCGACTACGAGCATGACGCCTCCGCGGCGACCGACCTGATCAACAGGTGGACGGTGGAGCATACCGCCGGCCGCATCGAGAAGATCATCCCTCCAGGCGTGCTGGGCGAGCTGACCCGGCTGGTCCTGGTCAACGCCATCTACCTGAGGGCCCCGTGGGAGGAGCCGCTCGCCGTGTCGGGCACGAGGCCCGGACGGTTCCTCCGTCGTGACGGATCGAGCGTCCAGGCCGACATGATGCGGGGTTCGCTCAAGACAGCCGGCTATGCGAGCGGCTCGGGATGGCAGGCGGCCCGGCTCTCGTACGCCGGTCGTGGTGTGGCGATGACCGTCATCGTCCCCGATGGGTCCGGTCTCCACGACCTCGAGCAGTCTCTCGACGGGCCGAGGTTGACGACGATCCTGACCTCGGTCCGTCCGGCGCAGCTCCTGGAGGTGTCCCTGCCGAAGTGGAAGTTCCGCTTGGCGACGTCGCTCAACCCGATCCTGTCCGACCTCGGGATGCCCGTCGCGTTCACGCCAAAGGCCGACTTCAGCGCGATGACGCGACAGCTGGACCTCTTCATCTCCGATGTGCTGCACGACGCCTTCATCGCCGTCGACGAGCACGGGACGGAGGCGGCCGCCGCCACCGCCGTCGTGATGGACGAAAGCGCGGCTCCCCTCCCTGTCACGCTCGACGCCGACCGGGCGTTCCTCTTCGTCATCCACGACGTGGAGACCGCGACGCCGCTCTTCATCGGGCGCGTCGACGACCCGACGGCTTAGCCGTCAGAACCCGGGTCGGGTCAGCCGCCGAGCTCAGCCCGGTGTCGCGCAGTGGCTCGGTAGAACTCGCTGGACTCGCCGCGCCACAAGAAGGCCAGGATGGCAATAGCCAGCAGCAGGTTGAGGAGGGTCAGGATCAACGAGGCCGCGATGGTGGTACCCGACACGATCGCATACAGGCTCAACACGAGGCTGAGCCCACCGAGCAGGGTGGAAACGGTTCGCGCCCACCGCCTGCCCGCACCGTTCTTCCACGCCATCCACAGCCACAAGCCGATGGCGATCAGAGCCTCGATGACGGCGAGGATGACGACCGTGTGGAAGAGGGTGTCGAAGTCGTGCGCCGTGTAGGACGTGTGGTTGTCGCGGAGCCCCTGCCGGACGTGGTCCTTCAGCGATCCGAGGGTCACCAAAGTCACGATCAACGACACACCGCTCAGAACGGCACCGGCCCACATCAGCCGGACGGCGATCTCGATCGACCGCGGCCGGCGCGGGGCGGGGGCCGCCGGCTCTGCCGCAGCGTAGGAGCCCGGGTGCCCCGGGTACGCTGGCGCGTCCGGGGCACCGAAAGCCGGAAACCCGTTGTCCTGCGCGGGCGGGGGCGGCTGATAGTCGCTCATAGCTGTCCCTTCCTCGGCTGGACAGAGAGTACCGGCCGCCGGGGGCCGACCCTGGGCCACTGACGGCGCGGCGCCAGCTTCACCGGGTGGGTGCTTCACGCCGGGCGACGGGCCCCTTGGTAGCGCAGCCCGTCGAGCGCGAGCCCGAGTACGCGGTCGATCTGCCCCGGGTCGGAGAAGTGGATCATGGTGATCCCGCTGATCAGCCGCATCACGTCGTCGAAGCTGGTGTCGGTCCTGGCGGCGCCGACGCGCTGGGCTCGTTCGAGCAGCGGCCCGCCCGCCCCGTAGATCGCGGCGCGCCCGCTGCGGAAGAGCTCGGAGTCGCGGCCGATGGACGCGATCAGCTCCTCGGCGACGGCCCGCTTCGTGTTGATGTAGCAGACGAACTGATGGAGCCACGTGACGAGCGCCTCCCACGCCGGGAGGTCGGCGACGTCGTGGGCGGACCGGCACAGCGCCTCGACCTCGGTGGCATACACACTCTGGAAGAGGTCCTGCCGCGTCGGAAAATGCCGGTACAACGTGCCGATGCCGACCTGGGCCCGGCGGGCGATGTCTTCCAGCGACGCGGCGGCCCCTTCGGAGGCGAAGGCCTCGCGTGCTGCCTCGACGAGCTTCTCGTAGTTGCGCCGAGCGTCAGCACGCTGAGGTCGCCCGGACAGGACCTCGGGAACGCGCGGCGCGGCGGTGGTCAAGGCGGTGCCTACTTCGAATAGTGACCCGCCGACGGAGCGGAGGGAGACCTCCGTATACTATCAGGAGGGCTGCCTCCACTTTAGCAGCAATCCCTGTCCGCAGGCCGTCACGCTGCACCGCTCTGAAAGGTCTCCGCTCCCGATGGCGCAGTCCACCACCCCAGACCAGCCTTCCGCGAGGTTCCGGGTCCAACCGCAGGACCCGCGCTACAAATGGGTCACCCTGTCGAACACCACCCTCGGCATGCTGATGGCCACCATCAACTCTTCCATCGTGATCATTTCGCTGCCGGCGATCTTCCGAGGCATCAAGCTCGACCCGTTGGGGCCGGGCAATGTGAGCTACCTGCTGTGGATGCTGATGGGCTTCCTCGTCGTGACAGCGGTCCTCGTGGTGTCCCTCGGACGGCTCGGGGACATCTACGGTCGGGTCAGGATCTACACGACGGGATTCGTGGTGTTCACGGTCGGCTCCGTCGCGCTGGCGGTCGACCCGCTGACCGGCGGCTCCGGAGCGATGTGGCTGATCCTGTGGCGACTCGTGCAAGGCATCGGGGCGGCGATGATCTTCGCGAACTCGACCGCGATCCTCACCGACGCCTTTCCCGCCGAGCGACGCGGCCTGGCGCTGGGCATCAACCAGGTGGCGGCCATAGCCGGCTCGTTCATCGGCCTGATGGTCGGCGGACTGCTGGCTCCTGTCGACTGGCGGCTGATCTTCTACGTCTCGGTGCCGTTCGGAGTCCTGGGAAGCGTCTGGTCGTACCTCAGCCTGCACGACACGAGCGTGCGGACGGCCTCGCGCGTCGACTGGTGGGGCAACGTCCTCTTCGCCACCGGGCTCACGGCAGTGCTGGCAGCGATCACCTATGGCATCCAGCCGTACGGCGGCCACAACATGGGCTGGACGAACCCATGGGTGCTGACCGGGCTGCTCAGCGGCGCGGCCCTGCTGGCCGCCTTCTGCGTGGTCGAGACGCGGATCGCCGACCCGATGTTCGACATGGGGCTGTTCAGGATCAAGTCGTTCAGTGCCGGCAACCTGGCCGGCCTGCTCGCGTCGATCAGCCGCGGCGGGCTGCAGTTCATGCTCATCATCTGGCTGCAGGGAATCTGGCTACCGCTCCACGGGTACTCGTTCGAGCAGACACCACTATGGGCGGGCATCTTCCTGCTGCCGCTGACGGTGTCGTTCCTGGTGGCGGGGCCGCTGTCGGGGTTCTACTCCGACCGTTTCGGTGCTCGGGCGTTCGCCACCGGAGGCCTCGTCCTGGTTGCCCTCAGCTTCGCCGGCCTGCTCCTTCTCCCGACCAACTTCAGCTACTGGTGGTTCGCAGCCATGCTCGTGGTCAACGGCATCGGCTCGGGCCTGTTCTCCTCGCCCAACACCACCGCGATCATGAACAGCGTGCCGGCCAACAGGCGCGGGGCGGCCGCGGGTATGACCGGAACCTTCTTCAACGCCGGTAGCTCGTTGTCCATCGGGATCTTCTTCACGATGATGATCATCGGTCTCTCCCAGCAACTGCCGACGACTCTGACGAACGGACTCCGGGCACACGGGATCGCGCCGGCGGCCGCGTCGGCCATCGGCCACCAGCCACCGGTCGGCAGCCTGTTCGCGGCGTTCCTGGGCTCGAACCCCATCGCGACCCTGATCCACGGTCTGCCTCCGGCCGCCACCAGGGGCGCGGACACCACCACCTTGACCAGCACGCACTTCTTCCCCCAGCTGATCAGCCAGCCCTTCCACCACGGACTCGTGATCGTGTTCGGTGTGGCCATCGTGATGAGCCTGATCGGCGCTGTGGCGTCGTTGTTCCGCGGAGAGCGGTACGTGCACGACGACGAGGCGGTGGCCGGTGGGTCGTCGAGCATGCGGGATCTCGCGGCCCCGGTTGCCGAGGGGGCGGGTGTCCAGGCCTAGTGTGCCGGGCCACCTCCGGCTGACGGACTAGTCGGCGTCGACGTCGGCGCCGAGCTGGACGGTCAGGGCAACCGCCCCGGCGACGTCGAGCCGGGTTCGTCGAAGCCGCACGTCCAGCAGGTCCACGTCGGACAGGTCGACCCCGCGCAGGTCGGTGTCCTCGAGCGTGGCGGCTCTCAGGCTGCCTCGGCTGAGGTCGCACCGTCGCAGGTCGCTGCGTGACAGGTCCGCCTCCGACAGGTCCGCCTCCGTCAGCTGAAGGTCGAGGAGCTCCAGACCAGAGAGGTTCGCGCCTCGCATCACCACCCCGCTCCACTGGCCGCCGGTGACGGTCAGGGGCCGCAGCGTGCACTCGGCGAAGACTGACCCGCTGAGCTTGCACCCGTCGAGGGTCGCACCGAAGAAGGAGGTACGCCGGAACGTACAGGCGACGAAGGCCGAGGTCGTGTGGACCGACATGTTGAAGCGGCAGTTGCTGAAGGTGCAGCTCTCGAACGAGGCGGACCTGCTGATGGCCTCGGTCAGGTCGACACGCGTGAAGACGCAGCGCCGATAGGTCCCACTGGAGAGGTCGCGGGCATACCAGTCGAGGTCGTCGAACCTCTCGTCCTCATGAGCCAGGGTCTCGGATGGCATCTCGCCATCATCCCAGCGTCGGCGTCGTCACGCTGGCGGTGACGTCATCTCAGCGGGAGTCTCCCGCCGGCCCAGTGTCGCTGTCCATCGATACCCCGACGGGGTCGTTCCGCTACTGAGCGGTCGGCTCCTCGTCCTCCAGGTCCCCACCGACGAAGCGTGCCGAGTCGGGGACCGAGATGCCTTCAGGGCTCTGCTGGGCGTGCGCGACCTCGTTGGCAGGCTCGGCCTCTTCCGCAGATGTCTCGTCAGGAGTCGTCGTCATACCGCAGTATGACGCTGTTGCCTCAGGTCCGCGCCTGGATCACGTGAGGCGCTCGAGCAGGCCGCTGTCGACGTCGTAGACGGCGCCGCCGACGGCCACGTCGTCGGGCAGGTACGGCGAGGATCTGATCCGCTGCAGGTCTTGGCCCAGGGCGACCACCACGTCGGGCGCCGGACGCAGCTCCAGGCTGCGGGTGTCGACCCCGGACGCGGTGTAGATGGCCTGGTGGACATGGGCTTCGTCCTCGGCCGTCATCCGGCACTTCAGATGAGGAACGACAAGGATGCGGCGCACTCCGAGCAGGTGGACCGCAAGCACCAGGGTACGCAGCACGTCGTCGGTCACCCGGGCGCCGGCGTTGCGCACGATCTTGGCGTCACCTGGCTGCAGGCCGAGCATCTGCAACGGCTCGATGCGCGAGTCCATGCAGGTCACGACCGCGAGGCCGCGCGCGGCGACCGGCTCCAACCCGGCCAGCCCGAACTGCCGGGCGTAGGCCGCGTTCGCCTCGAGCTCCACGCGGAACGGGTCGTCGAACCTGCTGTCACCGGATGTCGTCACAGCGGATCAGCGTAGCGGCTCAGGAAAGAGCGGAGCGGGCGCTGCGACGGCGTGCCACCGTGACGACGTCGTCGATATCGACGTTCAGCATCCGCTGTAGCGACTCGGGTCTGCACCGAGCACCTCATGCCCTGACCGACCCAGCCTTCAGGCCCGCTTCCGGCTCTCCGGCGATACCGTCGAGGGCCGGGTCTGAGGCAACCGGTCCAGCGTCGGCACCAGATCCAGAAGGTAGCGCGTGAGGCCGAGCCGCTGACGCAACCGGCTGCGGAGGCCGGGGGAGTCAGGCGCACCCAGCTCCTCCAGCGGGAGGGCGGAGAAGAGACTGCGGACGAGCAGCGACGAGACGAACCCCGCTCGCACCTGTGCGGGCGTCGCCTCGAACCCGGTCGACAGCAGGCCGTCGGTGTACGCCGGCAGGATCGCGTCGGCCACGGCAGCCAGGTCCGATGCCGGCATCAGGCCGGGATGCACGAGCCCGATGAGGAGCTGGCCGACGTCGAACCCGACGCAGTGCGGCGAGTTGAAGCCCCAGTCGATGACGACGAACGTCTCGGGATCCGACCGGGGAACGAGCAGGTTCTGCGGGCTCGCGTCGCCGTGCACGAGGGTCTGGGGCAGCGTCTCCATCAGGGCCAGCCATCCGTCGAGCCGGTCCGCCGCGTCGAGCAGCCCCGACCGCATGCTCGCCTCGCCCGCGACCGACAGCTCCGCGACGAGGGCCGGGTGGCTCCAGCAGTCGTCCCGCGAGAGCAGCGGGAGGAGTCCGTGGAGCAACCGGCCGGAGACGTACTCCTGCATGGAGGCATTCGGCGTGCTGGCGTGCACGGGGTCGCCGAGCGCGCTGTCGCTGCCGAGAGGGCGCCGCCCCGCGATGGTTCCGAGCAGACGAGCGGCGCGGGCGAAGCGGTCGATGGTCCAGGGCTCGTCGGTGACGTCGACGTCCTCGAGCCAGAGAGCTGCGTGATCGGCGTCGATCTCCACCAGCTCGTAGAGCTCGGGCTTGCGCATCCCCGCCGGCAGTACGCGAGCCAGCGGCGCCGACAGCTGGGCCTCGATCTCGATCCGCCACGGGAACTCATCGATCCAGCGCTGCCGCAGATGATCGGGGATCACGTGCAGCAGTGGCCATACCCGCGCACTTTGCAGCTGCTTGACGAAGACGGACCAGTCCCGAACCACGCCGAGCTCATCGGCCGCGGTCCCGCGGCAGCGCAGTAGCGCGCCGGTGGCGATAGAGCCGATCGGATAGTCGACCACGTCGACCTGGACGGATCTCAGGTCGACGCTCGAGCATCCGAGTGCTCTGGCGACCACTCGGGACAGGTGCTCTGCCGTGATGTGTGCGGGTCCGAGGGTGGTCGGTACATCGGCGATGGTGGTTGGCGGCATCGGTCCCCCTGCGATGGTGCGGGCGACTATTCTTCCGCCCGGATGGTAAGGCTGCTTTCCTATCTAGGATAGTAAGGTAACCTTATGACTGTGGTCAAGCCCATCAGCCGTGGCTCGCTCGACGAGTTCGAGCCCAAGCACATGGGCTATCTGGTCGATCGGGTTCGCAAGCACATGCGGCGCGACCTCGGGGCCGTGAGCCGCGATGTCGGCGGCATCCAGCGCTTCGCTCCGTTGACCCCGTCGTACCTGCGGCTGCTGAGCCTGGTCCCTGCCGGGGGCGCGCGCATCACGGACCTCGCCGGTCTCGCCGAGATGACCAAGCAGGCGCTCGGCCAGTTCGTCGACGTCCTCCAGGAGAACGGCTACGTCGACAGCGCCGGCCACCCGGGCGACAGGCGGGTCAGGGTCGTCACGAGGACGGCTCGAGGTGATGAGGCGGTTGCCGTCACGAACGAGATCTACCGGAGACTGCATATCCGCTGGCGCGACGAGGTCGGAGCAGCGGACTGGGACGTCTTCATCGCCGTGATGACGAGGCTGGCCGTGGGTTGGGACACCGGGGCGGACGACGGTGGTGAAGCCTGAGCCCCGGCCGGCTCATCAGCCGGCCGCGACGACCCGCCCGCTCACCTCACCCAGCACCACCCGCTGCCCGTCGCGCCCCGGCGCCCAACCGGTCATCGTCACAAGGTCGCCGTCGGCGAGGAAGCCCTGCGGCGCGTCGCCGCCGAGGTCCAACGGACGAGCACCGTTCCACGTGAGCTCGAGCAGGCTGCCCAGGCTGTCCTGGTCGGGGCCGCTCACCGTGCCCGACGCGAAGATGTCGCCCACGCGCAGACTTGCCCCGTTGACCGTCAGGTGTGCCAGCAGCTGTGCCGGTGACCAGTACATGTCGCGAAAGCGTGGCGACGAGACCACATGCCCATTGATCGTGACGGTCAGGTTGAGGTCGAGGCCGAAGAGCTCAGAGGGCGTTCCGTCCAGGTAGGGCAGCACGGTGGGCTGTTGCGGACCGACGGGTAGCTCGGCGGCCGCCAGCGCCCCCAACGGCAC
>JBBSET010000020.1:0-54953 GCA_038239485.1 Propionibacteriales bacterium
CGAGATGGCCGCCGACTCGGAGTTCACTGACCTGGTGCACCGTGTGGGTTGTCTGCGTGGGGTCAGCACTCTGACCGGGTTCGCATTGGCAGTTGAGATCGGTGACTGGCATCGGTTCACCGGCAACACCATCGGCTCCTTCGTGGGTCTCGTGCCCAGTGAGTACTCCTCGGGCAGCTCACGGGTGCAGGGGTCGATCACCAAAACCGGCAACACCCACGTGCGCCGGCTGCTGGTCGAAGCGGCCTGGCACCACCGCGCCCGCTACACCGTCGGCAAGACCATGCGCGACCGGTGGGAACTCGCCCCAGCAGCAGCACGAGTCCGCGGCGACGAAGGCAACCGTCGACTCCATCAGCGGTGGGTGAAGTTCATCGAGCGCCGCAAGAAGTCCACCATCGCCAACGTGGCCGTGGCCCGCGAGCTCGCCGGCTGGTGCTGGTCCTTGGCCGTCACGGAGGACTGACCCGAGATCTGCCTCGTCGTCAACGGGCTGGTGGCAGCGCGTGGAGCGACCCGCGCAACAGCTATGAGCAACGGGCACCATGCTCGCGACGCTCGTTCCTAGACACGCGGTCCCGCTCCTGCCGAAAGCACCGTCCTGCGGTAACCAACCCGCGCATATCAGTCTGACCGCGCGTCGCCAACAACACGCACACCAACCCCAACGACGACGAAGCACGAGGCGCCCGCCCCGAACAACCGGGACGGGCGCCTCACCCTGCCACTTGACAGAAGGTCACTCCATATCAGCTGTCTCAGTTCGGAGCCTCTGCCGAGAACGCCCCGCGCTATCCGTGCTACCAGATGCGGACGCGGTCGCCCGGCTCGAGCCACAGACCGTCGCCCGGGGCGGTGTCGAAGGCCACATGGAACTCGTCCAGGTTGCGCGCGATGTTGGCCCGGAACTCCGGCGGCGAGTGCGGGTCGACCGACAGCAACTGCACCTCGAGGGCTTCGCGTCGCCGGCTGCGCCAGCACCGGGCCCAGTTGAGGAACAGCCGTTGGGCGCCCGTCAGACCATCGATGACCGGGGCCTCGTCGCCGTCCAGGCTCAGCTCGTAGGCCTGGAGCGCGACCGTCAGCCCGCCAAGGTCACCGATGTTCTCGCCCACGGTGAGCGCGCCGTTGACCGTACGTCCGGGCAGTTCACGCGGCTCGAACCCGTTGTACTGGGCGATCAGCTTGTCTGCACGGGCCGTGAAACCTGCCCGGTCCTCGTCGGTCCACCAGTCCACCAGGTTGCCCTCCCCGTCGTACTGGGAACCCTGATCGTCGAAGCCGTGGCCGATCTCGTGCCCGATGACCGCACCGATCCCGCCATAGTTGAGTGCGGGATCCGCCGCCGGGTCGAAGAAGGGTGGCCGCAGGATCGCGGCCGGGAAGCAGATCTCGTTGGTCCCCGGGTTGTAGTAGGCATTGACCGTCTGGGGGGTCATGAACCACTCGCCGCGATCGACCGGCTGGCCGATCTTCGCCAGCTGGCGGTCGGTCTCGAACGCCGTTGCGCGCCGCACGTTGCCGACAAGGTCGTCGGGCACGATCTCGATGCTCGAGTAGTCCCGCCACACATCCGGGTAGCCGATCTTCGGCCGGAACACCGCCAGCTTGTCCAGCGCCCGAGCTCTCGTCTCGCGGCCCATCCAGTCCAGCCTCTCGATGTCGTGCCGGTACGCGCCCACCAGGTTGGCCACCAGCTCGTCCATCTGGGCCTTGGAATCCGCCGGGAAGTGCCGGGCGACATACTCCTGGCCGACCGCCTCGCCGAGCAGCCCGTTGGCAAGGGCAACGCCGCGCTTCCACCGCTCCTTGAGCTGCTCCGCGCCGGTCAGGGTGCGGGTGTAGAAGTCGAAGTGCTCCTGGACGAAGTCGGTGCTGAGGAACGGGGCCGCCGCGCTCAGGACCTGCCAACCAAGCCACGCCTTCCAGTCCTCGATGGGCACGTCGTCGAGCGCCTCCGACATCGCCGCCAGGTAGCTGGGCTGCCGCACCACGACCTCGTCGAAGCAGCTCCTCGGCGCCTCCAGGCCGGCCGCCCACGCCGCCCAGTCGAAGGACGGAGCCGCGGCCAGCAGAGCCTCGTGCTCCATCAAGGTGTAGCTCTTGACGACGTCACGGGTCGCCACCTTGTCCCAGTGGCCGGCAGCCAGCCGGGTCTCGAGCGCCATGATCCGTGCCGCCCGGTTGGCGGCGTCGGCGTCGCCAAGGCCGGACAGGCGCAGCATGGCCGTCACGTGTGCCACGTAGGCACCCCGGGTCTCGGCGAACGAGTCCTCCCGGTAGTAAGACTCATCCGGCAGGCCGAGGCCGCCCTGGGTGATCTTCACGACGTACCGGTCGGACTGCCTGTCGTCGGTGTCCACATACGCGCCGAACGCCCCCCTGACCCCGCTGCGCTCGAGCGAACCGATCATGCCGGCCAGGTCCGATGTGGTCTCGATCGCCTCGACCGCAGCAAGATGGGACTCCAACGGCGTGGAGCCGAGCGCCTCGGCCCGCTTCTCGTCCATGAAACTCGCGAAGAGGTCACCGATGAGCTGCGCCGGAGAACCCGCTTCGGCGTCACCGTCGGCAGCTCGAAGGGCTGCCTCGCGCAGGATGTCATGTGTCTGGCTCTCGGCATCGAGCGCCAGCGTCATGAACGAGCCGACGTTGGACAGGTCCGGCGGGATCTCGACCGATTCCAGCCAGAGCCCGTTGACATGGCCGAAGAGGTCGTCCTGAGGTCGGATCTGTTCGCTGACAGCGTCCACCGTGTCACGCGTCGCTGAGGTCTGCACGTCGCTCATAGTCCGCTACCTTCGGCCGGAGTGGGGGGCTCGTATCGAGGTTAGCCGAGACGGCGCCTTGCCCGAGGACGACCGACATCAATGACTTTTCGCTGAGAGTTCTGCCACTTCGACCGCCGGCACGCGCGTAACGACTCGACAGGCGTCTACGATCGTGGCAGCGAACTAGATTAGGCGCCTAAAGTTAGTCAGTTAAGGAGCGTTTCGGGTGGATACCTTGCAAGCCGAGACCGTCTACGACGCGAACCCTGATATCGCCGAGGAGATCTCGCTCAACCTGCCTGAAGATGCTCTGCTGTACCGGCCGACCACAGCCGTCGGCGTCGGCGTCCTCGTGCTGCTCGGGTCCAGCGGCCGGATGGACGTGGAGCGGGCCCAGATCCTGGCCGGACACGGCGCTCATGCCATGGCGCTGCGCTGGTTCGGCGGCGAGAACCAGTCGCCGGGTGTCTGCGAGATCCCGATCGAGGTGTTCGTCCGCGCCCTCGACCGGCTCGCCGAGGAGCCCGTCAGCAAGCTCGCCGTGATCGGGCTCAGCAAGGGCGCCGAGGCCGCACTTCTGCTTGCGTGTGCCGACGACCGCGTCGACCTCACCATCGCGATGTCGCCCCCCTCTGTCGTGTGGGCCAATGTCGGTCCGGGACTCGACGGGGACGTCACCCCCTACCGGTCGTCCTGGACATGGCGCGGCGAGCCCCCGCCGTTCGTCTCGTACGACGACGAGTGGACCCCCGAGGAGGACGAGGAGCCGATCGCCTACCGGTCCCTCTACGAGCAGAGCCTGCTGCTGGACCCCGACGCCACCGAGGGCGCCGCCATCCCCGTCGAGGAGATTCGCGGTGACCTGGTCCTCGCGGCGGGGCACGATGACCAATTGTGGCCGTCGGTCCCATTCGTCCGAAAGTTGGCGACCAGACGCGTCTACGCTGGTCAGCAGGTCGAGGTCATCTTCAACGACCATGCCGGACACAGCCCGATGTTCCCCGGTCAGCCGCTTCAGCCCGCGTCGGCCCACATCAAGCGCGGTGGCACCCGGCAGGCCGACACGGAGCTCGGCTCGGACATCTGGAAGGCCCTGACTCAGCGCCTCGGCCTCGACTGAGCGAGCGCACACGCCGTCCCAGCGACGCTCGGGTCGGATAGTCCAGCCGACCAGGCGAGCTACTGGGCGAAGGACCAGGCCACCTTCACCGTCACGTGGAGGTCGGCGGAGCCACGACGGATGGGGATCGATGCAGTCGGGAGCGAGTCTGACGACGCGCTGAACGCGGCCGGAGCCACGGTGCCGCCCGTCTGAATCTCGCGCACCGACGTCACGTCGCCGAGGTCGCGACCCGCCGCAGCGGCATACTGCTCGGCCTTGTCCCGCGCCTGCGCGTACGCGTCGGCCCTGGCCGCATGCAGGATGGCGTTCTCGTCGGAGATCTGCAGCCTTACCCCGT
Source organism: Propionibacteriales bacterium (assembly GCA_038239485.1). Lineage (GTDB taxonomy): Bacteria > Actinomycetota > Actinomycetes > Propionibacteriales > Nocardioidaceae > DASQEH01. Next base: position 4,232 of record JBBSET010000020.1, read on the forward strand.
GCAGTTGGACGGCGTTGCCGCCGGCCTGGACCGCAGCGGAGATCGTGGTGCCCGCGTCCGGCAGCGTCCGGACCAGCACGGACATGCTCTCGGTGACGTTGTAGCCCGTGATCACCGCTGGTCCCTTCCCGTTGTAGTCGTAGACCGGGTTGATCGAGAGCCCGGTCGTCCGGACGTCCTTGCGCGCGACGTTCTCACCTTTGACCGCCGCCAGGACGCGGCGCGTGGTCGCACTGGCGGACCTCAGCGCCGTGGAGACGTCGGATGCCGTACTGCTGATGGCCAATTCGAAGCTGAGCTGGTCCGGCACCCCGGTGGCCTGGCCCGTACCCGTCATCACGATGCTCGGCGTACTGCCGGTGCTGGCGGTCGAGGCGGCAGCAGCAGCTGATGTCTCGGTCTGGGCGGTGCCGATGACGAACGCCGCCAGCAGTGCGACCGCCATCGCGATCGACAGCAGGACCGTCCGAACGCGAATGGTGACAGTTGTTCCCATGGATTCCCCCTTTGCTCGTGCCGGCCGGTGCCGGCCCCCCTCGGGCTGGACTCGCCCGTCTCGGGTAGGACGCCGCAGGCGAGACAGCGGTTCCCTGCCCGGTGGTAGCACTGGGTTTGCGCCGGGGTCAGCTGTGCCGGGTGTACCAGGCGGTCGAGCCCGCGAAGGCGACGCCGCCGATCGCGCCCAGCGCTGCCCACGGGCCAGCGTCGCGACCGTGCGCGAGCTCCCAGATGAACATCACCACGATGACGTCGACCAGTACCGTGCCGGTGAACGCGAGCGCCTTGACCCCGATCGCACGCCCACGCTCATCCGGGACGTCGCCACCGAGCAGGCCGAGCGTCTCGCTTCGACGGCCCAGCACCAGCAGGACGACGCTGTACAGCGCCATGATGGCGAAGGAGGTGACGGCGTCGAACCAGTCGTCGTGCAGGGCGAAGATGACGAGGAACAGCACGCCCAGCGCTAGCCCGAGGACCGGTGTGACGAACCGTTCGGCGTTCTTTCCGCGCACGCTAGTCAACATGGAAGATCTCCTCGATCATCGTCTCGAAGTGCCGGGCGATGCGGATCGCGAGCGGCAGCGTCGGGTTGTAGCGACCGGTCTCGATCGCGTTGACGGTCTGCCGTGATACGTCCAGCGCCGCGGCGAGCTGGCCCTGGGACAGGCCGGATCGCTCCCTCAGCTTCCGAACATCGTTCCGCACCTGTCAAGCATGCTTGATAGGTGATGGCGATGTCAAGGGCGCTTTACATGAGGTAGCGAGGCCAACGCGGCGCTACTGCCTTCCGGGCCGGCGCCGCGTCAGGCGGTGGTCCCGGGTTCGAGGCGGGCGCCTCGCATTACGGTCGCCGCTGCGGTGATGCGGGTGTCCCGGCCGACCAGAGTGATGTGCTCGGAGTCCGCCGGAGTTCGTGGAGGGATGCCGCCGACATGGGCGTCAATCTCCACGGTGACGTGCTGGTCGAGGATGGACTAGGAGACATCGGCGCCCTCGCTGACAACGACGTCCGCGAAGATCACGCTGTCGGTGATGATCGCACCCTTCTCGACGACGACGCCAGGGCCGAGCACACTCCGGCACACCCGCCCGCGGACGTCGCACCCCGGGCTCACCAGGCTGTCATCCACCTGGGCGCCCGCGTGGATCCTGGCCGGGGAGCGCTGCGGAAGCCTGGCCATGATCGGCCATTCGGGCTCGTTGAACAGCCAGGTCTCGCCCCGGATGAGGTCGTGATGGGCGGCCAGGTAGGTCTCCGGTCGACCGAGGTCCTTCCAGTAGCCCGGCATCGGATGGGCATACACCCGCCCCCGCTCCACCAGCCTGGGAAGCAGGTGGTCGCCGAAGTCACCCAGACCGTCGGAGTCCGGTTCGGCGGTGGCCGTCAGCTCGGCGTGCAACTCGTTCAGGACGGTGATCAGGGTCAGGGTGTCGTAGACGAAGATCTCCGTCGCGACGACACCTGTCGTTGGCCGGTCCGGCTTGTCCTCGAACCCCGTCACTCGGCCGAGCCGGTTGGCGACGATCGCGGCGTGCTCGGTCGCCTCGTCCAGCGACACCTCCGTGGTGACGACGGTGCACTCCGCCTGCTTGCGCCGGTGGGTCTCGATCGCGTCGCGGTAGTCGAACCGGTAGACATGGTCCGCGCTCAGCACAACGGTGATGTCGGCCCCAGTCAGGGCGATCTGGTCGCGGACGCGGTACAGCTCGTCGGCGTTGCCGGACGCGAACCCGGCCGTGTCGGCTGCGCCCCCCTGCTGCGGCACCAGCAGCCTGAACCCTCCCCGGCTCCGGTCGAGCTCCCAGGACCGGCCGTTGGCGACCTGCTCCTCGAGTGTGTCGGCCTGGTACTGCACCGACAGCCAGACGTCCTCGATGCCACTGTGACGCAGGTTCGACATCGGGAAGTCCACCAGCTGGTAGATCCCGGCGAAGGGCAGCGCGGGCTTGGCACGCTCACGGGTGAGGACGTCCATCCGGCTGCCTGCGCCGCCGCCCTGGACGATGGCGAGCACTCGATTGGGGGTCATCGGGACACCCTAGACGATGATCATTTGCCCCGATTCGCCCGGCCCGGCTCGGGCTTGCCAGACGCGACCGGCGTCGACTTTGCCTCTCGGTGTCAGCCGCGCTTGAGCAGCCGACGCAGCAGCACGGCGACGACAAGCACTCCCAGCAGTGGCTTCCAGTAGCTCTTGAGCAGGATCGGGATCACCGTCGTCCCGAGGTTGAGCGCGTCGTCTGCTGACATTGCCGGCTGCCTGGGCGGCGCCGGTACCGGCTCGAGCGGCGGCTGCGGGGTGGTCTGTGCCGGAGCAGCTTCCGGTGCCGCCCCGCTGGTGGGCACACTCGTCGGCACGGCGGCAGTCTTGGTAGCCGGCTCGATGGGTGCTGCGGCCGCCGCAACGGCGTCGGCAGCCGGCTCGGCGGCAGCGCCTACCTTCGTCTGCAGGCATGCCACGAACTGCTGCAGCAGCTTGTCGGAGACGTCCTGGATGATGCCACGACCGAACTGAGCCGGTTTGCCGGTGATCTGCAGGTCGGTCAGCACGTCGACCTTCGTCGAGCCCGCACCGGCTTCGGTCATCGTTGCTGTCACTTTGGCGCCCGCGGTGCCGTTCCCCCGCTTGTCCTTACCCTTCGCCTCGACCAGGAAACGCCCGGCCGACTGGTCGCGCTCGATGAAGTGGCCGGTTCCGGAGTACGTCAGGGCGATCGGTCCGAGCTTGACCTTGCAGGTACCGGTGAAGTCGTCGCCGTCCACCGACGTCACGACCGCCCCCGGGAAGCACGACGCCACCGACTCGATCTGGATGAAGGCGTCCCAGGTCTCCTCGAGGGACGCAGGTACCGTGAACGAGTGGTTGAGCTCCACCTGCTCAGACTCCGGCCGCCGCGAGCACGGCACGGCGGGTGAGAACGGGCGCGAGCACCTTGCGGTAGTCGGCGTCGCCGTTGAGGTCGGACGGGGGGTTGGTTCCGTCTGCGGCGGACGCGGCGGCGCCGCGAACCGCTTCCTCGGTCGCGGGCTGGCCGACGAGAGCAGCCTCGACCGACCGGGCCCGCAGCGGTGTCGACCCCATGTTGGTGAGCCCGATCCGCGCCTCGCTGATGATGCCGCCCTCGGCCTTCACTGTCGCCGCGACACCGACGATCGACCACTGGTGAGACACCCTGACGAACTTCTCGTAGTGCGCGCCCCAGCCGGTGTGCTTGGGGATGCGTACCTCGGTGAGCATCTCCCCCTCACCGATCGCGGTGGTGAAGAAGTCATCGAAGAAGTCGTCCGCCGAGACCGTTCGGACCGAGCCCCCGGGCCCCGCGATGACGAGCTCCGCCTCGAGCGCAAGGACCGCCACACCGACGTCGCCGGCCGGGTCCGCGTGGGCAAGGGACCCTCCGAACGTACCGCGATGGCGGATCTGCGGGTCGGCGACGGTCTCGGTCGCCTTGGTGAGGAGCAGGGCGTGCTCGTGGACAGCCACGTCACGCATCACCTGGTGGTGGGTGGTCATGGCCCCGATGACCAGGACGTCGCCGTCGTCGCGGACGCCTCTCAGGGATTCGATCTTTCCCAGGTCGATCACCAGAGTCGGGGCGTTCATCCGCAGCCGGAGCACAGGCAGCAGGCTTTGGCCGCCCGCCATCAGCTTCGCGTCCTCGCCACCGTCGGCCAGTGCCGTGAGCGCTTCCTCGACCGTCGTCGGCGCAACATAGTCGAACTCGGTGGGAATCACAGCGTGTCCCCTTCACTCTCGTCGAAGTGCGGCATCGCCGAAGCCTCGGTCGGCTTGCCGCCTCCCTCGCTTCCGGCCTGGTGGATGGCTCGGTAGACGCGCTCGGGGGTGCACGGCATCAAGATGTCGTCGACGCCGAACTGCCTCACCGCGTCGACGACGGCATTGACCACTGCCGGCGTCGAGGCGATCGTTCCCGCCTCGCCGACTCCCTTGGTACCGAGCGTGTTGGTCGTCGAGGGCGACGTCGTGTGGTCGATGTCGAAGCTGATCACGTCGGCCGCGGTCGGGATGGTGTAGTCGACGAAGGACGCCGTCACCAGCGTGCCGGACTCGTCGTGGACCGCCTCCTCGAAGAGCGCCTGGGCGATGCCCTGGACGAGCCCGCCATGCACCTGTCCGGCCACGATGAGCGGGTTCACGATCACCCCGACGTCGTCGACGGCGACGTACTTGCGCATCGTCACCTGTCCGGTCTCGGTGTCGACCTCGACGGCGCACAGGTGCGTGCCGTGCGGGAAGGAGAAGCTGACCGGGTCGTAGGTGGCATCGCAGTCCAGGTTGGGCTCGACGCCGTCCGGCAGGTTGTGCGCGGCGAACGTGGCGAGCGAGATCTCCTGGATGGCGATGCCCTTGTCAGTTCCCCGGACAGAGAACCGGCCACCCTCGAACTCGAGGTCGGCCTCGGACGCCTCGAGCAGATGCGCGGCGATGGGCTTGGCCTTCGCGATGACCTTGTCGGCCGCCAGGACCAGGGCCTCGCCACCAACCGTCAGCGAACGGGAGCCGTACGTGTCCATCCCCTTTGGCGCGATAGCGGTGTCGCCGTGGAGCACCTCCACGTCCTCGAACGGAACCCCGAGCCGGTCGGCGATGATCTGCGACCACGCCGTCTCGTGTCCCTGCCCGTGCGCCGACGACCCGGTGGTGATCTCGACCTTTCCGGTCGGGAGCATCCGGACCGAGGCGTGCTCCCAGCCGCCCGCCCCGTAGTTGAGGCTGCCGAGCACCCGCGACGGCGCGAGCCCGCACATCTCGGTGAAGGTCGAGATGCCGATGCCGAGCTGGACCGGGTCCTTGGAGTCGCGGCGCCGCTGCTGCTCGGCGCGCAGCTCGTCGTACCCGAACCTCGCCTTGGCCTTCTCGGTGGCCGCTTCGTAGTTGCCCGAGTCGTACTCGAGGCCGCACACGCTGGTGAACGGGAACTCCTCGTGCTTGATCCAGTTCTGCTCGCGGATCACCAATGGGTCGACCCCGACCTCGACGGCGAGCTCGTCCATGATCCGCTCGATGGCGTAGGTGGCCTCGGGGCGCCCGGCGCCGCGGTAGGCGTCGGTCCACGTCTTGTTGGTGAGCAGCGTGGTGCAGTTGAACTGGTAGGCGGGGAACTTGTAGATGGCGTTGAACATGAACGCCCCCAGCACGGGAACGCCCCCACCGACCAGGGCGACATAGGCGCCGAGATCGGCGAGCAGGTCGACCTTGAGGCCGGTGACCGTGCCGTCCTTCGTCGCGCACAGGGTGATGTTCTGCCACTGGTCGCGGCCGTGATGGGCGGCCATCAGCGACTCGGAGCGGGTCTCGGTGTACTTGCACGGCTTTCCCAGCCGACGAGCCACGATGAAGGTCATGAACTCCTCCGGCGTCGTCTGCAGCTTGCCACCGAAGCCGCCGCCGACGTCGGGAGCGATGACCCGGATCTTGGCTTCGGAGACGCCGAGGACAGCAGCGAGCAGGAACCGGAGGATGTGCGGGACCTGGGTCGCCGACCACATCGTGATCTGCTCGCCGGTCGGGTCGACGACGGTAGACCGCGGCTCCATGAAGGCCGGGATCAACCGCTGCTGGCGGTACTCCCGCTCGATCACGATGCCGTTGGCCCGGGCCTCGGTGATGGCCGCGTCGATCGCGCCACCCGTCCCCGCGGTCGCCGAGTCGAACTGCCAGAAGGCCGAGTGGTTGGTGCCGAGGTCGGGGTGCGTGAGTACCTCGTCCTTCGCCGCCTCTTTCAGGTCGAGGACGGCAGGAAGCTCGTCGTACTCGACCTCGATGAGCTCGGCGGCATCCCTGGCCTCGGCCATCGTACGGGCGGCGACGACGGCGACGATCTCACCTGCGAAGGCCACGTGGTCGACTGCGATCGAGGGATGGGCCGGTGTCTTCTGGTCGGTCGTGATCGCCCAGGCGTTGGGCAGGCTGCCCTGCTCGTCGGCGATGTCGGCACCGGTCAGGACCGAGACGACATTACGCGCCGCCTTGGCTGCGGAGGTGTCGATCGAGGTGATCATCGCGTGCGCGAAGGGGCTGCGGACGACGGCGAGGTGCAGCATGCCGGGGAGCTGGATGTTGTCGGTCCACCGCGTACGGCCGGTGATCAGCCGCTGGTCCTCCTTGCGCCGACGCGAGGAGCCGACTTCCTTCGCCGGACGGTCGTCGGTGACGGTCATGACGCGGTCCCTTCCAATGCCGGGTCGGCGGCCGGGGCATGGCCCGCAGCGGTCTGGACGGCTCGGACGATGTTGTGGTACCCCGTGCAGCGGCAGATGTTGCCCTCGAGGCCGTGGCGGATGGCTTCCTCGCTCGGCTCAGGGTTGTCGTTGAGCAGGTCGATGGCCTGCATGATCATCCCGGGCGTGCAGTATCCGCACTGCAGCGCATGGCACTCGCGGAACGCGGCCTGCACCGGATGCAGGACGCCGTCGTGCTCGAGCCCCTCGATCGTGGTCACCTCGTGTCCGTCCGCCTGGACGGCGAGGATGTTGCACGACTTGACGCTGACGCCGTCGAGATGCACGGTGCAGGCGCCACAGTTGCTGGTGTCGCAGCCGATGACGGTGCCGACCTTGCCCAGTCGCTCACGCAGGTACTGCACGAGCAGCATCCTCGGTTCGACTTCATCGGAGTATGACGATCCGTCGACGCTGACGCTGATCCGTGCCATGCAGAACCCTCCTGGGGATGTGAGACCGGGGCTGCCCTGATCGTCGCCTGTTTCGTGGCCTGAGACAAGGCTTCGGACAAATCAGGTCGGGTCGGTAGTCAGGCCGGATGATGGATGCGGCCGTCGCGGTCGACGAGGCGGGCTCCGCGACCGCCCCACTGCAGCGCGATGATCTCCGCGGCGATGCTGATCGCGGTCTCCTCGGGGGTCCGGGCACCGAGATCCAGACCGATGGGCGACGACAGCCGCTCCAGCGCCTCATCGCTCACCCCGGCCTCTTTGAGCCGAGCGACCCTGTCCTGATGGGTACGACGCGAGCCCATCGCGCCGACGTAGCCGATCTCCGGAAGGCCCAGCGCGACCTGGAGGACCGGGACGTCGAACTTCGGGTCGTGGGTCAGTACACACAGGGCTGTGCGGCCGTCGACGCGACCGGCCTCGACCTCGGCGGCAAGGTACCTGTGCGGCCACGACACGACAACGTCGTCGGCGAAGGGGAACCGGGTCCGGGTGGCGAAGACCGGCCTCGCGTCGCAGACCGTGACGTGGTAGCCGAGGAAGTTGCCGACCTTGGCCATCGCGGCGGCGAAGTCGATCGCGCCGAAGACGATCAGCCGAGGTGGCGGAGCGAACGCCCAGACGAAGACCTTCATCCCCTCGCCACGACGCTCGCCGTCGGGGCCGTACTCCAGAGTGCCGCTGCGGCCGGACGCGAGCAGACCACGGGCGTCGTCGGTGACCGCGGCGTCTGCGCGGGTGCTTCCCAGCGTCCCCACCCGTGGCACGTCATCAGGGTGCAGAGCGCGAGGATGGTCAGCGTCGGGATGGACGACGAGACGCCGACCGAGCCACGAGCCGTCGGGGTGCTCGATGACAGTCACCAGCGCGACCGCCCTGTCGTTTCGGACGTCGTCGGCGATGGCGCCGAGCTCGGGGAAGGTCTGCTTGTCGACCTTCTCCACGAAGACGTCGAGGATGCCGCCGCAGGTGAGTCCGACCGCGAAGGCGTCGTCGTCGCTCACGCCGTAGCGCTGGAGGACCTGCTCGCCGGTGTCGACGACCGCCTGGGCCAGCTCGTACACGGCGCCCTCGACGCAGCCGCCCGACACCGATCCGACCGCCTGACCCTCGGGGCCGACCAGCATGGAGGCTCCCGGTGGTCGCGGCGCCGACTGGAAGGTGGCCACCACTGTCCCGACACCGACGGTCTGCCCGGCATCCCACCAGGTCATCAGCTCGTCGAGCACCTCACGCATCGGCGACCACCTCAACCAGATCAGCGAACGCCGACATCGAGTGTCCGGCCACGAAGTCGTCAACGTGCGGGAGCGCCGCGGCCATTCCCTGCTGGACCGGCTGGTAGCCCGCGAGCCCCCGATGCGGGTTCATCCACACCACCCGGTGGGCCAGCCGGTGCAACCGCGCCATCTGCTCCCCCAGCAGGGTCGCGTCGCCGCGCTCCCAGCCATCACTGGCCAAGACGACCACGGCACCGCGGGCCATCCCGCGCTGGCCCCAGCCGTCCAGGAAGGCCTTGAGAGTCTCACCAAGCCTGGTCCCCCCGGACCAGTCAGGCACGGTGTCTCCGGCCGCGGCGATCGCGCGGTCGGCGTCGCGCAGCCCCATCGCGGCGGTGATCCGGGTGATCCGCGTGCCCAGCGTGAACACCTCGACCACCCCGCGCGCCCAGCCGTGCTCGAACCGGTGGGACAGCCGCAGCAGCGAGTCGGCGTACGGGCCCATCGACCCGGACACGTCCAGCAGCAGCACGACCCGTCGCGCCCGGGTCCGGCGCAGTCGCCAGGCGAGGTCGACGGGTTCTCCGCTGTTGCGCAGGGTCCGGCGTAGGGTCGCGCGCGTGTCGAGGTCGCCCCGGTGCCAGGGAACCCTGCGGTACGCGGACCTCCGGGGAGGTCGTGGGTTCAGCAGTCCGAAGAGCGCGGCCAGCCGGGCTCTGTCCGCGGGTCCGAGCTCGGCGATGTCGCGATGCCTGAGCACCTCGACATCACTGACCGCCGCCCGGAAAACGTCGTCGGCGTCCTCCTCATCGGCGTCGCCGGAGTCGCGGTCGTCCTCGAGCGGCGCCTGAGTCACCGTGACTCGGGGCGGCGCCTGCCGCACGCTCTCCGGCAGGTCGCTGTGGTACCAGTCGGCGAAGACCTGGTCGTAGACCCTCAGGTCCTCAGGGCTCCCGCACAGCGTCGCCTGCCCGGCCCAGTACACCGCCCGTTCGTCGGCCATGCCGACCACGGACGCGGCGATCAGGTAGGTCTGCGCCCGGTCGGACGTGACCCGGAGCCCAGCCGCACGGAGCGCGCTCGCGAAGCCGAGGAGCACTTCGTCAGCTTCGTGGACGACCGCGTCCACGTCAGCTGGCCAGCATCCGGTCCAGGGAGGCGCGGACCCGGTCCGCGTCCTCGCGGTACTTGACCACGGCGCCGAGTGTGGCCGCCGCGGTCGCGACGTCGATCGTGGCGACACCGAGGCGGTGCAGAGCACGCGCCCAGTCCAATGTCTCGGCGACGCCGGGAGGCTTGATCAGGTCGGCGGCACGCAGCTGTTGCACGAGCCCGGCGACCTGACGGGCCAGGGACTCAGACACCTCGGGGGCTCGCGACCGCACGATGTCGACCTCGCGGGCGAGGTCGGGGTGGTCGACCCAGTGGTAGAGACAGCGGCGCTTCAGCGCATCGTGCACCTCACGGGTGCGGTTGGAGGTGACGACGACCACGGGTGGCGTACTCGCCGAGATGGTGCCCAGCTCCGGGATCGAGACCTGGTACGTCGAGAGCACCTCGAGAAGGAACGCCTCGAACTCGTCGTCGGCCCGGTCCACCTCGTCGACCAGCAGCACAGCAGGGCTCTCCTGGAGCGCCCGCAGCAGCGGCCGGGCCAGCAGGAACCGCTCGTCGAAGAGCGACCGCTCGAGCTCGGCGACGTCCTGGCCGGTCTGGTTCGGCTGACGGCCGGCTTCTACTGCGCGGAGATGGAGGATCTGGCGCGGGAAGTCCCAGTCGTACAGGGCCTGGCTGGAGTCGATGCCTTCGTAGCACTGGAGCCGGATCAGCGGGATCTCGAGGGCGTCGGACAATGCCTCCGCGAGGGCCGTCTTGCCCGTGCCCGGTTCGCCTTCGACCAGCATCGGACGGTGCAGCTCCAGCGCCAGGAAACCGATCGTGGCCAGCGCGTCGTCGCAGAGGTACCCGGTGGCTCTGAGCCTGTCGGCCAGATCCCGCGGGCTCCCGATCGGCTCGTGCATGTGTTCAGGCTAGTCGGGCGAGACCAGCCCGCCTCACGAACCGCGCTCGCCGGACCGGACCGCGGAGCATCCAACTGACACGTGGCCCGAGCCTCGCCTCCGTCGGCCCCCCACGGCACGGCAGACTGTCGGCATGGATGCGCGCGCGTGGGACCTGCGATATGCCGCTGGCGCGCACGTGGTGCAGGCGACCCCGAACGCGCTGCTGGTGGCGGAGCTCGCCGATCTCGACCCGGGCCTGGCTCTCGACGCTGCATGCGGCGAAGGCCGCCACGCCCTCTGGCTCGCGTCTCGCGGTTGGCGGGTGATAGGCGTGGACTTCTCGGCGGTCGCGCTGCGGAGGGCCCGACAGCTGGCGCTCGACGCGGACGTCGCCGAATCCGTGGAGTGGCGAACGTCCGACGTGCTGGACATCGAGACGGAGGCGACCTTCGACCTGGCGTTGCTGTCGTACCTGCAGCTCGAAGCCGCAGAACGTCGCGCGGCCGTCCGCCGGGCCTTCGTCACCCTTCGACCGGGAGGCACCTTCTTGCTCATCGGCCACGACAGCACCAACCTCGTCGAGGGGACCGGCGGCCCCCAGGACCCGGCGGTGCTCTACACCTGCGAGGAGGTGCTCGGCGACCTCGACGGCGAGCGCTTCGAGGTTCAGCGGGCCGAGCGCGTCACCCGGGCCGTCCGGGCGACTGTCGGCGGCCACGAGCACGCAGGCGACCCGGCGCTCACCGCCTACGACGCCATGGTGCGGCTGGTTCGCCTGGCCTGACGGCAGCACGCCCGGCTCGCCCCGCGGCTCGGTACAGCTGGAACCAGCACGACCCGACCCTCACGTCGCCGCGGCCATGTCGCCCTGGCCGCGCCAGCCACGTCACTCGGACCTTGCGGGAGTAGGACCCGGAGCGCGCAATCTGCCTACTATGCACCTGTGACCCCCACCCAGCTACGGGCCTTCGCGAATGTGGTCCGGCTGGGTTCGGTCAAGGCCGCTGCGGACGCTCTCCATGTCAGCGAGGCCGCGGTCTCGATGCATGTCGCGCAGCTCCGCAAGGAGCTCGGTGACCTGTTGTTCACTCGGACCGGGGCGGGGCTCGCCTTCACCCCAGGAGGCCTGCGCCTGGCGAGTCGGGCGGTGGAGATCCTCGGTCTCCAGGACCGGACCATCCGCGAGGTGAGCCAGGCGGGCCACGGACGACGGCTGTTGCGGATGGCTGCCTCGACGCTCTTCGCCGAGCATGCCGCTCCCGGGCTGATCGAGCTGTTCGCCGGCCGGGCCGACGACCTCGACGTCGAGCTGAGCGTGCGCCCGGCCTCGCAGTTCCCCGCGCTGCTGGCCGCCCGCTCGGTGGACATCACCATCGGTCCGCTGCCCAGCAACCTTCCCGAGGGCCTTCAGCACAAGCCGTTCCTCAACTATGAGATCCTCGCGGTCGCGGGGCCGGACCACCCGCTGGCCGGGCTGACCATCGGCGCAGCCCAGGCTCGCGCCCAGACCTGGCTGCTGGGGCCGTCGGCGGCGGGCGAGGGCGTCGTCCCGTCGATGCTGCGTCAACTGTGTGTACCCGAGCCGAACCAGCGCATCTTCCAGAGTGACGCCGCTGCCCTCGAGGAGACCAAACGGACCAACGGCATCGCGCTCGCCGTCAGGTTCGCCGTCGCGGGCGACCTCGCCCAGGGTCGGCTGGCCACGGTGGAGGGACCGGGCATGCGGGCCGGCGGGCGGTGGGGGGCGATCGTCCTGCCACCGCACGCCCAGCTTCCAGCGACGGCCGAGCTGCTGCGGTTCATCACGACACCACGCGCCACCCAGGCGATGGTCCGTGGCGCGGGCGTCAAGGTCGGCCGGTTCAAGCCCGCGGTGCACGTCACCCTGTGGAGCTAGCAGGCACCTCTGTCGCCGGCGATCGCGTCGAAGACGTCTGAGAGCTCCCGGCTCGTATGCGCTGGCAGGAAGTCGTGACAGAACGGCAGCGCGGCGGCCATCGAGCCCACCAGCGGAGCGAAGCCGGGTGAGGCGGCGCGCGGATTCAGCCAGATGACGCGGTACGCCCGCCGGCGCGCCCGCGCCATGACGGCGGCCAGCTGCTCCGGATCATCGCTGTCCCAGCCGTCGGAGGCGATGACCAACACCCCACCACGGATCGAGTTGCCGTGCCGAGAGGCCAGCAGGCTCCGCAGGCTCGACGCCAGATGTGTCCCGCCGTACCTGTCGACCACCCGTGCGGTCGCGGTGTCCATCGCGACCTCGGCCGACCGGTGCTCGAGTGCCGGTGTCAGCCTGGTCAGCGACGTGGAGAACGCGAATGTCTCCGCCCGGCCGCCGCGTGCGAAGGCGCGCATCAGGTGCAGGTAGGCCGTCGAGTAGCTCTGCATGGACTGGCTCACGTCGGTGAGCATCACGATGCGGCGGGCCTGCTGCACCGGCCGCTGCCGGCGCAGCTCGATCGGCTCCCATCCCGTCCGGCGCGACTCGGCCAGCGTTCGACGCATCGCCACCCGCCCACCACTGCGGTGCAGCTCCACACGCCTGCTCCGGCGCATCGGCCACCGCTGCGCCGCCTGCTCCAGCCACTCCCCGAGCCGCGCCATCTGCTCGGGGTCCAGCTCCTCGAACGGAGTGTCGGCGAAGCGCTCGACGGCACTCGGCAGCAGCTCTGGCAGGACGGGTCCGTCGCCGGCCTCGCTCGCGGGTTCCACCCTCCTCGGCAGGGTGTGCCAGGGCAGCCCCGTACCGTCCTGCTCCTCCGCATCGTCGGCCGGTAGCGGCAGGACGACGTCGCTGTCGTCCGCTCGCGCCGCGACCCGTCGCGAGGGCGGGTCGAGGGCGAACGCTGCCTGATGGAAGATCGCGTCGAAGACACGATCGAACGCGTCCAGCTCGGCCTGACGACGGACCAGCGTGACCCTGGCCAGCCAGTACAGCTGCCTGGTGTCGCCCGGCGGGGCTGAGCCCAGCGCCTGGGTGAACGCCGAAAGGGCAGGCAGGGTGACCGGCACACCCGCGGCACGGAGGCGGGCGCCGAACGGCACCGCCACAGCGGCACGGTCGACGCCAGCGATGAGCAGCGCGCCGCTGTGACTCCCGGCTGCCGTTCCATCACCGCTCATCTGCTCAGCCGGCACCTGGTCAACGCAGGGCATACGTCTCGAAGGACGCCGAGATCACGTCGCGGTCGTCAGGCGTCTTGGCGATCGCGCCCAAGGTGGCGACCACGGCATCGCGGACCAGCTCCGTCGCGCCGAGGACGGACAGGGCGGCGACCCAGTTGATCGCCTCAGCGATACCGGGAGGCTTGTCGACGTCGAGCGATCGCACCTGCCCGACGAACCCGGCGGCGGACTCGATCAGGGCGGCATTCGCGGCCGGAACCCGGCGACGGAGGATCTCGACAGCTCGCGCGGGCTCCGGATACTCCAGCCAGTGGTAGAGGCAGCGCCGGCGCAAGGCATCGTGCAGCTCCCGGGTGCGGTTCGACGTCAGCACGACGACCGGGGGCTGGTCCGCGGTGAAGGTGCCGAGCTCGGGTACGGTGACCGACCCCTCGCCGAGGAACTCGAGCAGGAGCGCCTCGAACTCGTCGTCGGCACGATCCACCTCGTCGATCAGCAGCACCGGCGGTCGCGGCCCGCGATGTCGCACGCACCGGAGAAGGGGTCGCTCCAGCAGGTACTCGACGCTGAACAGGTCGGCCTCGCTGAGCCGTTCGTGCTGCGCCTCGGCCAGCCGGATCGCGAGCAGCTGGCGCTGATAGTTCCAGTCGTACAGCGCCTCGCTGACGGTGAGCCCCTCGTAGCACTGCAGCCTGATGAGCGGGGCATCCAAAGCCTTGGCCAGCGCCTGCGCGGCCGCGGTCTTGCCGACGCCGGGTTCCCCTTCCAGCAGCAGCGGGAGACCGAGCTCGAGGGCCAGGTAGACCGCGGTGGAGGTTCCCTCGTCGGTGAGGTAGTCGGACCGGTCGAAGCTCGCGCGGACATCCGCGGCGCTGGTCAGGCCGGTGCTCACACCGGCTGTGCCAGCACGAAGCGGTCCCGGCAACCCGGGCCGCAGAACCAGTGGTCGCTGCCGGAGACCGATGCGTGCGGGGTGTCCGCGACCACGGACACCGTCATCCCGCAGACCGGGTCGACCACCTGCTGGAGGACGTGAGAGCGCCGTCCGGGAGGCGCAGTCAGGCCTTCGAGGCGCACACTGCGCACGATCGCCGCCATGATCGACAGCGCTATCTCCGGTGCGGTCCTTGCTCCGATGTCGATGCCGACGTGGGTGTAGACACGTCGAAGCTCGTGTTCGGGCAGGTCGAGCTCTTCGAGGAGAAGCTCCCCGCGCGTCTGGCTGCAGACGAGGCCGATGAAGCCGACCCCTGCGTCGAGGGCTGCACGGATAGCACCGGGCTCGTCGCCGCCGTGGCTCGAGACGACGGCTGCGAGCGCACCGTCCGGCGACGCACCGTCTCCCGCGCGGTCCACCACGAAGCCGAGCGTGGGAGCCAGCGCGGCCACAGCGGCGGCTGTCGGCGAGTCCCCGACCAGATACAGGGCCGGCGACGGCAGCAGCGGTTCGAGATAGATCTCCAGGGCCCCTCCCGACAGGCACGGGTTCACGACGATGCTCGCCCCAGGAGACTCCGGGAATGTCGCCTCGCCGTCCGGCAGCACCCGAAGCAGCACGCTCAGACCCGAGTCCAGGACCCCGAGGGCAGCCGCGCGCACCGAACCCGCCGCGCACTGGCCTCCGACGAAGCCCTCGATCGACCCGTCACCCAGCACGATCGCCTGATCACCAGCATGGGCAGAGCTGGGCTCCTGCGCGCGGACGACCGTCGCATGCACGAACGGCACCCGCGAGGTGGTCAGCTCGGCTATCCGAGCCACGATCTGAGTTGTCGCCATCCCTGTAGTCTTACTCCTCGTCGACGATGACCCGGCTGCTTCGCGGAGCTCTAGATCGGCGGGGTCGGGTGGCCCTGCATCGCGTCCCACACCCGCGACGGCGTCAGCGGCATGTCCGCGTGGCGGATGCCGTACGGCTTGAGGGCGTCGACGACCGCGTTGACGATGGCCGGCGGTGACCCCACCGTTGCCGACTCACCCACCCCTTTCGCGCCGATCGGGTGGTGGGGCGACGGGGTCACGGTGTGCCCGGTCTCCCAATGCGGCACCTCGAGCGAGGTGGGGATCAGGTAGTCCATCAGCGACCCACTGAGGCAGTTGCCGTCCTCGTCGAAGGAGATCATCTCCATCAGCGCCATGCCGACGCCGTCAGTGAGGCCGCCGTGCACCTGACCTTCGATGATCATCGGGTTGATCCGGGTGCCGCAGTCGTCGACGGCGATGAAGCGCCGGACCTTGACCTGCGACGTCCCCTTGTCGATGTCGACGACACAGATGTACGCCCCGAACGGGTAGGTGAGGTTCTCGGGGTTGTAGCAGATCTGAGCCTCGAGCCCGCCCTCCATGCCGTCGGGGAGGTCTCCGGCTCCGTGGGCACGCATCGCGATGTCCTGGATCGTCACCGCGCGAGTGGGGTCGCCCTTGACGTGGAAGGAGCCCTTCACCCACTCCAGGTCGGCCACCGAGACCTCCAGCATGGCCGAGGCGATGAGCTGGGCCTTGTCCCGTACCTTGCGCGCCACCAGGGCGGCGGCGGCGCCGGACACCGGGTCGACCGGCTGCCATAGGTCCCGAGTCCGAACGGCGTGTTGTCGGTGTCGCCGTGGACGACGTCGATGTCCTCGGGCGGGATACCGATCTCCTCGGCGACGATCTGGGCGAATGTGGTCTCGTGACCCTGGCCCTGGCTCTGCACCGAGAGCCGGACCACGGCCTTGCCCGTCGGGTGCACGCGAAGCTCGCAGCCGTCGGCCATCCCGAGCCCCAGGATGTCCATGGTCTTGCGCGGCCCGGCGCCGACGGCTTCGGTGAAGAAGGCGACCCCGATGCCCATCAGCTCACCGTTCGCCCGCTTCTCCTCCTGCTCGCGCCGGAGGTCGTCGTAACCCGCGATGTCGAGGGCGACGTCCATCGCGCGCTCGTACTCGCCGGAGTCGTACACCCAGCCGGTCTTGCTCGTGTAGGGGAACTGGTCGGGTTGGATGAAGTTCTTCTTGCGCAGGGCGACCGGGTCCATCTTCAGCTCGTAGGCGAGACAGTCCACGATCCGCTCGACCAGATAGACAGCCTCGGTGATGCGGAAGGAGCAGGCATACGCGACCCCGCCCGGCGCCTTGTTGGTGTAGACCGCGGTCATCTTGCAGTAGGCCGCCTCGATGTCGTAGCTGCCGGTGAAGACGCCGAAGAAGCCCGCCGGGTACTTCACCGGTGCGGCGGTCCCGTTGAAGGCGCCGTGGTCGGCCAGCACATTCGTCCTGATCGCGAGGATCCTGCCGTCGGAGGTCGCCGCGATCTCGCCGCGCATCACGTAGTCGCGGGCGAACCCGGTGCTGACCAGGTTCTCGGTCCGGTCCTCCATCCACTTGACCGGCTTGTTGGTCAGGATCGACCCGACGATCGCGCAGACGTAGCCGGGATAGATCGGTACCTTGTTGCCGAAGCCGCCGCCGATGTCGGGGGAGATCACCCGGATCTTGTGCTCGGGCAGCCCGGCGACGATCGCGTACAGCGTGCGGTGCGCATGCGGAGCCTGGCTCGTCGACCACAGCGTGAGCTTGCCGCTGACCCGGTCATAGTCGGCCACCGCGCCGCATGTCTCCATCGGCGCGGGGTGGACCCGGGGGTAGACGATGTCCTCGGTCACCACGACGTCGGCCCGATCGAACACGGCCTGCGTCGCCGCCTCGTCGCCGGTCTCCCAGTCAAAGCAGTGGTTGTCGGTCTTGCCTTCACGGTCGTCGCGGATCACCGGCGCGTCCGGCGCCAGCGCCTTGCGCACGTCGACGACAGCAGGCAGCACGTCGTACTCCACGTCGATCAGCTCGAGAGCGTCACGGGCCGAGTAGCGGTCCTCGGCGACCACGAAGGCCACCTCCTGGCCCTGGAACCTCACCTTGTCGGTGACCAGCACCGCCTGCACGTCGTTGGACAGCGTCGGCATCCACGCCAGGCCCTTCTCGGCGAGCATCGCGCCCGTCACGACGGCCTTCACCTTCGGATGCGCCTGGGCAGCGGTCGTGTCGATACTGACGAGCCGAGCATGCGCCATCGGCGCGCGGAGGATCGCCAGGTGGAGCATTCCCGGCAGCTGCACGTCGTCGCAGTACTGCCCCAGGCCGCGCACGAACCGGGGGTCCTCCTTGCGGAGCATCCGACCGTGGCCGAGCGGCTTCAGGTCGTTGTCGGCGTGGTCGAGATCCTCGCGCTCGTCCATCAGGGTCATAGCGTGCTCCCGACGGTCTCGGCGTCCGCCGACTCCTGTGCGGCTCGTTCCGCGGCCTGGTGAGCGGCGGCCCACTGGACCGACCGCACGATGGTCGTGTAGCCGGTACAACGGCAGATCTGTCCCGAGATCGCCTCCCGGATGGTGTCCTCGCTGGGATCGGGATCGCGGTCGAGGAGAGCACGCGCGGTCATCAGCATCCCCGGCGTGCAGAACCCGCACTGCAGGCCGTGACACTGGATGAAGCCCTCCTGGATCGGGTCGAGCACCCCGTCGACCTCGAGTCCCTCCACCGTGGTGACCTCGTGGCCGCCGGCCATCGCCGCCAGCACGGTGCACGTCTTGACCGGCTCGCCGTCGAGCCATGCCACGCACGTACCGCAGTTGCTCGTGTCGCAGCCCCAGTGGGTGCCGGTCAGGCTGAGCTCGTCGCGCAGGAAGTGGACGAGCAGCATCCGCCCCTCGACCTCGCGGGTGACCGCCTCACCGTTGACCGTCATCGATACCTGCATGTCAGCCGGCCCTCTCTGTGTCGTTACGGGCGTCGGGCCCGGCCTGGATGCGTTCGACCGAACGCCGCAACGTGCGGCGGGTCAGCTCGTCGGCAAGGTGCCGCTTGTAGGCGGCGGTCCCGCGGTTATCGGTGGTAGGGGAGCAGGTCTCGGCAGCGATAGCACCGGCACGCGCGAACAGCTCCTCCGAGGGCGGCTGCCCGCGAAGCGCCGCCGAGATGGCGGGGATGCCTGTCGTGTTGGGGCCGGCGGCGGCGAGGCCGACCCGGGCGTCGGAGATCACGCCGCCGTCCATCCAGACCGCGGCCCCGGCGGAGGTCACAGCCCAGTCTCCGGCCCGGCGTTCGACCTTCGCGTAGGCGCTCGAGCCGCCTCGTCGCACCGGGATGCGTATTTCGGTGAGCATCTCGTCGTGCTCGACGGCGGTCTCGTAGGGACCGCGGTAGAAGTCCTCCATGCTGACGACCCGCTCGCCCGCCGAGCCGCGGATCACACAGCTGGCATCGAGGGTCGTGCACACGGCGGACAGGTCCTCGGACGGGTCGGCCTGGCACAGCGAGCCGCCGATGGTGCCGCGGTTGCGCACGACCGGGTCGGCGATCACCCGCTCGGCATCGGCGAAGATCGGGAAGGCAGCGACGAGTCCGGCTGACTCGAGCAGCTCCCGGTGGCGGGTCATGGCGCCGATACGCACCTCGTCCGGACCGATCCGGATGTACCCGAGCTCGTCATGCAGCCCGTTGATGTCGATGACGTACTCGAGGTTGACGAGGCGGAGCTTCATCATCGGCAGCAGGCTGTGGCCGCCGGCGACCAGCCTCGCCTCCTCGCCGAGCCGCTCGAGCAGCCCGATCGCGTGGTCCACGCTGGTGGCCCGCTCGTAGTCGAACGGGGCGGGAACTTGCATGGCGACATTCCTCACGTCTGGCGGTGGAGAGTTCCACTCTCGTCCCAGGAGAGGCTCGCGTCCATCGCATCTTCAGCGTTTTGTTGATTTGGGGGCCGCAGCGGCGCAGCTGCGACCTCGCGGACCCCGGATCGACGGTGCCGGCCTACCCGTCGACTCGACGGATCCGGGTCACACGTAGCCCGAGCGGCGCGACCTCGGCCCGCGGCGGTGAGACTGCCTCGAGCCGAACCGGCCCCGGACCCCCCCGGTGCGAGGGCCGATAGGTCAGCGCGTGGCGGCGAGGGCTCGACGGGTGAGGACCCGTGCCAGGTGGCGGCGGTAGGCCCGGTCGGCGTTCATGTCCTCAACTGGGTCCGTTCCCTCGGCGGCGAGGGACGCGGCCTCAGCAACCGATGCGCCGGCAGCGAGGGCCTCTTCGGTGGCCGTGGCGCGAAGCGGGGTACTGCCCATGTTGGCGATCGCGACGCGGGTGTCGACCGTGGCCACGGCGACGACCGCCCAGTCGTTGGCCCGGCGGGTGAACTTCTCGTAATGCCAGGGCGTCGCGCCGGTCCGGGGCAGCCGGATCTCCACCAGCATCTCGTCAGCGGCCATCGCGGTCTCGAAGTAGCCGACGAAGAAGTCCGCGGCCGCCACCTGGCGACGTACGCCAGGTCCCTGGACGACGAGAGTGGCGTCGCTGGCGAGCACCGCGGCGGGAAGGTCGGCGGCGGGGTCGGCGTGCGACAGCGACCCGCCGATCGTGCCTCGGTGCCGGATCTGGGGATCGCCCACGTGGGCGGCGACTGCGCCGAGCAGTGGGGCCTCGGCCCTCAGCACCGCCGACGACACCAGGTCGCAGTG
Source organism: Propionibacteriales bacterium (assembly GCA_038239485.1). GTDB lineage: Bacteria > Actinomycetota > Actinomycetes > Propionibacteriales > Nocardioidaceae > DASQEH01. Next base: position 24,265 of record JBBSET010000020.1, read on the forward strand.
CCGGGTCAGCGCCCCGACCGCCACCGACTCGCCGTCGACTCGCACATAGGAGAGGTCGGCGAGCGGACGGACGTCGACGAGGACCGCCGGGAACGCGAGTCGTAGCTTCATCATCGGCAGCAGCGAATGCCCCCCGGCCAGCAGCTTCGCCTCGTCGCCGAGCTCGGCGAGCTTGGCCACGGCGTCGTCGACGGACTCCGCTCGTACGTACTCGAAGGTCGCCGTGATCACGCGTCCCCTCCCGGACCCATGGCATCGGCGGCGGTGAGCACCGCTCGGACGATGTTGTGGTAGCCGGTGCAGCGGCAGAGGTTTCCTTCGAGCCCTTCGCGCACCTCAGGCTCCGTCGGGTGCGGGTTCTCGGCAAGCAGCCCCACCGCGGCCATCACCATGCCCGGCGTGCAGAAACCACACTGCAGTCCGTGCTCGGCGCGGAAAGCGGCCTGGACCGGATGGAGCTCGTCCGGCCCCAGTCCGACGGACGCCGCCAGTCCCTCGAGGGTCGTCACTGTTCCACCGTCGGTCTGGACGGCGAGCACCGTGCAGGACTTCACCGACTCGCCATCGACGGTGACGGTACAAGCACCGCAGGAGGTCGTGTCGCAGCCGATGTTGGTCGCCCGGAGTCCGCACACGTCGCGCAGGTAGTGCGCGAGCATCATCCGCGGCTCGACGTCGTCTCGACGACGTACCGAGTTCACCGTGATGGACACCTGCATCAGTCGGTCGTCTCCTTGTCGGCTGCCGCGGCGTTGATCGCCGCCCATATCCGCATCGAGGTCGTCGGCATGTCGACGTGCCGGACGCCGAGATGGGCGACAGCGTCGACGACGGCGCTCTGGACGGCCGGGGTGGAGCCGATCGTCCCGGCCTCACCGATGCCCTTCGCGCCGAGGGGGTTGTAGGTGGTCGGGGTCTCGGTCGTGACGAGCTCGAAGCTCGGCAGCTCGGTCGCGGATACGAAGGGGTAGGCCGCCAACGTCGTCGTCGTCGGGTTCCCGTCCTCGTCGTACAGGACCTCCTCGAGCAGAGCCTGCGCGGCTCCCTGTGCGAGGCCGCCGTGGCGTTGTCCCTCGGCGATGAGCGGGTTGACCACCACGCCCGCGTCGTCCAGGGCGATCAGCCGCATCAGCTCGGCCTTGCCGGTCTCGACGTCCACCTCCACCACCGCGACATGCGCACCGAAGGGGTACGTCGCTCCGGGCGCCGAGAAGATCGTGTGCACCAGCAGCGGCTCCATGGCCGCCAGCGCCGCGAACGTGACACCCGACCCCGGTACGCCGGTGACCATCAGCCCCGCACGGCCATGGTCCACCACCAGGTCGTCAGCGGACACCTCCAGCTGGGCTGCCGCCCTGGACTTGGCCAGGTCGACCAGCTCGAGCGACGCCTGCCTGACAGCCGCCCCGCCTTGCTGAAGACTCCGGGAGCCCCCGGTGCCACCGCCCCTGAGGACGAGGTCGGTATCGCCCCATCGCACCGTGATCTTGTCCATCTCGATCCCGAGCTCGTTGCTGACGAGCATCGCCCACACCGTCTCGTGGCCCTGGCCGTGAGGGGAGGTGCCGGTGAGAATGCTCGCCGTTCCGTCCGGGTGGACCTCGACGGTGGCGTTCTCCTTCGGGGCGCCGGCCTCGCTCCCGCCACCGGTGATCTCGACGTACACCGAGACGCCGATACCCAGCTGTCTGACGTCGCCGCGCTCCCTGCGTGACGCCTGCTCGGCGCGCAGGCTCGGGTAGTCGGCTGCTGCGAGCACCGTATCGAGGGCCATCGGGTAGTTGCCCGAGTCGTAGATGGCTCCGGTGCTGCTCCGGAACGGCTCGGTGAACGCTGGAAGCAGGTTGAGCCGGCGCACGTCTGCCGGGTCCATCCCGATCTCGGCCGCGAACAGGTCCATCGCCCGCTCGATGGCAGCCGTCGCCTCCGGCCGACCGGCACCCCGATAGGCACCGACAGGGGTCGTCGTCGTGACAACGCTCCTGAACGAGGTCTGCAGGTTGTCGATGTCGTACACCCCAGGTGCCATCAGCTGGGTGAGCGTCGGTAGCAGGGCTCCGATGCGAGGGTAGGCGCCGCTGTCCTGCACGATGTCCAGACGGTAGGCGGTGACCCGGCCGGTGCGGCTGCCACCGATCGTCACCGTCTGGACCTGGCCGCGGCCATGGGTCATGGCGACCAGGTTGTCAGAGCGAGTCTCCACCCACGTCGCCGGACGGCCGAATCGACGAGCGATCCATCCCACCAAGGCCGCCTCGGGGTCGGCGCCGAACTTCGCACCGAACGCACCGCCCACCGCCGGCGTGATCACATGCACCTGCGAAACGTCCAGACCGAGCAGACGGGCAACCGAGGACTGGGTGCCCTGCGCTCCCTGGTTGGGGATCCACGTGGTCAGCCTGCCGTCCTCCTCCCAGACCGCGGCAGCGGCCCGAACCTCGAGCGGCGCGACCGCGACCCGTTGGTTGACGATGGTCCGCGTGGCCACGACCTCGCAGTCGGAGAAGATGTCGTCACGCTCGGGATCCGGTGCCATCTCGTACGCCACGTTGGTCCCGGCGCCGGGAAAGAGCAGGGTCTCGCTGGTCAGGGCCAGAACCGGGTCGACGACAGCGGGAAGCGGGTCGTAGCCGACCTCGACGAGCTCGGCGATGTCCTCGCCGTCGTACCGACCGTCGGTGAGCACCGCGGCGACCGGTTCGCCGACGTAGCGGACGGTCCCCGAAGCGAGCAGCGGGAGCCCCATCTGCTCGGGATACATGGCGAACGCCGGGGCCGGCGAGGGGATGTCGGTCAGGTCGCCGGCGGTGACGACCCCGACGCATCCCTCGGCTGCGAGGGCGGCACTGATGTCGATGGAGGTAACGGTGGCGTGGGCGAGCGGCGACCGCACGAATGTGACCCGGACCGCCCGGGCGAGGCGGTCGTCCACGATGTCGTCGGTGTACACGGCGCCTGTGGTGAGGAAGCCGGGATCCTCCAACCGCTGGACCCGGGTGCCGAGGATGCTGCCGCGGGGCAATCCGAGGGTCGTCATCGGCTCAGGACTTACCCAGTGGTGTCTCGACGACCACGTTCGTCGCCTTGACGACGGCGACGGCAACGGATCCGAGCTCGAGACCGAGCTCGCGAACGGCCTCGCTGCTGATCAGGGACACCACCCGGAAGGGGCCGCAGTGAAGCTCCACCTGGGCCATCACCTCGTCCATCCGGATGTCGGTGACGAGGCCGACGAAGCGGTTGCGGGCCGAGCTGGCGGAACCGGCCTGGCTAGGTGCGGCTGATCTGTTGCGGGCGAAGAGCGCGAGCTCGTACCCGTCCACCACCATCCGGCCGGACGGGTCGGCGACGGAGGTCAGCGACCCGTTGTCGATCCATCGACGCACGGTGTCGTCGCTCACGCCCAACAGCTCGGCGGCCTCGTGGATCCTCATCTGCGGCATACGCGAAGCCTAGGCCAGGACGGGTGGTAGCGGCCGGCACAGGTCAGGTCACGAAACCCGCGTGGACGTGGTCGTGATGGGTGTTGTCACTGAAGTACTGCGGTGCCGAGCCGAGCAGATACGGACCGCCGACATTGTAGGAGCCCGCAGCAGCCGCTGCCTCCATGTAGCCGGTGACCAGGCCCCGAGGGGTATCGCGGTCGACGACCATCCGGCCGTTGATGCGCCACGTGTCGAATGCCCGACCCTGCGGATGGTCGCTGAGCCGGTTGGTGCCGAAGACGTAGATCGGATGCCCGGAACGCACCACGCTGACCCCGATGTCGTATGAGTCGGACAGCTGCAGCATCGCGGCCAGGACGCTGTCGTGGACATGCCCGGAGAGGATGTCGCGTCGAGCCGCCGGCGGTAGGTCGATCCGTGGGCTGGCGAGCACCCGGCGTGCCGCTGTCGTGTGGCTGAAGGCCGGCGCCCCTGGGTGCGAGGGATGCACAGCCGTCACCTCCCAACCGCGGCTCGAACGGCTCAAGCGCACGTCGTACGTCGAGCCGCCCCGGCCGACCTCGCCGGAGGTGGTGGGGTGCCAGGACCGGCAGACGACCAAGACGCTCGCCGCGTCGGTCAAGATGCCGCCGTACTGCGCGTCCACGACCTGCAGTGCTGAGCGGGCTCGGTTGCCTTCCGCCTCGATGAGGCGGACAGCGGCCAGCTTCGCGGCCGGTGAGACGTCGTTGCTGCTCGGATGCCAGCGGGTGACATCGGGCAGGCCCACCCCCGACGTGGTCGGGGGTGGGCCTGATGTCACCGGGAGTCGTCGTGACGAGCTGGGCCGCTCGGTGGGCCGGGCCGTCTCAACCGTGGTCGAGGTCGATGCCGCCGAGCAGCCGCTCAGCAGCAAGCTCCCAGCGAAGGCCACGAAACCGCGGCGGCTCAGCCCGTCACTCATCACCCGCCAGTGTGCACGCCCTCCTTCGCGGGAGTCACCGTGGCCAGGCCGTGGTGGCAACTTCGCCACCGACGACATCGACCGTGAGGCGTACGTCGTGACCGCCCTTCTCGTAGAGCTGGTAGCGACCTTCCACCAGCTCGGGGAACACCAGCGACGGCACCTGACCATCCTGGACCGGGCGGTTCACCACGGCGACATGCGGGTGGTGGTGGTGCCCCTCATGGTGATGTCCGTCGTGGTGGACGTGAGCGGACTGCGGTCGGATCTCGACCTCCACCCCCTCCATCGCGGCGGGCATCGTGACAACGAGTGCCCCGATGTCGTCCCCGATGTCGAGCAGGACCGATCCTTGCCCGGCGAACGGGTTCTCGGCCGACACGCCCGCGGTCATGACGCCTGGGTGGTGCCAGGCATCGTCTGGTATCCGCCACCGGGAAGCCCGAGGTACGGGAAGTACACCCGGGCGGCCGCGTTCGTGTTCGTCGTCCCGTCGTCGATGGCCGCCGCCGCGCCGTCCGGTGTGTACGTGTCGACGAGCGGGATGGTGAGACCCGCGATGGCACGCAGCTCGATCGTCACCACGTCATCGTCGACGCGGCGTCCGTTCGGGAAGCCGGCAAGGTCGCCGCCGACCACGCCGAGGTTGTTCGGTGACGCCGACGGCGGGATCGCGACGTTGAGCCGGAGCAGGTCCGCCTCGACCGGGCCGGTGTAGTTCTGGAAGCCCCGCACCACGCCCCTCGGGATCCCGGTGAGCAGGATCGCGTGGAGGTCGGCGCGGGCCTTCGTGTATGCCTGCAGGTTCGGGAACACCCCCGGGTACAGCACCGGGAGCAGCCCGGCGAGCTCGGGGTGGTTCACGTACTTGGCGTAGCGGCTGTCACCACTCGGCGGCCGGGCGTTCCACTCGTCCTTCTCGGCCATCGGCACGATGACCTCGTTGAACAGCGGGTTGGCGAGCCGGGAGACCTGCTCCCATGGGCCGGTTTTGACATAGGTGCCGGTCTCGTTGTCGAAGATCCGCGACTTGCGGCGGCTCGCGGTGGCCCAGACACCGATCACCGCGCCGGGATGCGACTGGTGCGTGGGCATGTCGTGGTTGCGGGTGAGCTCCTTGATGGGGACCTGGAGGGCGATCGAGTGCACGTTGTAGGACTGCACGGCGTTGACACCGTTCATGACCGGCATCGAGATCAGGTGCACGTCGTTGAAGGGACGCAGCGCCCCCAGGTCGAAGATGCTGCCCAGGTCGACGTGGAAGGCATCCGCGCGCTGTCCGGCGAACACCTTGCGGCTGCCCATGTCGTGCACGGCCTGCGCCGACAGCTTGGCGTAATCCGGCGTGCTGCGCGTGCCCACGTTCACCGGGGGGCACTTCAGGTTCCTGGCGAGGACCCTGGCATTGCCGTTCTGGATCATCGTGACCGTGTAGGTCTGCGGCCGATTCCAGGTGGTGTCGCTGATGTCCGTGATCTGGCCGGTGTTGTAGAGGAAGGTCTTGGGGTCACGGATCGTGGTGGTGAACTGGAACCGGTAGGTGATGTCGGCCGTGGCGTGACCCTTGTTCGCCACGTGGATCTCATAGCGGACGTCGTCCCCGAACTCGTAGAAGTTGGGACCTCCGTCGGGCTGCTGGAGCGGGATGAAATTGGCGATCAGGGTGACGGAGTCCGGTCGCTTGGGGCTGACGAAGGCGTAGACGTCGGTGCCGTCGGCAACCGGGTCCTTGGCGATCTCCGGTGCTTCGCGGTGCGAGGACATGTCAGTTGCCCCCCGCCGCGTTGAGGATGCGGTTGACCAGGTCGCGGTCGCGCACGATGACCTCGCGCTCACCGACCAGTAGCCGGAGCTCGGTGGAGCGATGATCCTTGATATAGGCCACGACGCTCTCCTTGGCAGCGTCGGGCTTGCGGCTGGCCTCAGCGGCCGACGCCGTCCCCGTCGTCACTGCGACGGTTCCGGCGGCGACGCCGGCGCCGGCGACAGCCAGGAACCTTCTTCTACTGGTGTCATCCATGACAGCCCTCCCAGGCATTCACGTCCTCATCGATGTGAGGAGTCATGCTCTGTTATTCGGAGGCCTCACCCTGGCGTATTGCCCCGACGCGCCTGGCGCACGAAGACATCGCGATGCGCTACATTTCTTGGCGTGAAATATCAGGAATAGCGGGATTCGGCTATGCGCCTTTGACCTCGGCAGCGTACGGCTGGGGGGCGGACGTCATTTCAGTGGAAGTTTCCAGATCCCCCTTCCGTGCGTCGCGGCGAAGAGCTCATTACCCGATTCGTCCAGGGTGAGGCCGTAAACCGCCACCTTGGGCAGTCCCTGGGTCGCGACCCAGGCGTGGCTGTCGACGGTGCGGGTCAGCACCCCGAAGTCGGTGGACACGAACAGGGTGCCCGTGGCTGGCACCAAGACGATGTCCGTGACGGGCTGGTCTCCGAGGTCGAAGCTCAGGTCGCGGGCGTGCCCCTTGCCGGTAGCGGGGTTCCACCGCACCTCGTAGACGTGACCACCCGGTGAATACGCCGAGTAGCCGGAGTACGAGATGAACACGTGGTCGGGGTTGCGCGGGTCGATGGCGATACCGGATACGAACCGCTGAGGCAGTCCGAGCGCCTCGTCGACCCGCTGGTAGCTGACAGCCGAGGCTTCGTGCGCGTTGGCGTTGGCGGAGAAATAGACATGGCCATAGCGCGTCGCCGCCCACATGGTCGACCGGTCGCTCGGAGCGCGGTCGACGGCGACGACGTAGTTGGCCGGGTCGCCGCCGGAGAGGTCGCCCGCGGCACCTCCCATCGGCACGAAGTCACCACAGGCGTGCGGGCGATTTCCGTAGTCCCCGGTGAGTTCGTTGCAGTACTTGTTGAGGAAGGCTTCCTTGCCGCCGTTGTCGGTCGACCGCCAGATGTGCTGGAGGCCGTCGAAAACCGTCCCGGCGACGACCGGGTCGGCGGTGAAGGGCGTGTAGAACGATCCGCTCTCACCGGAGGCCAGCAGGCGGTCGCTGATCCAGTCCCAGCTGGTCGCGCCTCCACTGTGGAAGCTCACGTCGTGCTGAGGCGCGTAGTAGGAGTGGTAGCGGATCGCTGGGTTCGCCGCGTTGAAGGCGGACTGCCCGCCGTCGCCGCCCACGGTCTCCGTCCACCCCTGGCTGGCGTCACTCTCCCAGGTGCCGTTGTCCTGGGTACCGCCCTGCAGCACGTGCCCGTCGACGCTGACGCTCTGGAACTGCAAGGTCCCGAGCCCGGTGTTGACGGCGTCGTTCTTGGTGGGGATGGCCGACAGGTACTGCCGGCAGTCACTGAGCTCGGTGCCCGACAAGCCGCGTGCGGCGCACTGGGAGCTGGTGTCCACGAACGGCCCGCTCTGCCGCACGATGCCGCCGTCCGACGCGGTGAAGAACGTCTCGCCCTTCGACCCGGGGACGAACACCAGGGCATGGTGGTCCGGATGCAGGCCATGGGGATGCGGTTGGGCATCGTTGGTCATATCGGTGAAGTGCCGACCCTTGTCGACCGAGCGGACGACAGCGCGACCGTTCGAGTCGCCCGGCCCGCCGAACACCGCGAGCTCGTTGTAGTTCATCGAGCCTGACAAGAAGACCTGTGCCGGGCGCTGGGGAGGCGTGGCGACGACCATGTCGTAGTAGCACTGGGCCTCACAGAAGTTGTACGAGCCGTATCCGGGGGTGCCCGGGTGGGGGTTCGACAGGGTGACCCAGGTCGGACGGCCGCGTGTCGCGTCGTCGGTGCGTAGGAACCCGGCAGTGGTGTTGTCGTAGTAGGTGGAGTCCCCGAGGTAGATCCGGGTGTGCCCGTCGGGCAGGGTGGCGACGGCGAACTCGACTCGGTTACTCAGCGTCGTCGCTTCGGAGCCGGGCGTCTTGATCGTGTAGATCTGCTGCCAGGGACCGTGTCCAGCCCGGCGGAACAGGCCGTAGTCGAACATCGAGGCGTACACGACGCCGGCGTGGGACGGGTCGGCGACGATCTTGGAGATTCCGCCCCGGAAGAAGTCGCTTCCATTTGGCGACCGCGGGTCCACTACGTCGGAGTTCTCACTCAACGACAGGTGCCAGGACCGTCCGCCGTCGCGGCTCTCGTAGAGACCGACCTTTGCCGAGCCGGGCGCCGTGAACCGGCCGCCGTTGACGGACGACGACCCGTGGCGGCCGACCGCTGTGCCGAGGAAAAGGTGGCGGGGGTCGTTCCGAGCCACCACGATCGATGAGATGGACCTGTTGAGGGTGAAGTCGTGGCTGTGGACAAAGGTGTCGACCTTGGCGAACGTCTTCCCGCCGTCGCTGGACCTGTACAGACCCACACCGGCTTCGGAGTCCGACGAGCCGTTGGCCTCACCAGTGCCGACGTAAAGGTCTCCGTTGGGCGACAGGTACACGGTGCCGATCGCGTTCGAGGGGATGTCCTGTCCGATCGGGCGCCATCGCGGTGTCGCCGCCAGCGCGCTGGTCGTCCTCCACACACCTCCGCCTGCCGTGCCGACGAACAACGTGCACCGCGTCACCGAACACGGTTTCTCGATCGCCATCGACGTGGTGCGACCGGAGACGATCGCCGGGGTGCCGGTGTAGGTCGTCAACCGGGACTGCAGTCCCCCCTGCGGCCCGAGCGATTTCCAGGTGCGCACGTTGGCAGTTCCCTGGGCTCGTCTGAGCACGAGCTGGCCGGCCTGCGTCCGGGCCCGCGCGCTGGCCCGCGTGTACGCGTTCGCCGCTGCGACGCGCCGAGCGGTGCCGACGAAGGCGTGCGGATAGGCGCGCTGGTCGTAGGACTCCTGGGCGGGTCCGTTGAGAATCTCCCCACTCGCCTCGCCACCCGACTGGTCGAGCTTCTCCGCTACGTAGGCCAGCGGCATCCGGTGGCTGGCAAGGCTCGGGTGCTCCTTGAGCGTATCCGCGAGCGCCTGCCCTCGGGCTGCACCGGAGGCACCCTTGCCGTTGGCGCCGACGGCCAAGTTGTCGCCGGGACGGGATGCGTCGCCTGAGCTGAACGACTCGGCGACCACGTAGCCGCCGACGAGGGCACCCGCACCGATGAGAGCCGCCACGGAGAGACCGAGAGTTCGCTTGCGCGAGGGCATGAGACCGCCTTGATGATCATGATGATGGGGGATCCCCTGAGCCGGCTAGAGCGCGGGGTGGTTGGTCGGGCACCATGATCCACCCATTTCGTGTGCGCCGCCATTCGAGCCCGGACCGAGTCGCTGGGCGTCGTTCGACGGCCTCCAGTCGGCGGGCCGCCTACTGCACGCGGCCGCCGGCTAGCCTCTGTCGGTCGAGAACGGCAGCACGTTCGTCAGCCACGCGATGAACTCCGCGGGGTTGCGCGACTGGGTCCAGATCCGGCCCGGACCCTGGACGTCGAAGACGAGGCCCTCACCGCTCTTGGCGGACTGGATCAGACCGCCCGCGGCCGCCCGCCGCAGCTGGGTCTGCACGCCGTTGTCCCAGGCGACCATATGACCCGAGTCGACGACCATCGAGTCGCTCGGTCCGAGGTCCAGCGCGTCGATGGCGCCATACGCCGCGAGGACCACCTGGCCCTGTCCGGACGCGCGGACGAGGAACCCACCCTCTCCGCCGGCGAGGTTCTTGAAGCCACCCCACGCGGTGTCGATCTCGACACTGCCGTCGGAGCACAGGTAGCTGCCCCTGGTGATGTTGAGCCCGTCGGAGACGGGAAGCCCGACGGCGTCGCCCGGCAGCCGGGCCGCACAGTCGACCCAGCCGCCACTGGGTGGAGCCGTGTAGGACGTGATGAAGAACGACTCCCCGCCGAGGACGCTGCGCTTCAGCGACTTCATGAACCCCCCGGCCGCCTTGGCCGCGATGACGACACCGGCTGATGTGGCCATCATGGCGCCGGACTCCGCGCGGACGGTCTCGCCGGGCGCCAGCATGCACCGTGCGACGGCGAAGCCCGGGTTGTGACGGATCGTGATCTCCATCTGCCGACAGTAGGCCCGATCACGTGCCCGTGGGGCTGGTCCTCGCAGATTGACCGCGCTCCGATCCCGGCCTGACGGGTACCGCCTCAGGGGGCGAGGTGCTGTGACCAGCGCTGCTCGATCCGACCGAACCGCCACACCGCCAGGGCGACGATCCAGGCGATGACGAACAGCCCGACGATGCCGTAGCCGGCGTAGTCGAGCGGGATGGAGGCGATCGCAGCAATGGGACCGGTGGTGATCTTGGCCTGGTTCGCGAGCACCCCGACCAGCTCGATCGTGCCGATGATCAGCGCCACCATGATCGAGATGGCCGTGATCGTGATGTTGTAGAAGACCTTCCGTACCGGCTTGGCGAACGCCCAGCCGTACGCCGCGTTCATGAACACACCGTCGGTGGTGTCCGCCAGGCACATCCCCGCGGCGAAGAGAATCGGCAGCACCAGGATCGAGTAGAACGGCAGGTTGAGTGCGGCGGCACCTCCGGCCAGCACCAGCAACCCCACCTCGGTCGCGGTGTCGAAGCCCAGACCGAAGAGCACGCCGATCGGGTAGATGTGCCAGGGCTTGCGGACCGACTTCGTTAGCCCGTTGAGGAAGCGGTTCATGAAGCCACGCTTGTTGAGCTGAGCCTCCAGCTCCTTCTCGTTGTAGACGCCGCTGCGCATCTCGCGGAAGACCTTGATGATGCCGATCAGCACGGCGAGGTTCAGGATCCCGAGGATCCAGAGGAAGACACCCGAGACCGACGCGCCGACGACCCCGGTGATCGAGTGCAGGTTCGAGTTGTCGTTCTCCACCGGGCCGGCCAGCGCCTTCACGCCAACTGAGAGGAGCAACGCGAGCATGAAGACGATCGTGGAGTGGCCGAGGGAGAACCAGAAGCCCACCGAGAGCGGCTTGCGCGGAGTGTCGACCGCTTCCACATTGTCGGCCAACAGCTTGCGGGTCGTGTTGTCGACCGCGGCGATATGGTCGGCGTCGAACGCGTGCCGTAGGCCGAAGGTGTACGCCAGCACGCCGACGCCGACCGTGAAGACCGCATGGTCGCCGCCGATGGACAAATGTTGGGGGACGACGAACCCGAGCAGGATCGCGAAACCGACGACATGGAGCAGCAGGATGAACCCATACATCCCACCCAGCGTCGACCAGTCCCCCGGGTTGAGGCTGCGACGGAAGCGGGTGAGGGGGGATCCCCCGACGTCGACAGCGGCGTGTGCCGGGATCCGGACGTCCGTGTCTGCGGTAACCACGTCAGTCATGTGCCCTCCCAGTCGGTTCCGTCGGACTCATATTGCCGCCCGGTTGCAGTTGCGACTTTATCGCAACAAGGGCCCGGGCACCCCCTCACCGCTGAAGCATCAGCGATAGGGTCGCTTCGAGCCCACCCATCGTCGGAGGAGTCCTCATGACCGACCGCGAGGCGCACCTCGTGGGCAGCCTGCCCGGAACGTCGGCGGAGGCGGCGATGTCGAGCGCCCTGGAGATCCTGGGCCCGTTCCTACGCAGCCTGCCCGACGGAGAGACCGGCGAGCGGCGCAACTGGGTGATCTCGATCATCGAGGGTCTACGAGACCACCCCGATCTACAGCTCAGAAAGCCCGGCGACTGGTCGGACTACGACAAGACGCCGGTGATGACGATCCGCAAGGGACACCGGCTCTACGGCGCGTCCCTCGACTTCGGTCACGTCGACGCGGTGCGCCACAGCTTCCCGGAGTTCGTGCGCGCCACGACGGCGTACGGCCGCGCCGATCTCGCCTTCCAGCAGGGAGTGCCTGGCGACTTCGACCTGGCCATGTTCACGCTCGGCCCGGTGGGCGCGTTGCGCAGCCGACGCCCTTTCACCGAGGCGACCCTGTCGGAGCTGCGGGGTGTCCAGGCGGTCACCGGGCCGGACACGCTCTTCCAGATCGAGGTACCCGTCGAGCTGGTGCTGCTGGCCAAGGCGCCGATGGCGGCCCGGCCGGTGCTGGCCAAGCTGCTGTCGCGCTCGATCACAGGTCTGGCCGCGGCATCGCCGGTCGGAACCCGGTTCGCTGTTCACCTGTGTCTCGGCGACATGAACAACCGCGCCTTGGGGACGATGACCGATGTCGGTCCGCTCGTCCTGCTGGCGAATGCCGTCCTGCGTGGCTGGCCCGAAGGTCGGCCTCTCGACATCCTGCACGCGCCGTTCGCAGCGGCCGACCAACCGGCGACGAGGGACCCGGCGTACTACGCGCCGCTGCGCGACCTGGCCCTGCCGCAGGATGTCCGGTTCGCCGCCGGGTTCGCGCACGAGTCCCAGTCCCTGGCTGACCAGCTCGAGATCCGTGGCACCATCGACGACCTGCTCGACCGCGAGGTCGTCATCGCGGCGGCCTGTGGGATGGGGAGGCGCTCGGAGTCCGACGGCAGAGCGGTTCTCGAGCGCACCGCCGAGCTCTGCACCGCCTGACAAGCAGGGCGATTCACACGTACGGGAGGTCGTGACCGATGGGAAGATCCGGACTCGTGGTCGCAGGGGTGGTTCTCGCGGCCCTCGGTCTGCTCTTCACTCTGCAGGGAGTCGGAGTGCTCGGGGGGAGCGCCATGAGCAATACGACCTTCTGGAGCGTCGCCGGGCCGGTGATCATCGTGGTCGGTGTCGCCTTGGCTGGGATCGGGCTGCGTCGACGAGGTTCCTGAGGCGGTGGCAGACTGACCGTTAGCCATGAGCGTTGACAGCGCAACGACCGGTACCGGCGGACCAGAGCCGTCCGGCGGGTCCCCGGTCGGGCGTCGGGTCATGTTGGGCCTGCTGGGCCTGGGCGCGACCGGCGTCGTGGGTGGCAACGCCTTCCAGAGCAGGCTGTCCCGCCTGCTGGCACCGGTCGAGGAGCACGACCCGACAGGTCTTATCGCCCTGTTCCCGCTCGGTGCCACCTTCCGGTACTACTCCGTGGCAGGCTCGGTGCCCTCCCCCTCGGCGGCGTCGTACCGTCTCACGGTGTCGGGAATGGTGGGTCGGCGGGCGTCGTACACCCTGGCCGACCTCCAGGCGATGCCGCAGACCCGCCTGGTCCAGGACTTCCAGTGCGTGACCGGTTGGCGCGTGCTCGAGGTCCCGTGGTCCGGCGTCCGGCTCTCCAGCCTGCTGGACCTGGCAGGGCCGACGGCCGGGGCGACCGCGGTGCGCTTCCGCTCCTTCGACGGCACCTACACCGAGAGCCTCACCCTCACCGAGGCGCGGCAGCCCGGGGTCCTCGTCGCGCTGCAGATGCTGGGAGCGCCCGTGACGCACGACCATGGCGGCCCGGTTCGGATGTACGTCTCCTATAACTATGGCTACAAGAGTACGAAGTGGTTGTCGGGTATCGAGCTCACGCATGGCGAGATCCCGGGCTACTGGGAGCCTCGCGGCTACGACATCGACGGCCGGATCAGGGAGTAGGGACGCGGATGGAGCCAGCGCTGCCGCCCGCCCCGGAGCTCAGCCGGTTCAGCCTGGCGGAGCGTGCGGTGCACTGGACGCTCACCGTCGTCATGCTCGTCTGCGTCGCGACGGCGGCCGTGCTCTACAACGGCTTCCTCGGCGTCCCGATCGGGCATCGCCGTGTGGTCGAGCTCATTCATGTCTACAGCGGCTTCGCCCTGCCGGTCCCCCTGGTGGCCGGCCTCTGTTTCGCGGCGTACCGGGCCGATCTGAGCAGGCTGAACCGTTTCCACCCGGCCGACTGGGCGTGGCTGCGGTCTGGAAGCCGTCGCGACGGCGTGATCCGGGTAGGGAAGTTCAACGCCGGTCAGAAGCTGAACGCCGCCTTGACGGCCGGGTCCATCGTGGTGCTGCTCGGGTCGGGAGTGCTGATGTACTACCCCGACCTGGCCCGCCTGTCCTGGCGGACCGGCGCGACCCTCGCGCACGACTGGTTCGCGCTCGGGCTCGGGCTGTTGATCTGCGGACACATCGTTCAAGCCATCAACGATCCCGAGGCTCGCCGGGGTATGCGTACCGGCCGGGTGAGCGCCGCTTGGGCGCTGAAGCAGCACCGCAACTGGGTCGAGGAGACGGCCGACGACAGATCGGCCGGAGCTGAGCCGACGGACTCCTGACCCGCGAGGCCGCCTCGGCTCCGGCATACCCCTGACCCGGTTGTCTCCCGGTACGAGACCGGATGTCACTGTGGGTATCGGTCCTGGTCCCACAACCACTTCTGGAGACGGCTGATGACGCAGTTGGCGAGCATGGGCGGCGACACCGCCGCCGACAACGAGGTGACCGGCGCAGGCGAGTCGGTAGCCCCGGTGCCATACACCTTGAGCGAGGTGGGCGGGCCCCTGGACCGCGACACCCTGACGAAGCTGGACGCATGGTGGCGGGCTGCGAACTACCTGGCAGTGGGCCAGATCTACCTCACCGCCAACCCGCTGGTACGCGAGCCGCTGACGGCGGAGCACATCAAGCCACGGCTACTCGGCCACTTCGGGACTGTGCCGGGGCTCAACCTGACGTACGTCCACGCGAACCGGTTGATCGTCGAGCGGGATCTGGACGCGGTGTTCGTGGCCGGACCCGGCCACGGCGGGCCCGGGCCCAATGCCTGCGCGTGGCTCGAGGGGACGTACTCCGAGCTGTACAGCCACACCCCGCAGACGGTCGCGGGTATGAACGCGTTCTTCCGGCAGTTCTCGTTCCCCGGCGGGGTGCCGAGTCACTGCGCGCCCGAGACACCGGGCTCGTTCCACGAGGGCGGCGAGCTCGGCTACTCACTCCTGCACGCCTACGGCGCCGCCTTGGACAACCCTGACCTGGTCGTCTTCGCCGTCGTGGGCGACGGCGAGGCGGAGACAGGTCCGCTGGCCACCAGCTGGCACGGCAACAAGTTCCTCAACCCGGCCCGCGACGGGGCGGTGCTCCCGATTCTCGCGCTGAACGAGTACAAGATTGCCAACCCCACGGTGCTGGCGCGGATACCGCAGAGTGAGCTGGCGCAGCTGATGCGCGGCTACGGCTACGAGCCGCGCTTCGTCACCGGCGACGATCCGGCCGCAGTCCACCAGGCGATGGCGGCCACGCTGCAGGACTGTCTGGACCGTATCGCCGAGATCCAGTCCGGCGCCCGAGGCGGCAACGACGCCACCCGCCCCGCCTGGCCGATGATCGTGCTGCGTACGCCGAAGGGGTGGACCTGCCCGCCGATCGTCGACGGGGTGCAGGTCGAGGGCACGTTCAGGGCTCATCAGGTACCGCTTCCTGCCGCCAAGACCGACGACAGGCACCGGGAGGTCCTGGAGGCCTGGCTGCATTCGTACCGGCCGGAGGAGCTGTTCGACGAGAGCGGCGCGCCGGTTGGCGAGCTGCTTGCCCTGTCGCCGCGAGGCGACAGGCGGATGAGTGCCAACCCTGTCTCCAACGGCGGGACGGTCCTGCGAGACCTGCACCTACCGCCCTGGCGAGACTTCGGGGTACCGGTCGAACGGCCCGGCCAGACGTCACACGAGGCGACCCGGGTGCTCGGCGGGTGGCTGAGGGAAGTGGTTCGGGACAACCCCACGAACTTCCTCGCCTTCGCACCCGACGAGCTGGCAAGCAACCGGCTGCAGGACATCCTGGATGTCACGGGGCGCGACTGGCAGTCCGAGGTCGGCGAGTTCGACGAGCGGCTGGACCGCACCGGGCGAGTGGTCGAGGTCCTGTCGGAGCACATGTGCCAGGGGATGCTCGAGGGGTATCTCGTCACCGGCCGGCACGGCATCTTCACCTGCTACGAGGCGTTCATCCACATCGTCGACTCGATGTTCAACCAGCATGCCAAGTGGCTGGAGGCCAGCAGCCACGTGCCCTGGCGGCGTCCGCTGGCTAGCCTCAACTACCTCCTCTCCTCGCACGTTTGGCGCCAGGACCACAACGGGTCCACCCACCAGGACCCCGGCTTCCTCGACGTGGTGATGAACAAGAAGCCCGAGATCGTCCGGGTCTACCTGCCTCCCGACGCGAACACGCTGCTGAGCACGTACGACCACTGCCTGCGCTCACGGCACTACGTCAACGTCGTCGTCGCCGGGAAACAGCCGCAGGCGGACTGGCTGACCGTCGACGAGGCCGACGCGCACTGCGCGCGCGGAGTCGGCCTCTGGGACTGGGCCGGCCACAACGACGCCACCGGCACGCTTCCCGACGTCGTCCTGGCCTGCGCCGGTGACACCCCCACCCTGGAGGCGTTGGCCGCGGCGGCGATCCTCCGCGAGCGGCTCCCCGACCTGCGCGTGAGGTTCGTCAATGTCGTGGACCTGATGCGGCTGCTGCCGGAGACCGAGCACCCGCACGGCATGCCCGACCAGGAGTTCGACACCCTCTTCACTGAGGACCGTCCGGTGATCTTCGCCTTCCACGGCTACCCCTGGCTGATCCACCGGCTCACCTACCGCCGCCACAACCACGCGCAGATGCACGTCCGCGGATACAAGGAGAACGGCACGACGACGACCCCGTTCGACATGGTGATGCTGAACGACCTCGACCGGTACCACCTCGTGATGGACGTCCTGGATCGCGTCCCTGGGCTCGGCGCACGCACCGCCGGCCTGCGCCAGGAGATGGTGGACGCCCGGCTGAGGGCCCGCACCTACACTCGCGACCACGGCGAGGACATCCCCGAGGTGGCGAACTGGACCTGGCCGCACTGATCAGCCTTGGCCTGGCGGCCGGGGCTTCTGGCAAGATCTCACCGTGTGACGCTCACGCCCTGTTCCGATCTGTCCGCGGCGCGCTGGATCACAACCAGCGACGCGCCCTGGGACCGGCTGGTCACGTTCGGACCAGCCGGATTCCCGGCCTATGCGAGACTGCGGCTGCTGCCCGATCCCGAGTACGCCGGGCAGAGCGAGAACGAAGCCGAGACCGGCGATGGTCTGCCGGAGAGTGCGCAGCTGGCTGCCGTCCTGGAGGTGCTGAGCCGCCATACGCGGACTCCTGACGACTGCTATTTCTGCCTGTGGGACGGCTGGTTCTCAGACAGCCCAGCAGACGTGGGCGTACGGATGGTCGACCTGCCGACCGGACCGGCCCTGCCTGGGTTGGCGCCGCCCGTCCCGCCCACCGGCAAACTGCGCCAGCAGGTCGTCGTACCGAACCGTGCCTACTTCCTCTTCCACGGACGTCTCTCGGAGGTCGGTGACTGGGGCACCGCCTTGTCACGCCCCGACCAGCCGCTAGCGGAACCGCCGGGCCCTGCCTTCGTCTGGCCGGCCGACCACGACTGGTGTGTCGCCCACGACGTCGACCCGCACTGGATCGGCATCGGGGCTGCCACCTCGGCGATCGACGAGCTCGCCACGCACCCGCTGCTCGACGTCGTCCCAGCGGATCCGGACCAGGATCAGCCTCGATATCGGTGATCGGCTGACGCGTACACGCGTCCCCTGCGGTATGAAAGGTCGAGGAGAGTGAACTTTCTCCGCTGCTCTTACGTGTCCAGGGTGGAGGTGGGCCACGGACAGCGAGGTAGATCTCATCCGCACGTTGCACGACCAGCACGCGACTGCGCTGTGGAGCTATTGCTTGCGGCTGACCCGCGGCAACCGTGGGCATGCCGAAGACGTCGTTCAGGAGACTCTCTTCCGCGCCTGGCGTCACCCCGCGGTGCTGTCGCGAGAGCCTGACTCCGCCCGGGCATGGCTCTACAGGGTGGCCCACAACATCGTCATCGACGACTGGCGCAGCACGAGGTCTCGACACGAGATCCCCGTCGAGGACGCGACCCGGATCAAGGACGCCGGACCGCGCGCGATCAGTGAGTCTTTCGACACCACCGACGAGTTGTTGCAGGGCTGGCTGGTCGCGGATGCGATGAGGAGTCTCAGCCCAGATCATCGTACGGTTCTGGTCGAGTGCTATTACCGGGACCGGTCCATAGCCGAGACTGCTCGTCGTCTTGATGTCCCTGAAGGCACAGTGAAGTCGAGGCTGCACTACGGCTTGCGCGCGCTGCGTCTGGCTCTGCAGGAGTCGGGGGTGGGGACATGAGCGACGAGCTCTGCCAGGACGACGCTGCGTACGTCGTCGGCGCCCTGTCCCCGACGCAACGCGCGAGATACAGAACCCACCTCGATGGCTGCGACGAGTGTCAGCGTTCAGTCCGCGAACTTGCGGGACTGCCTGGCCTGCTGGCCAAGGTGCGCCCCGAAGACTTCGACGTCCGCGATGAGCCGGTGCCTGTCACGCTGCTGACCGGGTTGGTGGCCAGAGTGAATGATCGCCGAAGAAGGCACCGGTGGATAGGCGCCGCCGTCGCCATCACAGCTGCAGTTGCCGCGCCGCTCGTCGTCGCCACGGTCGATCGCACCGTCCCGCCTCAGCAACACCAGGTCGCCGCTGTTGCCATGACCGACGTCGTCGACACGCCTGTGCAGGCTCGGGCCCGATTGACCGACGAGCCCTGGGGTACGCAGATCGACCTGTTTTGCACCTACGACAGGGCCGGCCCGTATGGCCGCCAGCCGCAGACGTACGTGCTTGTGGTCACCGACAGGGCCGGGACGACCTCCCGGGTCGCTGCAACCTGGAAAGTGGTAGCCGGCGGCGTGTCCACGGTGACGGGCTCCGTGAGCTGGCCACGCGCGGACATCTCCGAGGTCGAGGTACGCACGCTCGCCGGCTCCGCGGTCCTGCGGCTCACCACGTGAGGCGCATTCGTCGTCGCCAGCGCGCCCCCGAGGCAGAGCGTTGAACCAAAGCCGGCACGGCGCCGTAGTACCCGACGTAGGCGGCGCCGGTGCGGCGCCGCGTGGCTGAGCCTCAGGAGGCGCGATGCCCACTCTGTCCAGATCCCGCTCGTTGATGATGACGCTTGCCGCGGTTGGCGCCGTTGGGGTGGTTACCTCCCTGACGACCCCTGTGAGCCAGGCAGGAACCCCTGCCCAACCGCTGGTGCCCTTGCACGGCAACGAATTTCGCCAGCTCAACCTGGTCGCCGACACCCACGGCGTAGCCCAGATCACCGATCCCAACCTGGTCAACGCCTGGGGGCTTGCCTTCTCGCCGACGAGTCCGCTCTGGGTGTCCAACAATGGCACCAACACCTCCACGCTGTACTCCGGCGCAAAGGGTGGCACCGGTTCCGTCACCCAGGTTCCCCTGGTCGTGAAGATCCCGGGTGGTGGCGCTCCGACCGGGGTGGTCTACAACCCGACCAAGGCATTCGCGCTGTCGACCCACGCGAAGTCGGGACCGGCGAACTTCATCTTCGCGGGCGAGGACGGAGACATCTCTGGCTGGAACCCAACCGACGACGCCACCAAGGCCGTCCTCGTCGCGCACACTCCGCACGCCGTCTTCAAGGGACTGACGATGGACACGATGGGTGGCAGGCACTTCCTGCTGGCGACGAACTTCCACCAGAACCGGGTGGAAGTCTTCAACAGCCACTTCTCTGCGGTCTCGATGCCCCGGGCCTTCCGGAGCGCCACCATCCCGAAAGGGTATGCGCCGTTCAACATCGCCGCCCTTGGTCGACGCGTGTACGTGACCTATGCGAAGCAGGATGCCGCCCGCAAAGACGACCTCTCCGGCCACGGCCACGGCTTCGTGAATGTATTCACGTCCCGAGGTCGGTTCCTTCATCCGCTGGTCCGCCGAGGCGTTCTCGACTCGCCGTGGGGACTGGCGATCGCGCCGCGCGGGTTCGGAGCCTTCGCGCACAAACTGCTGGTCGGGAACTTTGGAAATGGCCGGATCCACGTCGTGAACCGACACACAGGTCGCGTGATCGCGACGCTCCGCAACGCACACGGCAAGCCGATCGCCATCGACGGGCTGTGGGGCCTGCTGCCCGGCAACGGGACAGCCGGCCGAAGGTCCGATGTCTGGTTCAGCGCCGGGCCCGACGGTGAGTCCCACGGTCTGCTCGGGATCCTTCGCGCCCGCCGGGCTCACTGAGCGCGTACGCCGTGTCGGTGCTATGCCGGCACGGCGTCTCCGTCTGCGTCTGACATCTCCACTCGGGCGGCCATACGGGACGAATCTCGCAAACGGGGGACGTCGAGGATGCCGGCACCAGGTCGCAGCTATAGCGACGACCCTGCCCAGAGTTCATTTCCGGAACCGGCCACGGGGCCGAACACGACAGCGAGTGCCGCTGTACGGCTGTGCACGCCCAGACGGACATACGTGTTCTCGAGATGCTTGCGTACAGTGCTCGGCTGGACGTGCAGGAGGCCTGCGATCGTCCGGTTGTCGTGCCCGGCTCGGACATGAGTCATCACCTGAAGCTCCCGCCGCGAAAGCAGCCGGGCACCAGATGTGCAGGTGCGGGCACGCTGCGCTGCCACATCAAGGTGCGGCTGTAGCAGGCGCAGAGCCATGTGATCCC
The DNA here is from genome assembly GCA_038239485.1 of Propionibacteriales bacterium. GTDB lineage: Bacteria > Actinomycetota > Actinomycetes > Propionibacteriales > Nocardioidaceae > DASQEH01. The sequence goes on from JBBSET010000020.1 coordinate 44,962, forward strand.
ACTCCGAGAAGGGCAGGTCTCCGGGTGACCGGTTGAGCAGCACGCGTCGGGTGTTCCCGGACGGCGACGAGAGCGGCACCACGACGTAGTCCCCCATCTCCCGCTGGCGGTCGTACTCGAAGTCCGCCGTGGCGGCGTACCGGCGGCGCGATCCGTGCAACCGCGTCGGCGAGGCCACCGCATACCTCGACTGCGGCCACGCGAACGGTGTGCCTGGCTCGGTGTAGGAGCACACACCGCACCAGAAGAGCGGCCAGAAGTCTTCGTCGACCTCCGAACCGCTGGCGGCGAGGTCGGCGCTGTCGGTTCCGACGTACCACCTCGCCTGGGATCCCACCAGGTCGAGCTCGAAGAAGGCCACCGACTCGGCACCCGCCTCAGCTGCAAGGGCGGTCGCCAACTCGAGAAGATCGTCCTCACCCTGACCGCTCTGGGAATGACTCGCCTCCAGGATCGCTGCCAACCCGCGCCGGGTGATCGCGCCAGCCATCCCACCTCCCGACTTCGCCTTTCGTCGAATGGTCCCATGACCGCTCACGGTGGTCTACTCATTTCGGCTACGGCGGATCGGCTGCCGTCATGAAGGGACACCACATGGTTGCGACTCGAGTTCTCGTCACTGCCGCCTTGTCGGCAGCCGTTACGTCCATCGTCCTGCACGGATCACCCGCCTCCGCGGCACCGCCGGCGACCGGCTGTCCTCGCGGATTCGATCTACTCTCCGTCGCCGACCTGGCTGCACTCGGCTACCACGTGCCCGGCATCGTCGATGATCCGGCCAACACCTATGGCATCGGCCACCAACCAGGCAACGGCGACGGCCTGGTGTGCGCCCGGCTGCTCGGGAAGGTCGACAAGACCACTGGCCAACCCCTGTACGAGTTCGTCGACAACACGCTGCCCTCCTCGTAGCCGGCGCACAGTCGAGACGGCCCGTTGCCTGGGTCCGCGCCGGGTCATCGCAATCGCGCGGTATCCGGTTCCGAACCCCCGGATCGAGGTCACCTAGCTGCCGCCCCGAGAACTCCCAGCCGGCGGTGGCCCCGCGCCCCGCGCCCCGCGCCCCGCGAGATCCGACGTCACGTAGTCCCCCTACGTTCGAGTCGGGATCTCTCCGGGGTGGGGGCGCTCGCTCGCGAGCCGGACAAGATCCGAGGTTCACGTCCCCCCCGAGTACCTGAACCGATCTTGCGCGTACCTCGCGAGGCGAGCCGCTGAGGGGTCCGCCCCAACGCGGCGCCTAAGCGCGGGCTGTGTTGCTGTGTCCTGCCCGTAGGTAGACCAGCAGCACAATGATCGAGCCGATGATCGAGCCGATGATGCCGGAGGGCTGGAGGAAACCGCTACTGGCGTCCTTGTGGAAGATCAGGTAGCCGAGGAAGCCGCCGACAAATGACCCTACGATGCCGAGCACGATCGTCGCGAGGATGGACAGATGCTGCCTGCCCGGAATGACGAGCCGCGCAATGGCGCCTGCGACAAGTCCGATGACGATCAGGCTGATGATGAGTCCGAGCATGAGTGCCCCTTCTAGTTGGTACGTCGTCGACGTACGCCGTTGCGGACCGAGACCACGGTGAGACGGATGCGCTCACTGACGCAATACCATCACCCCTTAGGTGGGTTTACTACACCCCTAAGGGTGTATGGTCGGACGATGCTCGATGATCGCCGGCCGGTACGAGTAGCCCTCGTCGACGACTACGACGTTGTCGTCATCGGGGTTGCCAACATGCTCGAGCCCTACCGTGACCGCGTCGTGATCGCTGAGCTTGACACCGGCCGCACCGTACGAGACGACGTCGACGTCGTGCTGTACGACTCTTTCGCCCAGCCGGAGTCCGACCACGAAGAGATCAACGTGCTGGTGGCGAATCCGCACGCACAGCGGGTAGCGATCTACACCTGGAACTTCCACGAAGACCTGATTCGAAGCGCACGCGAGCAAGGCGTGTGCGGCTACCTGTCCAAGGCGCTGCCCGCGCGCGACCTCGTCTCTGCGCTCGAGGCGGTACACGCCGGCGACGTCGTGATCAGCGACCCACCACGCAGAAAAGGAAGCCCCAGTGGCCTCGACTGGCCGGGACGCCGGGAAGGACTCACCGACCGCGAAGCGGAGATCCTGGCCCTGATCACCCAAGGCAAGAGCAACGCCGAGGTCGCGGCCCAGACCTACCTGAGCCCTAACACCGTGAAGTCCTACATCCGCACCATCTACCGCAAGATCGACGCAGCCAGCCGCACCCAGGCCGTGCTCTGGGGAGTGAGAAACGGCTTCACACCAGACCACCACCGCATCGAACACTGGCGAGGCGGCCCCTGACCTCCCGCGGTCGGGCCAACCAGGCAAAGGTGTTTCACGGTTCAGAACCACCGCCAGGGCGAACAGGCGACGATCCCCGTCGCGGATCTCACCGCACTGGCCTGCGACATCGCCGCAGCTTCCCAGCCTGGAGTGACGTTCGTCCTCCGCTCAGGGCAGACATCGTGGGAGGCTTCTCGCGCTTGCTCACTTCTCAACCCGGGGGTGCGAGGACGGCGAGGAGATGGGGTACCGCAAGCGCCGCCGCCGAGACTGAGGGAGCCTATGACGAGTTCGCCGCGATACAGCGTCATCCCGGTCGTCGGTCGCCAAGATCGACGCGCCCGAGCCGGTCATGCGTCCGGGCACGCATTCCTCACAAAGAAGGCGGTGTCCATGGCCCAGCTGCCGCGGTTCGACCACGTCGGCATCACTGTCCGTGATCTGGCTGCAATGCGAACCTTCTTCGAGGCGCTGGGCCTCGAGGCCGAGGGCGAGCCGCAAGTCGTCGAGGGCCATTTCGTCAGCACGGTGATCGGGATAGGGGACGCCAGCGTCCTCAATCTGATGCTGCGGACTCCCGATAGCGGGACCAAGCTTGAGCTCTCCCAGTTCCTCAGTCCGCTCGAAGAACTCGAAGGCCAGGTTCAGCCCGCCAACCAGCCGGGGCTGTGCAACATCTGCTTCGAAGTCCGCGACCTGCAGGCGGCCGTGGACATGGCCAGGTCGAAGGGCTACGACTTGGTCGGCGACATCGCTGAGTACCAGGACATCTGGCGGATGTGCTACGTCCGCGGTCCCGAGCAGATCATCGTCTCGCTCGCGCAAACCCTTGGCTGAGCTCTGGCCGTCGACGACGGCCGAGTCGTCGTCAAGGACCTCACCCCCAGGCGAGCAGCGCCGACCTCCACGCCGATCAGAGGGTCCGGTCTGACCACCGGGCACATGAGGACGACAGCGCGCCGGCGACGGACTCCTCGAGGGGGGAGCCGGCACACAGCACCTACTCAGGGTCGACGGCTAGCGTGGGGTGGCCATGCTCCTCGACAAGAAAGTGCGACCTGTGCTTCGACGATTCCGGCGCCCCTCGGCTGCCCTGGGCACCGTTCTCCTCATTCCGGCTCTCGCCGCCTGTAGTAGCAGTTCGACGGGGGACGCGGGCGCCACCGCGCCAGCACAGTCGGCCGGCGTCACCGCGGCGGCCGGGCTGTCATCGGTCTCGTTCAGCGGCGACGTGGGCAAGAGTCTGAGCGCGACCTGGCACACGACGGTGGCCTCCCCGACGTCGACCAGCGTCACCACCCTGGTCAAAGGCACCGGCTCGACGGTGGCCGACGGCGACACGGTGAGCACCTATCTCTGGATCGGCGACGGCACCACCAAGAAGGTCGCCTACAGCGACTACACCAACGGGACTCCTGAGTCGATCCCGAACAACGGCAGTCTCAGTGCCCTGTTCACCAAGCTCCTCACCGGCTCGACGTACGGCTCCCGAGTTGTCGCAGTGACCACCCCGAGCGACCTGCTCGGCTCCTCCTCCGGCGACCCGCAGCTGGGCATCGGTGCCAACGACAGCCTGGTGGTGGTTGCCGACATCGTGAAGAAGGCCACCGTATCGCCCACACCCTCAGATTCCGCCGTACACACAGCGTCGCCCAGCAAGCTGCCGAAGGTCATCTTGCAGAAGGGCAAGCCGGCGGGACTGGACTGGACGGGCATCGCGAAGCCGTCGCTCACCACCCCGGTCCAGCGCGTCATCCTCAAGAACGGCACCGGGCCAGCAGTGAAAGCGATCGACACCCTCACCGTGAACTACCTCGGCGAGACCTACCAGGCGAAGAGCCCCTTCGACGAGAGCTACACCAAGACGCCCCTCACCAGTGCGCTGAGCGGCTTGATCCCAGGTTGGAGAATAGGCCTGACCGGGGTGAAGGTCGGCAGTCGCGTCCTGCTGGAGATCCCGCCGGCCTACGGATACGGCGCACAGGGCAGCGGATCCGCGATTCCAGGGAACGCGACGCTGTTCTTCGTAATCGACGTGCTCAAGGCGAAGTAGAGGCGTCCGAGCGTCGGTGACGAGCAGCGGTCACCAGGTAGGCCGCCAGGTTCAGGGCTGCGACCAGCCCGAGCAGGATGGCGAGGTTGGCGCCGTAGTTCTGGAGCAGAAGCGCCTTCGCCGGTGGCTGGGTGCCCCGACGCGCGATGAGCGGGATGGCGACGACGGTGATGAGCCCACCGACAACCAGCGCCGCCTGCAGGTATCGGCGGCCGGTGGGCGGCACGGTCCGCGCCAGGAGCCAGCCGACCGCCACGACCAGTGGCGACAGAAGACCGTCGTGGATGACGACGATCCCGACCATCCACAACGCCAGGCCGGGTAGGGCGCCGGGTTCCTCGGCGACCAGCCGCACCGATCCGTAGACGAGGAGGAGCACCCCGGCTCCGACCAGCGCGTACCGCCATCGCCTCATCTCAGGTCACCTCGATTCGCCCGAGCCACTTGGTGTTGAGCACGCCCGCTCGGTTGGGAGCGATCAGGCGAATGGGGTAGCCGTGGTCGAGGATGAGCCGCTGCCCGTTGAGATGGGTGGCAAGCAGGGCCTGGGAGACCTGCGGGCCCTCGACGAAGCTGTCGTGGTAGGCGCCGCGCGTCTCCAGCGAGATGACATGTACCCGCGAGTCTGCGTCGCCGCCCGCCCGCTGCACGACATCGATCAGCCGCAGACCTCGCCAATCGGCACCGACGCTCCAGCCCTCGACACAGGTGATCGGCAACCGCGCGTCGTGTTCGGCAAGCCCCTCGATGTCGGCGAGGCTCAGGACGTACGGCCGCGGGCCGTCGACCTGCAGATGCCAGTCGCTCGCAGTCGCCAGCGGCATGACACCGGCCTGATCGGCGGTCCGGTTCACCGGGACACCCTGCGGCCCCTTGTTCGACAGCCTGGGCGCCAGCAGACCGATCGGGCGCAGCGGCGTCAGCGTCTGCCCGACAGTCGTGGCGACCACCGTCCCCACCCCGAGACCGGTCGCGACGAGCAGGCCACGACGACCCAGTGCCGGCGTCGCGGGCGGAGGGACGTCTCCGGCGTTGCTGTGCGCTGCCGGGTTCTCACTCCACGGGATCTCGGTGAGGACGTCGGCGTCGGCGAGCCGAGCCTGCAGCCCGTAGACGATGTCGGGCAGCTTCACCCCGATGTGAACGAGGATCGACCCGATGACGACGAACGCCAGCAGGAAATGCACCCTGACGAAGGCCCAGGGCCACGGATACCAGTCCAAGACGTTGAAGAACCCCGTGATCAGCTGGAGCAGGCTGGCTGCGACGAGTACGAAGACCGACCCGCGCTCGACGGCGTGCTTGAGCGATCGCGCCGGCGGCCAGCGGAACAGATTGGGATACACCGACCAGAGCTTGACGAGCAACAGCGGGATCGTTGCGATGCCGGTGGCCACGTGGGTGCCCTGCGTGACCCGGTAGAGGAACACCGGGCTGGCCGGCTCGGGAAGCCAGGACCACGGATGGTACTGATAGTGGCTCAGCAGCCCGGTCACGAAACAGACACCGAAGCAGATCCCGACCACGGAGCCGAGCCGCGCGGTGAGGGCCGTCGAGCGCACCGGGCTGCTGAAATGGGGCCAAAGCCCAGGCTTGCTCAACTGCGGCATACATCGAGTGTCCTGAACCAGTGGCTACTCGTCCATCCCCCGAAGCCTTACGTGTTGGTGATGCGTGACAGATGGAGACCACGGCGTTCGAGTCCGGAACCTCCGCTGCCACCGTCGACCGCAGTAGGTTCTCGACATGAACGACTGGAACGAGAAGGTCATCACTGAGTTTCGCGCCAACGGCGGCAAGGTTGGTGGCGACTTCGAGGGAGCCCCCTTGCTCCTGCTGCATAGTACCGGTGCGAAGAGCGGGCAAGAGCGAGTGAACCCCATCATGTATCAAGCGGTCGGTGACGGGTTCGCCATTTTCGCGTCCAAGGCGGGCGCTGACACCCACCCGGACTGGTATTTCAATCTGAAAGCCCATCCCGAGGCCCGGATCGAGGTCGGCGCCGACGAAATCGACGTGATGGCGCGCATTCTCGACGCCCAGCCACGCGAGTCGATCTGGCAGGAGCAGAAGGCCCGGTACCCCGGGTTCGCCGACTATGAGGCCAAGACTGAAAGAGTCATTCCGGTCCTGATGCTCGAGCGTCGCTGATCGCGAATATCGCTCTGCGCGGCCACGCCAAACAAGCGGTGATCAATTGCCGGGATGACTGTGTCGGATTCGCCTCTCGCCGTTCGTAGGGTAGGTGAACGCGGATCACTGGGTCCGCAAGAGGAGAAGGAGCGGTCATGACCGAGTACCTCATCTACTTCAACCAACAGTGGGTGGGCGACCACACCGAGGAGTGGTTCCGCGGGCGCGGACCGCTCGCCATGGCTGTCGTGACCGAGATGAAGGCTGCCGGCGTCTACGTCTTCGCCGGGGGGCTGGAGGAGGAGGACGGCCCGGTCTACAACGCCGACCCCACCAGTGGTACAACCGTGATCACCGACGGACCATACGTCGAGACCAAGGAGTTTCTGGGCGGGTTCGCCCTGGTGGACGTCGCCGATGACGACGCCGCCAAGATGTGGGCGGGCAGGGTCGCGGAGGCATGCGGCTGGCCACATGAGATTCGCCGCTTCAAGCCGCAGCCTCAGGCAGAGTAGCCGAGTCAGCGCTCCAGCAACCGTGCACCCGCCTTGTTGAGGAGCCGGCGGACGTCATCGGCGGCGATCGGCCGTCGCAGGGCGACCCGTTGACGGTCGAAGGCCGCGCGGCCCGTGAACGCAGGTCTCGGACGTTTCTGATGGGAACGACATCGCACCTCTGGCCGTCAGACCTTCATGAATCGAGTGAACATCACAGCGCTCATCGGGGTCGCGATGCTGGGCGCTGCGGGATGCGGGAGCACGAACCATGTCGTGACGGGCGGGAGCGAGCCCACGAATTCGATCAGTTCGCGCCCCGATGCGTCGCCAGGCTCAGCGTGTCTCAGCACAACCACCACGGGAGACTCCACGGTGATGGTGGACTGGGCGGACTTCGTGCAACTCGGCGGGACTCAGTACGTCGCTGGTGTCGATGGGAAGGTTCCCGCCATTACCTCGAACCAGCTGGGGTCAGTGGTGGGACGGGTCGAGTGCGAGCTCAGCGTCCTGAAGTTCCACGCGGAGCCCGGCCCGGCCGTGGACGGCGACGCCGCATTCATCAAAGTCGGCACAGAAGTGCATGCCGTCCGAGGTTATGGGACGTCCTGCCGGGTTGCCGCACGGGTCGCGGGCGTGAACCACGTTTACCTGGCCCACGCCGACCTCAACGGAGTCTCGCGAGCCGTGCCCTGCGCAAAGGCGCCATAGTTCACCACTGCTCCGTCGCCCGGCCGGCCAGCACCGCAGCCGCGAGATCGCAGTCGATTTGAACGACCCTATTGACACACGTGGGCGACAGCGGGAAGGTGTACCCCGCTGGGCACTTTTGTCAGGACTGTCCCAATCTTCGAGGTGATCCCTCGAGAGGAGGGTCCGGGTGCCCCGCCGACATGATTCGGAAGGACAAATATGAAGATGGGAAGACACCCGAGGAGCGGCGTCGGCCGTGGCCTCATTGCAGGCGCCGCGGGGCTGCTCATGCTGGCGGGCCTCATGGCCACCACCAGCTCGGCACTCGCGGGGGCCGCAAAGCCGGGCGCGACGGCGTGCCCGTCGTCCACCGCGCTCCGGGGTCCGGCCAAGATGGGCCATATCGGTGGCTTCGTCCGACCGGTGGCAACCCGCGTGGGCTGTTCGGTCCACAACGCCGGAGATCCGGCCATCGGCGACCCGCCGCTGCTCTACCACGGCGGCCCGGTGATGGCCTCCTCGTCGGCCAACCGGATCGTCGTCACGCCGATCTACTGGACGCCCTCGGGTCACCCCATGAATGCGGCCTACAAGAAGGTCATCACCAAGTACCTCCACGACGTGGCCTCGCAGAGCGGCAAGCACACCAACGTCTACTCCACGACAAACCAGTACAGCGGCACCAACGGCACCTCCGCGTACTGGATCAAGCAAGGCGCCGCGATCAACGACACCAACCCACTGACCAGCGACTGCACGGTCGGTTCGTTGGACGCCTCGGGGATCTATGCTGACAACTCGGGCTACAACGCCTGCGTCAGCGACAACACGATCGTCTCGGAGACCGAGGCCGTCCGGACGGCACACGGGTTGCCGGCCGACTATTCGCACATCTACGTGCTGTTCCTGCCCAAGCATGTGGAGTCCTGCTTCAACCCGGGCTCCTCGACCGGCAACGGCAACGCGTGCACGATCAACCACTACCCGACCGCTGCGTACTGCGCCTACCACGGCCAGAACACTGCCACGGGGCAGGTCTACGCGAACATGCCGTTCCCGATCTACTCCTCCTCGGTCGGGTACTCCTGCACCGACGAGGGCCTGGGCGGCGGCATCCAGTCGCCGAACGGCAACGTGAACGCCGACGTGGAGATCAGCCCAACCAGCCACGAGATCGAGGAGGCGATCACCGACCCCGACGTCAGCACGGGTTGGTACGACGCGGTTGGCTACGAGAACGGCGATGAGTGCGCCTACGTCTACGGAGCACTGCAGGGCGCGCCGGGCTCGTATTACAACCAGGTCATCGACACGCGGCACTACCTGACGCAGGAGGAGTTCAGCAACATCGACTTCGCCGCCACGGGTGGCCAGGGCGGGTGCCTGCAGTCCGAGTGATCGGGTAGCACCACAATTCGATCCAGCTCCAACAGTTACACCGGCACCAAGCAACGGCCCCGGACCTCGTCCGGGGCCGCCGTGGCGTCCGCTCGGCGGATGCGTAGCTCGGCGCGATGCCGTCACCAAACGCCGGGGAGCAGCCGCCGACGGTGCTCGGCGTACGCGCGATAGGGCTCGCCGAGCGCCACAAGCAGCGCCCGCTCCTCCACGCGAATCCTGACCACCAGACCGATCGTAGGCAGAACCAGCAGGGCAACCACCGAGAGCCAGTTGCCCAAAGCGAGACCGAGACCGACGAGGGTCAACAACGCACCCGTGTACGACGGGTGGCGGACCCAGCGATAGGGCCCACGGTCGATGACCGTCTGGTCGTCGACCACGCGCACCACGACGGTGAAGAAGCGGCCCAGCGTCCAGACCGCCCACTGCCGCAGCCCGATGCCGAGCCACATCAGAACCAGTCCGCAGACGAAGGGGACCCAGCCGTAGGGAATCGTCGTACTCGAGACGCCCACGGCACACCAGACCGCCACCAGCACCCCGCTGCCGATCCCGGCCACTACGGCGAAGAAGCTGCCTCGGTCGACCCGGGACCCGTCACGGTGCGTCGCGCTGCGCACCCGGATGCTCGCCTCCGAGACGGCGAACGCGATCAAGGTCGTCCGCAGCAGGATTCGCGCGAGTTGGTCCGTGGTGAACAGAGGCACCATGACCACAGTGTCCACCCAGCCGGGTACCAAGCACCCCGACCGCCGGTGGTTGGCTTGGCGTGGGGGGAGTTCAGCGGTTCAGGTGGTACCAGCGGAAGCGTGCTCCTTTGAGGGGTCCCCCGCCGGTGTCAGGTGAGTCGGTGACCCCTGCCATCGACCAGGGTGCGCCGAACAGGGCGGTGATGTCGGTCTGATCGAGTCCG
>JBBSET010000021.1:0-53355 GCA_038239485.1 Propionibacteriales bacterium
CCCCGAGGCGCTGGCCTCGGCCGGCGTGACAACCAGTCCTTCGGCGCGAAGGGCTGATGCGAGCGGGGAGCCGGGGTCGGCGGCGACGATCAGGGTGGCATCTCGAAGCGCCGTCCACGCGCTCCATGACAACAGTCCGGCCGGGACCCGCGGGCTGGTGACGAGGACAACGAGCCGCCCCACCGGATCAGCAGACTTGGGTGGCGAGCAGCTTCGACGTGTCGGCCTGCGGGTTGGTCTCGGCATCCAGGCTGTCCTTGGCGCTGGCGCTGACCGCGTTGGACAGCGAGCCTGAGCCGCCGCCCACGGTGGAGCCGTTCCAATGACCGTACGCCGGGTTGACCGACACGTCCTGCTTGGTGGAGTAGGTGGCGAGGTACGTCTGCGCCTTCGCCGACTGGTCGGATGTGACCTGGGCGGACGTCGTGACCGACTTGTCCGCCAAGTGGGCGCCGATCAGCTGGAGCTGGCCGGTCGACGTGGCGTAGTCGTCGAAGAAGGTCTTCAGCGCCGCGGTGTCGGCCGCGCTCAGGCCGGCAGGGATGGTATTGCCCGCCCCCGCCTTGGCGATCGCGGCCTGGCTGACGCTGAGGTGCATCGCCTTCGTGACCTCTCCGGTCAGGGCGAACTGGATCATCGCTTGGGTGATCGTCAGCCTCAGGTTCGCCAGCGACGTCGGCGTCGCGGCACCCGACGAGCTGGAGGCGTCGGTGTAGGCGCACGCTCCGGAGACGATGGAGTCGACTGTGTCCGTGGAGATCACCGTCCCGTCGACGGTCGCCGCCGCACCGGGGTTGAAGCCGTTGCTGCAACCGGACAGGGCGGTCAGCCCCATCAACGCTGCGGACAGTACGCCTGCGGTGCGAAGCTTGGTCCGGACCGGGCGCCGGCCACCACGGCTGAGAGTCACTGCTGGGCACTCCTCACGCAGGCGGGTTCGGGTCGGGGCGGTTCGCGTTTGGCTGTCACGTCTCTGCGGGTCACGTCGTAACGATGATGTCGTCGATGACTCGCCCGGCCCAATCTAGTACGGCCAGGTCCCGGACCTGTTGACCGGCGATCCCCGACGTCATCGGCCGGGGCACCAGGATCGCGCGGGCGGCGGTCTTGACGACGCTGCTCGGGTAGAGCCGGTTGAGCCGCACCCGCTTGGACTCGGGCAGGTCGACCGGCGCGAACCGGATGAAGCCGCCCTGCCCGTTGACATCGGTGAGTGAGGCGGCACGGGCCTTCACACGGAGCGTCGCCACCGCCAGCAGGTTCTCGACCGGCGGGGGCGGCGTGCCGTAGCGGTCGTCCAGCTCGGCCCTGACCTCGTCCAGCTGCTCCACCGATCGGACCTCGGCGAGACGTTTGTACATCTCCAGCCTGAGCCGCTCGCTCGGGACGTACCCGTGCGGCAGGTGTGCGTCGACCGGGAGCTCGATCTTCACCTCCGGCTCGTCGACCGGGGCGTCGCCGCGGAACTCGGCCACCGCCTCCCCGACCAACCGGACATAGAGGTCGAAGCCGACATCGGCAATGTGGCCGGACTGCTCACCTCCGAGCAGGTTGCCGGCTCCGCGGATCTCCAGATCCTTCATGGCCACGGCCATCCCCGCCCCGAGGTCGGCGTGCTGGGCGATGGTCTCGAGCCGGTCGTGAGCAGTCTCCGTGAGCGGCTTCTCCGGCGGGTAGAGGAAGTACGCGTATGCGCGCTCCGCACCTCGGCCGACTCGGCCGCGCAGCTGGTGGAGCTGGGACAGGCCGAGCAGGTCCGCACGCTCGATGATCAAGGTGTTGGCGTTGGCGACGTCGAGCCCGGACTCGACGATGGTCGTACACACCAAGACGTCGGACTTGCGCTCCCAGAAGTCCAGCATCACCTGCTCGAGCTGGTGCTCGCGCATCTGTCCGTGCGCCGCGACCACCCGCGCCTCGGGAACGAGGGCAGCCAGCCGGCTCGCCGCCTTGTCGATGCTCTGCACGCGGTTGTGGATGTAGAAGACCTGGCCCTCGCGCAGCAGCTCGCGGCGGATGGCCGCGGTCACCTGCCCATCGTCGTAGTTGCCGACGAAGGTCAGGACGGGATGACGCTCCTCGGGCGGCGTGGTGATCGTGGACATCTCCCGGATGCCGGTGATCGCCATCTCGAGGGTGCGGGGTATCGGCGTCGCCGACATGCTGAGGACGTCGACTGCTGTGCGCATCTGCTTGAGCGCCTCCTTGTGCTCGACCCCGAAGCGCTGCTCCTCGTCGACGATCACCAGACCGAGGTCCTTGAGCTTCACCTCTGGGTTGAACAGCCGGTGTGTGCCGATGACCACGTCGACACTGCCCGCCTCGAGCCCCGCGATCACGTCGTCCGACTCGGCGTCGGTCTGGAACCGGCTCAATGGCTTGACGATCACCGGGAACCCGGCGAACCGCTCCGTGAAGGTCTGCTGGTGCTGCTGCACGAGAAGCGTCGTGGGGACGAGAACCGCGACCTGCTTGCCGTCCTGCACCGCCTTGAACGCTGCCCGGACGGCGATCTCGGTCTTGCCGTACCCGACGTCACCGCAGATCAGCCGGTCCATCGGGATCGGCTGCTCCATGTCGCGCTTGACCTCGTCCACGCTGGCCAGCTGGTCGGGGGTCTCGACATAGGGGAAGGCGTCCTCGAGCTCGCGCTGCCAGGGCGTGTCGGCCGCGAAGGCATGGCCACGTGTTGCCTGCCGGGCGGCATACAGCTTGATCAGCTCGGCCGCGATCTGCCGGACGGCCTTGCGCGCGCGGCCCTTGCGCTTGTTCCAGTCCGCGCCACCCAGCCGGTCCAGCGACGGGTGCTCGCCGCCGACGTAGCGGGTCACCTGGTCGAGCTGGTCGGTCGGCACGAACAGCTTGTCGGTGGGCTGGCCGCGCTTGGAGGCGGCATACTCGATCAGCAGGTACTCCCGGGTCGCGCCGGCCACGGTGCGCTGGATCATCTCCTGGTAGCGGCCGACGCCGTGCTGCTCGTGGACGACGTAGTCGCCCGTCGTCAGCTCCAGCGGGTCGATCTGCTTGCGCCGCCGAGAGGGCATCCGCGGCTGGTCCTTGGCGGTCGTCCGCTGGCTGGTCAGGTCGGCGCCGGTGAGGACGGCCAGGTTGATCGCCTCCGCGACGAAGCCGTGGGCGAGGTTTCCCTGGACCACCTCGACGACGCCGCTCCGCCGCCCGCCCGGGACCAGGTCGTCGGCGCTGAGTCCGTCGAGCACCCTGGCGGCGACGTCGTGGTCACCGAGCACCTCGACCAGACGTTGGGCGGGACCGTGGCCCTCCGTGACGATGACGACGTGCGTGCCGGCGCCGACGAACCTGGCGATGTCGCCGACCGCAGCCTCCGTGTCGCCGCGGTACGCCTCGGCCGCACGGACATCCAGTGCGATCGTCTCCACCGTCGTGGAGGTGTCGACGTCGATCGAGACGACGTCACCGGTCTCGGTGCGCAGCGGTTCGCGTACCTGCAGTGCCGCGGCCTCGGGATCGAGGCCGAACGGCGAGACGGACCACCACGACATACCGCGCGCCAGCGCATGGGTACGCACGTCGCCAAGGGTGCGGTAGGCGGCCGCTCCGAGGTCGATCGGAGCGGTGCCGCCACCGGCCGCGGCGGCCCAGGAGGCGTGTAGGAACTCCGTGCTCGTGGCGACCAGGTCGTGGGCGCGGCCACGTACGCGCTCAGGGTCGCAGACCAGCACCATCGCATCGGCGGGCAGCAGGTCGACGAGGAGCTCCATGTCGTCGACAAGAGCGGGGGCGAGCGACTCCATCCCCTCCACCGCATGGCCGTCGGCGAGGCGGTCGAGCATGTCGCGCAGCTCAGGATGGGCAAGGGCGAGCTCGTGCGCTCTGGCGCGAACCTCGTCGGTCAACAGCAGCTCACGGCAGGGCGGCGCCCACAGACCCTGCGGCGCGGCCTCGAGGGACCGCTGGTCGGCGACCGCGAAGGACCGGATCTCCTCGACCTCGTCGCCGAAGAACTCGACCCTGACGGGATGCTCCTCGGTCGGCGGGAAGACGTCGACGATGCCACCTCTGACGGCGAACTCGCCACGGCGCTCGACCAGGTCGACGCGCTGGTAGGCGGCCGCGGCCAGCCTTCGTACGACGTCGTCGAGGACCACCTCGTCGCCGCGTCGCAGCGAGACGGGCTCGAGGTCGCCGAGCCCCTTGACCTGCGGCTGCAGCACGGAGCGGACCGGCGCCACCAGCACGGTGACATGGCCTTGGTGCGGGGTGTCGTCGTCGGGGTGGACAAGCCGGCGCAGCACAGCCAGTCGACGCCCGACCGTGTCGGAGCGGGGCGACAGCCGTTCGTGCGGAAGGGTCTCCCACGCGGGGTAGTCGGCGACCCGCTCCTCGTCGACGAGACATCGCATGGCCGCCGCTATCTCGTCGGTCTCGCGGGTGGTCGCAGTGACAACGAGGACAGTCTTCGCGGCGCCTCCGTCGGCGGCCGAGGCGCTGAGGGCGGCGGTGATGAACGGCCGCATCGCCGTCGGCGCGGTCAGGTCGACGGTGGAGGCAACCGGCTCGCGGGCACGCTCGAGGGCCGCCGCAAGTGTGGGCTCAGTGGCGACGACGGGCGTGAGTGCGTACAGAGACATCAGAGTGTGGGTTCCAGGCGGTATCCAGGTTGGCGCTGTGAGGCACCGATGGCCAAGCTGAATCCTACTGGCCGTGCTCGGCCCAGTAGTCGCGGACGAAGCTGCTGACACTGGCGGCGAGCTCGGGGCGGCATACCAGCAGGTCGGGGAGCCAGACGTCCTCCTGGTTGTAGACCAAGGGGGCTCCGTCGGCGCGGCTGGTGTGCAGGCCGGCCGCCCGCGCCACCACGACCGGGGCGGCGGAGTCCCACTCGTACTGTCCGCCCGCATGCACGTAGATGTCGGTCACGTCGCGGGCGACCGAGATGACCTTGGCTCCAGCCGATCCCATCGCGACCAGCTCGGCACCGAGCTCGGCGGCGAGCGGCTCCATGAAGGCCGGGGGGCGGGTGCGACTGACGGCGATACGCGGCCGGTCGCTGGACCTCGGTGGCACGACGGGCGGGTCCGCCGTGCTGAACGTGGTCGACATCCCCGGCTGTGCCACGGCGCCGGCCACCAGGTCGCCGTCCGCCCACAGCGCGACGTGGATGGCCCAGTCATCACGCGGAGGCTCGGAGTACTCACGGGTGCCGTCGAGCGGGTCGACGATCCACACCCGGTTGCTGCTCAGGCGGGCTTTGTCGTCCTTGCCCTCCTCGCTGAGTACGGCGTCGTCGGGCCGGTACTGAGCCAGCAGGTGCATCAGGATCCGGTGGCCGAGAGCATCACCGGCGTCCTTCAGCTCGCGGCCCGCGAGGCCCTGGCTGCGCATCTCCTGGAGACGTTCGCCGGTGACGGTCGCGGCCCAAGACGCCAGCAGATGGTCGTCGGCGACGGTGTCGGCGGAAGCAGTCGGCAGGTCGAGGGAGTCGTCCACGGCGCAACTGTGCCATATCCGGCCGACAGGACCGGCGCAGAGCCCGGCGGGTGGTTGCAGCCCGGCGGCGACTCAGCGGTTGTAGAGGTTCTGGGTACGCTCGAGGCCGTCGGTGACCAAGGACTCGGCCGAGTCGGCCGCACGCTGGACGTGCACGTCGAGCTCTTTGCGTTCGGTCGCTGAGAACGTGGACAGGACGAAGTCGACCGTCTCCTGTCTGCCTGGCGGCCGACCGATCCCGACCCGGATCCGGTAGTACTCGCCGGTGCTGATCGAGCGTCGGATCGACTTGAGGCCGTTGTGCCCGTTGTCGCCACCACCGAACTTGACGCGCAGGTCTCCGTACGGGATGTCCAGCTCGTCGTGGATCACGATCAACCGCTCGGGGGGCACCTTGTAGAAGCCCAGCAGCGTCGAGATCGGCCCCCCTGACTCGTTCATGTGGGCGCGGCCCCTTCCCAGCACCGCCCGGATGCCCGGAACTCCGGCCAGGCGCCCCTCGACGACGCTGGCGCGACCGGACCTGTGCGGCTTCCAGCGCCCGCCCATCCTGACAGCCAGCTCGTCGGCGACGAGGTACCCGACGTTGTGCCGGGTGCCCGCATACGCCTTGCCGGGGTTGCCGATCCCGACGATCACCCACCCGTCGTCCTGTGACATCTGAGGTCTCTGACTCAATTCAGGCCCCGGACGTCGTAGCCTCCGAAACCAGGCAGCGGTCACTCGTCGGTCGTCGACCCAGCGTCAGCCGATGCGTCGGCGTCCCCGCCCTCGTCAGCGGAATCGGGCTCGTCGCGCTCCACACCGAGGTCGGCTTCGGCCTCGGCCAGGTCAGCCTCGGCCTCTTCGGCCGTCTGGGCAGCGGTGATGTTAACGATCAGGGCGTCCTCGTCGAGGCTCAGCGTGGAGCCGGCCGGCATAACGAGGTCCTTGGCGAGGATCTGCGTACCGGCGGTGAGGCCATCGATGTCGAGCTGGATGGAGTCGGGAAGGTGGGTCGCCTCGGCCTCGATGGCCACCGTGTTGTGCTCGACGGTGACGAGGGTCTCCGGCGCGGCGTCTCCGACCAGGACCAGCGGTACGTCGACCGTGACCTTCTCGCCGCGGCGGACCAGGATCAGGTCAGCGTGCTCGATGAAACGCCTGATCGGGTCGCGCTGGACCTGCTTGGGCAACGCCAGCTGGCTGGTCCCGTCGAGCTCGATGGACAGCAGGGTGTTGGCTGTCTTCAGCGCGAGCATCAGCTCGTGGCCGGGAAGCGTGATGTGCACCGGGTCGGAGCCGTGGCCATAGAGGACGGCAGGGACCTTGTTGTCACGACGGATCCGGCGGGCTGCACCCTTGCCGAACTCGGTTCGGGCTTCGGCTTGGATCTTGACCTCTGGCACGGGACAGAACTCCTTGGGCGGCGCACAACGGTCACGCTGGCGGGGCTGGATCGACTAGGTGGCGTCACCTGGCGCGGAATGCGCAAACGCTCGGGCTCGTCGATAACGGAGTGCGATCGCATACGCGCTCCCTCGCCGAGGCAACCTTGCCATCGTAGCCGCCGGTCCCGGCCGCAACGAAATCCTGTCCGGTCGGATCCTTCAGGCGTTAGACGGTCTGTCTCACGCGGCACCGTCGAACAAGCTCGTGACCGAGCCGTCCTCGAAGACCTCGCGAATGGCCCGGCTGATCAGGGGCGCGATCGACAGGGTCGTCAGCTTGTCGAAGGTGCGGTCCGCTGGGATCGGCAAGGTGTTGGTGACGATGATCTCGCAGGCGCGTGAGTTCTTCAGCCGGTCGACCGCCGGTCCCGACAAGATGGCGTGGGTGACGGCGATGACCACATCCGCGGCGCCGGCATCCATCAGGGCATCGGCAGCTTTCACGATCGTGCCGCCGGTGTCGATCATGTCGTCGACCAGGACGCAGACCCGTCCGCGGACATCGCCGACCACGCGGTTGGCGACCGACTCGTTGGGCTGGTTGACGTCGCGGGTCTTATGGACGAACGCCAGTGGGGCGCCGTTGAGGCGCTCGGACCACTGCTCGGCCACCCGGATCCGGCCGGCGTCGGGCGATACGACCGCCAGCTTCTCCTGTCCGTAGCGCTGGAATACGTACTGCGACAGGATCGGCAGCGCCATCAGGTGGTCGACCGGACCGTCGAAGAAGCCCTGGATCTGTGGGCTGTGCAGGTCGACGCAGATCAGTCGGTCGGCGCCGGCGGTCTTGAAAAGGTCGGCCATCAGCCGGGCCGAGATCGGCTCGCGGCCACGGCTCTTCTTGTCCTGGCGCGCGTACCCGTAGTTCGGGAGCACGGCCGTGATCCGCTTCGCCGACGCCCGCTTGAGCGCGTCGACCATGATCAGCTGCTCCATGATCCACTCGTTGACCGGAGCGGTGTGGCTTTGGATGATGAAGGCGTCGCTGCCTCGTACCGAGTCCTGGAAACGCACATAGATCTCGCTGTTGGCGAAGATCCGGTGCGTGGTCGGGACCAGGCTGGTCTCCAGCAGCGCTGCCACCTCCCCGGCGAGTTGCGGGTGCGCCCGGCCGGAGAAGAGCAGCAGGTTCCGCTCCATCTTGCGCTTCAGACCCATTACTGGCCTGCCTCCCTGTCGAGTGCGGCGGCAGCGGCTCGTGCCGCGGCGGTGCCCGGTCGCTTGCGCTGGACCCAGCCCTCGATATGTCGCTGCGGCCCGCTGCTCACCGCAAGGGTGCCGGGCGGGACGTTGCGCCGCACCACTGTCCCCGCCCCGGTGGCGGCGCCGTCGCCGATCACCACCGGCGCGACGAAGGTGTTGTTGGACGCCGTCCGGCAGTGCGCGCCGATCGTGGTGTGGTTCTTGCTGACACCGTCATAGTTCGCGAAGATCGTCCCGGCGCCGACGTTCGTACCCTCGCCGATATCCGCATCGCCGACGTACGACAGGTGGGGGACCTTCGCGCCAGGTCCGATCGTGGCGTTCTTGGTCTCGACGAAGGTCCCGATCTTCCCGTCGACGCCGAGGACGGTCCCGGGGCGCAGGTATGCGAAGGGCCCGACGGTCGTGCCGGCGCCCAGGACGGCATCGGACCCGTGGGTTCGGACCACTCGCGCGGCCGCTCCGACCTCGACGTCGGTCAGCGTGGTGTCGGGACCGATGACTGCGCCCACCTCGACGCGGGTCGACCCGTGCAGCTGGACACCGGGCAGCAGGCATACGTCCGGGGCTAGCTGGACATCGACGTCGACCCAGGTCGTGGCGGGATCGACCACCTCGACCCCCCTGTCCATCCAGCCCTCCAGCACCCTCTGGTTGAGGGTTCGCCCGAGCGCCGACAACTGTGACCTGGTGTTGACGCCCTCGGTCTGCCGGACGTCCTTCGCCGGCACGGCGCCGACCCGGTGGCCTTCCGCGGCAGCGATGGCGACGACGTCGGTCAGGTAGACCTCGCCGGCCGCGTTGTCGCGGTTCGCGCGCTCGAGCGCCGACCGCAGCACCGCCGCGTCGTAGGCGAAGATGCCCGAGTTGATCTCGGTGAGGGCTCGCTGCTCATCGGTGGCGTCCTGCTCCTCCACGATGGCGACGACCGCGCCACCGGTATCGCGGATCACCCTTCCGTAGCCGAAAGGGTCACGGACGTCGGCCGTCAGCACGGTGACGGCATTGCTTCCCGCCACATGGGCGGCGACCAGGTCCTTCAGGGTGTCGGCGGTCTGGAGCGGAACGTCGCCGTAGGTCACCACCACCACACCGTCGACGTCAGGTAGCTCCGCAAGAGCAACCTGGACGGCATGACCGGTACCGAGCTGCTGCTCCTGCACGACGATGGCGGCGGCCGGCTGGACCTCACGCACATGCGGAGCCACGGCGTCTCGACCGTGTCCGAGCACGACCACCAGCTGGTCTGCGTCGAGACCGCCCGCTGCGTGGAGGGCGTGCTCGATCAGGGTGCGCCCGCCGATGGCGTGCATGACCTTAGGAGTCGAAGACTTCATCCGGGTCCCACCACCTGCCGCCAGTACGATGACTGCTGTCGGCCGGACTGCCGTCACCTGCGCTCCTCGGGTCTGTGCTCCCCCGCCTGGCTTCGATCCAGGACCTCAAGCTTCAAAGGCTTGCGGGCTGCCGGGTTACCCCACAGGGGATTGCGTGGCGTGCTCCTTTTGCGGGCGCACCCCTGCTGTGCGAACAGTCTGCCATAGCGGGTCTCGCCAGATTTGCGGGCGACTCTGCTGCAGCGGAGCCAGGCCGGCACTTTCCAGTTACCCGACCGTAGGTTACGGTTGGGTAACTACCAACTCCCCTAGCCGTGAGGGTGCCTCGATGACGCCAGCCACAGTGACCGCAGCCGATCCGATCCCGAGTCCGGTCGACCAGGTGAACGGCACGCTGGGTGGCGACGTGCAGTCCCGGGGCGAGCGGATCGCGCTCGGCGCGTTCATCGTGCTGCCGTTCGTGGCCATCCTCGCTGCGATCCCGGTCGCGTGGGGTGGTTGGCTCGGCTGGCACGACCTCGTCATCGCGACGGTGATGTATGCGGTGACCGGGCACGGCATCACGGTAGGGTTCCACCGCTTCTTCACGCACAAGTCGTTCAAGCCCAACCGCGCCGTGAAGGTCACCCTGGCCATCGCGGGTTCGATGGCGATCCAAGGCCCGGTGATCCGGTGGGTGGCCGACCACCGCAAGCACCACAAGTTCTCCGACCGCGACGGCGACCCCCATTCGCCGTGGCGCTACGGCGACACCGTCCCGGCGCTCATGAAGGGCCTCTTCTTCGCCCATATGGGCTGGCTGTTCGACTCCGAGCAGACGTCACAGCGCCAGTACGCGCCGGACCTGCTCAAGGACAGGGACATCGTGCGGGTGTCGCGGGCGTTCCCTTGGCTGGTCTTCGCGTCGCTCCTGCTGCCCGCCGTCGCCGGGGGCCTCTGGTCGATGTCCTGGCAGGGCGCACTGACGGCGTTCTTCTGGGGCTCGCTCGTCCGTGTCGGGCTGCTACACCACGTGACCTGGTCGATCAACTCGATCTGCCATGCCGTGGGCGAGCGCCCGTTCAAGTCCCGCGACAAGTCCGGCAACGTCTGGTGGCTGGCGATCCCCTCGATGGGTGAGTCGTGGCACAACCTGCACCACAGCGACCCGACCTGTGCGCGTCATGGCGTGCTCCGCGGCCAGCTCGACACCTCCGCCCGCATCATCTGGCTGATGGAGAAGTTCGGCTGGGTCGGCGCGGTCCGCTGGCCGGTCAAGGACCGGCTCGACGCCAAACGCGTCCAGCCCGTCTCCTGAGCACGACGCCGCTGACCATCGCCCGGCCGTCGCGGTACGAGCCAGCCCCGTGACGGAGGCGAGGAGCAAGCGCGCCCGGATGACGAGCGCCGAGCGCCGCGAGCAACTGCTCGAGATCGCCCGGACCCTGTTCGCCGAGCGCGGCTTCGAAGGGACCTCGATCGAGGAGATCGCTTCGCGTGCGGGTGTCTCCAAGCCGATCGTGTACGAGCACTTCGGCGGCAAGGAAGGGCTGTACGCCGTCGTGGTCGACCGCGAGGTCCGCCAGCTCCTGTCGATGATGCGCTCCTCGCTGACCGCCGGCCGGCCGCGTGAGCTGCTGGAGCAGGCCACCTTCGCTCTGCTCGACTACATCGAGGGCTCGTCCGACGGCTTCCGGATCCTGGTCCGCGACTCTCCGCTGGGGTCGGACTCGGGCTCGTTCGGGTCCATCATCGGCGACATCGCCTCGCGCGTGGAGTACATCCTCGAGGCCGAGTTCCGCAACCGCGGCCTGGACGAGGAGTACGCCCCGATGTATGCCCAGATGCTGGTCGGGATGGTCGGTACGACGGGCCAGTGGTGGCTGGACGCCCGTACCGCCAACAAGCAGGACGTGGCCGCCCACCTGGTCAACCTGGCGTGGAACGGGCTTTCCGGGCTGGAGAAGTCTCCGAAGCTCAGGATCCCGCGGGAGTGATGTAGGCGTCGATGGTCGCCAGCAGGTTCGGACCCTTCGGGACCGGGGTGTCGGCTGCCGCGCGGCGAGCTCGGCGACGAACCGAGGCGAGGCGGGGCCGCTGGAGGCTAGGTGGCTGCGGGGATACGACCGAGGATCTCGACCCGGTTCCCGTGAGGGTCCTGCGTGTGGAAGCGCCGGTACCCGGGAAAGTTGCTGTCCCAGCCGATGTCGAGGCCGGCCTCCACGAGCGAGCTGGCCAAGGCGTCGGGATCGGCGACCAGGAACGCAGGGTGCGCCTTGCGGGCCGGGGCGAAGGAGGCCTCCACGCCGACGTGGAGCTCGTACCCGTCGCCTCGGAACCAGACGCCGCCCCGCTCGGCCAGCTCAGGGGGCTTGGCGACCTCGCTGAGCCCGAGCAGCAGTCCGTAGAAGCTCCGCACCGCTGGCTCGCCGCCGGCGGGGCAGCTGACCTGGACGTGGTGCAGCGTCGTCATGACTGCCTCTGAGCGACGACGAAGATGCGGCGGAACGGCAGGACAGTGCCGCCGCCCTCAGGCCCGCCGAGAGAGGGCCGTTCAGCGTATGCGGCTCGCAACCGCGCCTTGTACACCTGCTCGAACTCGATGCGTTGCTCCACCCCGAGCGCCTGCAGGATCGGACGGGCACCGGTGCCGGAGATCCAGCGGAAGACCGGGTCCGGACCGGCGAGGACGTGCAGGTAGGTCGTCTCCCATGCCTCGACCCGGCAGCCCAGCTCGGCGAGGTCGGTGAGGTAGCTGGCGGCGTCGACGCTGGCAGGCCGCCGGAGCCCGCGGGTCTCGGCCGCGAACCGCGGATCAGCGGCGAGGTCGTGGAGGAGGACGTGGCTCGGCTCGTCGAAGTTGCCCGGCACCTGGAAGGCCAGCCAACCTCCTGGCGCAAGCCGCTCCAGCAGTGCGGGGAGCAGGTCGCGGTGGCCCGGCACCCACTGCAGCGTGGCATTGCTGACGATGACGTCGAGCGGACGGTCGGGCTGCCAGTCGGCAAGATCGGCCAGGGTGAAGTGGACCCGATCGGTGGCGTAGGCGGCGGCTGCCTCGATCATCTCCGGCGACGAGTCGATACCGTCGATCTGGGCCTGGGGCCACCGCTCGGCCAGCGAGGCGGTCAGCTGGCCCGGACCGCAGCCGAGATCAGCGACGCGGTCCGGTGCGATGGCGGCGACGCGAGCCGTCAGGTCGAAGAAGGGCCGCGACCTCTCGTCGGCGAAGGCCAGATAGGTCGTCGGGCTCCAGCTGGCCATGGAGTGCCCCTTCGCGTCATGTCTCGAGGACGGACGTATCTTGATGTCAAGATATTCTTGCGTCTGAGGTACCTTCACGTCAAGAATCTTGACGACTAGGCTTGGGCGGTGCCCAAGCCTTCCGTGCCCGCCTCGCCACGGGACGAGGTCGACGCCCTGGTCGCCGCCTGGGAGGGCCAGCGCCCCGACCTCGACGTGTCCCCGATGCGGGTCCTGAGCCGAGTCACCCGGCTGGCGAGGCACCTGGACCTGGCGCGCAGGCAAGCCTTCGCCGAGCGGGGACTGGAGACGTGGGAGTTCGACGTGCTGTCCTCGCTGAGGCGATCCGGCGCCCCGTACGCGCTGTCACCGGGTCGCCTTCTCAAGGAGACCATGGTCACCTCGGGGACCATGACGAACCGCGTGGACCGCCTGGCCGCCAAGGGGCTGGTCGAGCGGCTGCCGGATACGACCGACCGGCGGGGTGTGATCGTGAGGCTGACGCCGAGCGGTCGGGCAGCCGTCGACTCGGCGCTCGAGGAGCTGCTCGCCCGCGAGCGGACGCTCCTCGCGGCTCTGTCTGGGACCGAACGCGCCGCGCTCGCGGATCTCCTGCGTACCGTCGTGGCCCCGTTCGACACGCCATGACCTGACGCTTCGGCCGAAGAGGGCTGACCCTTCACGTGGCCGGCTGAGCGACGGAGGGGCGGCTAGGTGTCGGTGAGCTCGGCCGCCTCGAGCCAGGCGATCTCGAGCCCGTCACGCTCCGCTTGGAGCTGACTGAGCTCGGCGTCGAGGGTGGCAAGCCGCGCATAGTCACTGGCGTGGGCGGCCATCGCCGTGTGCACGGATCCGATCCGTACATGGATCTTGGCAAGCTGGCGGTCCAGCTTGGCGAGCTCCTTGCGCGCCGTTCGCTGGGCCAGCGCCGTCGATGCGGGTACGACATCCGAGCCGGACAGCTGAGGCGTCCGCCGGACGGCATCCACAGCGGCGGCTCGCCTCGCGAGGTACTCGTCGACACCGCCCGGCAGCATGACCAGCGAGCCGTCGCCGAGCAGCGCCCAGACGGTGTCACATACCCGCTCGAGGAAGTACCGGTCGTGAGACACGACCACGAGCGTCCCGGGCCAGTGGTCCAGGTAGTCCTCGACGACATTGAGGGTCTCGATGTCGAGGTCGTTGGTCGGCTCGTCGAGCAGCAGCACATTCGGCTCGTCGAGGAGCAGCCGTAGGAGCTGGAGGCGCCTCCGTTCACCTCCCGAGAGGTCACCGATCCGGGCCGTCAGCTTGTCGCCGGTGAACCCGAACCGCTCCAGCATCGAGGTGGCCGTGATCTCGCGACCGCCCGCGACGACAGCGACCCGGCGAACGGACTCGACGGACTCCAGCACCCGCTCGGCGGGGTCCAGCATGTCGAGGCTCTGCGTCAGGTAGGCCAGGTCGACCGTCCGGCCCTGCTTCAGCCGCCCGACGTCGGGTGGTACTTCGCCCGCGAGCACGGACAGGACCGATGTCTTGCCGGCTCCGTTCACCCCGATCAGACCGACCCGGTCGCCGGGCCCGAGACGCCAGGTCATCCGCTCGACCAGGTCTCGTCCGCCACGGCTGATCGTCGCGTCCTCGAGGTCGAGCACGTCCTTCCCGAGGCGCGACATGGCGAACTTCTGCAGCTCGACGCCGTCGCGTGGCGGCGGCTCGTCAGCGATCAGGGTGCTCGCCGCCTCGATGCGGAACTTCGGTTTCGACGTCCGCGCCGGCGGTCCTCGACGCAGCCAGGCCAGCTCCTTGCGCATCAGGTTCTGCCGGCGCGACTCGGCGGAGTCGGCCTGGCGGGTCCGCTCAGCCTTCGACAGCACATAGGCGGCATACCCTCCGTCGTAGCTGTCAACGGCCGCGTCGTGGACCTCCCACGTCGACGAGCAGACAGCGTCCAGGAACCACCGGTCGTGGGTGACGACGGCGAGTGCGGTGTCGCGTGCGACCAGATGCCGGGCGAGCCAGTCGACCGCCTCGATGTCCAGGTGGTTCGTCGGCTCGTCGAGAAGCAGGACGTCGAGGTCGCTGAGGAGCAGCTGGGCCAGCGATACCCGTCGCCGCTCGCCGCCTGAGAGGCCCCGGACCCGACGGGCCAGATCGAGGTCGCCGAGCAGGTTGACGACGACGTCGCGGGCTCGTGCGTCGGCCGCCCACTCATGCTCGGCCAGGTCGCCGAGCACGATGTGTCCCACCGTGTCGCCATCCGACAGGAGGTCGTGCTGGTCGAGGAGTCCGAGGTGCAGTCCGCGCGTCTGGGTCACCCGACCCTCGTCGGCGGGTTCGACGCCGGCCATGATCCGTATCAGGGTGGTCTTTCCGTCACCGTTGCGGCCGACGATCCCGACCCGGTCGCCTCGTTGGAGCCCGAGGCTGACGGCCGTCAGGAGAGGTCTGACGCCGAAGGACTTCGACACTCTCTCGAGGTTGATAAGGTTCGCGGCGGAGCTGGCCATGGTGCGCTCAGGCTCTCACGCGGAGCGACAGGTCAGGTGACGATGCGCGCGCCATGGACCGGGCCGCTGGCTCGCTGGACCAGCCGGCAGGTGCCCGAACCGGACAGGGCCACGGCGATCTCGATCGCGTGGTCCTCGTCCGACGCGAGGAACAGGCAGGTCGGGCCGGACCCCGACACCAGCGTGCCGAGCGCGCCGAGCTCATCACCCAACGCCATCGTCTTGCGCAGGGACGGGCGCAGCCGCAGGGCCGCGGCCTCGAGGTCATTGTGCAGCGCGGCCCCGACCGCGTACGGATCGCCGCTCCGGAGCGCGGCCATCAAAGCGCCGGGGACCTCTGGAGGCTTTCCTGCGGTGTGGCCGAGGCGCTCAGCCTCGCCCATCCGGTCGAACTCCCGATAGACCTCGGAGGTTGCCAGTCCACGGTCGGCATACCCCAGGACCCACTCATACGAGCCGCGCGCCAGCACGGAGCTCAGCTGCTCGCCGTGACCCGTCCCGACAGCGGTTCCGCCCGCGAGACAGAAGGGGACGTCGCTGCCGAGCTCGGCGGCGAGAGCCGTGAGGTCGTCGCGGCTGGCCTGGGTGCCCCACAGGGCGTCACACGCCACCAACGCGCCTGCTGCGTCCGCGCTACCACCGGCCAGCCCACCGGCGACCGGGATGGACTTGTGGAGGCTCAGCGCCACACCTTCGGTGACGTCGAAGCGCTTGGCGAGCAGCGCTGCGGCCTGCACCGCGAGGTTGGTCTGGTCCATCGGCGCTAGCTGGCTGCCTTCGCCGGTGATGACGACCGACCGGGTCCCAGGAGCAGCTGGCCTCGCCTTCACCTCGTCGTAGAGCGCGATCGCCTGGTAGACGGTCGCAAGCGGGTGGTACGCGTCCTGGCGAAGCGCGCCGACCCGCAGGCCCAGGTTGATCTTCGCCGGAGCTCGCACCGTCACCGTCGTCACCAGCACAGGTTACGTCGATGCTCCGCGCCGGCCGGGCAACGTGTGGCGGTCGTCGCCCGAGACGCTCATCCGAGGCTGTCGGCGACCCTGCTGAAGTCCTCGACGGTCAGCGTCTCGCCGCGAGCGGTGGGATCAACGCCGGCGGCGAGGATCGAGGCCTCAGCGGCGGCCGACGACCCCGCCAGCCCGGCCAGCGCCGTACGCAGCATCTTGCGTCGCTGGCCGAAGGCCGCGTCGACCACCTCGAAGACGCGTTCGCGCCCGGCCTCGCTCGCCGGGGGTGGGCGTCGGCGCATCCGGACCAGGCCGGAGTCGACGTTGGGAGCCGGCCAGAACACGGTGCGCCCGACGATGCCGGCGCGTCGCACGTCGGCGTACCAGGCGGCCTTCACGCTCGGGACGCCGTAGACCTTTGACCCGGGTGGCGCCGCGAGCCGGTCCGCCACCTCGAGCTGGACCATGACGAGGACCTTCTCGACGCTCGGAAGAGCGGCGAGGAGGTGCAGGATGACAGGCACCGCCACGTTGTAGGGGAGGTTCGCGACGAGGGCGGTCGGCGCTGGGTCGGGGTCCGGTACGCCGGTCAGCTGGAGCGCGTCCGCCTCGACCACGGTGAGCCTGTCGACGTATCCGGGTGCCATCTCGCCGACGGTCAGGGGCAGTGCCCCGGCCAGGGCGGCGTCGATCTCGACCGCAGTGACGTGTCGTACCTGGTCGATCAGGGCCAGCGTCAAGGAGCCGAGCCCTGGCCCGATCTCGAGCACGGCGTCGTCAGCGACCAGGTCGGCCGCTCTGACGATCCGCCGCACGGTGTTGGGGTCGATGACGAAGTTCTGACCCTGCCGTTTGCGCGGGCGCACGTCGTACCGGGCGGCGAGTGCGCGCACCTCGGCCGGCCCGAGGAGCCTGGGACCGCCGGGGCTCCGTGCTTCGGGGGGGTCGACGTCAGCGATGGCCTCTCACCTGCCAGAGCCCGGCGCAGCCGTCAGAGCAGGCCGAGGGAGGACGCGCAGGCGGGCCAGGGGCTGTAGCCGCCTGCGGCGTCACGGATCTTGGTGGCGATGGCGATCTGCTCCTCGCGAGTGGCGTCGCTCGGCAGCGAGGCGTACGCGCCGCCGCCGTTCGCGAGCCAGGTGGACTGGAGGAACTGCAGGCCGCCGTAGTAGCCGTTGCCCGTGTTGATGGCCCAGTTGCCACCGGACTCGCACGAGGCGATCGCGTCCCAGACGGTGCTACCGCCGGTCGTGACGGGCGGCGCCGGCGGCTGGGGCCGTACCTTGGTGCCACGGACCTCGATCTGGGTCACCGGTGAGCGGACCTCGACCCGCTTGACGATGCGGGTCTTGACCAGCTTGCCATTGGACCGCTCCACTTTGTAGGTGACCCGGTCGCGCCCGGTAGATCCAGCGCGGACCAGCCGGCTCTGTCCGGTGAACATGCTGGAGTCGTCGCGGACGACCGTGGCGTACGAGACCGGCCGAAGCGCGGTGCGGGTCCGGATCGATATCCGGGTGATAACGATCTTGGAGCCGTCGTGGATCGTGGTGCGGCCTGGAGGCGACACCTTGTCGTTGTGGTCGACCGTGAGCTTCAGGTCGACCAGCGCCTCGTTGACGCTCAGAGCGGTGGTCGTCATCGCCTTTGCCGGCGCAGCGCCGTCTTTGACGAGGACTCGCTTCGGGGTGTCGACAACGAGCTTCAGCCCGGAGCGGCCGATGAAGAACGACCGGCTCTCGGACAGGTCGGCGGCGTACGAGAACCGCTGCCCGATCTGGGCCAGCGCCTGGTTGACCGTTGTCGCGGTCGTCCAGTACCGCTGCTTCGAGCCGTCCACCGTCAACGTCAGCGGACGGCCGTACGAGACCGCGATCAGGGTGCCGTCGTTGACCGCACTGCTGAGCGAGGGCTCAACCGCATCGTGCTTCCCGATCGTGATGCCCTGGCTCTGGAGGACGTCTGCGACGGTGCCGGCGAAGGTGGACACCTTCGTCGTGGAGCCGTCGACCGAGACCGTGACCGTCTTGCGAGCCGCGACGTAGGCGATGGCCGCAATGGCCGAGCCGAGAATGAGGGTGGCGGACACGATGACGATAATGAGCCTCTTGGACACGTCGCTCCAGATGTCGTGCTTCCCGGTTCACGGAGGTGTTTCGAGGCGATGACATGACTGTGTCAGACCTGGTCCGCTTCCGGCCACAAGTTCACGACCTTGGCAGACGACCACGGGCTGAGGCAACGCGAGGCGCTGTTATCGCGGGATTGGTGGCGAGGATCACCACCCAACGGTCACACTGGTCCCAACAGCCGCACGATGCGCAGGCGTCCCAGTGATCGAGCACCCACGGCTCAACCCCAGCTGCCGCCGTACGCCGCATCGGTGTTGGCGGCAATGGCCGCACACAGCGCCTCGAGATCGTCGCCGCGCTCCGCGGCCATCGTCCGGACCGTCAGCGGGACGAGGTACGACGCATTCGGTCGTCCGCGGAAGGGGGTGGGGGTGAGGAAGGGGGCGTCTGTCTCCACCAGCAGCCGGTCGAGCGGCGCCACCCGGAGCGCCTCGCGGAGGCTGGCCGCATTCTTGAACGTCACGGTGCCGGCGAATGACAGGTAGGTGCCGCGGTCGAGGCATCGTCGCGCGAACTCGGCGTCTCCCGAGAAGCAGTGCAGGATCGTCCGCTCCGGGACGCCGTGCTCGTCGAGCATGGCGAGCACGTCGTCGTGGGCGTCGCGGTCGTGGATCACCAGCGCCTTGCTGTATCGGTGGGCCATCGCGATGTGCGCAGCGAACGAACGGCGCTGTGCCGCTATGCCGTCGGCACCGGTCCTGAAGTAGTCCAGACCGGTCTCTCCCACCGCCCGGACGCGGTCGCTGGACACGACCAGCCGCTCGATCTCCGCGAGCCCTTCGTCGAGCCGGCCGGCGCCGTCCAGCGTCGGGGCCTCATTCGGGTGGATCGCCACTCCAGCCACGATCGAGGGGAACTCGTCGGCGACCTCCACAGCCCACACGGCCCCGGGCAGGTCGCACCCGACCTGGACGATCCGGTCGACGCCGACTTCCGACGACAGCTCCAGCGCCGTCGCCGGGTCGAGCCAGCTCTCGCCGTCCTTGATGTCGAGGTGGCAGTGGTTGTCGGGCACCGGTACCGGCAGCGGCTCCGGCAGCGGTGGCCGGCTCAGGTCGCGGAGCTTCAGGGCGCTGCCGCCCGCGGCACCATCGTCGTAGTCGGTGGCCCTGGAGCGCACAGGAGCGCCCCGGGCGGGTGGATCAGGACTCACTGCTGGCAAGCCTCAACCGGGCGAGCTCGTCGTCGACGACGGACGGGTCGAGCTTGACGAAGATCGGGCTGGGCTTGCCGACCATGGCCCCCGGCACCACGGGTCTGCCCTCCCAGGGGGTGGGGTCGGTGTAGTCGCCGGTGATGACCGGGTAGCCCGGGCCGCCGTCGAGGTCGTGGACATCGGCGATCCTCGGCATCGGTGCTATCTCGCCGGTGCCCCCCAGGGCCGCGTGGACGACGTTGGCGCTATGCGGCAGGAACGGTGACAGCATGATGTTGCAGTCGCTCACTGCCTGCGCGACAACATGCAGGATCGTGGCCAGCCGGTCGCGCTCGGAGTCGTCCTTCAGCTTGTAGGGCGCCTGGTCGGTGACGTACTTGTTGACCTCACCGACGACCCTCATCGCCTCGGCGATGGCCGAGCGCTGCCGGTGCCCGGCGATCAATGACCCGACGGTTCCGAAACCCTCGGAGACCTGGGCGAGCAGGGCCAGATCGGCCGGCTCCAGCTCCCCCGGCTTCGGGATCTCACCGAAGCTGCGGTGGATCATCGTCGCCGCCCGGTTGACCAGGTTGCCCCAGCCCGCGACCAGCTCACCGTTGGTACGCCGGACGAACTCGGCCCAGGTGAAGTCGCTGTCGGAGTTCTCGGGACCGGCGGCGCAGATGAAGTACCTCAGCGCGTCCGGCTGGTAGCGCTCCAGCATGTCGCGCACGTAGATCACGACGCCACGGCTGGACGAGAACTTCTGGCTCTCCATCGTGAGAAACTCCGAGCTCACCACCTCGGTCGGCAGCTGCAGCTCGCCGTAGATGCCGGGCTCGCCTCCGCGCACGCCCCGGCCGTCGTAGGCGAGCAGCTCGGCCGGCCATATCTGCGAGTGGAAGGTGATGTTGTCCTTGCCCATGAAGTAGTACGACAGGGCGTCGGGGTTGTTCCACCAGTGGCGCCACGCGTCGGGGTCGCCCGACCGCCGAGCCCACTCGATCGAGGCCGACAGATATCCGATCACCGCGTCGAACCAGACGTACAGCCGCTTCGTCGGGTTGTCCCGCCACCCGTCCAGTGGCACCGGGATCCCCCAGTCGATGTCACGGGTCATCGCCCGCGGCTTGATCTCGGACAGGATGTTCTGGCTGAACCGGATCACGTTGGGCCGCCACGTGCCGGACGCCGCCCGCCCGTCGAGCCACTCACCCAAGGCGTCGGCGAGGGCCGGCAGGTCCAGGAAGAAGTGCTGGGTCTCGACGAAGACCGGTACCTCTCCGTTGATCCGGCTGTGCGGCTCGATCAGGTCGGTGGCGTCCAGCTGGTTGCCGCAGTTGTCGCACTGGTCGCCGCGGGCAGACGCGTAACCACAGATCGGGCAGGTCCCCTCGATGTAGCGGTCCGGCAGCGTCCGCCCGGTCGTGGGCGACACAGCTCCTTCGGTGGTCTGCTCGATCATGTAGCCGTTGCGGTAGACCGTCTCGAACATCTCCTGCACGACCGCGTAGTGGTTGCGCGTGGTCGTCCGGGTGAAGAGGTCGTAGGTCAGCCCGAGCGCGACGAGGTCCTCGACGATGAGCCGGTTGTTGGTGTCGGCCAGCTCGCGCGGAGTGACCCCCGTCGCGTCCGCGGCCACCAGGATCGGAGTGCCGTGCTCGTCGGTGCCGCTGACCATGAGTACGTCGTGTCCGACCATCCGCATGTAACGGCTGAAGACGTCGGAGGGTACGCCGAAACCGGCCACATGACCGATATGGCGCGGGCCGTTGGCATACGGCCAGGCGACGGCAGACAGGACATAGCTCATGACGGCAAGCGTAGGCGCGTACGTCCACCGGATTTGCCGACGGTCCCGCCGACGCCGGCCCGCTCAGCTGAGCGAGGGCTCGGTCTCGCTCCCCCTGAGCAGCTCGAACGTCTCCCACATGGACGCATAGTGGCCGCCCTTCGCGAGCAGCTCGTCGTGGCTGCCGACCTCCTCGATCCGGCCGTCGGCGAGGACGGCGATCCGGTCGGCGGAGCGGGCCGTCTGGAGCCGGTGGGCGATCACGACGGTCGTCCGTCCGTGCGACACGCTCTGCATCGCGGCCGCGACCTGCGCCTCGGTCGCCAGGTCGAGGTTGGAGGTGGCCTCGTCGAGCAGCAGGATCGCCGGGTCGACCAGCTCGGCGCGGGCCAGCGCGATCAACTGGCGCTGGCCCGAGGAAAGGGAGCGGCCACGCTCGGAGATCTGGTCGAGGTACCCGCCTGGCAGGGACGCGATGAAGTCGTGCGCCCCGACCGCCCGCGCCGCGGCCTCGACCTCGGCGTCGCACGCGTCCGGCCGGCCGTACGCGATGTTGTCGCGGACGGATCCGGTGAAGAGGAACGCCTCCTGCGGCACGTAGCCCAGCTGCTGGCGGAAGGCGGCCGTCTCCAACGACCGCAGGTCGTGGCCGTCTACGCTCACGCTGCCCGAGTCGGGGTCGTAGAAGCGCGTCAGGAGCTTCATCACCGTCGACTTCCCGGCACCCGTCTCGCCGACGAGCGCCACCGTCTCACCGGCGGAGATGGTGAGATCGATGCCACGCAGCGCCTGTGGCGGCTTCACCTCCACGGCTTCCGACCCCGTGAGTATCAGCGCGTCACTCGGCCCGCGCGGCTCGTCTCGACGACCGGCCGCAGCTTGCGGATAGGAGAAGCGGACATCGTTCAGGCGGACCGCCCCGCGGAGCCGCCCCGGGTCGACCGGCTCAGCCGGGGACGGCGTCAGGCTGTTGAGCTGCATCAGGCCCGAGATGCGACCGATCGAGATCCTGGTCTGCTGCCAGGCGTCGAAGACCTGCGACAGCTGCTGGATCGGCGAGAAGAAGAGGTCGATGTAGAGGATGAACGCGATCAGCTCACCACGGCTCAGATCGCCATTGCCGATCAGGACGGCGCCGACGCCGAGCACGATCGCGTCGGCCACGGCCGACAGGAACTGCACGAAGGGGAAGTACGTCGCGACCAGCCGCTGGGCGCCGACCCGCGCCTGCAGGTACTGGGCACCGAGTCGCCGGAAGCGGTCCATCGCCGCACCTTCATGCACGAAGCTCTGCGCCTCGCGCACGCCGGACAGGCTCTCCTGGAAGTCGGCGTTGACGATGGCGATCCGGTCACGCGCCTCGTCGTACAACCTGGCCGACCGCCTCCGGAAGATGGCGGTGGCGACGGCGAGGGGTACGACGATGGCCAAGGTGCAGAGGCCGAGCTCGACATTGAAGACCACCAGCGCCACGCCGACGCCGACGAAGGTCACGAAGGACACCAGTGCGGAGAGCAGACCGTTCTGGATCAGCGACTCGAACTGGTCGACGTCGGTCGTCATCCGGGTCATGATGCGGCCGGCCATCTGGCGCTCGTAGTAGTCCAGCGAGAGCCGCTGGAGCTGCGCCCAGATCCGGATCCGCAGAGACAGCATGATCCGCTGCGCCGCGCGGCCGGTGACGAATGTCTCGCCCACCTCGTCCAGAAGGTCGGCGAGCGTCACGAGCAGGAAGATCCCGGCGGCGACGAAGAGCACCGTGCTGGACCCCGCGGAGACGCCGTCGTCGATGCCGGTCTTGACCAGGACGGGTCCGGCCAGCGCGGCGAGTGCGTCGAGGACCACCAGGACGAGCCCGAGCGCCAGCGGCCGGCGGAACTCCCGCAACAGGCGTGGCAGCGTGAACCCGGAGTCGTGGCGCGACTCGGCGTCCAGGTCGACCGTGGCGGTGTCGCGTACCGGCTTCAGCGCGGCCACGCTGGCGAGCAGCTCCGGCGTGGGGGCAAGGCTTATCCGCCAGCCACCGCCTCCGGCGCGACCGAGGCCCGCGCCCATCGTCGGGGCGCCGATGGTCCGTGTCGCGAACCGGCGGTTCTCGCCAGCGCCGTCACGGCCCATCCACGCCGACTCGGTGGTGCCGCCGGAGATCCTCGAGAGATCCTCGATCCGGCCACTCGCCGCCGCCTCCGTGCTCGGCTCCTCCAGGCCGGTGAGCAGGGTCCGGTAGAACGCGCTGCGCTCGAGCAGCTGCTCGTGGGTCCCGTCGTCGACCACGCGTCCGCCCTCGATGACCACGATCCGGTCGGCGAGGTGCAGCGTCGAGCGCCGATGGGCGACCAGCAAGGTCGTCCGCCCGGCCATCACGCGTCTCAGCCCGGAGTTGATCGACTCCTCCGTGGTGGCGTCCACGGCGCTGGTGGCGTCGTCGAGGACCAGGATGCGAGGGTCGCTGAGGATCGCGCGGGCCAGGGCGATCCGCTGGCGCTGACCGCCCGACAGCGTGAGCCCGCGCTCGCCCACCACCGTGTCGTAGCCGCGGGGCAGGTCCGTGACGAACCCGTGCGCCTGCGCGGCCCGGGCGGCGGCCTCCACGTCGGCGTCGCTGGCGTCCGGGCGGCCGTATGCGATGTTGGCCCGCACGGTGGCGGAGAACAGGAAGCTCTCCTCGAAGACGACGCCCACCTGCGAGCGCAGCGAATGCAGCGCGACCGTCCGCACGTCATGACCGTCGACGAGGACCGAGCCGCGGTCCGGGTCGTAGAAGCGCGACACCAACATCGTGGCGGTGGTCTTGCCGCTGCCGCTCGGCCCGACGATCGCGACCCGCTCTCCCGGGGCCAGCCGGAGGTCGACGCCGCCAAGCACCTCGGTGCCGTCGCAGTAGCTGAAGTGGACGCCCCGGAGCTCGACCTCTCCTCGAAGGACCGGCAGTTCGACCGCGTCCGGAGGGTCCGCGATCGACGGCTCCAGATCCAGCAGCTGGAAGATCCGCTCGACACCGGCCCGGGCCTGCTGGGCGACCGACAGCAGGCCGGCTAGCTGCCTTGCCGGCGCCATCAGCTGCGCGACGTAGGTCGAGAACGCCAGGAAAGTGCCGAGGCTGAGCTGATGGCGAAGCGCCAGCCACCCGCCCAGCGCGAGCACGCCCACCTGCCCGAGCGACGGGATCGCCTGCAGCACCGGCTGGTACCGAGACTGCAGTCGGACCGCTCGCAGCTGGGACGAGTACAGCCGCCCGGCCGAGTCGGCGACGCGCTCGAGCTCGCGGTGCTCCTGCCCGAAGGCCTTGACGACGCGCACGCCGTTGACGTCCTCGTCCACGATCTGGGCGACGTCGCCTTCGCGCTGCTGGGCGTCCCACGTCGCCGGGAAGATGCGCTGCCGCATCCGGTACGAGACGACCAGCAGGCTGGGGGCGATAAGCAGGCTGACGCACGCCAGGAGCGGCGACAGGAACAGCATGACGACCAGCGACAGCAGCATGAGCAAGACGTTGCCGCTCATGATGGGGAGGAAGGCGAGCAGCCCCTGGACGAGCGTCGAGTCCGAGTTGGCCCGTGCGACCAGCTGCCCGGTGGGCAAGGTGTCGAGGGTCGCGAAGTCCATCCGCTGAAGGTGGGCGTGCATGTCGTTGCGCAGGTCGTACTGGACGTTCAGCGCGACCCGGCCACCGTGGTACCGCCGGAGGTAGGCGAGGGCGAAGATCGCGGTGGCCAAAGCGATGAGCGCGAGCAGCCACGGCCATAGGGGCGACGAGTGCGTCACGATCGAGCCGTCGACGATCTGCCGCTCCAGCAGCGGCACGACGACCTGGCACGCGCTGCCGAGCACCGCCGCGACGACCGCCACCAGCACATCACGGCGATGCCGGAGGACGTAGCCGCTCAGCCGGCGGGCCCACCCGGGTCCACGGGCGGTCGAGCTCATGGGGACGACCTCATCCTGGCCCTGGCCGCGCGGCGTCCAGGCGGCCGGTGAGCAGACGCTCGGCAACCACCTGGTCGATGGCCTCGCCGAGCCAGGCCAGGGACTCCATCACTCGAGCGCTGTCGGGCGTCCGCTCGCACAGCCGGGTGACGCGGGCGATCATCTCCGATTCGATCCGCTCCAGCACGTCCATACCTGCGGGCGTGAGCGTCAGAGCCCAGGCGCGCTGGTCGCCGTCGACGTCACAGCGCGCCAGAAGCCCCCGCTCACACAGCGACTCGACCGCCGCGCTCACCGTCGGCTTGCCGAGAGTGAGACGCTCCGCGACCCGGGAGGCCCGCTCGTCACCGGTGGCCACGGCGGACAGCACGCGGTAGTGGGCCAGGTTGAGCTCTGCCGACGAGCGCTCCAGCACTCGGGACACCCGCGCCGCCGCACGGACGGCCTGGACCGCCAGGGCGCGGACAGCTGCGGTCTGGGCGTCGGCAGGAGGCACGCCACCACGGTACCCGGGTAGTTCGCTCGTCGAACTATCGCCTCAAGCGCGGCGAGCGTTGCTCAGGCCTGCGGCCACCGTCGCATACGTCACCGACAACGCTCCCTCGACCAGTCCGTCTGACAGCCGCCCCTCCTCGGCCGCGACGACCTGCCCCGGGGTGACGCCCGCCAGCGATGCGGCGACTGTGACGGTCAACCCGAGCCCCTCCCGCAGCCCTTTGAGCAGACGACCTCGGAGCTCTTCCTTCGTCTCGGCCACAGCCGGCTCCTCGAGGTACAGGTTGCTGGTGGGGTCCGCGTGCGCCTTGTTGTGCAGGTCCAACAGCAACCTCGCGTCGAAGGTGGTCTCGGCCGTGTAGCTCAGGGAGTGCGCCTCGCAGACGACGAGGAAGTGCAGCGTGGCGCGGTCGAAGTGCAGCGAGGCGTCCTGCCGCGGGCCGCTCGTCATATCGCGCACGCGGCACTCCTAGTCCTCTGTCCCCCCGCCGCTCGGTCGGGTCCGGCACCGCCGATGGCGCTCAGGCAGTGTAGGACCGTTAGTACCCGGTTCGCGCGGTTTATCCCGTATCTGAGGAATCCGGCGCCTTACGAGTCGAGTGCGTCGCCTCGTACACCACTCGCCGCGCCTGACCGGTCTCCCGCACGACCGCGGCCACGGCGTCCTTCCGCGACATACCTGCGTCGACCGCGGCGTCGACCAGGAGCCTGAGCGCGGCGGCGTCGAGGTCGTCGGCCGTCCGCGGCTCGGCTCCCGAGACCACGATCGTCACCTCGCCGCGGACCCCGTCGGCAGCCCAGGCCGCCAGGTCGGCCAGGCCGCCTCGTCGTACCTCTTCGTAGGTCTTCGTCAGCTCGCGACACACCGCGGCGCGCCTGTCGTCGCCGAACGCCTCGGCCATCGCGGCCAGCGACTCCGCGGTCCGGTGCGGCGACTCGAAGAAGACCATCGTGCGCCGCTCGTCGGCCAGCTCGGCGAGGAACCGGCCACGCTCGGAGACCTTGCGGGGAAGAAAGCCCTCGAAGCAGAACCGGTCGACAGGAAGCCCCGAGACCGCCAGCGCCGTCACGACGGCCGACGGGCCCGGGACGGCCGTCACCCTGATGTCGGCGGCGACCGCCGCGGCGACCAGCCGGTATCCGGGGTCGGACACGCTCGGCATCCCCGCGTCTGTCACGAGTACCACGCGCTCCCCGGCGCGCAGTGCCTCGACGAGAAGGGGCGTGCGCTGGACCTCGTTGCCCTCGAAGTACGACACCACGCGGCCGGATACCTCGACGCCGAGATCGGCCGCGAGGCGGCGCAGCCGGCGGGTGTCCTCGGCCGCGATCACGTCGGCGCCGGCCAGCTCGGTCGCCAGCCGCGGTGATGCGTCCTCAGGGCGGCCGATGGGTGTCGCGGCCACGACCAGCGTCATAGCCGAATCATCGCAGGCACCGCACGTACGATGTCGTCCGTGCCGCCATCGACCCTTGCGCCGAGCGAGCCCCTGCCGGGTGACTCCGGTCCGGACGGCCACGGCGCTGCTGGGTCGAGTGCCGCTGGTGGTGGCGGAGTCGGGCTGCTGGGTCGCACGGTCGACGGTAGGCCACTGCCGCGCCTGCGCAGGCGGCTGACCCCCTCGTGGTACCGCAGCGACCCGGTCTGGGGGTGGCTGGCGCCGATCATCATCACGCTGCTGTCCGGCATCCTGCAGTTCTGGAACATCACCACGCCGCACGACATCACCTTCGACGAGACGTACTACGCGAAGGACGCCTACTCGCTGCTGATCAAGCACTACGCCAGCAACTTCGTCAACGACGGGAACGACGCCAACGGCAGCGAGGCCGACAGGATCATCAACTCCGGCTCGACGAAGGGGATCTTCGCCCCTGGCGTGAGCGAGGTGGTCCATCCCGAGGTGGGCAAGTGGATGATCGCCGCCGGTGAGTGGATGTTCGGCATGAACCCGCTCGGCTGGCGGTTCTCGTCGGCCTTCATCGGGACACTGATGGTGTTGGTGCTGTCCAGACTGGTGCGCCGCCTGACCGGGTCCACCCTGCTCGGCTGCATCGCGGGGGTGCTGCTCAGCCTCGACGGGCTGCACTTCGTCATGTCCCGGATCGCCCTGCTCGACATCTTCTTGGCCTTCTGGCTGCTCTGCGCCGTGCACTGCCTGGTCGCCGACAGGGACTGGGCTCGGGCGAGATTCGCCAGACGGTACGAGCTGACACCGCACCGCGGCCGGTGGGACTTCGGACCGGTACGGGGAATGCTGCTGCGGCCCTGGCGGTTCGCGGCGGGGGTGTGCTTCGGGCTGGCCTGCGGCACCAAGTGGAGTGCCATCTTCGTCGTGGCCGGGTTCATGCTGCTGATCTGGGCATGGGACTCAGGGCTGCGGCGCGCGGCCGGGGTCCGCTGGGCGCCGGTGAAGTCCCTGCTCGTCGACGCGATCCCGTCGTTCTTCTCGATCTTCGTGGTCGGGCTGGTCGTCTACATCGTGTCGTGGATGGGCTTCCTCACGCATGCGCAGATGTTCGAGGACGCGTTCGGGCACTCGAGCGGTCCGGGCGACTGGACGTGGAGCTCGGTCGACGACCACCCGCACAACGACATCGAGGGGGTCCTGCACGACCTGGACATCTTGTGGAACTACCACAAAGAGGTCTACGACTTCCACACCGGCACCTACCTCGCGTCGCAGTATCACCCCTGGCAGTCCAACCCCGGTGGCTGGCTGCTGCTGAACCGGCCGATCGCGTTCGCAGTGACCAGCGGGGACCAGATCCCGAACTGCCCCGTGACGGAGGGCTGCGTCCAGGAGATCCTCGCCATCGGCACGCCGGCGCTGTGGTGGGGAGGGGCGCTGGCGCTCTTCGTCGGACTCGGGTACTGGCTGCTGCGCCGCGACTGGCGCTTCGGCATCCCGATCGTCGGGGTGCTCACGACCTGGCTGCCGTGGTTTCGGTATGACGACCGGCAGATCTTCTTCTACTACGGGGTGTCGATCGTCCCGTTCACGATCGTCGCGATCACCCTCGTGCTGGGCAAGATCCTAGGCCGGGCCAGCGCGTCGTACCAGCGCCGGATCGTGGGCGCGCTGGTCACAGCCGGGTTCATCGTGATGGTCGCCGCCTGCTTCGTGTACTTCTACCCGATCCTCGCCGACCGGGTGATCTCCCTCGATGACTGGCGTCAGCACATCTGGCTCACCTACTGGAACAAGTCGGTGCCGGCTCCGAGCAGCCTCACCTCTTCCAACTGACCAGGTCTCGTTCCTCGGCCGAGGAGTCACTTGATCCTCCAGGGCGCGCCAGGAACCTGACCCTCGCGGAAGAACCTGGCTCCTCGCCGTCAGGTGCGGATAGGAATGACAATCGTTCTCATATAGACTCGCCTCATGGCTTCCCGTACGACGTCGAGCATCGTGCTCGCCACATTCGCGCTGCTCGGCTGCGGCTGCGGCTCGACGTCATCTCCCCACGCCAGCGCCAGCCTGGTCGTCGTCGCGTCGACCGACGTCTGGGGAGACATCGCCGCCACGGTTGCAGGCCCGCAGGCTGAGGTGACGGCCTTCATCACCTCACCCTCTCAAGACCCCCACTCCTTCCAGCCGAGCGCCCGCGACGTGCTTGCGGTCTCGAAGGCCGATGTCGTGATCGAGAACGGCGGCGGGTACGACGACTTCATGGACCAGCTGCTCGGTGCCAGCGACCAGCACCCGACTGTTCTCAACGCCGTTGACATCTCAGGTCTCGCGGCCCCGAACGGCGGCGACCTCAACGAGCACATCTGGTACGACCTGAAGGCGGTCGACACGATCGCCCACCGGATGGCCCTGGCCTTCGGCTCGGCCGACCCGACGCACGCCGCGCGGTACCTCGACAACGCGCGCACGTTCACTCGCACCGTCGACGCGCTGCGAGCTCGCGAGGCAGCCATGAAGGACCGCCTGATGGGCACGCCCGTCGGCATCACCGAGCCCGTACCCGACTACATGCTCGAGGCCATCGGCGCGGTGGACAAGACACCCGTAAAGTTCAGCTCAGCTGTCGAGGAGGGCCAGGAGGTATCGGTCTCAGTCCTCGAGTCGACTGTCAACCTCTACGCCGACCACGAGGTGTCCGCCCTCGTCTACAACGAGCAGACGACAGGAACCCTCACCGACGAGGTCAAAGCTGCGGCCACTGACGCCGGCGTCCCCGTCGTCGCAGTCACGGAGACGCTGCCCGGTGGGCTGCACTACGTCGGCTGGATGCGCTCCAACCTTGCCCGCCTCGACCGGGCGCTGAGCAGCCCGTGACCGAGTCGCCTGAGGAGCCCGTCGTCGTGGAGCAGACCCCGGCGCTCACGATGCGCGCGGCATCGCTGTCGTACGGCGACAGGACGCTGTGGTCGGGCCTCGACCTGGTCGTCCAACCGGGGGAGTTCCTTGCCGTGCTGGGACCCAACGGAACCGGCAAGACCAGCCTGCTGAGGGTCCTGCTCGGACTTACACCACTCACCCAGGGCAGCTGCACTGTGGGCGGACGGGCGCTTCACCGAGGCAACCCGGCCATCGGGTACATCCCGCAGCACCGGGGTTTCGACGCCGACGTCCCGCTACGCGCCCGCGACCTGGTCCGGCTCGGCATCGACGGACACCGCTGGGGCGTCGGGCTGCCCAACGCCAGTCGCCGGCGCAGGGTCGACAAGCTGCTCCGCGAGGTCGGCGCGTCGTCGTACGCCGACGTGCCACTCGGCCAGCTGTCCGGCGGCGAACAGCAGCGGCTCCGGGTCGCCCAGGCGCTGGCGACCGACCCTCGCCTGCTGCTCTGCGACGAACCCCTCCTCTCACTGGACCTGCACCACCAGCAGCTGGTGGTCAGCCTGATAGAGGCGCGCCGCCGACAGCACGATACGGCCGTCCTCTTCGTCACCCACGAGATCAACCCGGTGCTGCCTCTGGTCGACCGCGTGCTGTACATCATCGACGGGGCCTTCCGGCTGGGCACGCCGGACCAGGTGATGACGTCGTCGGTGCTCACGGAGCTGTACGGGTCCCCTGTCGAGGTGATCCGTCGCGACGACCGGCTCGTCGTGCTCGGCGGCTCCGATGTCATCCCTGCACACCACGACCACACCGGCGGCCATCCAGGCCTGCACGGCGCCCCATCGAGGCGAGGGGGCCGCCGGTCATGACCCACTTGGCCGGCAGCGTGCACTGGCACGAGATCGTCAACTTCAACGACTACTCCGAGCTGCTCCCGCTCGTGCGCAACTCGCTCATCGCGGGCGCGGTTCTCGGCCTTCTCGGGGGTGTCGTCGGGGTCGTGGTGATGACGCGGGACCTGCCGTTCGCGGTCCACGGGATCAGCGAGCTGTCGTTCGCGGGGGCTTCGGGGGCGCTGCTCTTCGGAACCAGCGTCGTCGTCGGCGCCTTCGCCGGTTCTCTGATCGCGGCGGTCCTCCTCGGCGTCCTTGGCCTGCGGGCACGCGACCGCAACTC
The DNA here is from genome assembly GCA_038239485.1 of Propionibacteriales bacterium. Lineage (GTDB taxonomy): Bacteria > Actinomycetota > Actinomycetes > Propionibacteriales > Nocardioidaceae > DASQEH01. The sequence goes on from JBBSET010000021.1 coordinate 31,053, forward strand.
GGTGATCGGCGTGATCATGCCGTTCGGACTGGGACTCGGGATCTTGTTCCTGGCGCTGTACCAGGGTCGGGCGGCGAACAAGTTCGGCCTGCTCACCGGGCAGATCGTCGCCGTCGACTCCACGTCGCTGCGGACGCTCGTGATCACCGCGGCCGGGGTGCTGGCCGTCCTCGCCCTGGTATGGCGCCCGCTCATGTTCGCCAGCGTGGACCCCGACGTCGCGGCCGCCCGAGGAGTACCGGTCCGGCTGCTCGGGGCGCTCTTCATGACCCTGCTCGGGTGCGCCGTTGCGCTGTCAGTGCAGGTCGTCGGAGCGCTGCTCGTCCTCGCCCTGCTCTGCGTTCCCGCCGCCGCCGCCATGAGGGTGACAGCGAACCCACTTCGGGTCTGCGCACTGTCGGTGATCTTCGCGTTGGTCGCCACCGTCGGCGGCATCTTCGTGGCGATCGGAACGACGATCCCGATCAGCCCGTACATCACAACCTTCTCCTTCGCCATCTACATCGGATGCCGCGTGGTCGGGTGGGCCCGAGGACGGCGTGGATGGGTGCGACGGACACAGCTCGAGGAGGCGGCTGCCTGATGGCGCGGACGACGAGGCAGCGTCAGGCGGTGCTGGCGGCGCTTGATGAGGCGAACAGCTTCTGCACCGCGCAAGAGCTGCACGACGTACTCCGCCACCGTGGCGACAAGGTCGGGCTGGCGACGGTCTACCGCTCGCTGCAGCTGATGGCCGACGCCGCGGAGATCGACGTCATCCGCAGCGACGCGGGCGAGGCGTCATACCGTCGGTGCTCGACCAACCACCATCATCACCTGGTATGCCGATCCTGCGGGCGCGCCGTCGAGGTGAGCGGCCCGGCGGTCGAGACCTGGGCCGACCGCGTCGGACGCGAGAACGGGTTCACCGAGGTGAGCCATACCGTCGAGCTCTCCGGTGTCTGCGGTGACTGCTCGCAGGCCTGACCTGGCCCGGCCTGCCCTGGCGGCCTGACGGCCTGACGGCCTGACGGGGCCGGTCAGCCGGTGAACTGCACCACCGCCCAGGGGCGTACCTCGACGGTCAGATATCCGCCGGCGACGGACAGATCGTCCTTGCTGGCCAGCTCGAGGATGTCCAGCGGGTCGGGCCCGGACGGCGGCACCTTGAGCACCGCCATCCCTGAACCTGTCACGTCCGTCAGAGGTCCGGCGGCAACCAGCAGTCCTCGGTCGATCATCCTGCGCAGGAAGGCGGCGTGCTCGCCGAACATCGGATGCCCGAACATCGGATGCCCGAACATCGACTCGCCGTCACGAAGCGCGGGACCTCGCTTGTGCATGAGCGCGTACCACTCCGCCTCGGGCTCTCCCCTCATCAGCACCACCCACCTCGGCTGGCTCACCAACAACCTCGGCATCAGCCGCATCCCCCGGCCGGAGCAGCCACCTGGATCTCGCGCCTGATCGCGGGGATGCTGGGCGGGACGGGCGCGGTACCGGTCATGGTGTGGACTCCTCGTGATCGTCGCGGCAGGGCTGGCCGCCGATAGTGGGCTCGGCCGGCATGGGCCCGGCCGGACTGGACTCAGCCGGGGCAGCCGTCCATCGTGGGGCAACCCTCCCCCCCCGTCGCCGCGAGCACCGCGCGACAGGGACGGCCCGGCACCGTAGTTTGTCGGGAGCCGCCGACTCCGCGCCGGCTCTCCGGAAGGACGACTTCCTATGGTCCGTCGCACCCGGCCACTCGGCCGTATCCTGCTCATCGCCCCAGCCTTGCTCGCCACGACGGTCCTCGCGGCTCCGTCGAGCGGCGGCGCAACCGCCGACCGCCCCCGCCACCACACGACGCCCGGCACCTCGGGCAGCGCCGCCTCGGCGGCACCGAAAGCAGCCAAGCAGGCGGTGGCCGTCGGAACCGGCGGAGCGGTGGCGTCGGAGACGGTCGGCGCCTCGAAAGCCGGGCTCGCGGTGCTCAGGCACGGCGGCAACGCCATCGACGCGGCGGTGGCGACCGCCGCCGCCTTGGGAGTCGACGACCCGTTCGTCGCAGGACCCGGGGGCGGCGGGTTCATGGTCATCTACCTCGCCCACAGCCACCAGGTCGTCACCTTGGACGCCCGCGAGACGTGCCCGGCGCGATGCACCCCACAGCTGTTCCTCGACAAGTCCGGCAACCCGCTGGACTTCGAGTACGCGCGCCACTCCGGCATCAGCGTCGGCGTGCCCGGTCTGGTGGCGCAGTGGTCGAAGGCCAGCCGGCTCTTCGGCCGGCATACGTTCGCCCAGAACCTCCAGCCGGCGATTCACCTGGCCCGCCGCGGCTTCCGGGTGACGCCGGAGTTCCGAGCGGCGACCAACGAGTCGCTGAGCGACCTCCAGGCGTTCAGCAGCAGCCGCCGGCTCTTCCTCGAGAACGGCAAACCGCTCCCCCTCGGTTCCCGGTTCCGTAACCCCGACCTTGCCAAGACCTACCGCCAGCTGGCCACGCATGGCCCGTCGTACCTCTACGGCGGCCCCCTCGGCAAAAAGATCGCGCGAACCGTCCAGAAGCCCCCGGTCGCCAAACAGGCTCCGGCCGGCTTCAAGGTGATCCCCGGCATCATGAGACCCGCCGACCTCCGCAGCTACGTCTCGAAGACCCGCCCACCGACTCATGTGCGTTACCGCGGCCTCGACGTCTACAGCATGGCTCCCCCGTCGTCCGGCGGAAGCACGGTCGGTGAGGCGCTCAACATCCTCTCCGGCTGGCCGATGGGCACGGAGTCCCGCGCGAATGCGCTGTTCCACTACATCGAGGCGTCGAGGCTCGCTTTCGCCGACCGCAACGCGTACGTCGGTGACAGCGACTACGTCCCCGTGCCGCTGTCGGGCCTCCTGGACAAGAAGTTCGCCGCCACCCGGCGCTGCCTGGTCCACGGCCAGGCTCTGGTCAGCCCGGTGGCTCCCGGCGATCCGTATGCGCCCTACTCCTCGTCGTGCAAGTCGACGACGGCAGCCGTCACACCGGGCCAGGAGGGCACGTCCACCAACCACCTCGTCACTGCCGACAAGTGGGGCAACGTCGTGTCATACACCAACACCATCGAGCAGATCGCGGGGAGCGGAATCACCGTTCCCGGACACGGCTTCCTGCTCAACAACGAGATGACGGACTTCGACTTCGCACCCCTGACACCGAACACGTACGACCCGAATCTGCCCGCACCGGGCAAACGGCCTCGGTCGAGCATGAGCCCGACGATCGTGCTGCGACATGGCAAGCCATGGCTCGCCATCGGGTCGCCCGGGGGCTCGACCATCATCACGACCGTGCTGCAGACACTGGTCGACCGGATCGACTTCGGCATGTCGCTTCCGCAGGCGATCGCTGCCCCGCGCGCCAACCAGTCCAACGGCGGCGCCACCGTCGTCGAGCCGGCCTTCCTGCACGCGCCCTACACCAAAGAGCTGCGCAAGCAGTACGGCGAGACGTTCACCGTCGCTCCACCCGCACCGACCCGGGTCATCGGCTTCGTGAACGCATTGGAGTTCCTCAAGCCGGGGCTCATCGAGGCGGCGACCGAGAAGAAGCGGCTCGGTGGCGGCAGCGTGTTCGTCGTGCATCCGCGTAGACATCCGGGCCCATAGGTGTGGCGCAGGGTCACCTGATGGCGAGCAGCTCGCGGGCCAGGCTGCTGTGCGTCACCATGGCGTTGAGGTAGCCGCCCAGAATCCCCGCTCGTGCTGCGGGCGCCTTGACGACGTCGTAGGCAGTCCCGATCACGACAGGCACAGCTCGGAGCTGTGCCCCGGTGATGCCGATGATCCGCTCCGTCAGCGAGGTGGTGACCTCCTGGCCGGCTTCGTCGACCTGCACCCCCGACAGCTCCGCACGCACCCCTCGGGCATGCAGCTCGCTCCACTCCCGCTCGGGGAGTGCATCGACCACGGTGGAGCAGGCAGGCTGCCACCAGCCGACGCCGACAACCGCCGTGGTGACGGACGCGAAGCGGGCGATCGCCCGGGCTACCTCCGGCTGGGCGCGCAGAGCACGTGCGGTCGCCGCGTCACCCAGGATCATCGGCGCATGGAAGAAGAAGGCATGGCCCCCGCCGATGCGGGCCACGTCTCGGACCAGGTCGATCGAGCTCTCCTGGACATCGCTCCCGGCCAAGGCGCCGGTCAGCTGCACCACCGGGCACGCGGGCAGCCTGACCAGCGCCCTGCTCATCTCCATCAGGGTGCGAGCCCAGGCGAGCCCCAAGACGTCACCGGCTTGGACGATCTCGGCGAGAAGGTCCCCGGCAGCCCGACCGACGCTTCTGCGCAGGTCGAGTGGATCCGCGCTGGGGTCGGTCACGACGACGCTATGCCGCAGCCCGTAGGCCGACTGGAGCTCGCTGGAGAGCTCGAGGTCGACCTCGCCACTCGGCTCATAGTGGATGCGCACGATGCCGCTCGTCCTGGCCGCCTCGATCAGCCGAGCCACCTTGAACCGGCTCAAGCCGAACTCGTCGCCGATCTCGATCTTGGACCTGCCGTCGAGGTAGTACCGCCGAGCGACGGTGGCGGTGAGCACCGCGAGCGCCGTTCCCGGGATGACCGCTGGGCTCACGGCTCGACTCCTTCTCCTGAGCAGACAGCCGGCTTGGACTTCGCTGCCGAAGCAGTCTGGGCGCTCATATGAGCGGGTAAGGCTCATTATGCCATTCGATCTTGACTTCCCCCGATGCCCTCCGCGAGTCTGCAGTCGGCGAAGGAGCACGACCGTGCCGATCCGCTCATACCAACGACTGGCTCCGTAGCAGCGAAGCTCCGGCGGGCAAGGGCGCCCACCCGTCCGCGCTGTCCCCTTCGCGTCGAGCGGAGCAGTGGCGAGGAGCCGGCTGATGAACACCGACACGGATCTGCGAGCCCGTGCCGTCACGGAGGCCAACCTGCCCGCTCTGCGGACCAGAGTCGTCGTGCCGGCGTATGACCGCAGCGAGGTCAGCGTCGGCATCGTCCACATCGGCGTCGGCGGCTTCCACCGCGCGCACCAGGCCATGTACGTGGACCGGCTGATGAGCAGCGGGCTGGGTCGCGAGTGGGGGATCTGCGGTGTCGGCGTCCTGCCGGGCGACGAGACGATGCGTGACGCCCTGGCCGCCCAGGACGGTCTCTACACGCTCATCCTGAAGGGCTCCGACGGGACGGTGACGCCGCGCGTGATCGGCTCGATCGTCGAGTACCTGCTCGCGCCCGACGATCCCGAGGCCGTCGTGGAGCGGCTCTGCGACCCGGGTGTGCGCATCGTCTCGCTCACCGTCCCTGAGGGCGGCTACAACCTCGACCCGGTCACTGGCGAGTTCGACCTGAACGACGCGGACGTCGCCCACGACCTCGAGCCGGGTACCGTGCCGACGACGTCGTTCGGGCTCGTCGTCGAGGCGATCGAGCGTCGTCGCCACCGCGGGATCGCATCGTTCACGGTGATGTCGTGCGACAACATCCCCGGCAACGGGGATGCCGCAAGAAGCAGCTTCGTCGCGTTCGCCTCAGCCCGGTCAGCAGAGCTGGGCGACTTCGTACGGGACCAGATCCGGTTCCCCAACTCGATGGTCGACCGCATCACCCCAGCCACGACCGACGAGGACAGGGCCTGGCTCGTGAAGGAGCTCGGTATCGAGGACCGGTGGCCGGTCGTGTGCGAGCCCTTCGAGCAGTGGGTACTCGAGGACAGCTTCGCCAGCGGGCGACCGATGTTCGAGCAGGTGGGGGTGCAGCTTGTCGGTAACGTCGAGCCGTATGAGCAGATGAAGCTGCGGCTGCTCAACGCCAGCCACCAGGCGCTCGGCTACCTCGGCTACCTCGCCGGGTACCGAATGGTCGGTGACGTCGCCCGAGACCCGCTGTTCGAGCGGTTCGTGCATGCGTACATGGACGACGAGGCCACCCCCACGCTGGCGCCGGTGCCCGGTATCGACCTCGACTCCTACCAGGCCGAGCTCCTGGAGCGGTTCACCAACGTTGCCGTCGGTGACACCTTGGAGCGGCTGTGCGCTGAGACCTCCGACCGCATCCCGAAGTTCCTGCTCCCGGTCATCCGCCACAACCTGGCCCACGACGGGCAGATCGAGCTGGCGACCGCCGTCGTCGCAGCCTGGGCCAGGTATGCGGAAGGCGTCGACGAGGACGGGGAGCCGATCAACGTCGTGGACCGCCTCAGTGAGTCGTTGACCGACGCGGCGAAACGCCAGAGCTCGGACCCGTTGGCATTCGTCGCCGACCGCGAGATCTTCGGCGACCTCGTCGACAACGAGGCATTCACGTCCTCATACACATCGACGCTGGACTCGCTCCACTCCGTCGGTGCCCGCGAGACGCTCGAACACCTGCTGGCGCAGAAGGGAAGCTCCTGACCATGGGCACCACCTCGTCGAGATCCAAGGACACCATCAGGGACAAGGGGCAGCACCCGTCATCCGATGAGTCGAGCGGGGGCGACGACCGGCTGACCCTCCTGCTGAAGCTGGCCGCCGTCGTGTCGGCGATCTCGGGACTCCTCTACGGGTACGACACCGGCATCATCTCCGGGGCCTTGCTGCAGATCAGCAAGGAGTTCGACACCGGCAGCGGGATGGAGCAGGTGATCGCGTCGAGCATCCTCGCCGGCGCCATCATCGGCGCGCTGGTGTCCAGCCGACTGTCGGAGACCCAGGGCAGGCGCCGCACCATCTTGCTGATCGCCTGCGTGTTCGTCGTCGGTGCGCTCGCGAGCTCGTTGGCCCCCACGGCCATCTTGCTGTCGCTGGGCAGGGTCGTCCTCGGGTTCGCCGTTGGCGGGGGCACCCAGACGGTGCCGATGTATGTCGCCGAGCTCGCACCGCCCAAGCGCCGCGGGCAGCTGGTGCTGACCTTCCAGGTGGCCATCGGCGTCGGAATCGTGATCTCCACCCTGGTCGGGGCGAGCGAGCAGGTCTCCTGGCGAGTGTCGATCGGATCCGCGGCAGTGCCGGCACTGGCGATGTTCTTCATGATGCTGCGCCTGCCGGAGAGCCCGCGATGGCTGGTCAAGCAGGACGATCAGGACGGCGCGCGTGACGTCCTGAAGCAGATCAGGCCCGAGGACGACGTGGACGACGAGCTCCAGAGCATCGTCGACCTCGAGGAGGAGGAGCGCGAAGAGGGCGACCACGATCGCGGTTGGAGCGGGCTTCGCCAGGCATGGGTGCGCCCGGCTCTCATCGTGGGATGCGGGATAGCCGTCTTCACCCAGCTCAGCGGCATCGAGATGATCATCTACTACGCCCCGACGATCCTGACCGACAACGGCTTCTCGACCAGCGCGGCCCTGCGGGTGAGCGTGGGTCTGGGCGTGACCTACCTCGTGATGATGGTCGTCGGCCTCTCCATCGTCGACCGGGTCGGACGACGTCGTCTGACACTGACCATGATCCCTGGCGCTGCCCTCGCGCTCGGGGTGCTCGGCACGCTCTTCGTCACGGGCAACAGCGGGCGCAGCCAGACGCCCTTCATCATCGCCTGCTTCATCGTGTTCATGTTCTTCAACGCCGGCGGCCTCCAGCTGATGGGTTGGCTCACCGGCCCGGAGATCTATCCACTGGCAGTCCGCGGGGCCGGCACGAGCGTGCAGGCCGCGACGCTCTGGAGCACGAACCTGCTCATCACCTTGACCCTGCTCACGATCATCAACGCCGTCGGAGTGGGGCAGACGATGTGGCTGTACGGCCTGTTCAACGTGGCGGCCTGGCTGTTCGTGTGGCGCCGGATGCCTGAGCTGACCGGTCACAGCCTGGAGCAGATCGAGAGCCAGCTCCGTCACGAGAAGTTCAGCCCGGCCGACTTCGAGAAGGCTGCAGCGGCTTAGTCAGCCAGGCTCCGCGGGCGGATCCTGGCCAGCCGAGATGTCGCGCTGCATCCAGGAAACGTCGTGCCAGGAGTCGTTCTTCCAGCCGATCCGGCGGTAGGTGCCGACCGGCTCGAATCCCATCGCCCAGTGGAGACCGACACTGGCCTCGTTCGGCAGCGTCATACCGGCCAGGACGGTGCGGAAGCCGCGCTCGGCGAGCCGGCCGAAGAGCGCCTGGTACAGCGCCCTACCCCCGCCTGTCCGCCGCCGGCCCAGCTCGAGGTATACACTCACCTCGCAGGCCCAGCGGTAGGCGGCGCGCGACTTGTAGAGACCGCTGTATGCGTATCCGACGACGCGGTCAGCATCTTCGATGACCAGCCACGCATGGGTCCGTAACGCCGCCGCGATCCGCCCGGCCATCTCGGCAGCAGTCGGCGGGTCCACCTCGAATGTGATCACGGTGCCGGTGACATAGGGGGCGTAGATCGCCGCGCACGCCCCCGCATCGAGCTCAGATGCGTCCCGGACCATCGCCACAGCCTCCGCCATGGCACGATAGTAACCAAGGATGGGCCTATAGTGAACAGCGATGACCCACGATCTGACAGCCTCGCTGGCGGCGGCACTACGGTCGGCCCGGCGCGCACGCGCCCTGTCCGCCGCTGCACTCGCGCAGAGCTCCGGCGTATCGAGAGCCATGATCAGCAAGATCGAACGGGGGGAGGCCCAGCCGACCGCCGCCCTGCTGGGGAGGCTGTCCGGGGCCCTGGGGATGACGCTCTCGGAGCTCGTCGCCCGCGCGGAAGGCGAGGGTCGCAGGCTGGTGAGACACGCGGAGCAGCCGACATGGACCGACCCCGACAGCGGGTATCGGCGCCGGGCGGTCTCGCCGGCGGCCGGCGGCCCGCTGGAGCTGGTGGAGGTCGAGCTCCCGCCTCACGCCGAGGTCTCCTACCCCGCCGAGTCGTACAGATTCATTCATCAGCAGATCTGGGTGCTGAACGGGCGACTCGTCTTTCGCGAAGGTGAGACTCAGCACGACCTCGAAGCTGGCGACTGCCTCGAGCTCGGCGCGCCGGCCTCCTGCCGCTTCGTCAACCCCACCGATACCAGCTGTCGGTACCTTGTGGCGTTGGCGAAGCGCCATGGCTGACCTGGTCGCCGTCCGACGCAGCCTAGGATCGCTGGTATGACTCGACCCTCGCGGCTCGCCCCCGGGCCAGGCCAGGAGTCGGTATGGGACTACCCCCGCCCACCACGGCTTGAGCGCAGCTCGTCGGTGGTCGAGGTGGTCCTGGGCGGCGTCACAGTCGTGCATACCGACCGTCCCCTGCGTGTGCTGGAGACCAGCCACCCGCCGACGTTCTACCTTCCGGTGTCGGACTTCCTGGGCGGCAGCCTTCGACCTGCTCGAGGGCAGTCCATGTGCGAGTGGAAGGGGCTGGCGTCGTACTTCGACGTCGTCGCGGGCGACGAGGTGGCGTCTGCGGCCGCCTGGGGATACCCGCATCCGACGTCGGACTTCGCCTCACTGCTCGACCATGTGGCTCTCTACCCCGCCGCCATGGACAGGTGCACGGTCGATGGCGAGGTGGTCCTCGCGCAACCCGGAAGCTTCTACGGGGGCTGGATCACCTCGACGGTGGTGGGTCCCTTCAAGGGCGAGCCGGGCAGCTCCTTCTGGTGAGACCGCCCGCCGAGAGCCAGTCGACGGCCCCTGGCTGCGGGCTAGGACATCTCCCGATGGGCATGCCGGAACAGCGGTGGGAGGTACCGCACCATCAGGCTGGACCACGTCAGATGCGTGAGGACGGGCGCCTGGAGTCCGCCTGAGGCTCGCCGCTGCATGCTGAACAGCGTGCCCATCACGACAGACGCGAGCACGAGGGCAGGATTGCGCGTCGAGACCGTCGTCAGCGTGTAGACCGCAGTGGAGACGACGACAGCGCGGTCAGCCTCCAGCGCCGCAAAAAGCGCCCCGCGGAAGAACACCTCCTCGCCGAGGCCGTTGGCAAGCGTCGTCGCCACGACCAGCGGGCCCTTCCCCTGCTCGGCGAACGACAGCACGTCGCCGATCGCCCGGTCCAGCAGGGGGATCCGGCGTGCGACCAGGGCACACCCGTAGAAGAACGCGAACGCGCCCACTCCGGTCGCCACCGGGGTGATGACCGGCCGGCGCAGCCGCTGGTCACGACCCTGGATCCAGCCGAGGTGCAGTGGTCCGGACAGCAGACCGCCGGCCGTCCAGGTGGCCGCGACGGCAGCGGTGAGCCCGTAGAACTGCTTGGAGTCCGGCTTGGTGGACAGCGACATCCCGAGCAGTCCGGCGCCGACGACCGACACCCCCGCCACGACGCGTCGTCGTCGTCTGACCACGGCCAGCGACTCCGGGTGCTGGACGGGTACGACGTGCGTGATCGGCATGGGCAGACGTGCCTCGACGTCTCGGCGCAGCCGACGCCACCAGGAGCCGACGGGCTCGTTGTTCATCGCGATGCCTGCTCGTCGTGCTCGCGAAACGCTGTCCGAACGGCATCGTCGTACTCCATCGTCTCGAAGGGCACGATCGCGGTGATGCTGTCGTCGCGGACGACCACCTCGTTGGCCATCGAGTCGACCAGGGACCGCCCGGTCTGGGTGTCGACGTCGGTCACGAGTGACAGCCAGCGCGACGAGAGGCCTGGGCTGAGCAGCGGGACCGGGACGATCACGAGCCGCCTGTTCTTGATCGCGGCCACCCGGCGCATCATGGTGACGTACTGCATCACCTCCGGGCCACCGATCTCGAAGACCCGCCCCTGTGCGCGCGGCTCGTCCAGCACGCCGACGAGGTAGCGGACGACGTCGGCCACCGCGATCGGCTGGGTCCTCGTCCGGACCCAGCGTGGGGTGATCATCGCGGGGAGATGGTCGACGAGCTGGCGGGTCATCTCCCACGAGATCCCTCCGCTGCCGACGATGATTCCCGCTCTCAGTACCGTCACCGGGACGCCCGAGCTGCCAAGGAGGCCCTCGACCTCACGTCTGCTGCGCAAGTGCGACGACAGCTGGTCGGCATCGTTGCCGAGACCGCCCAGGTAGATGATCTGCTTCAGGCCGGCGTCGGCCGCGGCCCGGGCGAACGTACGCGCCGCATCCGCATCCATCTGCTCGAAGTCCTTTGACGCGAGGCTGTGCACCAGGTAGTACGCCGCCCGGCAGCCGTCGAGAGCGGCCGCAAGCGAGGCGGGCTCTTGGACGTCGCCGTACACCGCCTCACCTGTGCCCGCATACCCGTCAGGGTGCCGGGTCATCGCACGTACGTCGTGGCCGGCTGCCTTGAGGGCGGGGCAGAGCCGCCGCCCGACGAAACCCGAGGCCCCCGCCACGACGACAGGCCCAGCTTCGCTCATCGCGGCTCCTCGTCACTGTGTCGGTACGTCCGGGGCGGCTGGGACCGCTGGTGGCCTGCCTCCCCACCGATCCGGCCGCCATACGGTCGGCCGTGGTCGGCGTACTCCTCGCGGAAGAACGACAGGTGCCATGGGCCGAGGTCGATACCACTTCCGGTCCGCAGCATCGCGGCCGCCACCGGACCGCCGTGGACGCGGGTGGACCCGGTCTCGGCGATCCGTACCAGCACGAACTCGTCCCGCTCATCATGCCTGATCTCCGCCTGCAGCGGCTCAAGTCCGGGCAACCGGATGTCGCAACCAGCCCCGCTGCCGATGGTGGTGACGTCGTCGCGCAGCGGGAACTCCTGCTGCTTTTCGCCCCGCGCTGGGTGGGCGCCGGGGGCCATGATCAGGCGTGGGTTCCCACCGTGGTTCGGGTCGTGCGTCGTCGTCACCGGGCCGCGGAGCCGGCGCGCCATCGTCGGCGCGACCGGAAACAGCGTGGGCGGGGGAAGGAGCGACGAGGTTGGAAGCGCACCGCCGCGAGGCGAGCGGAGCCGGCCGCGAAACAGCGACCACAGACCGGCGCCACGCTCGACGCGGATGTGCCGCGAGCCGGTCAACCGACGCTGCAGCCACGATGTTCGGGTTGTGCCAAGGGTGACGAGCGGCCCTGAGTCGCTCGCCACACGCAACGACATCCCTCGCCCGGCCAGCAGCGCGGCGAGGGATCGGACGGCTCCTGAGTCCGACCGTCCCGCGAACAGGAACGGGTTGCTGACTCGCACCTCCAGTGACGTGCCGGAGCCGCTCAGCACCCCGGTCACGGTCTCGGAGCCCGGAATGTCGACCGAGAACTCCAGGTCGGCATCCACGACGAGATCGGGGACCATGGTCAGGCGCCGCTTCCGCTCGTGCCCGCGTTGTCCTTGGTGGTCACCTGCAGCGTGCCGTTGAGCTTCCAGGTCGCACGCGGCGCCTTGTCACCCGTGTCGCGGGGCACCTCGACGCTCATGTCGATGAACCGGTAGTTGATCGCGGCCTCACGCCCGGTCAGGAACGACCACATCTCGCGGCCGAGGTCGGTCCAGTCGACGACCTCGCTGTTGCCGGAGTCGGTGGGGGTGGTGGTTTCAGTCATGGTGTAGCTCCTCAAGTCGGGCCGTTCGGCGTTGAACCGGCTTTAGTTCAACAGTTTCCTAAACGGCTTGTTTAGGTTTACTCTGACAGGGTGAACGCCGAACCGCAAGTCCCCCCCACCACCGCCGCCCCGACGAAGGCGCGCCTGACCATCGGTGACCTGGCCGAACGGACCGGGCTGATGCCGGCCACCCTGCGCATGTGGGAGTCCAGGCACGGGTTCCCACGGCCCCACCGCCTCGACAGCGGTCACCGTCGATACACCGACGGCGACGTCGAGCAGGTGACGAGGGTGCTGCGACGCCGCGACGCCGGGGCTCGCCTCGAGGTGGCCATCGCCGAGGTCATGCTGGCGCAGGCGCGGGTCGAGGATCCGCCGGGCTCGCCGTCGGTGTATGCGACGATGCGCCGCACATACCCGCTGCTTCAACCGCAGCGACTGAAGAAGTCCACCCTGATCGCGCTGTCGTGGGCGATCGAGGACGAGTGCTGTGCACGCTCGGAGCGACCGATCATCTTCGGCTCCTTCCAGAAGGAGCGCTACTTCAGGGCGGCCCAGGAGCGGTGGGGCGAGCTGGCTCGGGTGGCCAGGTCGGCCATCACGTTCGCCGACTTCTCCGACGACGCCGAAAATTTGGAGAGTACGACGCTGGTGCACCTTCCGCCTGACTCACCGATGCGGCGGGAGTGGGCCGTCGTGTGCGATGCGCCGGACTATCCGGCCATGTTGACCGCCTGGGAGCTGCCCGGACAGTCAACCGTCGCGGACCGCACCCGTCTCTTCGAGGCGATCTGGACCGTGGAACCGGCGGCCGTGCGGGCCGCTGCGCGAGCCTGTGCGCAGGTGGCCCTGCAGCTCGGCTATTCCGAGGCCGCCCCGCTGCTCTATGAGCTGGCCGAGAACCCTCCCGCGCCACCGGTCGAGCTGCTGAATGCGACCTCGCTGCTCAACCGGGTCGTTGCGTACGTGGACGCGATCGGCTAGCGGCTGCACTCGCCGCCGGCTGGTAAGGGTCAGTCATTCCTGGTCGGGGTCCTGCTCGGCGTCCGGGTCGGTGGCGGCATCGGGGAGCGTCGGGGCATCGGTGGGATACAGGCCGGCGACGAAGCCGTAGGTCTGGTGGCCGGCCCGGGGGATCTGCGCGAACCGGCGAGAGACCTCCTGGACCTCCGCCCAAAAGCTCCGGACCTGCTCGATCGGTATCCGGGCGTGCACGAGCAGGCACCGCAGCTCGTCGGCGGCTTGGGCCGGGGCGGACTCGGCAACCGCCGCCGCCAGGCTGTTCATGGTCGCCGCCACCTGCTTGTCCTCGGGCCGGCTGAGCACCCCGATGTAGAGCGTTCGCGCCACCCGGCCGTAGTACCGCTCCTCGATCGCCCGCACCCGCCGGGTCCTCACTACCCGCAGAAGCCGAGCATCGACGAGCAGGTTGACGTGATACGCGACGGTGCTCTTGGGACGCTTGACCGCCTCCGCCATCTCGGTGACGGTGGCGGATCGCTCGAGAAGCAGCTCGAGGATCGTGCCGTGCAGCGGATCGGCCAGCGCGCGAAGCTGGTCGGGTGCAGTGACCACGACCAGGTCGTCGAGCTCATAGTCGGGGATCAGATTATTGACCGGCATATCTCGACCGTTCTAGGATTATGGATCATTCGATCATTGTCGTCCCATGACAGGAGTGTAGAGATGGCTGACGTCGTTCTGTTCCACCACGTGCAGGGACTCACCGACGGGGTGCTCGCATTCGCCGAGAAGCTGCGCGCCGGTGGCCATACCGTCACCACGCCGGACCTCTACGACGGCGAGCAGTTCGCGACGATCGACGACGGTTTCGCCTACACCAAGCGCATCGGTGACGACGCGCTCGGCGAGCGCACACAACGAGCCGTCGCCGCCCTGCCCGAGAGCCTGGTCTATGCCGGTATCTCCTTCGGTGCAGCTACGGCGCAGGAGTTCGCCCAGACGCGACCGGGTGCTCGCGGCGCGCTGCTCTACGAGGCCTGCATCCCCATCACCGGCGAGTGGGCATTCGGGCCCTGGCCCGAGGGGGTCCCGGTGCAGATCCACGGCATGGACAAGGACCCGTTCTTCGGGTTGGAGGGGGACGTCGACTCTGCTCGCGAGCTGGTCGAGATCGTCGGACCGGACCTGGCCGAGCTGTTCGTCTACTCCGGTGACCAGCACCTTTTCACCGACAGCTCACTGCCGTCTTACGACGCGGAGGCGGCGACGCTGGTGACGCGGCGAACGCTGGAGTTCCTCGACCGGTTGCGCTGACTCCGACGGGCTGGCTGGCCAGTTCTCAACCTTTCTACCTTCACCATGCGTATAGAGGGTGGAGCGAGGAGGAACCGGTGCCTACAGAGGGCGACTCGGGATTCGAAGAGTTCGTTGTCATCGAGCTCCCTCGCCTCCTCGGCCTCGCCCGCGCACTGACCAGCAATCCGCATGACGCGTGGGATCTCACCCAGGACGCCCTCGCCAAGGTATCGCTACGTTGGCACACGATCGACCGCGAAGGTAACCCCGGCGCGTACGCCAGGACGGCGTTGGTTCGGCTGAACATCGACCGCATGCGTCGGCGCCGCCGTGAGTGGCTCACCTCCGAGCCGCCCGAACTGGTCCACGAGGATGAGTCGCCGGCCGCCGTGGAGCCCTGGCTCGCCGCGGCGATGGCCTTGCTAACCCCACGCCAGCGGACCGCTGTGGTCCTCCGCTTTACCGAGGACATGGACTTGGCAGGAATCGCCAGAATGATGACCTGCTCCGTCGGTACGGCCAAGAGCCACCTCTCCCGGGGTCTGGCTGAGCTTCGCCGCCAGGCACCAAACGAAAGCATCGTCGCAGAGCCTTCGGAAGGAGGTGAGGTCGATGGACGACGACCGTGATCTCTCCCTGATGGTCCGTGCCCTGGCATCGCCTCGGGGTGCACCGACCAACGGTGCGAGCCGCATCATTGCCGAAGCGCGCCGGTCGAACCGTCGCCATCGGCGACTCCAGTGGGCGTTGAGCGCGGTCGCAATCCTAGCCGCCATGGCCCTCGGCGCAGCCTTGCTGGCATTCCCCTCGCGGTCCCGCCCGGGCCCGGCGTCCTCGGGCGCCCGTCCCCTAGCGGTCAGTGAGGGCGTACTTATCGGCGTCGAGATGGACGACGTCTCCTTCGACTCCGACCGGCTCCTGACGAAGGGCAGCTTCGTCGTTGACGGCCTGTCGTCGGCGATCTTGTTCTACAACGGGAACGGCAACGACAATTCGTATGCGTCGGAACGGGTGCACGCCGGTGACCCACTCAGTCTCTTCGCCAACATCGAGCCTGACTGTGGAAGAGCGGGCATCCACCTGCCGATCGCTGTCGTCGAGTCCATCCTCACCGACGGTGAGCACGTCACGCAGCGTTTCAGCGTCGACGCACGCAGCGCCGCCAAGTACCGCACGGAAGTCCGGTCGTGGTGCTCGACCCCGGTCCACGCCTCGATCGACATCTTCTTGCATGGCCCGTGGCGGCAAGGAGTCGGGCGTGGTGAGAAGGTCACGATAAATCTCTCGAATACCACTGACCGCCGGATCACCGTGACCTCAGCCAGGCTCGCCTACGGCTCGACGATCTGGTCTCCGGCATCCGTCGTTCTCCCGCCTCGCAGCAGCGGGACGATCAAGATCACGGCGACCGGCTACCGCGGTGGGCCCAAGCCCTGGCGCGAAGGCCTGCTGCGAGCCGACGGCCAACCTCTTCGGGTCAATTGAGCGCGCAGCCAAAACGACCAGGTCCGAGCGGACCCCCACGGGAGCCTCGGGTCAGTACAGCGCATCGAAGGGCGCGAGGGGCACCAGCCCGGTAACGGCGCTTGCGACCCTTTCATCCAGGGTGATGAGGGCGTCCGCCTGAAGCCTGGTGAGTGCGACGTACTCGGCGTCCAGGGTGTCGGGCCAGCCGAGCTGGTCGGCGACCTCCCAGGCAACCGCCTGGAGGGTCCGGTCCCCGAGCAGTCTCAACCGCAGCCCACGCACGTACCCGAGCAGCGCCTCGGCTTCCTTCTTGGTCATCTCCCCGCGCTGCACCTTTTGATAGAGGAGCGACAGAAGCTGAGATCGGAACAGTGTGGGTGCGAGTAGCTGGTGCTGCGGACTGACCACACCTTCTCCTCGCGCCAGCCGGAGGGCCACCTCGGGACCGATCACGTACCTGGACACGATCAGGCGACGAAGACGCAGAACGGGTGACCGGACGGGTCGGCGAAGACGTAGAGCGGCTCGTCCGGGTCCTCGAACCGGTCGAGCAGCAGCGTTGCTCCGAGCGTGAAGGCCCGCTCCCGCTGTCGCTCCAGCTCGATAGCGCTCGACACCGTGAAGTCCAGATGCAGCTGCATCGGGACGTCCGGCTCCGGCCACGTCGTGCGATCCAGCCGCTCGACCTGCTGGATCGCCACCTTGCGGACACCCTCCGCGTCGACAAGCACGAGCCAGTCGGAGTCGTCGACAGCAGCATCGGCGGGAGGCTCGTCGCCCTGCCGGTATCGCAGTCCCAGCAGCTCACGATAGAACTCCGCGAGCCCCCTGGCGTCGGTGGTGTCGATAGCGGTCTGCAGCAGTTGCGGAAACTCAGCCATAACCCCTCGAGTTCTGCGTCGGTCGAGCAATCCTAGTGACTGAGGAGCGGGACGACGTCGGCCGCGATGCGCTCCATCTGCTCGGCGTCGTCGTAGAGCGGATGCAGGACCAGCAGGTCCGCTCCAGCATCCACGATCGTCTGCAGCTCAGCGGCCACATCGGCCGCCCGACCCGAGACCCCCACTCGCTCGATACCGGTCAGGCCGAAGTGTCCGTACAGAGCGCGCAGAGCCTCCCCCAACCGGCGGGAGGCAAGGTCCGGGTCGTCGTCCACCGCGAGGTAGACACGCTTGGCGATGCGGAAACCACCGCCTGGCCTCGAACGGCTGACCTCCTCGCGCACGATCGCGGCGTGCCGCACGAAGCTACTCGTTGTCGTTGACCCGGCCCCGATGAAACCGTCCGCAAGCCGTACCGCGCGACGCAGCGCGTCCGGGTGGTTGCCCCCGAACCAGATCGGTGGGTGTGGCTTCTGGTACGGCTTCGGCTCCATCGCGACCCCGCTGGCCTGCCAGAACCCGCCGTCGAAGTCCACCTTGTCCTCGGTCCACGCGGCTTGCATCAGGCGCAGCCCTTCCGCGAACCTCGCGACGAACCCCTCGCGGTCCATCCCGAACGCGCCGAACGCGCGGAAGCCCCCGCCGGTACCCAGACCCACCTCGAGGCGACCGCGGCTGACCTGGTCGAGGCTGGCGATCGTCTTTGCCAGGTGCAGCGGGCTCGCCAACGTGCTGACGTACACCGCGCAGCCGAGCCGGAGGCGATCCGTGTAGGCGGCAGCCAACGCAAGCATCACGCTCGGGTCGAGGTTCGGCGCCGTCCCGACGATCTGTTCCATGACCCAGGCGCCGGAGAACCCGAGCTCCTCGGCGCGAACCAGGTGCCGGCGTAACGCCGTCTTGTCGAACGCGTGGTCGACCACAAGCTGCGGCACGGCGATCGCGACCTCGAATGGCACGACGACAGTGTGCCAGCGGCCACCGACCCGACGCTGCGTCGGCTCGGCATCCGAGTACAGCACAGCCCTCGCGCAACGCGAGGTCACCGACTGCGGCTGGGGGCAGAAGGTCGTCGAGTGTCCCTGCGGCTGATCCGCAGGGCGGCGAAGAGCAGCGCAGCGCACGCGCTGATCAGGACCGGCTCGACTGTGAAGGCGGCCGTCAGTCCCAGGGGGTCTGCCATACTGCCGAGCAGGAACGGCGCCGCGATGACGAGCAGCCCACCGACCAGCTGAGAGCGGGAGTTCGCCTGGTCCTCCTGGCCCGGTGCAGCACCGAGGCTCAGCGCGATCGACAGCGGGTAGAGGTTCGCGATACCCAGCCCGGCGAGGAGCAGGCCGATGACGGCGACGCCGGAGACGCCGGTGAGCCAGAAGATCAGGAAGCCACCGGCCGTGGTTGCGAGCGAGGCGTAGAGGAGCGCAACGGTCCGGCCAGGTTGTCGGGTCACGATCGCTCCAACGACGCGACCGACCAGAAGTCCGAGATAATGGCTGCTCATCGCCGTCACGGCGGCGGCGGTTGACAGCCCGGTTGCCTCCAGCTGCTCGGCTCCGAAGTAGGCGAGGCAGAACTCGACCGCAATGCTGGCCGCCGCGAGCCCTGCGAACAGCCAGCAGGCCAGCGGCAGCCGCCCTCGCATCTGCGTCCCTCGGTAAGTGGTTGCGCTCGGGAGAGGCTGCTGCCGGAAGCGCAGGTAGAGACCCGCGAGTCCGATGGTCGGGAGGGCGAACCCGGCCCGCCAGCCGAGCGGGCCGGCGGCGAGCGCTCCCAGGGCGAACGGGGCCAGCACCGCACATGCCGCAGCGCCGATGTTGGCCTCCGTGAGCGCCCGATCGCGCCGCTCGCGGTGCCGGTCGGACAGGATCGCCTGAAGAACGGCCAGCAACATGGTCCCACCGAGACCCAGGATCCCGGCTCCGGCCAGGGTCAGCGTGACGCCCGATCCCCAGGCGAAGAGGAAGGCGCCGCAGCTGGCAAGAAGGGCCGGGCCCCACAACAGCGTCGCCCGCGAGAAGCGGCCGGCCGCGGCTGGGAAGGCGATGCCGGTCAAGACTGCGCCGGCTGACCAGGCGGCGGTGTAGACGCCCAGCAGCGTGAACGAGAAGTGCCGCTCTTCGCGCAGCAGTGCCAGGGCCGGCCCATAGGCGTAGATCCAGAACGCGAAGCAGATCAGCCCGCCGTACGACAGGATCGTCGGCGCATCCCGGCGGAACTCCTCCCGCTCCGATCGGTCCTCCGTGGTTGCCATTGTGTAACGCTACACAGATAGACTCGGAGCATGCAAGCACGTCCACCCACCTCGCGTCGGGCGACGATGACCGACGTGGCACGCGCGGCCGGGGTGTCGCCGATGACGGTCTCCTATACCTACAGCCGGCCCGAGCGGGTCTCCGAGCAGAGTCGGGCCAAGGTGCTGGCGGCCGCCGCGACGCTGGGCTACTCCGGGCCCGACCCGAGTGCCCGCTCCCTGCGGTACGGCGCCACCCGCACACTCGGGGTTGTGCTGGGCGAGCACCTGACGTACGCCTTCGATGACCAGCAGGCAGTAGCCTTTCTCGCCGGCATCGCCGAGGTATGCGCTGAGCGCGGCTACGGTCTGCTCATCGTGCCGACCGGAATGGGCGACGAGGACCGTGCCCGCGTTGGCGAGGCCGCAGTGGACGCGTACGTGGTGTGGACGACCACAGCCGACGACCCCGTTCTCGACGCGGCGCGCGGGACCCACCGCCGGCTCGTCATCCACGGTGGCCCGGACTGTGAAGGGACGACGGTGATCAGCATCGACAACCGCGCCGCGGCGCGCGCGATAGGTACCGAGGTGTTCGCGACCTCTCGGCGTCCGGCGGTGCTGAGCTTCCCTGTTGACCGCAGCCGTGAGACCAGCGTGTGTTACGGCCTCGATCCTGACGCCGTCGCCTACCCGGTCACCCGTGAGCGACTAGCCGACTACCGCGACGCCGCGCGCGACCTCGGCCTCGACTGGTCTGACGTGGCCGTCGGCGTGTGCCGCACGAACGACGAGCGTGATGCCCGAACGATGACGCGGCAACTGCTCGACCTGGCACCCGACCTCGATGCCGTCGCCGCCATGAGCGACCAGCTGGCGCTCGGCGCCCGCCTCGAGTCGACCGGCCCACTGCGGCTCGGCGGCTGGGACGACTCCGATATCGCGCGGGAACACCAGTTCACCACAGTGGCACAGTCGCTTCGTGCGCAAGGCTCGGCTTGCGCCGCCGCGGCGCTCGGTGACCCGGCGTCAGACCACCGCGACGCCTGGCAGCTGGTTCGGCGCGCATCCACGGAGGACTGAGACGAGTTCGGACTGGCGAACCCGTGACCGGCGCACACCGCCAAGCTCCGCCCTTGACACGAGCCCGGCCCGTCAGGACGTCAGCTTGTCGAGCTCGGCCAGGTCGTCCGGCGTCGGTCGCCACCCTGCGGCGGCAACGTTGACGCGCACCTGGTCCCGAGTCGTCGCCCCGGCGATCACGCTGGCCACGGTGGGCTTCGCGGCCAGCCCTGCGATGGCGACGTCGAGAAGGGAGATCGACCGTGCCGCCGCGAAAGTCGACAGGGCCTCGAGGACGTCGAAGGCGTCGTCGGTCAGCGTCTCCTCGCCACCCCACGTCTGGATGCGGCTGCCGACCGGCGGTGGCTCCCCCCGCCGGTACTTTCCGGTGAGCAGCCCGCTGGCCAGCGGGAAGAACGGCAGCAGCCCGATGCCATACCGCTCGAGCGCGGGCACCAGATCGTGCTCGACGCGTCGCTTCATCAGGTTGTACTCGTTCTGAGCGCTCACGAAACGTTCACATCCATGGGTGCGAGCCGTCCACTCGGCGTCGGCGACCTGCCAGCCGGAGAAGTTCGAGCTGCCGATGTAGCGCACCTTGCCTTCGCGCACCAGGTCGCTGAGTGCCGCGAGCGTCTCTTCGATCGGGGTATCCGGGTCGGGCCGGTGCAGCTGGTAAAGGTCGATCCAGTCGGTCTGCAGCCGGCGCAGTGAGGACTCCACCGCCTTCTTGATGTACCGACGCGATCCCCTCGCGCCCCAGTCCTCGCCGTTGTCGTTCCCGCGCCTGCGGGTGTCGCTGCCGAACTTGGTGGCCACGATGACGTCATCGCGACGGCCGACGAGGGCGGCACCGAGGCGCCGCTCGGACTCGCCATAGGAGTCGGAGGTGTCGAAGAGCGTGATGCCTTCGTCCAGCGCCGCGTCGACCACATCGCGACTCTGCTTGTCGTCGAGCTTCATGCCGAAGTTGTTGGTCCCGAGACCGACGACGGACACGACCAGGCCCGAGTCGCCGAGACGGCGAAATTCCATAGCAGCAACCTAGACGACCGGATAGACAACCTCGATCTGGCACCTCGGTCGTGTCGCTCGAGACGGGCCGGAGGTCGCCGGTGATGAGCGAGACGTCTGACGCCCCCGCCAGCGCGACGTGAGCGGCGTCGTACGGCACGGCGCCACTGTGGCGCCAGGGCGCCATAGTCCGATCGCGGTCCGATCGATGAGTATGTGACCCAGCGGATGTCTCACCTGTACCGCGCGTGAAAGGACTTCGATGAGCAAGCTGCTCTACTCAGCCACCATGTCGTTGGACGGCTTCATCGCCGGGGCCGGTGGGGACATGGCATGGCTGACTCGACACCTTGTCCACGCTCCTGAGGTCGACGACCTGATGGACAGCATCGGTGCCCTGCTCATCGGCAGCCGGACCTTCGGCGGGGACGACCCGAACCGTGGGACCGACTCCGAGGGCGCCTTCGGCGGGAAGTGGCATGGTCAGTGCGTCGTCCTCACCCACGACCCCCCGCCGGGACCCGCTGACTCCGACGTCAGCTTCGCCACCGATCTCGGCAGCGCCGTCGCAGCCGCCAAGGACGCCGCCGACGGCAAGTACGTGAACGTGCTGGGCGCGAATGTCGCCAAGCAGTTGATCGAGGCCGACCTGCTCGACGAGATCCTCGTGTTCGTCGCCCCCGTGATGCTGGGCGACGGGACGCGGCTCTTCGACCACCCGGGCGGGACCGAGGTAGGTCTCGAACCGGTCGAGCACCGGCCGATCGGTCCGATGAGCGTCTGGCTGAGGGTTGTCCGGTGAGTGGCCGCGAGATGTGCGGCGGGTGAGCCGCCAGGGCTCCGAACCTGAGCCGAGTATCCGGCGATCGGAATCCGGCGACGCCGAGGCGATGCGACGGGTGGCCCGCGCCGCCTATGCCCTGTATGTGCCGCGGATGGACCGGGAGCCGGCTCCGATGGTGGCCGACTACGCCACGATCGCCGAACAGGGCGACGCCTGGGTCGCCGTGCGCGGCGACAGCCTTCTCGGGTTCCTCGTACTCGCGCTCGCCGACGACC
>JBBSET010000022.1:0-53298 GCA_038239485.1 Propionibacteriales bacterium
CGACTTCGGATCGCTGCCCGTCTACCTCGGCGGTCAACACCCCGTCGATAACGTAGATGCCCTCGTCCTCGCGGGTGTGCACGTGTCTCGAAGGACCGGCCGTCCGCGGCGCGATCACGGCATCGCCCAACGACATCCCGCGGCTGCGCTGCCCGTCGACCACAACCCGCCAGGGCGTCGTGCGCTCGGCCGGGAGGCGACCAGGAATGGTGTGGCTGACTGCATGGGGATCTCCTAGGATGGCCGCACCAGTCCCAGCAGGGACGTTTCGGTCGGGACGAGTACCCTGCGTACTTGCTCTTCGTCCAGGCCGTTGAGCTTCTTGAGCAAACTCTGACGAGCGAAGGTCAAGAAGGCCATGGCGGTGTCCATCTCGCCGTCGTCGTTGCGAGGCACCGTCTCACGCTGCGCCTCAGTCACCGCCCGAATGTAGCCCTGGCGAGTGATGCGGCACCGTCGAGGCGTTCCGCCGTATCCTGCCGGGTTTGGCAGCCGGCGAAGGGACGCAGCTCAATCAACGGCGCTGATCACGCCAGCCAGAGGAGCTCACGCCTCCATGACACCGCAAGCGGCTCGGAATCAGACAGCGGGTGGCGGTTGTCGTTCGCTGAGCGGGACGGAATGCACCAGAAAGTCCGGCACGGCGGCCTGCGCTTGACCTTCATAGGCGGCTATGGCGCGCAATAATCGGTCGAGTCGCCGGCACTGCGACGCGCCAGATCGCAGAGGAAGTCAGGAAATCGCTTCGCGCAGAGTGTTCAACCTCCACCATCGAGCACAGCATCGAGTTGCTGCCCACCCCGCTTACCGCCGCGGAGGCTCGGCCGAGTCTGTGAGCACGGCTCGCCCGGAAGGCTCCGCCCCGACGGTCGGTGTCGGTCGCCTGGTGGCCTCCATCGCGAGTGCCGCCAGGGCAGCCGCGACGCTGGTGGCCGCGAGGAAGATCCACACTGCCTGGTAGCGGCCTGCGACCGGGGCACCCTCGCCGAGGATGCCGACCATGACGCTGGTGCCGAGCACCAGCCCGAGCTGGCGGGCCATGCTGACGATCCCCGAGCCGGTCGAGGACTGGGCCGGGGGCAGTGCGGAGGTCGCGGCGGCGATCAGGTTGGGCATCGCCAGCCCCACAGCGATGCCGCCGAGGATCCACGGGCCGAACATCGTCGACCAGTAGGCCGGGGTGGTGCTGATCACCGCGGTCTGCCAGACCGCAGAGACCGCGAAGAGGCACGACCCGGCTGCGATCAGGTGGCCGGGCGGCGTACGCCGGAACAGGCGAGCGGCGAGCAGCGACGTGATCGGTACCATCACCGGTCCCAGCGCCACCAGGAACCCGGTGCGCAGGGCTGAGTAGTGCCACTCCTGCTGCATCCACAGGATCCGACTGAGCAGCGCGATCCCGAAGCCGACGTTGAACACGATGGTGGCCACGTTCGCCCAGGAGAAGCTGGCCACCCGGAACAGCGCGGGGTCCACGACCGGTGCGTGGTGGTGGGTGATCGACCAGCAGAAGGCGGCGAAGCCGACCAGCGCGACCAGGAACGCCCCGAGCACCCTGGGTGAGTCCCAGCCCCAGGCGTTGCCCTCGACCAGGCCCAGGACCAGGGCCCCGGTCGACAGCGCGAGGACGATCCCGCCGAGCAGGTCGGGGCGCGGGGCATCCTGGTTGTGGCGAACGTCGGGGACGTAGCGCAGCGCAGTCACGACCAGCAGCAGACCGATCGGCACGTTGATCATGAACGCCCAACGCCACGAGATCTGCACCAGGCCGCCGCCCACGGCGGGGCCGAAGGCGGCGGCCAGCGCTCCCGTCATCGCCCACAGCCGCGCGCCGGCCGCTCGGCGGTCGGCGGGCAGAGCCGCCAGCAGCAGCCCGAGGGACGACGGCGTCATCGCCGCAGCGCCAACGGCCTGGACGGCGCGGAAGGCGACCAGCTCCCAGATGCCGGTGGACAACCCGCAGGCCAGGCTGGCCAGGGTGAAGAGCGCCAGTCCGGCGACAAATCCCGGCTTGCGGCCGTAACGGTCGGTGAGCCGGCCCATCGGCACGAGCAGCGCGGCGAACACGACGGCGTAGGCGTTGAGGATCCAGCTGAGATCACCCAGGGAGCCGGTGCCGAAGTCGTGACCAATCTCGTCGAAGGCGACGTTGACGATGAAGAGGTCGATCCCGGCCAGGAACGCCGACCCGGTCAGGATCGCGGTCACCGCCCGACTGTGGACCGTCGACGCCTGACTCTGGATCGCCATAGTGAGACCGTAGAGCCTGGCTATGGAGATGGCAAGTCAGATCGGCTAAGGTGTCCGCATGAGCGTGCACCTCGCCGGCCGCCTTGCCGTCCGCGACGTCCCCCTGGGCGAGCGCTGCCCGATCGACCGCGCGATGCGCGCGATCGGCAACCGGACCGCGATACTGCTGATCCGGGAGGCGTTCTACGGCGCCACCAGGTTCGACGACCTCGTCACCCGGGTAGGCGTCACGGACGCGGTGGCGGCCCAACGGCTGCGAGAGCTGGTCGCGGTCGGCGTCCTTGCCAAGCAGCCCTACCGCGAGCCCGGCCAGCGCACCCGCAACGGGTACGTCCTGACGCAGGCCGGCCACGACCTGCTGCCCGTCGTGTTCGCCTTGGCCCGCTGGGGTGCGGAGCACATTCCCGGCGGTGCCCCATCGCTCACCCATGCCGGCTGTGGGGAGCCGGTGGACATCGTGGCTCGATGCGGTGCCGGTCACGCCGTGGCCGAGGGAGATCTGCTCGTCACCGGCCGGCGCTGATCGTTTGTCGTAGACAGCACGCGATCGTTCGTAGTAGTTTCCTAACAGGTTAAATAACCACAATGGAAAGTGACCGCATGATCGCGATGGCCGAAGAGCGACTGGACGCGACATTCGCCGCACTGGCAAGCTCGACCAGGCGGGCGATTCTGGCGCGGCTGGCCGACGGGGAGGCCACCGTCAACGAGCTCGCCGAGCCTTTCGATCTGACCCTGCCGGCGATCTCCAAGCACTTGAAGGTGCTTCAAGAGGCCGGGCTCATTCAGCGAGGCCGACGCGCGCAGTTCCGGCCCTGCGCGCTTGACCCCGAAGCACTCGATGTCGCATTGAGCTGGGCGGCGGCCTGCCGCGCAACGTGTAACACCCGCTTCGACCGGCTCGACACGCACCTGACCCGATCCACCGAAAGGGAGCGAGAGCCCGATGACGCAGGACACTGACAGCGCTGTACGCCTGACGCGAACCCTCGATGCGCCCAGGGAAGAGGTCTGGCGAATGTGGACCGACCCGGCAGAGTTCGCCGCCTGGTACGGCCCGGACGGCGCTACCGTCGAGGTGACCCAATGGGAGCTGTACCCCGGCGGTGGCCGCTTGGTCGTGATGGAAGTCGAAACCCCGCGCGGCCCGATGACGATGCGTTTCACCGGTGAGTTCGTCGAGGTGACGAAGCCGGAGTGGCTTGTCTACACCGAGGCAATGACCGACGATCCACATGCGGAGACCCGGGTCGAGGTCCACTTCCAAGAGGATGGAGGCCGCACGACCGTCGAGCTCACTCATCACGGGATCCCTGCCGGGTCGCCCGGCGAGACGGGCTGGGCGATGGCGCTCGACCACCTCGCCACCCGGGTCCTGTCGGCATAGCCGCACGCTCGGCCCGGGGGTGCAAACCAGCACCTGACCGCTCGTCCCGCACCTGGGCCAATCGGGTTGGTGGCGCGCCCGCACCGCATAGGCGCCTGGGATGGCTCGAAGGCGATCCAGAGACTGGCGTGGTCGCCACCGAAGTCATCCTGACGGGCAGCCCGGGTGTTCGGAAGCGGTCGGGGAGTCGAGGCAGCCCACCGCCTCGTCGTCACAAGGGATCGGCAACCGGGACACAGGCGAGGCGAGCGGTACGGAGCCGGCGGCACACAGGCCTCGCAGCATAGCCGGCATCAGCCGCCCCGCCTGAGCCGTCGGGGCGCAGGGCGGCAGGAGACGCGAACGAAGAGAGATAAAACTAGGCCAATTGATGAACGACTCCTCGGCGGCCTGCGGGTTGGCGGAGGCGAGCGAACCCCCATTGCCGACAACGCGGAGAGCACGCCCACGACATTCGGCAGATCGATCACTCGGACATAGCGGGCGGTCACGGTGACAACACTCCAGGCCCTGTTCCCCACGCTGTTCCCCAACCTGTGCTGCTGATCAGCATATCCACGGAATCCGCCACGCCCTTCGCGCGGCTGTCACGAACGGGGTGATCCGGTGAGGCCCCGGCGCCTGCCAGGTTCGCCGTCACCCTGGCAAGCACCGGCACTATCGGCTGAAGGCAGAGCAGGAGATATACGTGCCATGACGCCCGCAGCACCCAGCCGGCCGTCCATGATCACGGGCTCGGACATAGGAGCCGTCCGCGACGACGAGTACGGGGGCCTCCGGTCGGTCTCATGGTCATGCCGTCCTACACCTTGGTCATCGCCCTGCCCACCGCCGACCGCTCCCGCGACCGCGCATTCGCCCTGGCTTTGGGCCTCGAGACGCCCGGCGGCCTGGCCGAGGACGGTGTCCCCGAACCGCTGCGGGTGCAGCTCAACGAGCGGGCCTCGGTGATGTACGTCCCGACCGGAGGGTTCGGCTGGATCACCGGCGGCCGCGCCACCGCGGAGCCAGAGATCTCGGAGTGCCTTCTCAGCCTGCAGGTGGGCCGCACTTCGGTGGCTCGTCACCCGCGCCGGCCGTGGGGGCGCCGAGCATCGCCAGCGATGACGACGAGCATGACGATGCCGGTCACCACGGCTGACGCTGCCGCGGCCCGCTCGTCCCAAGCCCGGCCGAGCATCAGCCCGGCTGCGCCAAGCATGGTCATGAGAGACCCGAGGACCCCGAACATGGGGGTGTGGAACGCCTTCGCGAATGGCAGGGAGTGCAACCCGACGACCATGACGATGAGCGCGGGGCGGAGTCCGACGCTGTCGGGATCGTCAAGCAGCAGGGTGCCTAGTCGGATCAGGACGAGCATCCCGACGACGCTGCCGAGATAGGTGGCTCCGGCGCGTGAGCCGACCGGATCCATCGCGCCGAACACCCGCGGTGTGCCGAAGACGAACCACACGTAAGCGAGGAATACCGCTGCCCATATGAGCGCCGCGACGGTTGGCCAAGGTGGCGTCAACGTACCGCGGTTCCCCAGGACGAAGACTGTGGCCCCGGCGGCGCCGACGATCGTTCCCCACACGCGCGGGTCCCAGAGCCGATGGACTCCGCGGACAGGAGTTCGCCCCGTTTGCGGCTGCTGGGATCCGAGCATCAGACCAGACTCCTGGCCCGCGCCCCACGGTGCAAGCACACCCCTACCAGATGACGCATCGTGCGATCGGCAACGGCACGAAGTCGACCACCATGCCACTCACCGTGCCCGTCCCTTGGCCCTGGAGGCCTGTCGCGGATGGTCCTACGGATCGCGAAGGTCGCTCTGTGCGGCGCAGGATTGCGTCACAACGCCGCCCGTATCGTTCCCGAACCACGAGTACACGCCGATGAGCGTCCGTGCCGCGAGGCTCGATGAGTCTGCGGGCCTACGATTCGTAGATGACCCCGAACGAGGTTGGTCGATATGCGGAGTCGCTACCGCAGGTCAAGCGCAAAGGAACGGAGACGCGTCCGGCGTGGTACGTCCACAATCGCCTGGTCGTACGCCTCCAGGACCCGAACACGCTGGTGATTCGGGTCCCCTTGGGCAGGCGGGATTCTCTGCTTGAGACCTACCCCGAGAGCTTCGGAGTGCCGCCGCGCATGGAGACACATCATAAGGTCGAGGCTTATCTCGATCGTTCAGATGGTCGTGCCGTGCGCGCGGCCATCGACCTTGCCTGGGAGATGCAGCGTCGCTGACACACTCGTGCACGATACGCGGCTCGAGGTTTGCGTCTCGCCAGCCGCATATGACTCACGCGAGCATCGCTGCAGCATGGGCCGCTACCCTGACACGGACGCAATCTTTACGCCATGTCAATCACCGCTGAATCCCGGAACTCGCGGGTATTCGCCAGCAGTCGTCAAATCTTTCTGCAGGTCACAGAGCAGTTGAGCCGTAACGACGTCGGCGTTCCCCCTGAGAGTCCGACGCAATGCTTTTGCTATGCCGGCAGGCTTTTGGAGCGGGGCTTGGCACGCTCAATCCGGAGCTCATCGGTTCACCGCTTCCATGTCACGGCACAACTTCCTCGGCAGACTGTCGGATCGGGAGCGGTCCACTCGTGGTAGAGGTAGAAGGCCATCGAAGGGCCTTGGTTTCGGCTTGACGACCTCACCTCAGGAGAACCATGAAACTCCTTCTCACCTCCGCCGGAGTCCAGAACCCGAGCATCCGCGACGCGCTGGTCGCCATGCTGAGCAAGCCGATCGCGGAGTCCAGTGCCCTGTGCATCCCGACCGCGCAGTATGGCCACCCGTGGGTCGGCCCCGGCATCAAGCCGTGGCAGTTCATCACGGGGAACTCGGGCAACCCGATGGTCGACCTGGGCTGGAAATCGGTTGGCATCCTGGAGCTCACCGCGCTGCCCAGCATCGACAAGGAGCGCTGGATGCCCCTGGTCCAGGAGACCGACGTCCTGTTGGTGGCAGGCGGGGACGTGCTCTACCTGTGCCACTGGATGCGCGAGTCCGGGCTGGCGGGCCTGCTGCCGTCGTTGACCGAGACGGTCTGGGTGGGGCTCAGCGCCGGCAGCATGGTGATGACCCCGCGGGTCGGGGACGACTTCATCCAGTGGCGGCCCCCGAACGGCGACGATGGCACGCTCGGCCTCGTCGACTTCGCCATCTGCCCCCACCTGGCTCCGGACGGTATGCCCGGCAACAGCATGGCAGAAGCCGAGCGGTGGGCGGGCACCATCCCGGGACCGAAGTACGCGATGGACGATCAGACGGCCATCGCGGTGGTCGACGGCGCCGTCGAGGTCGTCTCGGAAGGGCAGTGGCGACACGTCCCCGCTTAGCCGCCGGTACGCGCGGTGGCATGCAGACGAACATCCACACGTCGGCAAGCCTCCCGGTGGCCGAACACTGTCAGGATCGCGGCGACACGACCACGATGCGCGTCCTCGTCAGCGACACTGGAGCAGCTCGAGAGACGACCACCGTCGGTCCGGGGTGCCGACGTTCTATTCTGGGCCGCATGTCGTGGCTAGATCAGTTGGGTGTGACATGCCCCATCATCCAGGCGCCCATGGCGGGGGTCTCAACGCCGGAATTGGCAGCGGCGGTCTCCAACGCAGGCGGCCTCGGCTCGATCAGTGTCGGTGCGACGGACGCCTCAGGTGCTCGGGCGATGATCGATGCCACACGCGCCCTCACCGTTCGGGCCTATAACGTCAATGTGTTCGTGCACCGCCCTGCCCGACCCGACCCCACGCGCGACAAGGCGTGGCTGGACGTCATGCGCCCGCTCTTCGAGGAGTTCGGCTCAGCGCCTCCAGCCACGCTCAAGACGGTCTACCGCAGCTTCGTCGACGACGACGACATGCTCGACGCTCTGGTCGACCTGGCCCCATCCGTGGTGAGCTTCCACTTTGGCCTGCCCGACTCCGCTCGGATCGCCGCGCTCCGCGGGGCCGGCTGCGTGCTCCTGGCGTCGGTTACCAGCCCGGCCGAAGGTGAGCTCGCGCAGAGAGCCGGAGTCGACGCTGTCGTGGCCCAGGGCTTCGAGGCGGGAGGCCACCGCGGTGTCTTCGATCCCGCTGCACGTGACGACATGCTCGGGACCGTGGCGCTGACGAGCCTTCTCTCGGCTCGCCTCGACCTGCCCGTGGTCGCCGCCGGTGGCATCATGGATGGCTACGGGGTCCGCGCAATGATGGATCTCGGTGCCGATGCCGCGCAGATGGGGACCGCATTCGTCGCCTGCCCCGAGAGCAGTGCCGACGACGAATTTCTGGCCGCACTGGCCGGGACCGGTGCGGAGCACACGACGATAACCACCGGCATCTCCGGTCGTCCTGCCCGCTGCGTCGCCAACCGGTTCACCGCATGGGCTTCGGGCCAGGTCATCGCACCTGCTGACTACCCGATCGCCTACGACGCCGGGAAGGCCCTCAACGCGGCGGCGAGAGCTTACGGCGAGCCCGGCTTCGGGGCACATTGGGCTGGTCAGGGTGCGCCGCTGCACAGGCCCATGGCCGCCGCCACGTTGGTTGACCTGATCGAGGAGGAACGAACCGGAAGCCCCCGATGAGATCGAACGACTGCCGGTAGCCGCTAACGAGGATGACCTACCTGCCTGGAGCGGGTTGGTCGGCCGACGTGCTCGACGGCGACGTCAAGGGTTCCTGGTGATCCCGAACGCGATGGTGAGCATGCCGCAGGGCGGTGCCCATTGCGACGGACCGGTAGAGCTCCAAGGTGGCGCGGGCCCTCCGCGAAGGGTAGATGTCTGGGGTCACGGCGATGGACCGTGCTGGCTCCTTGACCGGCTCCGGGAGCTTGGCGCCAGCCCATTCACGACACCAAGGCCCCTACCGGCTCGAGGCCGGCTCAGACCAGCGGCTTCCAGTTTCGTGTAGCGACATACGCACGACGGCCCCGGAAAAACTCCCGGGGCCGTCGTCAACGGTTACGCCACTCCCTTGCGAGCGGTCAAATCGCTGCGATGATCACTGACTGGATAAGCAGCGGTCACTCGCCTTGCAGGCATCCACGCCCGGTACTGGCGAAGTCCAGGTTGCTGAACTCCTCCTGCGTCAGGTAGTGGTGCCCATTGATCACCTGGTTGTAGCGCTGCCCAGGCGTGCCCATCGTCGTACCGTACTGGTAGGCGCACTCGTCGCCGTTCTCAAATCCACTCGCGTCGTACCAGCCGGTGTTGGTGTCCGGATCGGTGATCGCCTCCATGATCTCGTGGCTGGTCGGACTGATCTCGGTGTCAGCGTCGAGGTTCCCGTTGGGAGCCTGAGTCCGTGGGTACTTGGCTTCGCTGCTGCACGTGAAGCCAACGGGTGACCGGTAGATCGGGAACGGCATGTTCGCGTACACCGTGCCGCTTCCGGCCTGGCTGTGGTAGGCACAGTAGGCCGCGCTCGGCTGATGGTTGATCGTGCAGAAATTGTTGGCCGTGGTCGTCGAACCCGGGAAGAAGCAGGATTCGACGTGCTTGGGCACGAACAGCACATACATGTGCGCCAGGTCCCGCGGCAGGCCTTGAGCCGTCACGACACTGTCGGTCTCGGCGGTCACCTGGTTGTCATCGATGCAGGCGTTATATCCCGAGTGGTCCGCATAGATGTTGGAGGTGTCGTTGCTAGCCACCGTGCACGCGCTCGCCGGCAGCGGGTTGGTGTCGTTGATCGGAGTGCCCAACTTGACGTTGTACACGATGCTTCCGTTGGTTCCGAAGTACTCGGGCAGGGTAGAGAAGACGTTCGTGTGCGTGCCGCTCGCTGATGCCACGTCCCTGAGGTACCTCTTCAGGATGGTCTTGTAGGCAGACGCCATCGGGTGGCCCACAGGGTTCCAGAAGATCGGCGTGACGACCACCGGTCCCGTCGACTGGGTGCCCATCACCGCGCCGCCGTGGAAGAGCAGCGGCGGGTTGCCGCCGGCCGGCTCGTCAGCGGTCCCCGCCTGGCAGCCGGCGCGCCTGGGAGCCACCGGACGTACCAGACCGCTGAAGCGGCCCACCGAGGCCGGACCGCGGACGTGTGTGCACGCCTTGGCTGCCGGCCCTGGATGGTGCGTGGCGGCATGGGCGGAAGCGCCTGCCGCCGTCAAGGTGGCGACAGCCAGCAGCCCGGCTGCGCCCGCGGCCAAGGCGGCGCCCAGACCGCGTCTCAACTGTGTTGCTTGTTTCACGGGAGTTCCTCCGTCACTCACGCCGGCTCCTAGGCCTTCTGCGAACGAGACTCTCAGCCCTGACAAGGTGCTCGACTGAAGACACATTCTCGCCACAGCCATACATTGTCAATGGCACGTTTGCAGGATCGACCCTGATGGACGACGGGCCGGGCCGGCGCTGCGCGAATGGACGGCAGCGAGTCCTCAAACCAGCCGGCGCCGGGTCGCCGCGCCCACCACCAAGCGAAAGACGATCGCTCACAAAAGCCGCAGCAGCGATGCTAACGCCAGCACTCCCGTGTCTGCTGACGCTTGAGAGCGCGCCGGCGCTGACCGCAACCCGGGTGGCCCGAGGCGAGAGGCGACGCTCGGGTCACCGTCGTTCAGGGGTCTCACGACTTTGGTGCATTCGACGCTGCTTTCAGGAGTGCATTGGACGTTGCTCTCAGGAGTGCGTTCGCGATGGTGGCCTCGACGAATCGTGCGTAGCGCCGTAGCGACCAGCCGCCGCGCACGACGAGGAGGTCGTACATCTCGGGGGAGGACACGGCGAACATGATGTCGGTCGCCATCGCAAGCGAGACCCCTGAACGAAGATGACCCGAGCGTGCCAGGAAGCGTGCGTTGGCGCGCATGCGGCGACGTCTGTCTGCATCCAGCTCGACGCGTAGCTCCCGCATCGTTGCGTCAACCATGGACGCCTCGCGCACCAGGAGAAGGACAGGCGCAACCCTGGGTGCCACCTCTGCCGCCAACCGGGCCCAGCCCCGCACCACGTCGTGAGGATCGGCCAGATCGCGCAGCCGATCCGAGCGTCGCTCGGCGGGCACGGGACCGACACCGAGGAGGGCACGAGTCCGAAGCTCTCTGACCAGACCAGGCTTGCCGCCGAAGGACTTGTAGACCGTCTCAGGAGACACTCCTGCCGCTGCCGCGATGCCGGCGATTGTCGAGGCGGTGTATCCGTGCTCGAAGAACGAGGTCTGCGCCGCATCGAGTATCTCCTGCTGTCGTCGTCTGGCCTGCGCCTGGCGACGGGCCCCGTCGTACCGACGGGTCTTGACGGGAGCATTCAAAAGGGCCATCCTCAATATTGGTTACAGGGTACTGTAACCAAATAGGAAGGCCGCCGATGGACCAGGCAGCATTCGCCCTCACGCTCTGGAACGCGACCAACGCCCGAGACGTCGAGAGGATCGCCGCGTGTTTCGCTGCGGACTACGTCAACCAGACGCCCGCACACCCCGCCCGCGGCTTCACCGGCATCGACCAGGTACGACGAAACTGGACACAGATCTTCGCTGCGGTACCCGACCATACGGCTGCCTTGGTCGCCTCGGCGCAGCACGGCGACACGGTATGGACCGAGTGGGAGATGAGCGGTACGCGCGTCGACGGCCGTCGACACCTGATGCGAGGCGTCATCGTCTTCACCGTGCGGGAGGGCCTCGCGTCCGCGGCGCGGTTCTACGTCGAGCCCGTGGACGAGGCGAACGTCGACGCGGATAGTGCCGTACGCCGGATCGTGAGTCGATGATCCTCGTCGCTGGAGGGACGGGCAGGCTGGGCTCGCTCGTAGTCGAGCGGCTCGAGGCGAAAGGGATGCGGGTGCGTGCCCTGAGCCACCACGGCGATGGAGATCTGAGACGAATCACCGACGAGAGCCTCGACGGCGTCTCGGTGGTGATCTCCACCGTCACGGGGTTCCCCACACAACCACCGAAGGACGTGGATCGCGACGGGAATGTGGCCCTCATCGATGCCGCCGAGCGGGTCGGTGCCGACGTCGTACTGGTCTCTGTGTTCGGCGCCTCGACCGACAGTCCCATGGAGTTGTTCCGGATGAAGCATGCCGCTGAGGAACATCTGCGGCGAAGCCGGTCAGCTTGGACGATCATCCGGCCGGACGCATTCGAGGAGACCTGGGTCGAGATCCTCGAGCAGACAGCGGGGAGGCGACAGCGACCTCTGGTTTTCGGACGCGGCGACAACCCGTTCGCATGGGTGTCGGTCAAGACGGTCGCCGCGGAGGTGGTCCGAGCAGTCACCGATCCGTCGATGCGCGGCCGCACCATCGATGTGCGGGGTCCGCAGCAGCGAACCCTTGACCAGCTAGCCCGACGAGTGATGTCGGACCACGGTTGGGAAGGGGACCCGCGGCACATCCCGCGAGCGCTCTTGCACCTGATGTCTCTGGCCCCGGGAAAGCAAGGGCGATTGGCTCACGCTTCCCTGGCCATGGACATCGTGAAGACGGACCGCCCGCGGCTGTAGGCATTCCGGTCTGGTGTACCCCCTGGTGTCGAGCCTGCTGGTCGGTTTGCGGCTGCTCGACACCGCCAGCGCCAGCTCATGCCTCGACGGTCACGACGAAGCCACGGCTCGCGCCGCCATCGTGCGCGCCACTCCCTCGGCCTGTCTTGAGTCCGCTTGAAACAGAGGAAACGCCTATCCGTGCTCGCTGCCTGACGTTCTGTTCCGATTAATCGGATCATTGTGCAGATAGCCCAAATAACCTGACTCGGAGGTCAAGGGGCTATTGACGGGCGAGGCCAACCGCCCAAGAATCAGTCCTCGGACACCGAGCCTGGGCGTCGACAAGTCCATCAGTCATCACTATCCCGGAGGACCCATGAGTACGAGGAGTAGGGCGGTGCTAGCAGTAGCGGCCGTCACCGCGACGATTCCGGCGGTGGCGGCCGTAGGTCCCGTCGACGCTGTCGGAACAACAACCCACCATCAGGTCAGGAGCGCGATGAGGCCGCTCGTCGCCGGCCACTTCACGCGAGCGTCGTTGATGCGGGAGGCCAAGGCCCAAGTGGTGGTGAGCGGTCTCGACAACCCGCGGCAGCTGTCCTGGGACCACAACCGCCTCCTCGTCGCCGAAGCGGGCCACGGCTCATACGGCAAGCCCGGCACGTGCTCCAAAGGTCCGGAAGGCACCAACTGCGTCGGCCTGAGCGGCAAGGTCAGCCTCATCGCGCATCCAGCGAGGGCCACCAACACCCGACCGCACCGCATTGCCCACGGATTCCTGTCAGGAGCAGGTCCCGATGGAACCGGCGCAACTGGCTCGGACGGGGTGAGCCGGCGCCGGTCGGGCAAGGTCTACGTCCAGGAGACATACTTCCCCCCCTCGGTTCTGCGCTCGGCCGGCCTCAGTCATCATCAGAGCGGCAAGCTGTTGAGGCTCAACAAGACGGTCGTTGCCAACATCAGCCACTTCGAGTTCAAGCACAACCCCGATGGCGAGGACGTGGGAACCGACCCTTACGCCGTCCTCGCACTCAAGCATCAGCAGCTGGTGGCTGACGCGGCTGGCGACGACATCCTGAGCGTCAGCCATGGCCACGTGTCCCTCTGGTCCCTGCTGCCAGGGGACACCAAGAAGGTCGACCCCGTTCCCACCAGCCTGGCCAAAGGTCCGCACGGCAGCATCTACGTCGGCACGTTGTACAGCCTGGCCCCGAACAAGGCTCGCGTCCTTCAGTTCAGCCGACGGGGAACGCTCATGCACCAGTGGTTCGGCTTCACCACGATCACGGGTCTGACGGCCGGGCCGAAGGGTCACGTGTTCGTCAGCGAACTGTTCGCCGGTTGCCCGCCGGCCGCCCAGCCGCCGCAGTGCATCGCCGGCCGCGTAGCCAACCTCGCACACGACGGTAGCCGTTCGGAGAGGGCCGTGCCCTACCCCGCAGGTATCGCCTGGCGCAATGGCCACCTCTACGTCAGCGCCTTCAGCATCGCGCCGTCGAGAGGGGTCGGTGGCAACCCCGGCTTCAGCGGTCAGGTGTGGCGGCTGCGCTGATGGAAACATGCGGCAGAGACCGCTACCAGCTGTCATAGCCGAACAAGCCCCGACCTTGCGCCAGACAAGCAAGGTCGGGGCTTGTCGGCCTTTGAGGAAGCCAGCCAACCACTGTGCCGAACGGACAAGGACCACTCTGCTCAGCGGTGAGCAGCCTCGGACTCTGCCAGGAGGACACAACCACGAACCGAGCGGTTACCGGCCGTGGTCAGAGGTGCTTGACGAATTCGGCCGCGACCTCGACGGGCTGGAACCCCATCCTCGTGTTGATGTTGACCATGAAGTCGTTTGTCTCGGCGTTCTGGGTGATCACCAGGGTCAGATCGCTGCGCGCGGCCTGGACGGCGCGGAGGTTGACCGCCTTCGTGGCCAGGCCGAGCCTGTGGCCGCGGTGCTCACGGTGCACGAAGGTGCCCCACTGGAAGACGTTGGTGCTCTGCTCCAGCGACATGGCGAGCGTGGATTGCGCCACCACCTGCCGCTCGGGCGTGAGGGCCACCGTCTCGTAGCGGGCGCGTCCCATGGCCGCGATGGTCGACACCGTCTCGGCGTAGCGCTGCGGGGTGACCGCCTCCTCCTCGAAGTCCACGGCACCGCTCGGCGCGTCGACCGCGAGCTGGCCGAGCAGCACGCACAGCGACTCGACGAGGTCGTCTGGCACTGCGCCGACGAACGTCTGGATGGTGTAACCCGCATCGTGCGGCGCCGCCTCGTCGATCCACTCCTGGATCTGATCGTCCGGCACCGGCAGGCCGAGGTGACGCACGACCTCGTAGTTGGACAGCGAGTAGCCGCACGCCTCAGCGAAGCGTCGGTAGCCGTGGCCGTCACGGTCATCGAAAGGCAATCTGGCGTCGGCCAGGATCAGCGACCGGTCGTCGTCCTTCGCGATCTGCTCAACCCGCTGGGCGAGGGCCCGGCCGACACCGCGCCGCCGCTCGGGGACGTCGACGTTCACCGTGAAGGCCGCCTTGTCGGTGTTGTCGAGCATGAACGACCACAGCACGGCGTTGCCGACCATCCGGTCGCCGTCGTAGGCCGCCAACAGCTCCTGCCGCTCACCGCTGTCGGGTGAGCGGAAGGCGCCGAGGAATTCTTCGAACTCCCAGAACGGCGCGTCCGGCCGCCCGTGGAGCTCGGCGCGCCGCTTGAGGTCGTAGAAGTCGCGCATCACTGCGTCGTCGGCCAAGGCTGTGTCGTCGAGCGCCCGGATGTTCACGAGGCACGAGACTACGGCGGGCGCGGGGTCGGCCGAAACAGGTTTATCGCTGGAGCGCGTCGTACAGACCGCGACACCTTCGCGTGTAACGCCGCCGCTCCAAGAGTTGATGAGCGATCGGTACGGAGTCGAGGAAGGCTGAGCCGAGGAGCTCGGCGGGGTCATCGGTCATCCCCTCGTCGTGAGAGCGAGGAACCGTTGTCCTTGACTTCACTCCGTCCGGGCATCAGCCTGACCTCAGGCCGCGGGGCCTGCGGTCCCGAGGTCCCTGAGCCCTCAGGTGGCGTCCAGTCGTCTGACGGAGCCGGCCCGCGACGGCCGGGGACGGGTGCTGGAGAACGGCGAATTTCTAGACAAGGAGGCCGAATGACCGAGGTCGACGACATCATCTGGATGGTGCGCGGTGCGTGGGTGACCCTATGCGTCAGCGCCACCTGCGAGCTCGGCGTGGTGGATGCCCTTGCTACTCCCTGCAGCCTCGACGAGCTGGCGAGCCGGACGGCCACGGACACCAACGCCCTCGGTCGCCTTCTCCGAGTGTTGGTCGACCTCGACCTGGTCGCCCTCGACGACGGCCGGTACAGCGCGACACCGCGTGGCGAATGCCTGCGCATCGGACATCCCAGCGGGGTGCGCAACCTGGCTTTGATGCAGACGACGAGTGAGAACCTGACGGCCTGGCAGCACCTCGCAGACGCGGTTCGCCGCGGCAGCTCGGTTTTCGAGGACCTGCACGGTATGACCTCCTGGGCCTGGTTGGCCGCCCACCCGGACGAGGAGACCGTGTTCAACGCCTCGATGGCGCGCCGTGCATCCCTGCAGGTCGCGGCTATCGGCGCCGCCGTGGACCTGTCGACGGCACGGCTGGTGGTCGACGTGGGAGGAGGTCAGGGTGCGATGCTGGCCGGCCTGCTGGCCGGTTACCCATCCATGCGAGGCCTGGTCGCCGATCGGCCAGACGTCGCGGCCGCCGCCACAGAGGCCTTGGCCGAGGCAGGGTTGGGCGACCGCGCGCGCGGCGAGCCCGCGGACTTCTTCGACGCTGTGCCGACGGGCGGTGACGTCTATGTCCTGTCCAACGTGCTCCACGACTGGGACGACGTCCAAGCGGTCTCGATCCTCCGCTCCGTCCGGCGCGCGATGCAGCCCGGTGCCCGGCTGCTCGTCGTCGAGACGGTCCTCGACGCAGCTGAACGGACGCCGGCGCACCAGCGTGACGTCCACCTGGTTGACCTGCACATGCTGATCATGTTCGGCGCCCGCGAACGGACGCGCGCCGAGTACGACACCTTGTTCATCGCCGCAGGATTCGCCCCTGCCGCAATGGCACCGTCACCGAACAGCTGGAACGTCCTGCTCACCCAATGAGCGATCCGGTCAGGCACCGGCGAGGGGCGGCGATCTGGGCTGCTCCCGCCCGCGACCGCCATGCTCGGCGGACTCATCGGCTGAGTGAGACA
The DNA here is from genome assembly GCA_038239485.1 of Propionibacteriales bacterium. Taxonomy (GTDB): domain Bacteria; phylum Actinomycetota; class Actinomycetes; order Propionibacteriales; family Nocardioidaceae; genus DASQEH01. The sequence continues at coordinate 16,290 of JBBSET010000022.1, forward strand.
CTCACTCAGGCCCGAGCTGGTCGCGCCGGCGAGTGAGGTAGGCGACCTCGGCGGTGTTGCCGGCCAGCTCGATGGCCTTCTCGTACGCAACACGGGCATCCGCCGAGCGGCCGAGCCGGCGTAGCAGATCGGCACGGGTGGCGTGGTACGCGTGGTAGCCGCCCAGTTCCAGCCTGTCGACCAGCGCCAGCGCAACTTCCGGCCCGTCGAGCTCGGCGAGCGCGACGGCCCGGTTGAGCGCGACGATGGGTGAGGGGTCGATGCTGGCGAGCCGATCGTAGAGGGCAACGACCTGGGACCAGTCGGTCTCGCGTGCGTCCTTGGCGGAGGTGTGCACCGCATTGATGGCAGCCAGGATCTGATAGCGGCCCGGATGCCCGTGGCCCGCGGAGACGGCGGCGATCCGCTCCCGCACCAGCGCGTGGCCCTCGGCGATGAGCGCGGCATCCCAGGCGCCACGGTCCTGATCGTCGAGCGTCACCAGCTCACCCGATTTCGAGACCCGCGCCGCCCGGCGAGCCTCGGTGAGGAGCATCAGCGCCAGCAGGCCGGCGATCTCACCGTCTGAAGGCATCAGGGCATACACCAGCCGGGTCAGCCGGATCGCCTCGAGAGTGAGGTCGCTGCGTACGGCCTCCTTCTCGGGGTCCGACGTGAGGTAGCCCTCGTTGAAGACCAGATACAGGACCGCCAGAACACCAGCGACGCGGGCGGGGAGGTCCTCGGAGGAAGGGACTCGGTACGGGATCCGGGCCGCCTTGATCTTGCCTTTCGCGCGGGTGATGCGCTGGCCCATAGCGGTCTCCTGCACGAGGAAGGCGCGAGCGATCTCGGGCACGGTCAGGCCGCCGACCATGCGTAGCGTCAGCGCTATCCGGGCCTCCATCGCCAGGGCCGGGTGGCAGCAGGTGAAGAGCAGCCGGAGCCGGTCGTCGTCGATCGCGCCGAGGGGCGCTGGCGGTGCGTCGTACAGCATCCGAGCCTCCTTCTGTCTCTCGTCACGACGGGACTCTCGGCGCAGCCGGTCGATGGCGCGCCGGTTGGCGGTGGTGGTGATCCAGCCGCCGGGATTGGGAGGTACGCCGTCGATGGGCCAGCGCTCGACGGCGACCGCGAACGCCTCGGCTGCCATCTCCTCGGCGATGTCGAGATCGCCGAAACGCCTGGCCAGCGAGGCAACCACCCAAGCCCACTCTTCGCGGTGGACCCGGGTGATCGCCTCGTCGAAGACCGTCACTCGGCTGCGAAGGGACGCACCTCGACCTTGCCCCGGCAGGCCTTCGACCCCTCGGCTGCCAGCTTCAATGCCACGTCGAGGTCGGGAGCCTCGATGATCCAGAAGCCACCGATGTACTCCTTCGACTCCAGGTAAGGCCCGTCGGTGAAGACCGGCTGAGCACCCTGTCCGTTCACGACGGTCGCGGTCGTGGCCGACCCCAAGCCGTTGCCGTACACCCAGTGCCCCTCCTCCTGCAGGCGCTCGTTGAAAGCACTCGTGTCGGCGTGCGCCTGCTTCATCTCCTCCTCGGAGGAGTAGCTGCCGTACTCGGTGTGCTCGGCCGGCCCGTAGACCGACATCATGTACTGCGTCATCTCTGTCTCCTTAGGTTTCGTGAGCCCGTCCCGGGCCACCTCTCACCCCTGCAACGAAGGCCTAGGGCCCGATCCGACACCCTCGGCCGAGATTTCCTCAAAGCCATTCGCAGGCCGCACGCTGGGAGAGGCGCAGTCAGGCGGGCTGCCACAGCTCGACCCGATTGCCCTCAGGATCGCTCACCCAACCGAATCGGCCGACACCGTCCATGCTCTGCGTCTGCTCGGTCACCTCTGCTCCCTTGGAGCGCAACTGGGCGAGCATCGCGTCCAGGTCGCGGACCCGGAAGTTGAGCATGGCGCGCTGGGCACGGGATCCGAAGTAGTCGGTCTCGGCCTCGAACGTCGCGAACACGGTCGGCCGGGGTCCCTGACTCCACAGGCCGTTCTCATCGGCGTCCAGGCCTAGGCACTCGCGGTACCAGAGGCTCAGAGCCTCCGGGTCGGCCGCCCGCATGAAGTACCCGCCAATGCCAAGCACACGTTCCATGTCGCTAGATTGCCAGAAAGCTGACGGGGCCCGCCGCTCTCACCGCCGAGCCAGCGCGGCGACCCGCTCCACGTCGTCCGGTCCGTCCAAGTCGGGCATGGCGAGGAAGACGGCGCGGACCCCAGCGTCGAAGAGTCGCTGGTGACGCTCTCGGTGGGCCGCGACCTCGCCGGTGTGGTGGCGCACGACGAAGTCGGTGGCCTTGGTGCGTCCGCGGAGCCGTTCGACGCGGCTCCAGGTGTCGTCGCGGCTGGAGCCGACGACCGCCACGTCGAGCACGGTGACGCTGACCTCGTCGGGAGGTCTGTCGAGGTCGAGACAGTGCTGGCGCAGGATGGCCGTCTTGTGGCAGACCGTTTCCAGGTCGCCGCGGACATTGCAGGCGTCGCCCCATCGGGCGGCGATACGAAGCGTTCGGCGTTCGCCGCCGCCACCCACGATCAACGGCAAGGTGCCGACCGGTCTCGGGTAGCACGTGGTCTCGGGCAGCGTGATCCGCTCACCGTGGTACGCCTTGGTGCCGGGCGCCCACAGGGCTCGCAACGTCTCGGCGGCCAGGGCGAGGTCGTCGAGGCGTTGTGCTGTGGCCGGAAAAGCCAGGCCATACGCAGCGTGCTCACGGCCCCACCATCCGGCGCCAACCCCACAGAAGGCCCGGCCTCCGCTGAGCACATCCAGCGTCGCAGCGGCTTTGGCGATGATGCCCGGGGCGCGGAAGGTGGCCGGCGTGCAGAGAGTGCCGAGCTCCAGTTCAGTCCCGAGCGCGGCCAGCGCTCCGAGCGTCACCCAAGGCTCGGGGATCGCCTCCCACGGACGTCCGACCTGCGGGATCTGAATGAGATGGTCCATCAGGGCGATGCCGGCGAAACCCGCATTCGAGGCGGCGAGGGCGATGCCACGCATCCAGTCGAGGGGATCATCGCCCCAAGGGAACCGTCCGATCTGGAGTATCACCCGCGGGCCGGCGTCCATCTCGCTCGTGACGGAGGGCGCCACAACGGCGCTGGGCGGAGGGTCGTCCCCGGTCATGATCAGGAGATCCCAGCCCTCCCCCTCGAGCTCGGCGCCGATCTCGCGCATCCGCCGCAACTGTCCCGCGAGCGCTGCGGCGGGGACCGGTCGGTCGCGCGCGGCGTTACGCGCTCGACACACGTCAGGCGCAGTGGTGAACACGATGGCGACCAGCGGAAGCCCGGACTCGCGAGCCAGCGCCGCCCACACCGCCCGTCGAGTCGGGTCCAGTCCGAGCGTGTCGACGACGACCGTGAGGCCGCGCCGCGCTCGTCCCTCGACGATCTGGTCAAGCAGCCGGAAGGCGTCCGCCGACGCCTCGATGTCATTGGGGCCGCTGCCGACGACGGCGCGCAGCGCGTCTGAGGACACCACCTCGACGTCGCGGTAGCGTGCGTTGGCCCAGGTCGACTTGCCGGAACCCGCGGCGCCTACCAGCAGCACCAGAGCCGGGTCGGGAATCTGCACACCGGCAGTGTGTCACCATCGGGCTCGGTACTTCCCTCTGCGGCATGATGACTCAAGGTGCGACATATCACCGCGTCGCTCGGACGAAGAATTCATGCCAACAAGCTTCAGCCGGTCCGACGACCTGCAGGGTGCGGAGTTCGTCGACGCGGGCCTGCGTGGCGCACGGTTCCACAGGGCTGACCTGTCCCGCCCCTCATCGATGCCGAGCCCCGCAGAACCATCAGGGTCGCCGAAGTCGGCAGCAGCATCCGATTACCGGACTGATGTGGTTCGACATCGACGATGTCCGCGACCGCGCTGACTGACGAATCGAGACAGACAAGCGAGCGGCTCGTGCATGGGCGCAGGGATCTCGGAGGCGACGGGCGAGCAGCGTGACGCCGCGCCGGCCGATGACAGTGACGCCGCAGTGCGCTGCTTGCGACGCACCATCCCCGGGGTCCTGACGAGACACGCCCTCGCGCGAAGGGCGTTTCGCCGCGCGACATACCGCATCCGTGCATATGCTCCAGCTATGGGCCTTATCATCACCATCGTCGTTGTCGTCATTATCGTCGTCGTCGTGCTGGGATTCCTTCGAGGTCGTCGCTGACCCCACTGCGGCGGTCGCCCGCCTCCTTGCACGCTCAGGGCCACGGCCCGTAGGAACTGATGGTGCCGTATTCGCTCGCTACGAAAGACAGCCCTGCCGCGGAGCGCGTGAACCCCGTTGAACGAGACATGGTGTGCCCTTGACGGAGTGGTTCCTCATTCTTCTGGACTGAGATACGTCGGGAGTGTGGATGTCTGTCATAAATGACGCAGGTATGAGTCCGAGCCTCTCGGTCGACCTCAGCGGCCGCTCACGGCTGATCGCCAGATCTCCTTGCGCAGCAGACGCAGGCCGTTGAGCCCGACGACCACCGTGGAGCCCTCGTGGCCCGCGACGCCGAGCGGAAGTGGAAGCGTGCCGATCAGGTCCCAGAAGACCAACGAGGCGATCACCGTCGAGGCGATCACGAGGTTAGCGACGACGACTCGCTTGGCGCGTCGCGACAGCCTGATCATTGCGCCGACGGCGCTCAGCTCGTCGCGCACGATGACCGCGTCAGCCGTCTCGAGGGCGAGGTCGGCGCCGTGTGTCCCCATGGCGAGGCCAACGCGAGCTGTCGCCATCGCGGGCGCGTCGTTGACGCCGTCGCCGACGAAGAGCACACGTCGGCCCTCGCCCTGCAGCCGTCGCACCACCTCGACCTTCTGCTCGGGAAGCAGCCCCGCGTGAACCGTGCCGATCCCGACTTCGGACGCGACAAAGTTCGCCGCGCCACGGTTGTCACCGGTCAACACGACGGACTCAGCATCGCCGAGGCGACGCACGGACTCCACCGCGGCCATCGATTCGGCGCGAACAAGATCCGCGAGGACCAGGACACCAGCGGCGACTTTCTCAACAACGACGATGACGACGGTGTGCCCGGCGTTCTCTGCGGCATGTACGACCTCGCGGATCGAGTCGTCCGCGACAACGTCGTCGAGTATCGCCGGGGCTGCAACGTCGATCCGTTGACCTCTCACGACGGCCGTGACTCCGCGGCCGGGGGTGGACGAGAACGAGCTCGCCTCAGACACGTGGACGTCGCGGCGCCGCGCCGCTGAGACGATCGCCCCGGCGATGGGGTGCTCGCTCGCGTACTCGGCTGAGGCTGCAAGCCCGAGAAGCTCATCCGTGCTGCGAGCGCCTCCGGCGACCGCGACGTCGATCAGGCGCGGTTTACCGGTGGTCAATGTGCCGGTCTTGTCGAACGCGACCAGATCAGTCGTCCCGATCTGCTCCATCACGATCGACGACTTCACCAGCACACCGTGACGGCCGGCATTGGCAATCGCGGACAGCAGTGGCGGCATCGTCGCCAGCACGATCGCGCAGGGCGACGCCACGATCATGAACGTGATGGCACGGAGCAGAGTCGGCTGCAGCTCAGCGCCCGCTGACAGCGGCACGAAGAACAGGAGCAGGGTAGCGCCGACCATACCGACGGAGTAGCGCTGTTCGACCTTCTCGATGAACAGCTGCCTCTTCGCCTTCGTAGCGGAGGCCGCCTCGACCATCGCGACCAGACGCCCCACCACAGAGTCCTTGGCATGCCGCCCCACCCGCACGGTCAGCGCACCTGTGCCGTTCACGCTGCCCGCGAAGACGCCGTCGCCAACGTCTTTGACGACGGGTAGCGGCTCGCCTGTGATCGACGCCTGGTCAACCTCGGACAGACCCGACACGACGTCACCGTCGACTCCGATCCTCTCGCCGGGGCGCACCAGGATCAGATCGCCGATCTCGACCTCGTCTGCCAGGACCGACTCGTCGTGGCCGCCGTGCCCACGACGGGTCACCCGCTGAGGCGTCAGGTCAAGGAGGGCAGTCACCGACTCGCGGGTGCGCTTCGTGGCCAGCGCCTCCAGTGCACCGGACGTCGAGAAGATGATGATCAGCAATGCCCCGTCGAGAATCTGCCCGATGGCCGCCGCGACGACCGCCGCGACGACCATCAACAGGTCCACGTCGAGAACCTTCTCGCGCATCGCTTCGATACCGGCGAGTGCCGGCTCCCAGCCGCCCGCCGCATAGCAGGCGAGATACGCGCACCACCACGACCAAACCGGTGCCGACGACAGCTGGAGCAACCCTCCGAGGCCGAACAAGACGATGGAGATCGCTGCCCATCTCACCTGGGGAACGCTGATCACAGACGCCAGGCGCTCTGGTCGGGACTTCCTGGCGAGCGCTCCTTCGAAGCGCCTTCTCGATGCGACCATCACGTGATGCTACCTACGTATGAACAAATATTCATCTATGCATGGCTGTAGCATCGGCCATGTGGGCCACAGAGTGGACGGGCGCAGCACCCCAGCAGCGAACCTCGACGCCGAGAGCGCGGCCGCCATTGCCGAGACGCTCCAAGCGCTGGCCGCACCGAGTCGCTTGCTGATCCTGTCCCATCTCCGCCAAGGGGCTGCCAGCGCAGGTGAGGTCACCACCGCCGTCGGGATGGAACAGTCAGCCGTGTCACATCAACTGCGGCTGTTGCGCATGATGGGACTGGTGACCGCGGCGCGGAACGGCCGGACGGTGCGATACGCGCTGTTCGACGACCATGTCAGGTCGCTTCTGGACGAGGCGGTCTACCACGCCGAGCATCTGCGTCTCGGCGTCTCAGAGGACGTCGAAGATTAGGCTGAGAAGCGCCGGCGGTTGGGTTGCGATCCGACCAGCGACGTCATGTCAGCACCGAGAACTCGTTGCCGTCGGGATCGGCCAACACCTCCCAATCCACATCACCGTGGCCGATGTCGATGCGGCGTGCTCCGAGGGAGACCAGCCGCCTGACCTCCGCTCGCGCATCACCTCCGGCGGCGGGCGACAGCTCGAAGTACAGCCGGTTCTTCCCTACCTTGTCCATCAACGGCGGACCGCCCCAGGTGATCTTCGGTCCTCCGGAGGTCGAGCGGATGGCGGTCTCCTGATCCTGGTCCCACACCAACGGCCAGCCCAGCGCCGCGCTCCAGAAGTATCCGACCTGCTGCGAACCGTCACACGACAGCGCGCCGACGAGACCGCACTCAGCGAGAAAGCTGTTGCCGGGCTCGATCACACAGAACTCGTTGCCCTCAGGGTCGGCAAGCACCACATGACCCTCCTCCGGTCGTTGCCCGACATCGATGTGCCGAGCGCCGAGAGCCAGCGACCTCGCTACCATCCGCTCCTGGTCCTCAAGAGACGTGCTCGTCAGATCGAAGTGGATCCCGTTCTGGCCGGTCTTCTTCTGCGGGCTCAGGACGAATCGGATCCCGAACCCGGTGTCATCGCTCGGCAGCAGCGCGGCGCCGTCGTCGTCGCGGTCGTCGGTCACCTCCCACGCCAGCACCCCGGCCCAGAAGCGCGCCAGGCTCAGCGGGTCGTTCGCTGCGAAGCAGAGGGCGCCGAGGTCACAGGTCATTGGTTCTCCTATCCGCTGGCTCACAGCAGAGCCCGGCGCTCGTCGTCGGCTCTGATCACGAGCGGAGACAGCAAGGGCAAGGCGCATCCCGCGCCCTGCCACTTCCAACGTATAGCGCACAGGGGGGCTTGCGGCAAGACCCCCGACATGCCAGACACTTCACCCCTTGGCTAAGGAAAGCAGGGTGAGATGAACGAGGTCGTCATCGTTGGAAGCGGGCCGACCGGTCTGATGCTGGCCGGGGAGCTGGCACTGGCCGGGGTCGATGTCGCCATTGTCGAGCGACGCCTGACGCAGGAACTGGTGGGCTCGCGGGCGGGTGGGTTCCACTCACGGACGATCGAGATCCTCGACCAGCGAGGTATCGCCGAGAGGTTCGTTGCCGAGGGCCAGATCGCCCAGGCGGCGCGATTCGGCAACACGACGTTGGACGTCAGCGACTTCCCCACCCGGCATCCATACTCGCTGGGGTTGTGGCAGAACCACATCGAGCGAATCCTGCTCGGCTGGGTCGAGGAGCTGGCAGTACCGATCCATCGCGGGGTCGAGGTGGCAGGCTTCGCCCAGGACGAGTCCGGCGTCGACATCCACCTCGCCGGTGGCGGGCCGCTCCGGGCGGGGTACCTGGTCGGGGCCGACGGCGGGCGCAGTGTCGTGCGCAAGGCGGCCGGCATCGGGTTCGACGGCTGGGATGCGACCCGAAGCAACCTGATCGCCGAGGTCGAGGTGACCGAGGAGACGCCGCGCGGTATCCGCCTCGACGCCACGGGGATCCATGGCCTGCACCTGATGGAGGACGGACGCACCGTGCGGGTGGTCGTGACCGAGCAGCAGCTCGGTCCGGCCACCGAACCGACCCTCGCCGATCTGAGTGAGGCGCTGGCCTTCGTGTACGGCACCGACTTCGGTATCCACCATCCGACGTGGATCTCGAGGTTCACCGACGCCACCCGGCAGGCAGCGGCCTACCGTGAGGGACGGGTACTGCTCGCCGGAGATGCCGCGCATATCCATTCCCCCGCGGGCGGGCAGGGGATCGGACTCGGAGTTCAGGATGCGGTCAACCTCGGGTGGAAGCTCGCCCAAGTGGTCGCAGGCATCTCACCCGACAGCCTCCTGGACACCTATCAGGCAGAGCGGCACCCGGCCGCGGCCCGCGCCTTGAGGCACACGATGGCGCAGTCTGCGGTCCAACGGTCCGACGCACGGATCGACGCGCTGCGTGACGCGGTCGACGACATGCTGGGCTTCGACGGGCCGCGCAAGCTGGTCGCCGGTCTCATCTCGGGGCTCGACATTGTGTACGACCTCGGCGAGGGGCACCCGTTGCTCGGACGCCGCATGCCCGACCTCGACCTGATCACATCCGACGGCCCGGTAGCGGTGTATGCCTTGCTCCGCGATGCCCGGCCGGTGCTGCTCAACCGCAGCGCGGGCGCCAGCATCGACATCACCGGGTGGGCGGACCGAGTCCGACTCGTCGACGCCACCTATGACGGCGTCTGGGACATACCGGTACTCGGGCTCGCCCCCGGTCCGGCGGCGGTGTTGATCCGACCCGACGGCCACGTGGCGTGGGTCGGCGATGGCACGCAGACTGGTCTCACGAAGGCCCTCACGACCTGGTTCGGGCGCCCCATCGCCGACCGTCGCGAGACGACAGCCGCGGCGCGGGTACCCCAGTAAGGTGCCGACTCTGGAGCCGCCCGGACAACGTGATAGCCAGCTCTTGCGCCAGACGACCCGGAGATCGTCGCCCGCCAGCCGCTCGAGCGGCGCTCACTCACGCAGGTGAGATGCCACGTCGACAACCAACGGGCGTCGTACGCCGAGCTCGGAGGGCTGTCTCGGACTCGCTGGTGAGGACGGCATGCGCGCTGGACTTGAACCCGTCCGGGTTCCCGATGGAGCTGTCCAAGACGATCAACTCGATCGCGTCGCCGAAAGCATCGGCGTACGCGGCGATACGGCCGTGAGCGGCTTCTTTGTCCTCGCGAACCGCAGGCCCATCAAGCACGGTCCGTCGCCTGATCTGACGAGGCGCTGCGGCCCAGTCACCGCATCTGCTCAGCACTGAGGCCCGATCGCTAGGGTCGCCGGCCGGCGTGCTCCGCATCCTGCGGATCGAACGTGAGAAGTCGCCGCAGCTCGACGGCTGCACCAGCAGCCGCGACGCCTAGCTGACGCAGCCGGGAGACGGGCACGATTCGCTCTGGTCCCCAGAGATCTATCGCCGCGAACGGCCGGCCATTGCTCAGGACCACCGCAGACGCGCCGTTGGAGTAGGTGACATCCTCCCCGCGGCTCACTGCATACCCTTGCTCCCGTACGAGGTCCAGCTCGGCCCGGAGCTCCGCCAGGTCCGTCACCGTCGTGTCCGTCAGTCGCTGGAGCTGCGGGCCAAGCATCCCCAGAGCTTCGGCTGGCGGCAGAGCGGCGAGGACCGCCTTGCCCGGGGACGAGCCGTGCAGGGACAACGGCCGGCCCACCCAGTTCGGAGTCGCGAAGCGGGGTCCGTCAACCTGGTCGACGTACACGATCCCGAAGCGCTCCACATACGCGAGCGACGCCGTCACGCCGATCTCCGTCGCCAAGGCGGCGAGAAGTGGCCTCGCAAGGCGGGCCAGGGAGTCCACCGCCTGAACGCTCGAGAGCTCCAGGGCGCCGAAGGAGAGCAGGTAGCCGTTGCTCGGCCCGACGCGTTCGACCAGCCCGTTCGCCTGCAACGTCCAGAGCAACCGCCAAGCAGTAGGGCGCTCCAGGTCGCATCGACGTGCCAGCGTGGCCAACTGGACCGGCGTGTCCGCCGCCGCCAGGGCACGCAGCAGCGATACGGCCCGGTCAACCGACTGCACTGTCTTGCTGCGCTGAGACCGGCCTGGTTCCAGCTCGCCTGTTCTGACAGCTTCCGTTCCGCCGGCACTCGCTCTCACGGCTCACTCACTCCTGCTTCACCCCTCAGCCCCGATTGACGATTTCATCCTGCACCGCTACGGTCTCGCATTCGCATAGTGCGAACGATGTGTCCACATTATGCAAGGAACGCCATGACGGTCCACGATCCCCTGCCCGGACACCGCACACAGACGGCAAAGACCAACCAAGATCGACCCCCCCTCCACGGCATCCGTGTCGTCGATTTCGGGCAATGGATGGCGGGGCCGGCGGCCGCCATGCTCCTCGCCGACAACGGTGCCGAGGTTGTGCATATCGACCCGCCCGGGGGTCCTCGTTGGACGGCTCAAGCAGACGAGGTCCTCAACCACGGCAAGCGTCGAGTCCGCCTCGACCTGGAGGACCAAGCCGACCTCGCAGAGGCCACCAGGTTGGTCGGCTCCGCCGATGTCGTGGTCGAGAACTTTCGCCCAGGGACGTTGACCCGGTTCGGCCTCGACTACGCGTCCGTTCAGTCGTCGCACCCAGGCCTGGTGTATCTGTCCCTTCCGGGCTTCGCCTCGACGGACGATGAGCACCGCGACGTCTCCGCCTACGAGGGCGTCATCGCGGCGGCGGTCGGACAGTTTGCTGACATGGGGGTGAATCGAGTGCTGATGGGAGTCGAGGCATCGTATTCCCCGCTGCCTTTGGGGTCGGCGTACGCCGCTGTGTTCGGGGCGATGGCGGTCACACTGGCGTTGCGAGCGAGGCTGCGACACGGCAGGGGCGACCACGTCGAGGTCCCGATCGCGTCCAGCCTCCTGGAAGCCTTGGCGTACAACTCGATGGACGTGCAGAATCTCCCCGATCGCTACCTGTCTCGCCGCGAGAAGGAGATCGCTCGCAGGCGCAGTCGCGCAGTGCCCATGGATCTGGACTACGAGGCCCTGCAAGATCTTCTGGACCCGTTCTACCGCACGTACTGGTGCTCAGACGGCCGGCCGCTCTATCTCGTCGCAATATCCCACCGCGCACACCCGCGCCGCGTCCTCGATCTGTTGGGCATCTACGACGAGGCTGCCGATGCCGGGCTGCCCATGTTCGACCCCTATTTGTCCACCGAGGACTGGCCGCCAGGCGCCGACTGCACTCTCTACGCCCACCCCATCTCGGACGCCTGGGCCGCCTGGTTATCCTCGCGGATCGCCGAGGCGCTCTCCGCTCGCCCGGCCAGCGAATGGGAGGAGCTCTTCGCCGAGCATGCGATCCCCGCCGCAGCGCATCGGACCACCAAGGAGTGGATGGCGTCGGAACATGCGCTCGGATCCGGACTGGTCAGTGAGGCAGACCATCCTGAGCTGGGACAGACGAGGAGGATGGGCCCCGTCGCCTGGGTGGAGGACGTCGCCGGTCAAAACGCTGCTCTTCACCCCATGCGCGCAACAGATCCCCCGTCATCCACTGACGGATACGACGTGGGCTGGCTGTCCGGCGTCACCGTCGTCGACCTGACCAATGTCATCGCAGGCCCGACCATCGGCTCGACGCTTGCGCGCTTCGGCGCGCGCGTCATCAAGGTCGATCCGCCGCAACCGACCTTCGACCCCTGGAACGCCGTCGTCTGCGGCCTTCACGCCAATCGCGGCAAAGAGAGCATTCTGCTCGACGCTCGCACCCAGGACGGGAAGTCGGCGCTCCACCGACTGCTCGCGAAAGCCGACGTCATCACGGTGAACGCGAGCAACAGGCAGCTCACTTCCCTGGGCCTGACCGCGTCCCAGCTTGCCGTGATCGCACCCCGCGCAGTGCTGTGCCATCTCGACGCATGGAGCGGGCCGAGCGGCGGGCCATGGAGCGACCGCCCCGGATACGACGATCTCGTCCAGGCTGCGACCGGGATCATGTCCCGGTTCGGCGGGGGCCTGGCCACGCCAGAAGAACATGCGCACTTCGGCACCATCGACGTGCTCGGGGGTCTGTGCGGAGCCCTCTCGGCAGCCATCGCTCTGTACGTCCGCGACGACGCCGGCCGCGTCATGGTGGCGCGGACGTCGCTCGCGGCCGCAGGGCAGCTGATCCAAGCGCCTTTTGTCTATGACCATGTCGGGCGGTCGGCGTGGAACGAGCCCGCGGGGCGAATGGTTCGAGGTGAAGGCCCGCTGTATCGCCTCTACCGGGCGGCCGACTCATGGATGTTCGTCGTGATCCCCGGGCGCGACGCGCTCGCCCGGCTGGGCTCGGTCGTCCACCACGACCTCAGCGGGCTGCCCGACAGCGAGCTCATCACGGCCCTCTCGCACACGTTCGAGGCCCTTCCCGCCGATCACTGGCGTCGGAAGCTGGCGGCGGTGGGGATCTCGGCGCAGCCACTCGAGACCCTGGCGCGGTTACGGACAGCGCATACGCACCGCGGCTCCTCGCCCTGGCTGTCGTCCAGCTTCCTCTTCACCGAGATCGCCGACCACCCGGCAGGTCACGCCGTGACTCTCGTCGCGCCGATCGCAGTCAGACCTCGCCAGGCGGAGGTCAGGCTTCCGACTGATGCTCCCCAGTACGGCCGGCACACGCACCAGATCCTGGCCGAGGTCGGCTACGGTCACGCTGAGATCCGCGATCTCATCCTCTCCGGCGCTGCGGGCGAGGGATGGAGCGAGCCCTACCTGCCGAGCTGACATGGATACCGCCTGATCACGCAGCCTCCGTGCAAGCCGCTCCGGGAGCGGGTACGCGAAATTCAGTCCGTCGTCAGTCGGTCCGGGGTGGCTCTGGAGCCCTGGGCGCCAGGGTCCACGGCACCCGACTGGTCTGCGTCGTGCTCGGCGCGCGCTGCCGCACTGGCCGAGGTGGCCCGCAGCTCCACGTCAGGCATGAAGAGGAGCACCGCGAAGGCCACCAGCATGACGCCACCACCACAGAGCAGCACCAGGCTCATCGAGTCGGCGAAACCGACTTTGAACGGGTGCGCGAGAAGCGAGCTCATCCTGGTGATGATGGAGGAGTCGTTCTGCACCGCGGTGAAGATGCCGCCACCCTGGCCCGGGTGCTGCAACCCGGCCACCACCTGATCGTTGATAGGCGTATGCGGGATCTGACCCGTTGCGGCCGCCTTCTGAATGCCTGGGGCGGCGCTCTTGAAGGCGCTCGCGATGTTGGCGCCGAGGGTGCTGAACAGCAGCGAGAGGAAGACCGCAACGCCCAGTGTCCCGCCCAGCTGGCGGAAGAAGGTCGCCGAGCTGGTCGCGACCCCGATCTCGCTGGGGGGTACGGCGTTCTGCACGATGATCGTCAGCGGCTGCATGCACTGGCCGATGCCAAGACCGAGGAACAGCATGCCGACCATCACCCACAGCAGGCTGGTGTCGGCACCGATACGAGACAGCGCCAGCATGGCGAGCCCACCGAGCGCTGACCCGAAGATCGGGAAGATCCTGATCGCTCCTGTCCGCGAGGTGATCTGACCGACGATGATTCCGGCGCTCATCATCCCCACCACCATCGGCAGCATCATCAGACCCGCCTTGGTCGGCGATGCGCCGTGGACGATCTGCATGTACTGCGGCAGGACCGTGATGGCACCGAACAGGCCGGCGCCCACTACGACGCTGGCGGCTATCACCACCGCCGCCGCGCGCAGCCGGAAGATCCTCAGCGGAATGAGCGCATCGTCGCCCATCGCCCGCTCCACCATCAAGAAGCCGAGCACCCCGACCACACCGATGGCGTAGCAGACCATCGAGCGGCCGGACCCCCAGCCCCACTCGCGACCCTGCTCGGCCACGGTCAGCAGCGGAACCAGTGCGACGACCAGGCACACCGCGCCCCACCAGTCGATCCGCGCGTGACGTGGCACATGGTGCAGATGCAGGTTCCTCGTGACGACGTACAAGGCCAGCACGCCGATGGGCACGTTGACGAGAAAGACCCACCGCCACCCGGTGATGCCCAGGATCGCGGCCTGACCCGCGAAAAGACCTCCGGCGACAGGACCCAGCACGCTCGAGGTCGCGAAGACGGCCATGAAGTAGCCGGTGTACTTCGCCCGCTCCCTCGGCGAGACGATGTCGCCGATGATCGCAAGCACCAGCGTGAAGAGGCCGCCGGCGCCGAGCCCCTGGATCGCGCGCAACACCGCGAGCATGTACATCGAGGTGGCGAACGAGCAGGCGGCCGAGCCGCAGATGAACAACGTGATGGCGAACAGGAAGAGCTTCTTGCGTCCGTACAGGTCACCGAGCTTGCCGTAGATCGGCGTGGTGATGGTGGAGGTGATCAGGTACGCCGTGGTGACCCAGGCCTGGATGGACAGTCCGTTGAGGTCGTCGGCGATCGTGCGGATCGCCGTACCGACGATCGACTGGTCGAGAGCCGCGAGGAACATGCCGAGCAGCAGACCGGAGAGGATCATCAGGATCTGGCGGTGTGAGTAGTCGCCCGATTGTTCCTCGCTCACGCCGATGGCCCCACTCGAAGCGAGGTCTCGCCGTGGTGTCGTCGTCAAGGGGTTCCGCCTCTGGCTCATGCCGGCTGCTCAGGTCGGGGGTGCCATGTCATTTTAGTCGGCGCCTCAGACCCGAAAGGCGCCCGGATATGTCAATATCTTGTCGGACACGGTTGACCGACCTCCAGGATGCGAATGTCGCGCTACCCCACCTGTTCGGGGTCCGGCGCTGTGGTCAGACGGCCAGCGGGTCGTACGCCCGGATCGTCACCTCTGCCGACCGTCGGGAGATGATCTCGGCACCCGTCACGTAGGCCGGCTCGCCTGGATCTTCCCCGGTCGCACCGAGCAGAAGGCTCCTCAACACCGGTGAGTGGGTGACACCGACCACCAGCCGTCCCCGAAGCGGACCGGGATCGGCGATCGTCCGGATGAACCGGCCGATCCGGGCGCTGAGGTCCCTTGCCGTCTCGCCCGGCGGATCGTCGTGCCCCAGCCACCAACCGATCCGGTCGGACGACACGAAGAAGTCGCTCCACCACTCGTTCTCACGAGCCTGCTCGACCGACATTCCCGGTACCTGCTCGGCCAGCGACTCAGCGGAGCTGACCATGTTGACCCGGGTTCCCGCCACATACATGTCGGGGTTGCGCAACGCGAAGCTGTCGAGCGGCCCGCTGACGCGCTCGACGTCGCCGATCCCGCGGATGATCGCATCGGCGGTCTCCCGGGTGCGTCGCGTGCCGCCGAAAAGCACGGACAGGGGGGCATCAGTCTGGCCTCCGATGGCCTTGCCCACGCGCTCGGCGTGCCCAAGACCGTCCTCGGTCACCGGGACGTCGCCTTGGTGGGAGGCGACCTCCCCGTGCCGCAGGAGCAGAACACGGACCTCTGGCTCAGACATCGATCGTCTGATAAGTGCTCACGGAGCGCTCCTCGAGATACTCGAGGATGTACCCGAAGACGTTCTCCTGGAAGTACGGCGTGGCCTTGTGCGTGTCGTAGCCGGCCTCGTCGACGTACTGCTCGTACAGCAAGAACGTCCGCGGATCTTGGGGTGACACCTGCGCCTGGTAGTAGAGGTTGCCCTCTTCCGCACGCGACAGCGGGGTCATCTTCCGGATGGTGTCCTCGACGCGCTTCTCCTCTCCTTCCTTCGCCTTCCATATCGCTGCCACGACAAATGCCATGATCACATCTCCTTCGTCAGTTCTGCGCTTCGGTGGTGGGCGGGCTCGTGCTCAGGTGGGTCTAGGCCCTACCCGGTTCCGTAGGACGCCGATCCCCTCGGCCTCCATCTCGATGACATCGCCGGGCTGCAGCCAGCGGTCCAGCTCCAGACCGGAGCCGCCAGTGGCGGTGCCTGAGCCGAACAGCTCCCCGGGTCGCAGGGTGAGGCCCTGCGAGGCGTAGGCGACCATGTCCTCGAAGCTGTGGTACATCTCGCTGGAGTTGTCGCCGCCCCAGCGCTCGCCGTTGATGCGC
The DNA here is from genome assembly GCA_038239485.1 of Propionibacteriales bacterium. Taxonomy (GTDB): domain Bacteria; phylum Actinomycetota; class Actinomycetes; order Propionibacteriales; family Nocardioidaceae; genus DASQEH01. Next base: position 32,629 of record JBBSET010000022.1, read on the forward strand.
ACACTCAGCTCGACGTCGTGGGCGTCGATCTCGTCCGCGGTCACGAGACTGGGGCCGAGAATGTTGGAGCCGTCCCAGTCCTTCGCCTTGCAGGGCCCCATCCCGATGGGTAGCTCGTGGCTCTGAACGTCACGTGCCGACATGTCGTTCCAGATCGTGTAACCGAAGATGTGGTCGAGCGCTTCACCGGCGGTGATGTCCTTGCCAGTCCTGCCGATCACTGCAGCCAGCTCCAGCTCGTGGTCGAGCTTCTGCGTGAATGCCGGCCACGGTATCTCGTCGCCTGGCCCGATCACCGTGTCCGGCAGGCCCTTGTAATAGGCAGGGATGGTGTACCACTCGCGCGGTATCGCCTGGCCGAGACCGGCGAAGGCGTTCTCGAGGTGACCCTCGAACGCAAGGAAGTCCCTCATGGTGCGCGGGCGCAGAGGCGCCAACAGTCGGGCTCCGGCCACTGCGCGACTGATGCCGATGGGAGCCCCGGCCTCGATGAACGCCACCATGTCACCGTCGAAACCGACATCCACGATGTCGTCGCCGTCGAGGTAGCCCACCCTCGGATCGCCGAGGGCCTCATATGTCACGAACTTCACGCCGAGGCTCCCTCGACCGCCTGCAGAAAGGCCATCACACCGTCGTGACGGGACGAGACTGGAGCATGTACAGGCCGCTGTCGTCGAAGGCCAACTCGATGTCCTGTGGACCACCGTTCAGGTCGGCGAGGTGAAGGCCGAGCTTGACGAGCTCGGCAAGCTCCGCCTCGCTCATGACCGGCTTGTCGACGACACGGGCCTTCTTGATCGTGCCCTTCTTGTCCAGCGAGTAGCAGTCCGGCGTGACTTCTCCGGACACCACGTGCTCACCCACGCCGAGCGCCGCCTCGACGACCAGTCGGTCCCGGCGCCCGGTGACCGGGTCCACGGTGAACATGACGCCGGCCTTCGTCGCATCGACCATGCGCTGCACGACGACCGCCATCTGGATGTCGTCCAACGAGCCTTTGTGAAGCCGGTAGAACATGGCCCGCTCGCTGAAGAAGGACAACCAGCAGTCCACGACCCGGCTGATGACGCCATCGAACGTGTCGACGAACAAGTAGGTCTCCTGCTGCCCTGCGTACGACGCGTCGTCACCGTCCTCGGCGCAGGCCGACGACCGCACCGCGACCGAGCCCGCGGGCAGATCGTCGTACAGCTCTTTGATCAGCTCCCGCGGCGGTCGGGTTGCCGCGACTACGTCGCGAGCGGCGTCGATGTTCTGGTCCTGGATGTGGCGCAACAGCGTCTCGGCGTCCACGGCCTCGGCGAACGCCCGCGAGGTGATCACGAATCCGGGCGGAACGGGAAGCCCGTTGTGGGTCATCGAGGCGAGACTTGCGCCCTTGCCGCCGGCAAGCTTCACATCACGGCAGCGGTCGTCCTCGAATCCCAGCACCAAAGGGGAACCGGTCATGTCCCACCTCCCCTCAGGCGGGCTCCGAACAATGCGCCGTGCTCAAGCATCAGCGTGCGTTCCGGTGTCACGAGAGGACCTGGACAACTCCGGTGGCCCCGTTGACTCGGACGCGATCTCCGGTCCTGATCCGGCGGGTGGCATCCGAAGTCCCGACCACTGCTGGTATCCCGAACTCTCGCGACACGACCGCAGGATGCGATGCCATGCCACCAGCGTCGGTGACCAGGCCGCCTATCTTGGTGAAGAGCACCACCCATGCCGGGCTAGTCATCCGGCATACGACGATCTCGTCCTTCTGCACCTCGGCGAACTGCTCGGGCGAGAGCACCACACGAGCAGTTCCCTCGATCACACCGACAGAGGCTGACAAGCCGTGGATCTCGCCCTCGGTCGTGGACGGCTTGCGGTAGAGCTTCTCGGGGAATGCCCACAGCGACAGGTAGGGGAAGGCGACGTTCTCCTCGGTGGCAGTACCCACCCAGTCGCGAGGACGCAGCTCGTACGCCTCTTCCCGTGCGTCACGCCGGTCGCCGACCAGGTCCTCGGCGTCGAAGCTGTTGCTTCCCGCCATGAGAGTCCGCAACTCGTTGTAACGCAGGTACATGACGTCCTCGGGATCGCTCAGCTTGCCCGCTGCGACGAGCTTGGTGCCGATCGCGATCAACACGATGCGGACGCGTGCGTTGGTGCCCTGGTCGATGTAGAAGTGGTGGTCGGGAGTCAGCGGATTCATTCGCAGGCTCAGTTCGAGCGCCCGCGTCAGCTTCTCGCGGGGTTCCCCCTCGACCACGCCGTCCATCACCTCCGCCTTGGCGGCTTCGAGGTCGTCGGCCACCGCGGCGATCTCGGCCGGGTAGTCATAGTCGACTTCGAGGTACCCGCGGATCGCCTCGATGATGGGCGCCGGGTTCTCCCGCCACGACTTGAACGAGAACTCGTGCGCGAACATCGACTTGTAACCGAACTCGCGGGAGTAGCCCTCGATGTCCTGACTGAGGAATGTCCGGCCGACCTCGGAGGACTCCAGGTCCTTCACGACATCGCCGGCCGTGGGTTTGAGGAACGACTTGGCCACAGGACCGTGAGGGTCGGTCTTGATCTTCTCCTTGATGTTCCAGAGCTCTTCGATGGAGTCCCAGTTCCGGTTCACAGTGGAGGACTGGAGACGTCCCAGCAGCGCAGCATGGTCGCCTTCGCCCCTGACATCGGTCACGACGGCCGTGAGGTTCATGGTCGAGGAGAACTGGGCGAAGTTCAGCACCCAGTGGATCGACCAGTGACGGTCGTGCATGTCGATGGCGTCCTCCAAGAGGACGGCAAGCTCGACGAGGCTGGCAGAGTCGTAGTCGTAGTCGTCGAAACGCTCGAAGTTCCGGCTCATCTCCGGGACCAGACGGTCGCGCCACCAGTGGAGGAAGTTCTCCGCGTAGTAGGGAAGAGTCCACCCCAGGTAGCCGCCTATCTCCGCGGCGTAGTCGTCGTCCAAGGGTGTTCGCGGCGTGTACCGCGCGCCATACTCTGTGGCCTCGGCGCTCAGCCCCTTCTCGGCAGGGATAGCGGCCGTGTAGACGTAGCCGTTGATGATCTTGGCGATCCAGTCCGAGGCGAACGGCGTCCCGAACCGGCGGAACATGTAGTCACACTTGAGCCACCAGCCTCCGATGTCGGCGTACATCGGTGACACCGGGTTGGGGATATGCAGGTCGTCGTGAACCCACAGCAGGTCCTTCTGTCCGTCCTGCCAGGTGACAGGGAACTCGTCGTCCCCGAAGAAGGTTGCGATCGAGCCGGTCATCCGGATCCTCCTCTGTGTGACCACCGTCACATGTCAAACGATTATCGATAATGTATTCGCGGGCCCCCTTTCCGTCAACTCTCTCCGGTTGACGACCGAGGCTGCCCCTGTCCAGCCGTTCGCCGGTCTACCGGCCCCCAGCGTCCGCAGTCGGCTCCACGCCGAGGTAGCGCCGTTGGGCCTCCTCGTCAGCCAGCAGGTCGGCCGACCTGGTCTCCAGCGCCACCTCGCCATGGACCATCACAAGCAGCCGGTCTGCGACGGCGGTGGCCATGCCGAGGTTCTGCTCGACCAGGAGCAGCGTCAGGCCCTCGGCGACGAGCGCCCGACAGGTCTCGGTCAACTGCTCCACGATCGCCGGCGCGAGCCCCTCGGACGGCTCGTCCATGACGAGGAGCTTCGGATTCGTCAGCAGCGCCCGGCCGATCGCGAGCATCTGCTGCTCGCCGCCGGAGAGCATCGCCGCGCTGACCTTCTTGCGCTCAGCGAGCCTGGGGTAGAGGTCGTACACCGCGTCCCTGGACCACTGGCCGCGCGAGGCCAGCGACTTGCTCAGCATCCTGAGGTGCTCGTCGGTGGACAGGGACGGGAAGATTCGCCGCCCCTGCGGCACATAGGCGATGCCCCGGCGGCAGATCTGGTACGACGCCTTGCCCAGGATCTCCTCGCCGTTCAAGCGGATGGATCCCCGGGCACGAGGTGGCGTCAGACCCATGATCACCTTGCAGAGGGTCGACTTGCCCATGCCGTTGCGCCCGACGAGACCGGTCGTTCGCTGACCCATCGAGCACGACAGCTGGTTCAGCACGTGAGCGTTGCCGTAGTACGCATCAAGGCCGGAGATCTCGAGGACCTGCTCAGACATGGGACCGCCCCAGGTAGAGGTCGTGGACGAGCTTGTTCGCGCGGATCTCCGCCGGCGTCCCCTCGACGATCACCGCGCCGTCGTGCATCATCGTCACCCGCTCGGCCACCGTCAGGGCGACATCCATGTCGTGCTCGATCAGCAGCATCGTCACGCCCTTGTCGAGCGAGAGCAGCACAGAGGTCAGCAGCTGCCGCTCGGCCCGCGAGAGGCCGGCGGCCGGTTCGTCGAGCAGCAGCATCCGCGGCTCGGCGACCAGGGCCAGACCGATCTCCAACTGTCGCTGTTCCCCGTGGGACAGTTCACCGGCGAGCGTGCCCAGCCGTTCGGTCATACCCACTGTCTGAGCGGTCAGTGCCGCCCGCGAGCGGGCCTCGCTGTCCCGTCGCGTGCGCAGCAGGCGGAATCGGCCGCCGGCCACCCCCAGCGCGGCGAGGTACAGGTTGTTCTCGACCGTCAGCCGGGTGAGCAGGCGTGAGGTCTGGAACGTTCGCGACAGACCCATCCGCGTGCGCTGGCGGGCCCCTAGGTTCGTGACGTCCGCGCCGAACAGCTCGATGGTGCCCTGGGTGGGCGTGTCGGCGCCGGCGATGAGGTTGAAAAGGGTGGACTTGCCAGCGCCGTTGGGGCCGAGCACCGCTCGTCGCTCCCCGTGCTCGATGATGAGATCGACGCTTTTGACCGCGACCACCCCGCCGAAGCGCCGCGTGAGGCCGCGGACCTGCAGCACCCTCTCGCTCACATCGGCCCCCTGTCGGCCGCGGGTGCCCGTGCCGCCGCAGTCGGGGCCCGCATAGCTTCGGCTCGGCCTGACAGTCGTCGGCGCAACCAGGTACCGGCGTTGCCGAGCAACCCGACGACACCGTCGGGAGAGACCAGGACGATCAGCAGGAAGACGACGCCCAGCCAAGTGGTGAACCGGTCGGTCCAGCCGCGCATGTAGGTGTCGCAGAAGGTGTAGATCAGCGCACCCACCCAGGCGCCCTCGAGTCGGTTGAGCCCACCGATCACCGCCGCAGTCAAGACGAGGATCGCGATCGCCAGCGAGATCGAGTCAGCCGAGATGCGGGTGTTCGACCAGGCAGACAGAACGCCGGCCGCGCCGGCGACGGGCGCGGCCAGGGTGAACCCCAAGGTGCGGTGCAGGCGCACGTTGTATCCGAGAGCGGCCATCCGGACCGGATCGTCGCGCACACCCTGGAGGGCGAGCCCGAACGCCGTGCGCGTCGCGTAACGCAGTCCGCCGTAGACGAGGGCTGAGACCAGCAGCAAGAAGTAGTACATCCGGGCAGGATGATGGATGGGGTCACCGAGGACTGCCGGTGGCGTGGCGCCGTTGATGCCCTCGTGCGCACCGAAGGTGGTCACCGCGGCGAAGTAGAAGTAGGCGACCTCGCCGAACGCCAGCGTGATGACCAGAAAATAGATGCCCTGGCTCCCGCTGGCGATCGCACCGAACAGCAGGCCGACGGCGGTCGCGACCAAGATTCCCACCACGGCGGCCGACCAGGGGTTCCAGCCGGCGCCGACTGCGAGCCTGGCGGCGACGAGCCCTGCCACACCGAAGAGCGCGGTCTGGGCTAGCGAGACCATGCCACCGTTGCCGGAGAGAAAGGTGAGGCTCACCGCCACGATCCCCAGCCAGAGCGAGGTCAGGCCCACCTGGCTGGTGAAGAACGTCGAGGACACCACAGGCACCATGACCACCCACAGCAGGATCACGGCGAGGACTCCACGGGTGCCATACACCCAGGCGCGGGTCATCCTGCCCTCCCGAAGAGTCCGGTGGGCCGCACCGCGAGGATGACGGCGAGCAGCACGAAGGTGAGCAGAGCGGAGAGGTTCGAGTATGCCGATGGCAGGTAGGCACTGGAGTACTGGTCGACCATCCCCAGCAGCAGGGCCCCCAGGGCCGCGCCGCCGAGACTGCCCATTCCGCCGACGATGACGACGACAAGGGCGCTGATCAGGAAGGTCTGGTCCTGGCCGGGCGCGAGCGACAGTGCAGTGCCGGCGAAGACCCCTCCGAGGCCGGCCAGCGCGGAGCCGACGAAGAACGCCCCGGCGAACACCCACTGCACATTGACGCCGAGTGCGGAGGTCATGGCGCTGTCGTCGACCCCGGCCCGGACCACCATCCCCACCCGCGTCCCTCGGATGACGAGCCAGAACAACAGCCCGACCACGATGGCAGCTATCAGCATCGCGATGCGGAACCACGGGTAGGAGAGGTGGTAGACCCCGAGGGACAGCGGCTGGGCCAGGAAGCCCGGCGGCGCTATGGCCGTCGGTGTCCCTCCGAAGTGAGCCAGCATCTGGTCGGCCAGGATCAGCGAGACGGCGATCGTGATCAGCGCCTGTCGCATGTCCTGACCCTGGTTCCAGCGCAGGAACAGCTGGTGCATGACGACCCCGACGAGCCCGCTCGCGACCATGGCGAGGACTGCCGCCAGCACCCAGGGCATGCCGTTGGCGGTCGCCTGCAGCGCGACGTACCCCCCGAGGAGGAAGAGCGCGCCGTGCGCGAGGTTGGTCACCCGGAGCAGCCCGAAGATCAGCGTCAAGCCGCTTGCGGTGATGAAGTACAGCCCGGCGAGGGTCAGCCCGTTCAGCGTGATCAAGATGAAGGTCGGAACGTTCCCGGAGTCGCCGAGACCCTTCTCGAAGGCCTGCCAGAGGACGTCCGACAGCGCCAAGAGGCCGAGGATGACGGCGAGCGTCGACGCGATGGAGGGCCGGAAGCTCGTGGAGGGGCGGCGAGAGACCGATGTCTGGGACGCCATCACTCCACCGAACCCTTCGCACCCTTGCGCTGAAACCGATAATCGATTAGAAATGACATCACATGAGGCCGCTGCGGTCAAGAAGTGGGGAGACCATACCCACGAGCGCCGGCAAGCACACCCCCGCCAACGAAACGACCAATGGTGCCGCGACCATGGGAGCAGCGGAGCCGGCGCAGGCTCCCTCTCGACCAGCAGAACTGGAGGTGTCCATGTCAGGCACCAACGAACTCACTCGTAGCCTGCTCGCAAACCAGGTCAAGGAGCGGCTGCTCGAATCGATCCTCGACGGGTCGTATCCCCCGGACTCACGGATCGTCGAGACGGCCGTCGCGAAAGAGCTCGGAACCAGCCAGGCGCCCGTGCGCGAGGCCCTGCGAGGTCTCGAGGCGCTGGGGATCGTGGAGATCACGCCCTTCCGAGGCGCTCGGGTCCGCCGGCTCGACACCGAGGAGCTCCTCGGGGCGTACTTCGTCCGCTCGACCCTCGAGGTGCTCGGGATCCGGCTTGCCGTGCCCAGGATGAGTGACGAGGACGTGGCCGAGATCTTGAGCGTCGGCGACCGGCTGCAGGAGGCCGCGAAGTCGGACGACCGCCGCGCTGTCGCGATCATCGACGCGAGCCTGCACGAGCGGATCATCGAGCTGTCCGGCAATGCCACGCTGCTCCGGGTATGGCGATCCCTGGAGCCGTTGTCGCGCACCTACATCACCTTGACCGGACCGGGGTCGGATCCGCAGTGGAGTGCCGACCTGCACAACCCCATCCTGGATGCGATCCGGCGTCGGGACACCGAGGATGCCGTCCAGGCGATCGAGAGCCACTTCGAAGAGGTGCGGCTCTGGTTGGAAGACCACTTGGCCGAGGCGGGCGGCCAGCAGCCTCAGACGGGTCGAGCACCGCACGCCACAGGAGAGCGATGAAGGCATTCGCCTACGCGCGTCCGCGATCGCTGGACGAGACCTACGACCTGCTGGACGAAGCCGGGCCAGGCGATGTCCGCATGATCGTGGGAGGGACCGATCTCATCGTCGGGCTGCAAGGTGAGCGCCTGACGCCAAGGCTGGTGATCGACCTCAAGCACATGCACGACCTGCCCGCCGGCATCACGCATACGCCTGAGCGGGTGTCGGTGTCCGCCGTGACCTCGCTGAGCGAGGTGATCGCCGACGAGCGGATCGGCGCCCTGTTCCCTGGACTCGTCGAGGCGGCCCAGACCGTCGGCTCGATACAGATCCGTAACCGGGCCTCCTTGGCCGGCAACGTCTGCAACGCCTCGCCGGCGGCAGACACCGCGCCCGCCCTTCTCGCCTATGACGCGGTCGTGGTGATCGCTAGCCGGGCGGGTGCCCGCCGGGTGCACGTGGGCGACTTCATCCTGGGGCCCCGCCGCACCGCTCTTGCTCCCGACGAGATCGTCATCGCTCTTGAGCTACCCAAGCCTGGTGGGCCGTCGGGCGCCAAGTTCGCCCGGCTCACCCGCCGGCGTGGCGTCGACCTCGCCACCCTCAGCCTGTGCTGCACCGTGGGTCCGCGCCGCACTCGGTTCGCTTTCGGCGCCCTCGCGCCCAGGCCGTTCGTCGTAGACGACGACAGCGGCGTGCTCGCTGACCCCGCCGGCAACGAGCTGACACGCGAGCGGATCCTTCACGAGATCACCGACCAGGCCCGCCCGATCTCCGACCTGCGGGCCCGGGCGGACTACCGGCAGGCGATGGTACTGGTCCTCAGCCGGCGCGCACTACGGTCTGCCCTGATCCTGCGTGACACCGCATCGACCGCCCCGACAGAGGGTGGCGCATGACCTACCGTTATCCGCTGCGGGCCACCATCAACGGCACGCTCCGCTCGATCGACGTCTCCAGCACGCAGACCCTACTGGACGCTCTACGGTGGGATCTCGGCCTGACCGGAAGCAAGGAATGCTGCGCCGAGGGCGAGTGCGGCGCTTGCACGGTGCTGGTGGGCGGCCAGGCGGTCAATGCCTGCCTGGTGCTGGCGGTGGAGGTCGACGGCCTGGAGATCACGACCATCGAGGGCCTGGAGACCGGTGGGCGCCTGAGCCGGCTGCAGGACGCGTTCTTGGAGACCGGCGCGATCCAGTGCGGCTTCTGCATCCCGGGAATGGTGATGGCCGCTCAGGCACTGCTCGATGAGAATCCGCATCCGCGACCGGACGAGGTGCGGGATGGGCTGGCCGGCAACCTGTGCCGCTGCGGGGGGTACCAGCGCATCATCGACGCGGTCCTCCTGGCCGCCGGCCCGGAGGTCACCGATGAGGCTGCCGAACAGCAGGCGACCGTGCAGCAGGCGACCGTGCAGCAGGCGACCGAGGGGCTGTCGGCGTGAGCGACCCCCAGATCGGAGTGTCAGTCCGCCGCGTCGGAGGCGTGGAGCGGGTGACCGGACGTCAGCTGTTCGTCGGTGACATCCGGTTGAACGACCTGCTGCACGTCAAGCTGGTCGCGCTGGACTGCGCACGGGCCCGGATCGTGTCCATCGACACCACGGAGGCCGAGAAGGTCGCGGGGGTGCGCGCCGTGGTCACCGCAGCCGATCTACCCCATCCGATGCCCCGCTTCGGCCCGGTGCAGCCAGACCGGCCCGTGCTGGCGGTCGGTGAGACCAAGTTCCACGGCGAGCCGGTCGCCGCCGTCGCCGCAGAGACCGAGGAGGCGGCCGATGCGGCTGCCGCGCTGGTCCAGGTGGCCGTCGAGGAGCTCCGCCCTGTACTCACCGTCGACGAGGCCCTGGACCCCCACTCCGCCCTGGTCCAGGACCCCGATCTGCGTGAGGGGCCGTGGGCGGGCACGAACACCCTGCAGGAGTGGAACTTCGGCTGGGGTGACGTCGACGCCGCCACTGCCGACTGCGTGGTCGAGCAGACCTACACCTTCCCGATGGTGACGCATTTCGCCATCGAGCCGCACGTCTTCCTGGCCGCGCCCGAGGGCGACGGCATCACGGTGTGGAGCGCGATCCAGCACCCGTACCTGCTCCAGTCCGGAATCGCCAAGCTGCTCGGCATGCCGATCTCCAAGGTACGAGTCGTCGCACCCGACCCCGGCGGCGCCTTCGGCGGCAAGCAGCACGCGAAGTTCGAGCCGCTACTGGCCCTCCTCGCGCTGCGGACCGGTCAACCGGTTCGGCTGGCCCTGACCCTGGCTCAGACCTTCCAGGCGGTACGTCGCACTGCCTACTCGATCAGGATGCGCTCGGGGTTCGCCGCCGACGGCTCCCTGCGCTTCCAGGATGTCGAGTGCAACGGTCTGCTCGGTGCCTACGCTGACATCGCCGTACGGGTGGTGTCGAAGTCGACCTACCTCATGTGCGGCCCTTACCGAGTGCCGGCCTCGCGCGTGTGTGCGCGAGCCCTGCTGTCGCACACACCACCGGCCACCGCCTTCCGCGGGTTCGGCACCCCGCAGGTGGCGTGGGCGGTGGAGTCGCAGCTGGACGAGGCGGCCCGGCGACTCGGGATCGACCGACTCGAGATCCGGATGCGCAATCTGGCCCACCGCGGCGACGAGGTGGTCGTGGGCGACAAACCCGCTGACGGCGACTGGCCGCAGTCGCTGCGCACGGCGGCGGATGCGATCGGCTGGGGTACGCCGCTGATGGCCGGACGGGGTAGGGGTATCTGCGTGGCCATCAAGTCCTCGGCCACGACAGGGGCGTCGTACTCCATCGTCCGGCTTCACATGGACGGCAGCGCCACGGTGATGGCGGGGACCTCCGACATGGGCCAGGGCGCGCGCACGGTGCTCGCGCAGATCGCCGCACAGGAGCTCGGCCTGACCGTGGACTCCGTCCACATCGTCATGGGTGACACGGGGATGGCCCCCTTCGATCTGCAGACCTCGGCCAGCCGGTCGACGGTCTTCATGGGTACCGCCGTGGCCGAGGCATGCCGAGACGTGAAGAGGCAGCTTGCCGAGCTGGCGGCCGGCGCATTCGGGTGCCCCAGCGACAAGATCGAGATCGAGAACGGTACGGCGGAGGTCGACGGCACTATGGTGACCTTCTCCGAGCTGCTCGTCCTGGCGTTCGCAGGTGTGCGTGGTGAGGTCATCGGCGTCGGCTCGAGGCGAGGTGAAGCGGTCCCCAGTCACCAGCTGGGTGGGTCACCGTCGTTCTACGAGTTCAACGCCACTGCGGTCGAGGTCGAGGTGGACGAGGAGACCGGCGAGCTGCTCGTGGTCAAGCATGTGTCGGTCGCCGACGTCGGGAAGGCCCTGAACCCGGCGCACGTCGAGGCGCAGGACGAGGGCGCGGCCATCATGGGCCTCGGTCACACGCTGATGGAGCACCTGATCTTCGACGAGCGCGGCCGGATCCTGAACCTGGGCGCGCTCGACTACCGCATCCCGACGACCAAGGACCTGCCGCTCGAGCTGCACTCCTACCTGGTCGAGAACGAGGACGGGCCGGGCCCGTACGGTGCGAAGGGCGCGGGTGAGGGCGGCCTGTTCGCCATCGCCCCGGCCGTCGCGTCGGCGGTGACGGAAGCGACCGGAGTGGTTCTCCGGGAGCTGCCGATAACTTCCGAGCGCGTCTGGCGTGCGATGCAGGCAGGATCTTCAAACCCGACAACGGCGAAGGGAAGAACACCGTGAAGACCATCCAGCACTGGATCGACGGGGCTGAGACCCAGGGGAGCTCCGCCCGGTCGGTGCCCGTGTTCGACCCCGCCACGGGTGAACAGCAGGCAGTGGTCCTGCTGGCCGAGTCCAGCGATGTCGACCGTGCGGTCGCGGCGGCGGCGGCGGCATTCGACGAATGGGGCGACATCTCGATCGCTCGACGCACCCAGGTGCTGTTCGCCTTCCGGGAGATCGTGAACCGCCGGCAGGGTGAGCTGGCCGCTGCCATCACCAGTGAACACGGCAAGGTGCTCTCCGACGCTGCCGGTGAGGTGCAGCGCGGCCTCGAGGTCGTCGAGTTCGCCTGTGGCATCCCGAGCCTGCTCAAGGGCGAGTACTCCGACCAGGTCTCCACGGGCATCGACAGCTTCAGCTTCCGCCAGCCGCTCGGCGTCGTCGCCGGGATCACGCCGTTCAACTTCCCGGCGATGGTTCCCATGTGGATGTTCCCGGTCGCGATCGCCTGCGGCAACACGTTCGTGCTCAAGCCCAGCGAGCGAGACCCCTCGGCGTCGCTCCTGCTGGCCCAGATGTGGGCAGAGGCCGGGTTGCCCGGCGGGGTGTTCAATGTCGTTCACGGCGACAAGGTCGCGGTCGACTGCCTGCTCGACCACCCCGACGTCGCCGCAGTCTCGTTCGTCGGGTCGACACCCATCGCTCGGTACGTGCACGAACGAGGTACCCGTGCAGGCAAGCGCGTCCAAGCCCTCGGGGGGGCGAAGAACCACGCGGTCGTCCTGCCCGACGCGAACCTCGATTTTGCCTCCGACCACCTTGCCGCCGCGGCGTTCGGCTCCGCGGGCGAGCGGTGTATGGCCATCTCCGCGACGATCGCCGTCGGCTCCATCGGCGACGAGCTCGTCGACGTGCTCGACCGGCGCACCAGGGCTGTGCGGGTCGGGCCGGGTGACGACCCAGGCAGCGACATGGGTCCCGTCGTCACCCAGGCGTCCAAGGACCGCATCCTCAGCCTGATCACCTCCGGCGAGGAGAACGGAGCCAAAGTCGTCGTCGATGGGCGCGAGCTCGTGGTCCCTGGGCGCGAGAACGGCTTCTTCGTGGGCCCGACTCTCGTCGACCAGGTCCAGCCCGACATGGAGGTCTACCGCGAGGAGATCTTCGGCCCGGTGCTGGCGGTCCTGCGGGTAAGCACCGTCGACGAGGCGATCGACCTCATCAACGCCAACCCGTATGGCAACGGGACGGCGATCTTCACGTCCCATGGCGGCGCTGCGCGCAAGTTCACCCGCGGCGTCAGGGTCGGCATGATCGGCGTCAACGTCCCGGTCCCGGTGCCGATGGCGTACCACTCGTTCGGCGGCTGGAAGAACTCTCTGTTCGGCGAGCACCACGTCCACGGGCCCGACGGTGTGCGGTTCTACACGCGGGCGAAGGTCGTGACGCAGCGGTGGCCCGAGCTCGAGCGCGACGCGTCGTTCGACATGCCGACCGCTCGTTAGGCGGGCAGGCGCCGGTAGCGGCGGTCCCAGGGCCTGACGGACTGTCGGCGGTCCGGTTCGGCTTGACGGCCGGGAACCGAGGTCCCTATCATGTGCACCTATCGGCAATCGATTATCGGTTGTATGACCCCGGACGGGCGAGGCGCTCCTCCGTTGAAGACCACAGGAGAGTCAATGATGAACTCCAACAGGCTGCCACGGTTCGGCACGGCGGCCGTGGCCGCAGCCGCGACACTGATCGCGCTGGCGGGATGCGGCGGCGGCTCGTCGCCGAGCTCGACAACGGACTCGGCTACCTCACCTGGTACGGCGCCAGCGGGCGCGATCAAGATCGGTGTGCTGACCACCTGTGGTGGTCCGTTCGCGAGCTTCGAGGCCGAGTCGCTCTCCGGCGCCAAGTACGCGCTCATCAAGGACGCCGGAGGTGCCGCCGCCGGACAGGGTCCGCAGGACCAGGTGACCGGCGCAACGGTCGCCGGGAAGCCGATCTCGATCAGCTACGGCTGCTCCGACGCCACCCCTGACAAGGCTGTTGCCGAGGCGCGCCGGCTGGTGGAGAACGTGGGCGTGCAGATCCTCGTCGGCCCACTGTCAGGTGACGAGGGCGTCGCCGTCGCGGACTACGCCAAGAGCGTTCCCGGCATCACCTTCGTCAACGGCACGTCAGCAGCACAGGCGACGACCTTGTCGGTGAAGGCGCCGAACTTCTTCCGCTTCGGCGGCGACGGTGCGCAGTGGATGGCCGGTCTGGGCACGTATGCCTACAAGACCCTGGGCTGGCGCAAGGTCGCGATCCTGGGCGAGGACTACTCCTACCCCTACACGCAGGCCGCCGGGTTCGTCACCGAGTTCACCTCGCTGGGTGGCCAGGTCACCGCGCGCACGTGGGTGCCCCTCACGCAGACCGACTGGTCGTCCCCCGTGGCCCAGCTGCCGCGCGATGTCGACGGCGTGCTGCTGCTCACAGGTGGGACGAACACGATCGCCGCTGAGAAGGCGTTCATCCAGATCGGCAAGAACCCCGGCACGTACCTGCTCGGTGGTTCTTCGGTGATGGATCCGACGTCCTTCACGGTCGGTGACCAGCTCGTGGGTCTCACCGGTGGGTCGCCGGTGCCGCTGGGCGGAACCAGCCAAGGATGGACGTCCTACATCGACGGGTTCAGCAAGGCGTTTCCCGACGTTCCAGGAGACAGCCTGTTCACCGTCCTGTACTACGACAGCATGGAGGCCGTGATCGAAGGCCTGACCAAGGTCAACGGGGACCTGAGCGGCAACGAGAAAGCCTTCCAGAGCGCCCTGACGACACTCCAGCCGACGTTCCCCAACGGCAAGGTCAAGCTCGACGCCAACCGCAACTCGGTGCAGCCGGCATACGTCGTGCAGGTCGTCAAGGACGGTTCCAGCCTTGGCTTCAAGGTCGTCCAGACGGTGCCCAGCGTGGACCAGACCTTCGGGGGCCTGTTCAGCGCCAGCTCGCCGACGCCAGGGCGTACCGAGCCGGCTGGCGCCACCGGTTCACCGCCTCCGTGGGCCAAGTAACGGGAGAGGCGACACCCCATGAAGACCGACCTGACCACTGAGGACGCAGCCGAGCCGGGCGTCGGCGACCGCGGGGACGAGGTGCCCCCGTTGTTGGCGATGGCCCAGACCACCCCGACCCGTCTGTGGAACGACTCGGCAACCTTGTCGGAGTTGTCGGCCGCGATCGGTTGGGGCGCGGTGGGGGCGACGTGCAACCCCGTCATCGCGCTCGCGGCCCTGCGTAGCGACCTGCCCCGATGGCAGCAGCGGATCCGCGGCCACGCCGCGGCGCACCCGTCCGCGTCGGAGTCCGACATCGGCTGGGCGATGGTGAAGGAGCTCTCGATCGAGGCGGCGGCGCTGCTCGACGACGCATTCAGCGAGCACGCCGGCCGCAACGGGCGGCTGTCAGTTCAGACCGACCCGCGTCTGTATCGTGACGCTGACGGCCTCGTGGCGCAGGCGGTGGAGTTCGACGCCCTGGCATCGAACGTCATCGTGAAGATCCCGGCCACCGAGATCGGGATCCGGGCCATGGAGGAAGTCACCTACCGCGGCATCAGCGTCAACGCGACGGTCTCGTTCACGGTGCCGCAGGCGCAAGCGGTCGCGGAGGCAATCGAGCGCGGGCTGGAACGCCGGGAGGCCGAGGGGCTCGACGTCGCCGCCATGGGCCCGGTCTGCACGATCATGGTCGGCCGCCTCGACGACTGGATGAAGGCTGTCGCCAAGCGCGACTCCGTCGTCGTCGACCCGGGAGTCTTCGAGTGGGCCGGCGTCGCGGTGTTCAAGCGCGCCTACCAGCTGTTTCTGGAGCAGGGCTTCCGTACCCGGCTGCTGTCGGCGGCCTTCCGCAACCACATGCACTGGAGCCAGCTCATCGGCGGCGACGTGGTCATCTCCCCGCCGTTCGAGTGGCAGCTGCGACTCAACGCGAGCGACATCGAGCCACTGGCACGCATCGACGAGCCCGTGGCGGACGCCGTCCTCGCCACCTTGTACGACAAGTTCGCCGACTTCCGCCGTGGCTACGACCCCGATGGGATGACGGCCGCCGAGTTCCAGGAGTACGGCCCGACCCGCAAGACGCTACGCCAGTTCCTCGCAGCCTGCGCCGAGCTCGAGTTGCTGGTCCGCGACGTGTTGCTGCCCGATCCGGGATAGTCGCCGCTCGGGAGCGTTCGTCACTGGGTAGCGGTCAGACCGCCGTCGAGGGTGAGGACCTGACCGGTGACGAATGACGAGGCCTGCGAGCAGAAGAACAGGATCGCACCGACCAGATCGTCGGTGTCGGCGATCCGCCGAAGGGGTATGCGGGCGACCAGCCGGTTGTAGAAGTCCTCGTCCTTCAGCAGGTTGGCCGCCTGCTCCGTGCGCACGAACGTGGGAGAGATGGCGTTGACCCGGATGCCGTACTTGGCCCACTCCGTGGCGTGCTGGCGGGTGATGGCGTCCATGGCGCCTTTGGCTGCTACGTACGCCGAGTAGCCGGCGTCGATGCCCAACTGGCCACGGACCGAGCTGATGTTGAGCACCGAGCCGCCTTGGCCTCCCGCGATCATGGCTCGCGCCGCGGCCTGAGAGACCAGCAGCGCCGTGGTCAGGTTGAGGTCGAAGATCCGCTCCCACTCCGAGCGGGGGTACTCCTCCGCGGGGTACAGCGCGGTACCGGCGCCACCGCCGATGCCGTTGACCAAGACGTCGACCCGTCCGAACATGTCCAGAGTCTGCTGCACGGCGTCGTCCGCAGCCGCCTTGTCGGTCATGTCGCCCGCGATGATGAGCGGCTCGCCGTCAGCGCTCTCGACCGCTTTGCGCGCCTCGGCGAGACGCTCCCGCGAGCGGCCGATGACCGCCACCTTGGCGCCGACGCCGGCCGGGGCGCCGCAGGCGCGGACTCCGACGCCGCCGGATCCCCCCGCGACGATGGCGACCCGGTCGATGAGGGTGAAGCGTCGCAGCTCGTCTTGGCTCTGGGCGGTCATGCGCTGGTCGGTCATGGTGTGAGGGCCTCCGGAGGCATCGGTCTGGCGCACGGTGAGGGCTGCGCGGTCAAGGCAGTGACAGCGACTGTGGTCAGCGGACCGGGCTGCGCTTGGCTGTGAACTTGTCCCACAGCGACGCCGCGTTGAGCTTCTGGATGTGATCCATCATGTGGCCCTGCCCGACGTCGACAGGGCCGAACTTGTCGCGAAAGTCGACTCGGGCCATCGTCTCCTCACGTGACCAGCCCTTGGCGACGGCCTCGGCCACCGCGCTGGTCCACTCGAGCAGCACGGCGCGTTGGGAAGCCAGGTATGCAGGCGTGGTCACGGGGCCGTGCCCTGGGACGACGACGTCGACGTCGAGGTTGCCGATCACCTCGAGGGCTCCGACCCACTGGTCGACATCCGACGTCATCAGCCACGTCTGGCACTGCGAGAAGACGGTGTCGCCGGTGAAGACCACTCGCTCCGCTGGCACGTACACCGCGAGCTGCCCGGGGGTATGGCCCGGCGTGTGGATGAGGTGGAAGTCCGTGGTCCCGACCCTGATGTCCAGGTCCCCGGTGAACACGAGGTCGCCGCGGTTCGGATCCTCGTAGTAGGTGTCTCTGTCCGGGACCATCGGCGCCGCCTGCGGGTCGTCGACCGGGATGGCTTCCAGGGCGTAGTCGAACGGGTCGAGGTCCGCAGTCGGCACCATGAAGTTGTCGGCCACGCCTTGGTGGTGCACGACCTCACCGGCCCCCTTGAACCAGTAGTTGCCGAAGATGTGGTCGACGTGGTGTTCGGTGTTGATCACGAAGCGGATCGGGCCGTGAGCCTCCGCCTGCTTGCGCATCTCCACCGCCTTGGTCGGTAGCTGCGGGGTGTCCACGACCACCACCCCTGCGGACGTGACCACGTAGCTGGGGTTGCAGCCACGGATCTCGGTTGACGTGAACACCCGGGGCGTAACACGCTGCACGGCGAACCTCCCTCTGGAGTGCCCGGGCCATCCCGGGAGTCACATCACCGGTGCAGCGACGGAATCTGAGATGCAGGGCCGGTGTGGGACAATAATCGATTCTCGATGGGGTCTCTGTCAAACCTGAAGGTGGTGCTGTGCACCCGCCGCTCCGCCAGCGCAGATGACGCTGACGAACCACTGTTGACAGGTCTCGTGCGGAGGGTGTCGGATGAGGTGGTGCTCTCACCCGAGGAAGTCGTCCAGGCAGAGGTCGAGGCCTACAACGCTCTCGACGCCGAGGCCCTGACGAAATGCTTCCACTCCGAAGCAGTCGTTATCGGTCCAGATGGACAGGTGATGATGGCGGGGAGCGATGCCATCAAGGGCATGTACGCGCAGCTATTCGCTCAAAGCCCGGATCTGCACGTCGACATCATCTCTCGCATCACCGTCGGAGACTGGGTCATCGACGAGGAGGCCACCTCTGGTCTCGTCTTCGAGGGCTTCCCTCCCGACCTGCATGCCGCTGTCGTCTACCAGGTACGCGACCAGCTCATCACCCAGGTTCGGATTCTCGCGTAGGGCGACATCGCCGCCCTCCGCGGCGGGCCCTCCTTATGTCGCCAATGCCCGGTAGGGGCGGAAAAACGCACGCAGCTCCTCCGCGTACAGCTCGGGCTCCTCGAACGGTGCGAAGTGTCCACCGCGGGGGGGCTCGGTCACGCGGACGACGTTCGCCGTACGTTCGAGCCACGCGCGCGGCGGGCGGACGATGTCGCCGGCAAAGAGCGAGAAACCGGACGGCACCTCGACCCTGCGGGCGTGCTGGGCGGGCGCGATCGCCGCGTTCGCGGCATACATCCGCATCGACGAGCCGATCGTCGCGGTGAGCCAGTACAGCGTGACGTTCGTGAGGATCTCGTCCTTCGTGAATCGGCGCTCGACGTCGCCATCGCAGTCGCTCCACGCGCGGAGCTTCTCGACGATCCAGGCGGCGAGCCCGACTGGCGAGTCGGTGAGTCCGAAGGCGGCGGTCTGAGGTTTCGTGCGATGCATCGCGGCGTAGGCGCCCTCGGCCGCGCCCCAGGCCCCAGCGCCCTGGAGCCACTCGCGCTCCTCGGGCGTGAGATCCGCCTGGTCGCCCGTGAAGACCGGCAGGCCGGCGTCGGTACGGTGGACGGCCACGACCCGGTCGGGGTGGTCGAGGGCGAGGTATCTGCTCACGTGGCTGCCGAGGTCCCCGCCGGCGGCGCCGAAGCGCGGATAGCCGAGGACATCCATCAACTCCGCCCAGAGGGCGGCCACGGCGACGGAGTCGAGGGCCGGACCGGTCGGGCGGTCGGAATACCCGAAGCCGGGTATATCCGGCACGACCACGTCGAACGCGTCGGCGGGATCTGCGCCGTGTGCTCCTGGGTCGGCCAGGAGCGAGATGACCTTGGTGTACCGCCAGAACGAGTCCGGCCAGCCGTGGCTGAGCACGAGTGGCAGGACGGGCCCGGCCGGCGAGGCGGCCCTGACGTACACGAAGTGGAGCCCGAGACCGCCGAGCCGGACGCGGAAGTGCGGGAGCCGCGCGAGTGCCGCCTCCTGCGCCGGCCAGTCGAACCCGTCCAGCCAGTAGGCGACGAGCTCGCGAAGATAGCCGAGGTCAGCGCCCAACGACCACCCGGTGTCCTCTGGCGCGTCCGGCCAGCGAGTCGCGCGCAGCCTGCTGCCCAGGTCCTCGAGCGCTGCAGAGGAGGTCCGCGGGGTGTAGGGCTCGGCGCGAGGCGAGGAGTCCACCATGCTCCGCACCCTATCCGCCGGGCTGCGGCACCCGCGAGGCCCTAGCAGGAGGTGCCACCGCCCTGCACAATTGGGTCATGGCAGACAGCAACTTCCCGAAGCCGCGGCGCGCAGCGCACTCGCCGACGGAGTCCCAGTCGTCGGACGACCGCGATCAGACCGGCCGCGACCGCGACCTTGCCGCAGCCGCCCGTGACCGGATTGCGGCAGGTCGGGATCGAGCCGCGGAGGCTCGTGATCTGAAGGCGGCTGACCGGGACCGCCGTGCGGAGGCGCGAGAGCTGTCCGTTGACGACGACCCCGACGTCGCTGCGGAGTCGGACCGGGTCGAGGCTGGTCACGACCGCGACGGCGCGGCGGGCGATCGGCGGCACGCCGCCGGCGATCGAGCGGCCGATGTGACTGACCGCGTCGCCTCGACCTACGAAAGGACGGCAGCGTCTTTCGACGACCTGACCGGCGCCTACCGTCGCGACACGGGGCTGTCCGAGCTGAATCGCGAGTTGCTCAGAGCCGTGCGCACCAACGAGCCCTTCGTCCTTGCGTTCGTCGATGTCGACGGCCTCAAGGCGGTCAACGACTCGCTCGGCCATGCCGTCGGCGACCAGCTTCTCCGTCGGATCGTCGCGGCCATCAGACGACATATCCGAGCCTACGACCTGATTGTCCGCTTCGGCGGCGACGAGTTCCTCTGCGCCTTCGTGGATCTCACACTCGAGCAGGCAGCGGAGAGGTTCGCCCTCGTCAACGCCGACCTCGCACAACCCCCGCGCGTGTCCATCAGTGCCGGCCTAGCCGATCTCCGTGAGGGGGACTCGCTCGAGGACCTCATCCACACCGCGGACACCTCGCTGCGGGCCGAACGCAACAGGAAGCCCCCAGCCCGCGACTAGGCCGGCACCCATATCGGGCGCACGTCCACGTCATCGGCAGCCGGGAACATCGCCACCACGTCAGCCGGTCGCGAGCGCTCTGCGGAGGAAGTCGAGCTCTAACAGCAGAAGGTTCTCAGCGACGACCTCATCGTTGGCCAGGTGCGTCGTGCCCGACAACGGCAGCACCTCGTGCGGCCTGCCGGCTGCAAGGAGTGCGCTGGACAGTCGCAGCGAGTGCGCGACGTACACGTTGTCATCGGCGAGGCCATGGATGATCATCAGCGGCCGGGTCAGGTTCGGCGCGAGCGGGATCAGGCTGTTCACTTCGTAGACGTCCGCACTGGTGTCGGGATGGCCGAGGTAGCGCTCGCTGTAGCAGGTGTCGTAGAGGCGCTCGTCGGTCGTGGGGGCGCCGGCGATCGCCGCGGCGAACACCGACGGATGGCGTAACACCCCCAGTGCGGCCAGGTATCCCCCGAAGGACCAGCCGCGGATGGCGACCCGTGAGCTGTCCACGTCGTCGGGGAACATCGCCGCAACCGCGCCGAGCA
>JBBSET010000023.1:0-53090 GCA_038239485.1 Propionibacteriales bacterium
GACCGCCGCAAGGACCGCGAGAGCTACGCCGAGATGTGGCGCCGCTGGATCTACGACGACTACTACCGCAGCTACCTCGTCCCGCTCGAGAAGTACGGGCTGGAGATCCCCCACGACCTGATCGAGGAGGCCTGGAACCAGATCTGGAACAAGGGCTACGTCCACGAGGTCGCGCAGTTCTTCTGCACCGGCTGGGTCGCCAACTACTGGCGGATGGACCCGATGACCGACAAGGACTTCGAGTGGTTCGAGTACAAGTACCCGGGCTGGTACGACAAGTACGGCGCCTGGTGGGAGAACTACAACCGGCTCTCCATGCCCAACGGTCACCACCCGATCGTCGCCGAGGACGTCAACTACCAGTACCCGCACCGCTGCTGGACCTGTATGGTCCCGTGCCTGGTCCGTGAGGACATGGTGATGGCGGAGGTCGACGGCCAGATGCGGACGTACTGCCACGAGGCGTGCCGCTGGACCGACGTCGAGGCCTTCCGGCCCACCTACCAGGGCCGCGAGACCCCCAACATGGGCCAGCTGATCGGCAAGCGCGAGTGGGAGACGCTGTACCACGGCTGGAACTGGGCAGATGTCGTCTCCGACATGGGCTACGTCCGTGACGACGGCAAGACGCTGGTCGCCCAACCCCACCTCAACCTGGACCCCAAGAAGATGTGGACTCTGGACCACCTGCGTCGGATGGGGCCGCTCCAGAGCCCCAACGTGCTCCTCAACGAGATGTCTCCCGAGGAGCAGCAGGCCTTCCACGCGAACTACATCCGCGGCGGTCCGGCAGGGCGCCCAGCCCCGGCGAACGCCTGAGGCCCACGGACGGGAGGAGGATCGGACGTCAGCCGTCCGGTCCTCCTCCACCCACCGTAGGGATGACGCTGGAAGGGAGACATGGCTGACAAGCATGTCGTGCGATTCGAGCCGGTAGGCATCGAGATCGAGGTCGGCGAGGACCAGAACGTGCTTCGTGCCGCAGCCGAGCAGGGCATCATGCTCATGCACGGCTGCAAGGAAGGTCAGTGCGCGGCCTGCAAGTCCTTCGTGTTGGAGGGTGACGACATCGAGCTCGACAAGTACTCGACTTTCGCCCTGCCCGACTTCGAGCTCGAGGAGGGGTTCACGCTCCTGTGCCGTGCACACGTCTACGAGGACGTGACGATCGAGCTCCTCAACTACGACGAGGAGATGATCCGGTCCGGGCACCCGATCCAGAACGCGGTGGCGGAGGTCGTCTCCAACGAGAACGTCACGCACGACATGCGGCATCTCGTCCTGAAGCTCGTCGAGCCCCAGTCGATCGCCTTCTTCCCCGGCCAGTACGTCGACATCGAGATCCCCGACACCGACACGACTCGGTCGTTCTCGATGGCGAACGTGTCGAGCAGCGAGAGCGGGCAGCTCGAGTTCGTCATCAAGATCTACCCGGACGGTCGGTTCTCGGAGTTCCTCAACGTCAAGCTCGCCGCGGGTGACCGAGTGAACGTGGTCGGGCCCTTCGGCGTCTTCACGCTCAGGGACGGCCGCGACAGCGACATCGTCTTCGTCGGGGGCGGCGCGGGGATGGCGCCGATCTTGTGCTTGCTCAGGTCGCTGGCCGAGCGCGGCAGCACCCGCAAGACCACCTTCTACTACGGTGCGCGCGGGCGCCGTGACCTGTGCTTCTCCGACGAGCTGGCGTCGCTCTCGGCGTCGATCCCCAACTTCACCTACGTGCCCGCCCTGTCCGAGCCGGGTGACGACGAGGAGTGGGACGGCGAGATCGGCCTGATCACCGATGTGCTGACCGCCCACGAGACCGACCTGTCGGGCGTCGACTCGTACGTCTGCGGGCCACTGCCCATGGTCGAGGCGGCGATCGACGTCCTCACGACCCTCGGCGCACCCGAGAAGAACATCTACTACGACAAGTTCACCACCACCGGCTCAGCCTGAGCACCACACACCGAAGGTCCGATCACAGGGAAAGCGAGGCGAATCTGACGTGACCACCACCGCGTCCGACCTACCCACCGAAGAGCGCAGCTCACCGAAGCCGGAGTTCACCGACGCCGAGGCCGGCGCCAAGGTCTTCCCTGACTCAACGGCCAGGCGCTACAACTACTACACGCCGCAGAAGCGCAAGCAGTCCCACTATGAGGACGTCACCGTCGAGGTGCAGCCGGACCCTCGGCACTATCTCGCCCAAGGCTGGCTGTACGGGTTCTCCGACGGCCGCGGCGGCTATCCGCTCGATTGGACCGCGCTGAAGGCGTGGGGGGTCGACAGGCCCGAGCCCGAGCGCTTCCCCGGCTCAGGCGGCAAGGGCTACGACTGGCCGGCGCACGGCTGGCACGAGTTCCGCGACCCGAACGAGGAGTGGGAGCTCACCTTCTACCGCAACAACAGCAATGTCGTGCGGCAGATCAACGCCAACGTCGACACCGCCCGCGAGACGAAGGCCTTCGAGCAGTGGAACCGCAACTGGATCCGGTTCGTCGAGCGCAACGTGGGTGCGTGGATGCATGTCGAGCACGGCCTCGGCCTGTACCTGTTCGCCAACGCGCAGCGACGGGCCCCGACGAACATGCACAACAACGCGATCTCCGTCAACAGCATGCACCGGATCCGGTTCGCCCAGGACCTGGCGTTGTACAACCTCACGCTGAGCGAGGAGATCGAGGAGTTCGACGGAAGCGCCCACATCGAGGCGTGGAACAGCGACCCGGCCTGGCAGGGCGTCCGGAGGGTCACCGAGCAGATGACGGCTATCGACGACTGGGCAGAGGCGATCTTCGCCGCCAACATCGTCTTCGAGCCGCTGATCGGCGAGCTGTTCCGCAGCCACTTGGTGCAGCAGGCCTCACCCGGCAACGGGGACTTCGTGACACCGACCGTCGTCGGTGCCGGCGAGCACGACTACGCCACGCGCGACCTGCGCTATACCAAGGCGATGTTCGAGCTGCTCACCAATGACAAGGAGTTCGCCGACTACAACAAGGACGTGATCAACGGCTGGCTGTCGATCTGGGTACCCCGCTGCATCACCGCGGCCCGTGAGATGCAGCCGCTGTGGTCGCAGCCGGACTTCAAGCCGCATCGCTTCGAGGACGGCCTGGACCGCGTCAAGAGTCGCTTCAGCGACATCCTCACCGAGCTGAACCTGCAGACCCCGAAGGAGCTGAGCCAATGAGCGGTTACCAGTCCACCAAGACGTCCTACGCGACGTCCGAGAGCTCGTACAAGGCCGACAACACCGCGTCGAACAAGTGTGGCGTCACGTTGATGAACAACCAGGTGGGCGCTGTCGTCGCCGAGGTGATGCGTAGCCAGAAGGGAGTGACCATAACGCCGTTGCCGTCCATGATCCGGGTTGACGGGACCAACCGGATGGACTTCGACTACGACGAGATCTCCGAGGCGCTGGGCGAGGAGCCGGGCTACTTCGACGCAGCGGAGTTCGAGGAGAACATGTCGACCCACTACGGCCGGATGATCCACGAGGACGACCGCACGATCATGTTCGCGAACCCGGAGGACGCCGCCGAGTACATCGGTTTCGACCTCAAGACGTTCGCCAAGTAAGAACGGCGCGAGAGTAGGCAAACTGCCGTAGCCATATGTGGTCGTCGGGGTGTAACAAGGACGTAACCGCACGCATCCAGCCCAGCTCGATCCACGCTTCGCCAACCTGACCCACCAGAGGAGCACACGTGTACGAAAAAGATGGCGAGAAGTACTTCGTTGTTGACAGCCACATGCATCACTGGGACGCAAGCCCTGAGAACTGGGTGAAAGGCCACGAGCAATACGCGAAGGGCTGGATCGAGTGCTTCCACGCCTACCAGTCGCTGGGCCCGCCCGAGACGCACTGGCCCATCGACCACTTCATGAAGGCGTCAGAGGACGACCTGATGAAGAACGTGTTCGAGGACGGGTACGTCGACGTGGCCGTCTTCCAGCCGACCTATCTCAAAGAGTGGTACGCCGACGGGTTCAACACGACTGAACGCAACGGCGAGCTGGCCGAGAAGCATCCAGGCAAGTTCGTCGTCAACACGCGATTCGACCCGCGTGACAGCGACGCCGGTCTCAAGGAGTTCGAGGCCAACGTCAAGCGATGGGGCTCGACCGGCGTCAAGCTCTACACCGCCGAGTGGAACAACGGCTCGCGAGGCTACAAGCTGTCGGACGCCTCGTGCTACCGCTACCTGGAGCGGGCGCAGGAGCTCGGGATCAAGAATGTCCACGTCCACAAGGGCCCCACCATCTGGCCGCTGGACAAGGACGCCTTCGACGTCTCCGACGTGGACCACGCGGCGACCGACTTCCCCGACCTCAACTTCATCGTCGAGCACGTCGGGTTGCCGCGGATCGAGGACTTCTGCTTCATGGCGACGCAGGAGCCCAACGTGTACGCCGGGCTCTCCGTCGTGATCGGCGGCTTGATGCATGCCCGGCCGAAGTTCTTCGCGAAGGTGATGGGCGAGCTGCTGTTCTGGGTCGGCGAGGACAAGATGACCTTCGGCAGCGACTACAGCATCTGGGAGCCGAAGTGGCAGATCGAGGGCTTCGTCGACTGGGACTACCCCAGTGACGAGTTCTCGGACTACCCGCGCGTCAACACGGCGACGAAGAAGAAGATCCTGGGTCTGAACGCGGCCAAGCTCTACAACCTCGATGTACCGGCCGAGCTGCAGCTCGACTCGGGTACTCCGGGCGCCAAGGATGACGCGGCTCTGGTCGAAGACTCCAAGGTCTGGGTGTGACCGACGCGGCTGCCCTGCTTGCCGCACTGGACACGGTCCGCGACCCTGAGCTGGACGAGGCGGTGACGACACTGGGCTTCGTGTCGTCCTGCACTGTGACGGAGGACGGAGTCGCCGCTGTGCGGCTCCGTCTCCCCACCTACTTCTGCGCCCCCAACTTCGCCTTCTTGATGGTGGCGGACGCGTATGACGTGGTGAGCAGGGTCGACGGTGTCCGCCGGACCGAGGTGGTGCTGGAGGACCACTTCGCCTCTGCGGAGATCAACGGTGGGGTGGCCGCGCAGTCGGGTTTCGAGGAGTCCTTCGGCAGTCTGGCCGCCGGCGAGCTCGACCAGCTCCGCGCAGACTTCCTGCGCAAGGCCGTGCTGGCCGGGACAGACCGGGTCTGCCGCCCGCTGATGGCAGCCGGCAAGACCACCGACGACCTCGCCGAGATGACCCTCGGCGACGTCCCGCCGTCCGCAGACCGGGAGCGGTTGCGGTCTCGCCGCGCGGACCTCGGACTGCCGTCGGGGGACGAGTCCGCCCTGCTGGTTGACGCCACGACCGGTGAGCCGGTTGGCTCGGAGGCACTTCCGCTCCACTTGCGGCGCGCCCGGCTGACGCGGGTTGGCGTGGACGCCAACAGCGGTGTCTGTCGCGGCCTGCTGCGTGAGCGGTACGGAGTTGTTGGACACGACGAGCAGGAGGACTGATGAAGGCAGTGCGGCTCCATGCGTACCACGAGGACCCCGTTGTCGAGGAGGTGCCCGAGCCGACCGTATCGGGCCCGTTCGACGTCATCGTGAAGATCGGCGGGGCAGGAGTCTGCCGCACCGACCTCCACATCATGGAGGGCCAATGGGCTGAGGCAATGGGGCAGACGCTGCCCTACACGATCGGCCATGAGAATGCGGGCTGGGTGCACGAGATCGGCTCGGCGGTCTCCAATGTCGCCGTCGGCGACACGGTCATCCTGCACCCGACGCCGACCTGTGGGCTCTGCCACGCCTGCCGGGCCGGCAACGACATGCACTGCGAGAACAGCTCGTTCCCGGGCCTGGACGGCGACGGCGGGATGGCCGAGTACCTCCTGACCTCGGCGAGGGCGTGCATCAAGCTCAGCCCGTCGACGCAGCCGAAGGACGTCGCCGCGCTGGCCGACGCGGGCATCACGGCCTACCATGCGGTCCGCAAGGCGATCCCGTTGCTCTACCCAGGCACGACCTGCGCGGTGATCGGAGCCGGCGGGCTCGGCCACATCGGCATCCAGTGCCTGGCCGCGTTGACGGCGACCACCATCATCGTCGTCGACCGCAACCCCGACGCCCTCAAGCTGGCCGAGCAGCTCGGCGCCAACCACTCGGTCGTCGCCGACGGCAACCACGTGGACGCGGTCAAGGACCTCACCAACGGTGGCGCCGACGTGGTACTCGACTTCGTCGCCGAGCAGGGCGCCGAGAACGACGGGTTCGCGATGACCCGTCCTGGCGGTTCGTACTACGTCATCGGCTACGGCGGGAACCTGACCATCCCGACGCTCGACATCATCTCCACCGAGCGCAACATCGTCGGCAACATCGTCGGCACCTACAACGAGCTGGTCGAGCTGATGGCGCTGGCCGAGGGCGGCAAGGTCACCCTGCATACCCAGGCCTACCCGCTGGACGCGGCGGTCGAGGCGCTGCACGACCTTGACGCCGGGCACGTCCGGGGTCGCGCCATCCTGGTCCCGTAGCAGCAGTCGACGACACGGTCTATCCAGATAGCCACCCCATTCGAACCCCGAAGCACCTGACAAGGAGTATCCATGGCCAAGGACCTGCGATTCGGCGAGGAAGCGAGAGCCCTGCTGCTGTCCGGCGTGGCCCAGCTCGCCGAGGCGGTGAAGTCGACCCTGGGTCCCAAGGGCCGCAACGTCATCCTCGAGAAGATCACCGGCTCCCCGGTCGTGACGAACGACGGCGTCACGATCGCCCGCGAGATCCACCTCAGCGACCAGTTCGAGAACATGGGTGCGCAGCTGGTCAAGGAGGCGGCGATCAAGACCAACGACATCGTCGGCGACGGCACCACGACGGCCACCGTGCTGGCCGAGGCGATCATCCGCGAGGGGATGACCGCCATCGGCAAGGGCGGCAACCCCGTGCTGGTGAAGCGGGGGATCGACCTGGCCGTCGGGAAGCTCGTCGAGCACCTGCGCGAGGTGGCGCACCCGGTCGAGACGAGGGAGGACTATGCCCGGGTGGCGATGATCTCCGCCAACAACGACGAGCTGGTCGGCTCCGTGCTGGCCGAGGCTCTTTTCACGGTCGGTGACGGCGGGATCGTCACCGTCGAGGAGTCGGCCACGCACGGCATGAGCGTGGACTTCGTGGAGGGCTTCGAGTACGACAACGGGTACCTCTCGCCGTATCTGGTGACCCACCCCGCCAGCCTGGAAGCAGTGATGGACGACCCGTACATCCTGCTCTGCAGCGAGAAGATCACCAAGGTCCAGCAGCTGATGCCGCTGCTCGACAAGGTGATGCGGGCGCCGCGGCCGCTGGTCGTGATCGCCGAGACGGTCGAAGGCTCGGCGTTGAGCATGCTGGTGCACAACCACGTCAACGGCGTATTCCGGGCCGTCGCCACGAAGGCCCCCGGTTTCGGCGACCGTCGGCTGCGCAAGCTCGAGGACATCGCCACCATCACCGGCGGCCAGGTCTACAGCAAGCACTCCGGGTTCAGCCTGGAGACGATGACGATCGATCAGCTCGGCCGGGCCCGCCAGGTCCGGGTAACCGCGGACCGCACCACCATCATCGGCGGCTCGGGGACCCAGGAAGCGGTTGACTTCCGTGTCGCGCAGCTGCGTTCGGAGCTCGACCGGGCGACGTACGGCATCGACGAAGAAGTGCTCAGCGAGCGGATCGGGTCGCTGTCGGGGAAGGTGGCCGTGATCAAGGTCGGCGCGCCGACCAACGCCGAGCTTGCCGAGCTGCAACACCGGGTCGAGGACGCATTGTCGGCGACGCGGGCCGCCATGGCCGAGGGAATCGTCGCCGGCGGTGGAGCGGCGCTCATGCACGCCGCCCCGGTCCTCGACCAGCTGGAGGTCAAGGACGACTACGCGATCGGTGTCGACATCGTCCGCAGCGCCCTGTCGGAGCCGACGTACCTGATCGCCACCAATGCCGGCTACCCGGGCAACGACGTCGTGAACCGGGTCGCCGAGATGGGCGTCGACGATGGGTTCGACGCGCTCGAGGGCCGCTTCGGCAACATGATCGAGATGGGGATCATCGACCCGCTGCGGGTATGCCGGTCGGCACTGCAGAACGGCGCCTCGGTCGCCGGACTGCTGCTCACGACGAACACGCTGATCGCCGAGGAGCAGACGCCGTGGGGCGGCAGCAGGGCGCTGATGACCGAGTTCGGCCAACTGGACGAGGGGCTGCACCAGCCCTCACCGGACTCGAGCACGCCGCAGTCACTCGGGCTGGGACCGTCGGTTGGCTAGCGAGGCGCCGCCGGCGGAGCTGAGGCTGCTCGACAGCTCCGCCGCTCAGGCGCTCGCCAGGCTGAATGCGACGTTCGAGGACCTCCAGACGGTGCTCAAGTGCTGCGAACGGCTGATACCCGAGGTGGCGGCCGACAACCACGAGCCCGATGAGGTCGTGGTCGAGGCGGTCTGGACGTGTGCACTGCTCTCGTACGCGCGGTGCTTCTCGGCCGGGGACGGCGAGCATCCCACGCTGAGGGAGGAGGACCTGACCGCCACCCAGACGCATGCCGACGTGCTGGAGTGGCACCGGGTCCTGATCCAGCTCCGCGACCACTACACCAGCGTCAGCGCCAACCCACGAGAGCGCTTCTCGGTGGGGGTGGCACAAGGGTCCGACGGGTCCGCCAGCGGGATCGCGGTCACGTCCGCACGGCAACCCCTTGTCGACGACCTGACGGTGCGACAGACCGGGGCTATCGCGTTCTCCCTGCGTGACCTGCTCAACGAGCGGATCAACTCCCAGCAGGCGGCGGTGTTCCAGGAGGTTGCCGCCATGACGCGGCACGACCTCGACACGCTCACCAGGGTCGAGGTGACAACCGCGGACTGACCCGGCGGCGCTGGAGGAGACCCTCCAGTCCCGCGGCTCGGGTCGCCTGAGCGACCAGAGACGTGGTCATTCGACGTGGTGGGCGGAGTTCGACCGCTCCGACCATTGCTGGGCGGTGGCTCGACACCTAGGGTGGCCTCAGGTGGTGACGTGCACGAGCTTTCAATCACCCAGAGCGTCGTCGACGCGGTGAGCGAGCGGATGGCCGACCAGCAGGTCGTCGCCATCCGCCTTGAGGTGGGCCGGCTGAGCGGCATCGAACCGGACGCGATGCGCTTCTGCTTCGAGCTGGTGACGAGTCAGACTGTTCTGGAAGGGGCCCGCCTTGATATCGACCAACCACCCGGTGAGGGCCACTGCCGCGATTGCGGGCAGGACTTCACGTTGCCGGACCTGATCCTGCTCTGCCCGTGCGGAAGCGCGGATGTCGCCGTGACGAGCGGTCGCGAGCTGCTGATCAAGTCTGTGGAGGTGGCCTGAGCGATGTGTGCGACCTGCGGCTGCGGTGACGAGGCCGGCACCCGGGTGACGGCTTTGAGCCGCCACAGCCACGACCACGCCGGCTCCCATGCCCATTCTCACGCCGCCGGCCACGACCACGCCGACGACCATGCCCACGACGACGACGGCGGCCATCCCCCCGACCATGCCCACGGCCGGCAACATGAGGACGGGAACGCCGACGCACCTGCACCGACCCGGACCATCGATATCCAGCAGCAGGTGCTGGCCAAGAACGACGGGCTGGCCGCCCACAACCGGGCCTGGCTGGCCGAACGCGGCGTGGTGGCGCTCAACATGATGAGCTCGCCGGGATCGGGCAAGACCAGCCTGTTGGTACGCACGATCGGCGAGGTCCATAGCGAGCGGGCCGTCGGGGTTATCGAGGGGGACCAGGAGACCCTTCTCGATGCCGAGCGGATCAGGGCTACCGGCTGCCCGGTGGTACAGATCAACACCGGCGCGGGCTGTCACCTCGACGCCGAGATGCTGCAGCGCGGGCTCGAGGCCCTCGACCCGCAGCCAGGCTCGCTGCTGTTCATCGAGAACGTTGGGAACCTGGTCTGCCCGGCCCTGTTCGACCTGGGTGAGAGCGGCAAGGTGGTCGTGATCTCGGTGACCGAGGGTGACGACAAACCGTTGAAGTACCCCCACATGTTCGCGGCCGCCGACCTCGTCGTGATCAACAAGATCGACCTGCTTCCGTATGTCGACTTCGACGTGGACGCCTGTACGTCGCACGCCCGCGCCGTGAACCCCGGCGTTGCCGTCCTCGCGCTGTCGGTGACTTCCGGAGCCGGCCTTGACGGTTGGTACTCGTGGCTTCGCTATGCGTAACTACACACGGTCACGACGGCCCTGAGGCGACCTTCGGGTACTGACCGGAACAGGGCGTTGACGTGCGGTGATACCGGCTCGGAACCCTTGACACACGAATTTCACGAGGTGTAGACACACAACAGATGAACGGGCCTGCTCCGGCCCATTATCGGGCTGAGTGACCAGCCCAGAGAGCGTGGCACGATGCAGACTGCCGAAGCCATTGCCGCCGAAGAGACCCTCATCCACGTGCTGTGGATCAACGCCGGGCTCAGTTGTGACGGGGACTCCGTCGCCCTCACCGCGGCGACCCAGCCGAGCATCGAGGAGATCGCGCTCGGCTCCCTGCCCGGCCTGCCGCAGATCGCAGTGCACTGGCCGTTGATCGACTTCGAGTGCGGCCCGAACGGCGGTGCGGACGACTTCCTCGAGTGGTTCTTCAAGGCCGACCGCGGCGAGCTCGAGCCGTTCGTCCTGGTCGTCGAGGGGTCCATCCCCAACGAGCAGCTGCACGATGAGGGCTACTGGTGCGGCTTCGGCAACAACCCCGCGACCGGGCAGCCGATGACGACCAGCGAGTGGCTGGACCGGCTGACCCCGAAGGCCACGGCCGTCGTCGCGGTCGGGACGTGCGCGACGTACGGCGGCATCCACGCGATGGCCGGCAACCCGACCGGCGCGATGGGCGTCCCCGACTACCTCGGCTGGGACTGGAAGTCCAAGGCCGGCATCCCCATCGTCTGTGTTCCGGGGTGCCCGATCCAGCCCGACAACCTGTCCGAGACGCTGACCTACTTGCTGTACATGGCGACCGGCCAAGCGCCGATGATTCCGCTCGACGAGGCGCTGCGCCCGACCTGGCTGTTCGGCCAGACGGTCCATGAGGGCTGCGACCGGGCCGGGTACTACGAGCAGGGCGACTTCGCGACGGAGTACGGCTCGCCCAAGTGCATCGTGAAGCTCGGGTGCTGGGGACCTGTCGTGAAGTGCAACGTCCCCAAGCGGGGCTGGATGAACGGTATGGGCGGCTGTCCCAACGTCGGCGGCATCTGCATCGGCTGTACGATGCCGGGCTTCCCCGACAAGTTCATGCCGTTCATGGACGAGCCCCCGGGTGGCAAGTTCTCCACGACCGCCGTCGGCGCGTACGGCGCGGCCATCCGCCGGCTCCGGACCATCACGACCAGGACGGTCGACAAGGAGCCCAAGTGGCGCCACAAGGGCAAGCACCTCACCACGGGCGCCGCCAGAACCTGGTGACCCGGCACCCACCCCGGGTGCCGCTCGCCCCTGTCACGTGGGCGGCACCGTCACTCCACCGGCCGAGAGGCGAGCGATGACGTCGACCATAAAGAGCCCCACCCACAAGGGCGAAACCTCCGACGGCCTGGTCGAGATGGCGTGGGACCCGATCACCCGCATCGTCGGCAGCCTCGGGATCTACACCAAGATCGACTTCAAGCAGAAGGTCGTCGCCGAGTGCCATAGCACGTCATCGATCTTCCGCGGCTACTCGATCTTCATGAAGGGCAAGGACCCACGCGACGCGCACTTCATCACCAGCCGGATCTGCGGCATCTGTGGTGACAACCACGCCACGTGTTCCTGCTACGCCCAGAACATGGCGTACGGCGTCAAGCCGCCGCACCTCGGCGAGTGGATCGTCAACCTCGGCGAGGCCGCCGAGTACATGTTCGACCACAACATCTTCCAGGAGAACCTGGTCGGGGTCGACTACTGCGAGAAGATGGTCGCCGAGACCAACCCCGGCGTGCTCGAGCTCGCGAACCGGACGGAGTCTCCGCACGCCGGCGACCACGGCAACCGCACCATCGGCGACATCATGCGCTCGCTCAACCCGTTCACGGGCGAGTTCTATCGCGAGGCGCTGCAGGTCAGCCGCTACACCCGCGAGATGTTCTGCCTGATGGAGGGGCGCCACGTGCACCCCTCGACGCTGTATCCGGGCGGTGTCGGCACGGTCGCGACGATCCAGCTGATGACCGACTACATGACCCGGCTGATGCGCTACATCGAGTTCATGAAGAAGGTCGTGCCCATGCACGACGACCTCTTCAACTTCATGTACGAGGCGCTGCCGGGCTACGAGCAGTCCGGACTGCGACGCACCCTGCTCGGCTGCTGGGGCTCGTTCCAGGACCCCGAGTACTGCAACTTCGCCTACAAGGACATGACCGACTGGGGTCGCAAGATGTTCGTGACCCCGGGCATCGTCGTCGACGGCAAGCTCGTCACGACCGACCTGGTCGACATCAACCTCGGCATCCGGATCCTGCTCGGCTCGTCGTACTACGACGACTGGGAGGACCAGGAGATGTTCGTCAGGAACGACCCGCTGGGCAACCCCGTCGACCGCCGACACCCGTGGAACCAGACGACGAACCCGCGTCCGCAGAAGCGCGACTTCGACGACAAGTACAGCTGGGTGATGTCGCCACGCTGGTACGACGGCAAGGACCATCTCGCGCTCGACACCGGTGGCGGGCCGCTGGCCCGGCTCTGGACGACGGCCCTGGCGAAGCTCGTCGACATCGGCTACATCCAGTCCACCGGCACCAGTGTCAAGATCAACCTCCCCAAGACCGCCCTCAAGGGCCCGGTCGAGCTGGAGTGGAAGATCCCGCAGTGGAGCAACACGATCGAGCGCAACCGGGCCAGGACCTACTTCCAGGCTTATGCAGCAGCCGCTGCCCTGCACTTCGCGGAGAAGGCGCTGGTCGAGATCCGCGCCGGACGCACCAAGACGTGGGAGTCGTTCGAGGTGCCGGACGAGGGCGTCGGCTGCGGCTTCACCGAAGCGGTGCGCGGGGTGCTGTCGCACCACATGGTGATCCGGGACGGGAAAATCGCGAACTACCACCCGTACCCCCCGACGCCGTGGAACGCGAACCCGCGCGACTCCTACGGCACCCCCGGACCTTACGAGGACGCCGTCCAGGGCCAGCCCATCTTCGAGGAGAACGACCGCGAGCACTTCAAGGGGATCGACATCATGCGCACCGTGCGCAGCTTCGACCCCTGCCTGCCCTGTGGCGTGCACATGTATCTCGGCAACGGCAAGAAGCTGGACCGGATGCACTCGCCCACGCAGTCCGTCACCGGCGAATAGCCGGCGGCCATGG
Organism: Propionibacteriales bacterium; assembly: GCA_038239485.1. Lineage (GTDB taxonomy): Bacteria > Actinomycetota > Actinomycetes > Propionibacteriales > Nocardioidaceae > DASQEH01. The sequence goes on from JBBSET010000023.1 coordinate 13,294, forward strand.
GGCATGCCGACCAGACAGAGGTGTCACCGCCCGACCAGCTGCGGGTGAGCGGAGCCCGGATCGAGGCGTTGCTGGACGCCAGTTCTTCGGGTGGTGCCGTGGCGCGTGAGCGGGCCGAGGAGCTGGTCCGGCTGGTTGCCGACCTCTACGGCGAGGGTCTGGAGCGGCTGCTCGACATCATGTACGACCTCGGCCGACTGGACGACGCGGCGCTGGCCGCCCTGGCCGCCGACGACCTGGTCGCCAGCCTGCTGCTGGTGCACGGCCTGCACCCGTACGACGTGATGACCCGTGTGGAGAACGCGCTGGAAGGCGTCCGGCCCTACCTCGGGACCCACGGCGGCGACGTGGAGCTGCTGGATGTGACTCCCGAAGGGGTGGTTCGACTGCGGATGCTCGGCAGCTGCGACGGCTGCCCGTCGTCGTCGGTGACGCTGTCGCTGGCCGTCGAGTCCGCGATCGAGGAGGCGGCCCCTGAGATCACAGCGATCGAGGTGGAAACCTCCGAGGCTGACGACGCGGTCGCCGGCCCGCTGATCTCGGTGGACTCGCTACGGTCCCGGCTCGGCCCCCCCGAGTCAGGCGACCATGCCGATCAGGAGACGGGTGGCACCTGGGCGCCCGCGCCGCTGCTCGCCGACCTGGACTCCGGCGAGGTGGGCGGCTTCACCCTGGGTGGCGTGGCGGTGCTTGCCTGCCGGCTCCAGAACGACCTGTTCGTGTTCCGTGACGCGTGTCCGCGATGCACGTCGCCGATGGCCGGAGTCAGCCTCGAGCGCCGCCTCGGCCATCCCGTCGGCGACGGCGTCCTGCGCTGCCCCCGTTGCCGCAGCCACTATGACGTCAGGCGCGCGGGGATGTGTGTGGACGACGAGGCCGAGCACCTGACTCCGTTGCCACTCCTGGTCCGCGACGGTGTCCCAGCCGTGGCCGTACCGGCGGTGACCGCGTGAGCGGTTCCCAGCGCCGAGACCTCGGGTCCGGAGCACCGCTGGCGGCCCTACGCCGGATCACCTCGACCCGCCCACCGCCGGTGACGTACGAGCGCTGCGAGATGTGTGCCGAGCCGATCAGCGACGCCCATCAGCATGTCGTCAACCTCGAGAGCCGAGCCTTGATGTGCACGTGCCGGGGCTGCTATCTGCTGTTCACGGCCGACGGAGCTGAGCTGAGGTACCGCGCGGTCCCTGACCGGTATCTCAGCCTGCCGGACTTCGCGCTCGGGCCGGGCCAGTGGGACGAGCTGGAGATCCCGGTCGGGCTGGTCTTCCTCTTCCGTAACTCTCAGCTGGGCAAGACCATCGCGTTCTACCCGGGTCCGGCGGGTGCGACCGAGTCCGAGCTGCCACTGGAGGCGCTCGACACCGTCGTGGCGGCCAACCCTGCCCTCGGGCTGGTACAGGCCGACGTCGAGGCGCTGCTCATCCGCGCCCCCGAGCGGGATCGACGCCACTTCACCTGCAACATCGTGCCGATCGACGCCTGTTACGAGCTCGTCGGCCAGCTGCGGCAGCTCTGGCGCGGGTTCGACGGGGGCCGCGACGCCCACGAGGCGATGGACACGTTCTTCGCGATGGTGTCGACGCGCAGCCGGCCGGCACCGACGGTCCAGGCACAGATGACTGAGTCTCCCCCGATCCAGGCACAGCGGTCCGGCGGGTCGTGACCCAGCCATGAGCAACCTCAGCTTCTCGGTCGTCGACGTCTTCGCCGAGCCTTACGCCGCCGCCCCGCAGCTCACCGCCCGGCTGCGGATCGAGGAGTCGACCGCGCAGGTGATCCATGCCATGGCGCTGCGGTGCCAGGTGCGGATCGAGCCGCAACGTCGCCGCTACAGCGCCGACGAGGAGAGCGGGCTGCTCGACATGTTCGGCAGCCGCGACAGGTGGTTCGACACGCTGAAGCCCTTCATGTGGATGCAGTGCACGACGATGGTCCAGGGGTTCACGTCCATCACCGAGGTCGACCTGGCGATGCCCTGCACATACGACTTCGAGGTCACCTGGTCGAAGTACCTGCATGCGTTGAAGGGCGAGACCATCCCGGTGGTCTTCCTCTTCTCCGGCACGGTCTTCACGCGAGGTACCAGCGGTTTCGGCGTCGAGCAGGTGCCGTGGGACCGGGAGTCGAGCTACCAGATCCCCGTGTCGGTCTGGAAGGAGATGATCCAGTTCTACTTCCCGAACACCGGCTGGATCCGGCTGAGCCACGAGAGCATGGCTGACCTGGCCCACTACAAGTCGGTTCGCGGTCTGACGACGTGGGACGCCACGATCGAGTCACTGCTGGCCAAGCCGGGGGTCGGTCGATGAACCTCGACAGGGCGCGCACGGTCGCCGATGCGGTGCTCTACGAGGGATACCTGCTCTACCCCTACCGCGCGACGTCCAGCAAGAACCAGTCAAGATGGCAGTGGGGAGTGGTCGGTCCACTCGGCGCAGCGGCCGCGGGGGTCGGCGAGGAGTCGTCGCTGTCGACGCAGTGCCTCGTCCGCAGGGCGACGGGGGACAGCGACAGTGGGGTCACGGCGACAGCACAGGTCCGGATCCGGCTGCGGTTCCTGCAACTCCAGACGCGGGAGGTCGAGCGGGCCGAGGCTGGCGACGAAGCGCGATTCGAGCCGGTTGCCGAGCTTCGGACGCCGACCCGGACCTGGATGAGCTGGGACGAGGCCGTCGCGCACGAGATCGAGCTCGGGCCGTGTCTGCTCGACGGACATGCGGATGAGCGGGTCTTCGACGTGGTCGTCGAGGGCGGCGAGGCCGTCGAGGCACTCTGCGACGATGGGCGCACGGTCGGTCGGCTGGTGCGGCGTCGGCAGCCGCTTCATGCAGCCGTGCGTGTGCATGCCGCCGCGACCGGTGTGGACGGTCTGGTCCGCCTCGGGGTGGCCGTCGAGAATGTTGCCGACGGCAGGACAGCGGACGAGGGGCAGCCGGTGGACAAGCAGTCGGCCGTCCGCCACTCGCTGATCGGGACCCACCTGCTCATCGTCGCCGAGGGCGCGACATTCGTGTCCCTGCTCGACCCGCCGGACGATGCCAGCGAGGCCGCTGCGACATGTCAGCAGCGCCGCTGCTGGCCGGTGCTGGCGGGCGAGCCCGGCGAGGACGACATCGTGCTGGCGTCCCCGATCATCCTGTACGACTATCCCGAGGTCGCCGAGCAGAGCGCTGGGGCGCTCTTCGACTCCACCGAGATCGACGAGATCCTGACGCTGCGGGTGATGACCCTGACCGACGAGGAGAAGGCGGCCGCCCGGGCGACCGACCCCCGCGCCGCCGAGATCATCGACCGGTGCGACCAGATGACTCCCGACAGCCTGCAGGCCCTGCACGGCATCCTGCGGGATCCCCGGGCGGGGGTCGCAGGACTACCAGGGCTTCCTGACATGGACGACGTCCCGACCTTCACCGACCTGCCGAGCCTCACCGATATGCCGACCTTCACTGACGTGCCGCCATCCGGCTCTGACATCCGCAACGTCGACCCGCCCTCCTTCGACGCGGGCGGCACGCCGTGGTGGGACCCCGCGGCCGACGCCAGCGTTCGACCCGACGTGGACACGGTGATGGTGAGCGGTGTCTGCGTCGGGAAGGACAGCCTGGTCCGCCTCCGGCCATCGCGCCGCGCCGACGCCCAGGACATCTTCTTCACCGGGCAGACGGCACGCGTCACGGCCGTTCTCAGTGACGTCGACGGTCAGGTCCACGTCGCCGTCGTGATGGTGGACGACCCCGCCGCCGACATGCACGAGTGGTACGGCCGCTACCTGTACTTCGCACCCGAGGAGCTCGAGCCGCTCGGTCAGACGTCGACCGCGGCGGCACCGGCACGCACAGCATCGATCCAGACCACATCGGACCATCGAGAGGAGAGTCGACCATGAGAACACTGGGAAGGTTTACGTCCGTGCTGCTGATGGGAGCAGCCATCGCCGCCATCGCGGTCGGGCTGCGGTCCATCCCCGACGTCCGCCGCTACCTGAAGATCCGCAGCATGTGACCCAAGCGCTACACGCGGGAAAGGCAAAGGAGCCAGCCATGAGTGAGACGCCAGGAGAGCACCTCGACGAGGAGCCGCAGGCCGAGCGAGGCCAACCGGGCTCACGCGATACCGGGTCCGACGAGCCCGCCGGTGGCCCGGTCGACCGTCCGGAGGGGACCTCCGACGAGGAGTCCGACACCTCGGTGGACCCCCAAGGCGCCCAGCACGAGGGCGCACCCGACATGCCGACCGGCTGACACCCGACCCACGCTGACCGAAGGAGGACCCGCGACATGCCCGAGCAGATCCTGGTCGCCGGCATCGGCAACATCTTCTTGACCGACGACGGCTTCGGCCCCGAGGTCGCGCGCCGGATGGTGGCTGGGGAGCAGGCGCTTGCAACGCTGCCCGAGGGCGTGCGGGTCGTCGACTACGGGATCCGGGGCATGCATCTGGCCTATGACCTTCTCGACGGCGTCGACGCGCTGGTGCTCGTGGACGCTCTGCCCGGCGACGGGCCACCGGGTGAGGTCACCGTGCTCGAAGTCGGCCCCGACGACCTGGGGGCAGGCGATTTCGACGCCCACGGGATGGACCCGGTGGCGGTCCTCGCCAGCCTCGGCGCGCTGGGGGGCACGCTGCCGCCGACCTACATCGTGGGCTGCCGGCCAGCGGATGTCAGCGAGGGCATCGGCCTGTCGCCCGCCGTCGCGGCCGCGGTGGCCGAGGCCGTCGAGAGCGTTCGGTGGGTCGTCGAGGAGCGGTTGTCGGTGGCCGCCGGAGCAGGAAAGGACGGCTGACATGTGCCTCGGGATACCCGGACAGGTCGTCGAGATGGTCGAGGGGTACGGCGACCAGCTGGTTCTCGTCGACGTCGTCGGGGGCAGGAGCCGCGTCAACCTCGGCATGCTCGAGGACCAGCGCGTCTCGCCAGGTGAGTGGCTGTTGATCCACATGGGGTTCGCGGTCGAGCGGATCGACCAGGCACACGCCGACCGGGCGAGAGCGGGGCTGGAGATGATGGGTCGCCGCCTCGACGACTCCGACCAGGCCCACGGGGCCGAGTTCGCGACGCAGCACGGGCTGCCCGCAGGATGACCACGGTGCCGAGCAAGCCGCCAGACGCCCTGCCCGACCGGCTGCGGCGTCGTCTGGTCGTGCGCGGCGTCGTCCAGGGTGTGGGCTTTCGGCCGTTCGTGTACGTCACGGCGGCCGAGCTGTCACTGTCGGGGTCGGTGTGCAACGACTCGAGTGGCGTGGTCATCGAGGTCGAGGGAGCGGCCGACGCTGCCGAGGAGTTCGCCAGGCGGCTGACGGAGCGGCCGCCGCCGCTCGCGGTCGTCGAGTCGGTACAGGTGAGCGATCTGCCGGTGCAGGGCGGCACGGGATTCCGGATCGAGTCGTCGGCCCGCAACGGCGTCACCCGCACGCTCGCGTCACCCGATGTCGCCACCTGCGCGGACTGCCTGCGTGAGCTCGCCGACCCGGCCGACCGGCGGTACCGGCACCCCTTTATCACCTGCACGAACTGCGGCCCCCGGTTCACCATCATCACCGACCTCCCGTACGACCGGCCGGCCACCACGATGGCGGCGTTCGACATGTGCGCCGACTGCGCCGCGGAGTATCGCGACCCGGCCGACCGACGCTTCCACGCCCAGCCCATCGCCTGTCCCGGCTGCGGACCGCGACTCGAGCTGGTCCTGCACGACGAAAGTCGGCTGGGGCAACGCCGGCTCGGCGCCGGTGCCTTGCTGGAGGCTCGCCGGCTGGTCGCCGAGGGCGCGGTCGTCGCGGTCAAGGGCGTCGGCGGCTACCACCTCGCCTGCGACGCTACGAACGCCGAGGCGGTGACGACACTGCGCAAGCGCAAGCGCCGCGGCGACAAGCCGTTCGCCGTGATGGTGCGCGACCTGGAGACCGCGCGTGAGCTGGTCGACATCGACGCCGCCGAAGCGGACCTGCTCACCAGCCCACGGCGGCCGATCGTGCTGCTGGCCAGACGCTCCGGGCCAGCTTGCGCGCCGACTTGGAACGTCTCCGCGAGCGTGGCGCCAGGCAACCCCGACCTCGGGGTGATGCTGCCCTACACCCCGCTCCATACGCTCCTGCTGGGCCTCGACGGTGACGAGCCGGCGCTGCAGGCCCTGGTGCTGACGTCGGGCAACCTGGCCGGTGAGCCGATCGCCTTCGACGACGACGACGCGCTACGACGCCTAGGGCCGCTGGCCGACGCCTGGCTGCGCCACGACCGAGCCATCCGCATCCCGTGCGACGACTCCGTCAGCCGGGTCGTCGACGGTGAGGAGATGCCGGTCCGTCGTTCGCGCGGGTACGCCCCGCTGCCGGTGGCGCTACCCGTCGCCGTGGGTCCCACACTCGCGGTGGGCGCCGACCTGAAGAACACCTGCTGTGTCGCCGAGGGCCGGTACGCCTGGCTCAGCCAGCACATCGGGGACATGGACGACCTGGCCACGCTGGAGGCCTTCGCGGCGACCGAGCAGCACCTCGAACGCCTCACCGGGGTGCGTCCGGCGATGGTGGTCGCGGACCGGCACCCGGGCTACCGGTCCGTTGGCTGGGCCCGGGCCAACCGCGGTGAGCGGCCGCTGCGGACCGTCCAGCACCACCACGCTCACGTGGCGGCCGTGATGGCCGAGCACGGGCTGGACGGCTCCGAGCCGGTCATCGGCGTGTCGTTCGACGGGACCGGCTACGGCGACGACGGCGCTGTCTGGGGCGGGGAGGTGCTGCTGGCCGACTACAAGGGCTTCCGGCGCTTCGCTCGGCTCGGCTACGTTCCGCTGCCCGGCGGGGACGCGGCCGTCCAGCGTCCTTACCGGATGGCGCTTGCTCATCTCGCCGCGGCTGGGATCGACTGGGACGCCGACCTTCCCCCGGTCGCAGCCTGTCCGCCGGCCGAGCGGGAGGTGCTCCGGCACCAGGTCCGGACCGGGTTCGGGTGCGTGCCGACCTCGAGCGTCGGGCGGCTGTTCGACGCGGTGGCCTCGCTGGCCGGGGTGTGCCAGCTTGTCGACTACGAGGCGCAGGCCGCGATCGAGCTCGAGGCGGCCGGCCGGGGCGCGACGGCGGACGAGACCGGCTACCCACTCTCACCGCTAGCGCGGACCGACGCGGACGGACCGTGGGTCGCCGACCCGTCCGGCCTGGTCCGCGCTGTCGTGGCCGACGTCCGGGCGGGGGAGTCCGCGGCGACCGTGAGCCGGCGGTTCCACGCGGGGCTGGTGGGATTCGCCCGGCGGGCTGCCTGCTCGGCCCGCGACGAGGCCGGTCTGCAGACGGTCGCACTCACCGGCGGCGTCTTCCAGAATGCGACGCTGCTGTCGGCGACGAGGCGGGCCCTACGAGCCGACGGCTTCACGGTGTTGTGCCATCGCCTGGTCCCCCCGAACGACGGAGGGCTGGCCCTCGGCCAGGTACTGGTCGGTGCCGCGGGATGACCGGTCGACGTTCGACGGACAGGTCGACGGATAAACGGACAAGGAGTCACGAATGAGAAGAGAAGGGACGATCCCATGTGCCTAGCCGTACCGGGGCGGGTGGTCAGCCTCGAGGAACGAGACGACACCCAGATGGCCGAGGTGGACTTCGGCGGTCTGCGCAAGGAGGTCTGCATGGAGTACATCCCGGACGTGAGGATCGGCGAGTACGTCGTCGTGCACGTCGGCTTCGCGATCCAGCGCCTCGACGAGCAGTCGGCCATCGACACGCTGGCCAACTTCGAGAAGATGGGCATCCTCGAGGAGGAGTTCGGGGACGGCTTCGCGCTGGCGGCCAAGCAGGCAGGGCTCACGAGGGAAGAGGTCTCATGAAGTATCTTGACGAGTTCAGCAACCCCGACCTGGCCAAGCGGCTGCTCGACCAGATCCACGCGGCCACCACCCGGCCCTGGGCGATCATGGAGGTCTGCGGCGGCCAGACGCACTCGATCATCCGGCACGGCATCGACCAGCTGCTCCCCGACGAGATCGAGATGATCCACGGCCCCGGCTGCCCGGTGTGCGTGACGCCGCTCGAGATCATCGACAAGGCACTGGCCATCGCGGCCCGTCCGGACGTGATCTTCTGCTCGTTCGGCGACATGCTCCGAGTGCCCGGCAGCAGCCGTGACCTGTTCCGGATCAAGAGCGAGGGCGGCGACATCCGGGTCGTCTACTCGCCTCTCGACGCCCTCAAGCTGGCCCGCGAGAACCCCGACAAGCAGGTCGTCTTCTTCGGGATCGGGTTCGAGACGACCGCGCCGGCCAACGCGATGACGGTCTACCAGGCCAAGCGGCTCGGTATCGAGAACTTCTCGCTGCTGGTGTCGCACGTGCTCGTCCCCCCGGCGATCGCCGCGATCATGGAGTCCCCGACCTGCAGGGTGCAGGCGTTCCTCGCCGCCGGCCACGTATGCAGCGTGATGGGCACGCACGAGTACCCGCCGTTGGCCGAGAAGTACGACGTCCCGATAGTCGTCACAGGGTTCGAGCCGCTCGACATCCTGGAAGGTATCCGGCGTACGGTGCTGCAGCTCGAATCCGGCCGCCACGAGCTCGAGAACGCGTACGCACGCGCGGTCACGGCCGACGGCAACACCGCCGCGATGGCGATGCTGCGCGACGTCTTCGAGGTCACCGACCGGGCCTGGCGGGGGATCGGGATGATCCCTCAGAGTGGCTGGCGGCTGGCAGAGAAGTACCGCCACTACGACGCCGAGCACCGCTTCGACGTGGCGTCGATGCACACCGACGAGTCGTCGATCTGCCGATCGGGTGAGGTGCTGCAGGGCATGATCAAGCCGCACGAGTGCGAGGCTTTCGGGCGGGAGTGCACCCCGCGGAACCCACTCGGCGCGACCATGGTCTCATCGGAGGGCGCCTGCGCGGCGTACTACCTCTACCGCCGCCTCGAGCTCGTGGAGCCGGCCCATGCCTGACACCGACCGGCCGAGCTTCGACGGCTGGGTGTGCCCGGTCCCGCTGCGGGACTCGCCGGCGATCGTGATGGGCCACGGCGGCGGGGGGGCGATGTCAGCGGAGCTGGTCGAGCATCTGTTCCTACCGGCTTACGGCGACGCGGCCGACGCCGAGATGGGCGACTCGGCTGTGGTGTCGGTCGCGGGGGGGCGGCTCGCCTTCTCGACCGACTCGTACGTCGTGAGGCCGCTGTTCTTCCCTGGAGGCAGTATCGGCGACCTCGCGGTCAATGGGACGGTCAACGATCTGGCCATGTCGGGAGCCACCCCGCTGGTGCTGTCGACCGCCTACATCCTGGAGGAGGGCACGGCGCTGTCGGAGCTGGGCCGGGTGGCCGAGGCCGTGGGAGCTGCGGCGCGGTTCGCGGGTGTGCGTCTCGTGACCGGGGACACCAAGGTGGTCGACGCCGGTCACGGGGATGGCGTCTTCATCAACACCGCAGGCATCGGTGTGCTCGCCGACGGGGTCGACATCCGGCCCGACCGGGCCAGGCCGGGTGATGTGGTCATCGTCAGCGGCGACATCGGCGTCCATGGCATCGCCGTGATGAGCTGCCGCGAGGGGCTCGAGTTCGGCACGGCGGTCGAGAGCGACAGCGCCCCGCTCAACGGGCTGGTTGCGGCCATGGTTGCGACCGGAGGCGACATCAAGGTGCTGCGCGACCCCACCCGCGGTGGCGTCGCCGCGTCCCTGAACGAGATCGCCAAGGCGTCGCGCGTCGGCGTCAGCATCGTCGAGCGGGACCTGCCGATCCCCCAGCCGGTCCAGGACGCCTGCGGGCTGCTGGGGTTGGACCCGCTCTACGTCGCGAACGAGGGCAAGCTGCTGGCCTTCGTCGCTCCCGGCGACGTCGAGGCGGTGCTCAGCGCGATGCGGGGGCACGAGCTGGGCAAGTCCGCCGCTGTGATCGGCGTCTGCGTCGAGGAGCACCCGGGCATGGTGGTCGCGCGAACCGCACTGGGCGGCACCCGGGTCGTCGACCTCCCGGTAGGCGAGCAGCTGCCGCGGATCTGCTGAATGGTCACCTCACCGCTGAGGCGACCGACCGACCCCGGCGACGTGCTGTTCGCCCGCTACGCCTTCCCGCCGAACGAGCTCGGTTACTGCGGCCCCGTGGACGCGGGGGTGCTCCTGAGCCACGCCTCCAGCCGTGTGGGCGATCCCGGCATGGCGGAGCGGGCCAGGAGATTCGACGGGGCCTGGCCCTATCTCGAGGTGATAGCGGCCGCGACCGGGATCGGCGACCCCCTCGACCCGCGGGTGGTCGAGGCCTACTGGGTCGGCAACGACCTGCTCGACACGGTGGGTGCCGCGGAGCTCCTGGGCGCGCTCCGGGAGAGGTTCGCCGGCCAGGTCGGCGGTTTCTGGAGCCGGGTGACGCCGGCCGACGGTCCGCTGGCGCACCACAGCTTCCAGGTGCTCGCGGTGTACCCCTGGGTCGGTCTCCTCCGCACCGGCAGCCCGGTGCCGTTGTCGGTGCTGGACCGCTGCCGGATCCGCTGGGGCACGGTGCTCGGCCTCGACGGGGACCACGCCAGCGTCTCGTCGCGGCCGCTCGTCTGGCACGACGGCAGGCTGGGCCTGGGAGCCGAGCGGGAGGAGCGGGTGCGCTGGGCGGCCGACGGCCGGTCCCTTCCGTCCGGGCTCGCCGAGGGCGACGTGGTGTCACTGCACTGGGACTGGGTCTGCGACCGGATCAGCACCGACCAGGCGGCCGCGCTGCAGGACCGCAGCGCGCACCAGCTGGACCTCGCCAACCGCTATGCCTGAGCTGGTCGGCTCTCAGCTGTCGCACGGCCCTACCGTCGCGGGCAATGACCTGCGCGTGTCGTCCAGCTGGAAGACCTGGTGGCCGCAGATGTCGGCCACCCTGCGGTAGTGAGCCGACAGCGCGGTCCGCAGGGTTTGAGCGGGACCGCTGCCGAGCAGCTCGAAGGGCTGCCACTCGACCACCCAGGTGGGGGCCTGCCGCCCGGCCAGCGTCGCGCTCAGCTGCAGCAGCTCGGGGTCCATCACGCGTGTCGGCAGGGTCCAGAGATGCTGGTACGCCGGGCGCAGTCCGGTCGGCTCGACAAGATTCGCGATGCCGAACGTCATCATCAACGAGTCCGTCGGTCGTGCGGCCGCCTGGATCCAGGTCTCGAACGCGACCGCCCGCGTCGACGGCTGAGGCGTAAGGGTCGCCGCGTCAGCTGTCACGACAACGGCGGACACGATCACGAACCCCAGGCCGAGCCGGGCCCAGAGCAGCGCCCTCCCGCCAGCCGACACCGCCAGCGTTCCGCTCGCGAGACAGGCGGTCGCGAGCACCAGTGACGGTGCCAGCTGGAGAAGGTAGTGCCGGTAGTAGTTGCCGCCCAGCGCGACGCCGACCACCTCGAAGGCCAACGTCGTGGCCGCCGCGATCACAAGCGGGTCGAGTCGACCCCGCTCGCGATACACGAGGACCACGAAGACACCGAAGACGATGGCGAGCGCGAGCATGCCGCTCGCGACAGCCGAGACCTCCAGCCCGCGCAGCCGGTCGGCCGGGATCAGGTCCTGACCGTGCAGCACCCCGAGTACCCTCCACCGGAAGCCGTACATCACGAACCAGAGGTCCCCGACCCCCGTCGCCCACCCCACAGCCCAGACGACGGCGGCCGCCGCGGGTAGCGCCGCGCCGGCGACGAAGGCACCGAGGAGCCGGGCGGCCGCTCGAACCGGCCGGGGCCCGGTGACGACCGATGCGGCGAGGAGCGTCACGGCGAAGACGAGCGCATCCAGGAAGTTCTGTTTGACCAGGACCGCCGAAGCGGCGAGGACGCCGGCAGCCAGGGCGTACAGCGCCGGAGCGAAGCGGGCCCCACGAGAGGGCCTCGTCGCGGCCAGCATCAGCGTGCAGCTGATCACGACCAGCGGGGCGGCGAGCAGCTCGCCGTCCACCTCGGCCGCGCCGAGCAGTGGAGAGGAGCCGAGCGCCGCGGCGACGAAGGCAGCCCAGCTAGCCGCGCGGCATCCTCCGACCAACCAGCCGGCCCAGCCGGCCGAGACCACCATGGCGACGACGACTGCCAGCCCGATCAGCCTCAGTGCGTCGATGCCGCCCAGTGCGTCGGCGAGCCGGAAGACCGCCAGGAGCAGGGGCGGCCGGTCGACGAAGAGGCCACCGTAGAGATAGCGTCCCCCGCTACCCCAGTAGTGCGCGACCAGCAGGTATCCGCCCTCGTCGGGGTAGATCGGCACGCCGATCAGCGGAAGGCGAAGGGCTACGGTGAGGAGAACCGCGAGCCCGACGGGCAGCCACGGGAGGCGACCCACGACCCGGTCCCTGAGCCGATGCCGGGTGGCAGCCGCCGTGCCGCCAACCTCTGACATGAACGCAGTCGCCTCAGCCGTCGAAGGAGTCGCCTCAGCCACGCATCGTACCCTCGCCACGGCTCGAAACATCGTCGTTAGGCTGGGGTCATGACCGCGGCCGAATGGGGACTCCTCGCGTCGGCCTTCCTCGCGTCCTTCGTGGAGTGCGTGGAGGCGCTGACGATCGTGCTCGCCATGGGCGTCACCCGCGGCTGGCGGTCCGCGTTGGCCGGCACCCTGGCCGCTTTGGTTGCGCTCGCGGTGTTCACGACCGCTGCCGGGTACGCGCTCACCAGCTGGCTCCCCACCGCGGCGCTGCAGCTCGTCATCGGGGGTCTGCTCCTGATCTTCGGGCTGCAGTGGATGCGCAAGGCCGTCCTCCGATCGGCAGGGCTCAAGTCTGAGCACGACGAGCAGGCGATCTACGAGGAGCAGCGGGCGGCCGCCGAGGGCTCACCGGACAGCACCATCCTCGGGGTGGACGCCTTCGGCTTCCTGGTGTCGGCGAAGTCGGTGTTCCTCGAGGGTGTCGAAGTGGTCTTCATCGTCTTGACCTTCGGGCTCAACGCGGGCAACGTGCCACTGGCCGCCGCCGGCGGCTTCGCCGCAGCGATCGTTGTCGCCTCGCTCGGCCTCGCCGTCCATCGCCCGCTGGCGACCGTCCCGGAGAACACCCTCAAGTACGTCGTCGGGCTGATGCTGGTCAGCTTCGGGACCTTCTGGTCCATGGAGGGACTCGGAATCTTCACCGACTCCGGCCACAGCCTGCACTGGCCGGGTGGCGATTGGGCGATCCTGGCGCTGCTGGCCTTCTGGATCGGATGGTCGCGGTTGCTCATCATCCGGCTGCCCGCGCACGCCGTCACGAGGCGCTGACCTGGAGGCGGTGACATGAGGGTGCTGCGGGTGCTGTGGGAGTTCGGCGTCGACTTCGTCATCGGCGACGACCCCAAGATCGCCATCGCGGTCGTGCTGTCGCTGGCGTTGGCGGCTGTGCTGCTGGTCACCGGTGTGCTCAGCGGGCCGGCCGTCACCGTGGTCGGCGCGGCGGCTGTTGTCGTCACCTTCACGGTCAGCCTTGTCGTCGACATCCGCGGCGGCATTCGGTGAGGCTGATCCGATGAAGGCCCGGTGACGCCGGGGGGTGTCACGGTGGCGATCCGTGGCGACGAGATCCGGCTCGGTCAGTTCCTGAAGCTGGCCGACGCCGTGGACCAGGGTGGCGACGTGAAAGCACTGTTGGCAACCAGGGCGGTCAGCGTCAACGGCGAGATCGAGACGCGGCGTGGCCGCCAGCTCCACGTCGGCGACACGGTCGGCGTCGGATACGTCGCCTACACCGTCACAGCGCCCACCCCCACCCCGGCCGAGGAGCCAGGTTCTTCCGTCGAGGAGCCAGGTTCTTCGCAGGACTGACGCGCCTCAGACCGCCGGCGCCGCAGGGATACCCGTCAGGTCGAAGGTCTCCTGAGCCTCGTATCGTGGCCCACGCTCACCTGGCGACCTGATGAACGACTCGACGAGTGCGACCTGCTCGACCAGCCAGGACGGCCCGGTGTAGCTGCCGAGTGACTCGACCACGCCGGTCAGGTCCCGCGCCGGCTTGGTCCTGGCCACCGTCAGATGGGGCTGCTGGTCGAGTGCGGCAACACGCCGCCAGCTGGCCGGTTCGACCGACACGCCGGCCCAGAGCACCCTCGCCCGGATGGCGGCAGGGAACGCCCCGGCCCCTGAGACGGCGACGTGGAACGGGGCCACGCGGGTCGCCCGGTCGGCCCAGCGCACCCGCTGTCGCTCCACCTCGTACGGCCCACACTCGCCGAGGAACTCGCAGGTGAGGTGCCATCGCGACGACGGCACCCACCTCAGCTGCGGCACCGCGTCCCGGAGAGGGTCGATGCGCTCGCCGAGATGCGCCTCGACATCGGGCGGCAGCACGACGGCGACGAAAAGTCGGTGGGCCGACGTCACCTCACATCGACGAGGTCGACCACGAAGATCAGTGTCTCGCCAGGACCGATCGCGGCGCCGGCGCCGCGATCGCCGTAAGCGAGATCCGGAGGGATCATGAGACGGCGACGACCGCCGACCTTCATGCCCTCGATGCCACGGTCCCAACCAGTGATGACCTGGCCGACCCCGAGCCTGAACGCCAGCGGCTCGCCGCGATTGTAGGAGGCGTCGAACTCCTCGCCGCTCGAGTGGGCCACGCCGACGTAATGCGTGACGACAGTGCAGCCGACTGTGGCTTCGTCGCCCTCGCCGACGGTGATGTCGACGACCCCGAGGTCGGTAGGCGGGGGTGTGTCGGGGAAGTCGATCTCAGGCTTCTCAGTCATGGCCCACACCCTAGTTCGCCGACGGCACCAGTACCGGCTCCCGGCTACTGCGCGTGCGAGACGTACGACTCGAGCTGGTCGCGCTCGAACTCGAGCTCGCTGATTCGGGACTTGACCAGGTCACCGATCGACACGATGCCGAGGAGCTCCCCGTCGACCACCACGGGCACGTGCCTGATCCGGTGCTTCGTCATCAGCAGCATCAGGTCCTCGACCGTGTCGTCGGGTGAGGCAGTGCGCACCTTCGCGGTCATGATCGAGCTGACGGGATGGTCGAGTACACCGGTGCCCTCGACGAGGCCCCGCACCACGTCGCGCTCGGACACGATGCCGGACAGCGCGGCCTCGTCGGTGCTCACCACGACGGCGCCGACGTTGTGCTCGCCGAGCACGGCGATGAGATCGCGGACGCTGTGCTCGGGCGACACGGTCACCACGCTGCTCCCCTTGGACTTGAGCACTTCCCTGATGTGCATCGTCACTCCTCGGGCAGGTTTTCCACGTCCTCTGCTCCGACGGTAGCCAACTTAGGCTGCCCGCGATAGGGGGACGCCCACCTCGGCCTGTCACAATGCCCACGTGACCACACTGGTACGACAGGCGCAGGCGCGCCGGACGGCGAGGTCGTGGCCGCCACTGACCGTCGTCGCCGTCGTGGTCGGCTGGATCACGACGGTCCTCGTGCTCGACTCGCATGCGACGCACCCGATGCAGCGGCTGCTGGGCCTCGGCACGTGGGTCGTCCTGCTGGTTGTCGGCAGCCGGGAGACTCCGCTCGTGCGCATGCAGACCGCAGTGGTGGTCGTCTTCGCGTCGGTCGTGGAGTTCACCTTCTCCCCGCTGCTCGGCGTGTACGTCTACCGGTTCCACAATGTGCCGATGTACGTCCCGCCTGGTCATGGGCTCGTCTACCTCGCGGCCCTCGCGATCGGCAGGACCGTCCTGGTTCGGACGCGGACGACCCTGTGCATGACACTGGCCCTGCTGGCGATCGGCTGCTGGGCGGCGTACGGTCTGGTGCTGTCGCCTCGGCAGGACGTCCTAGGGGCGTTCTGGTTCGTCTGCCTGGCCGGTTTCATGGTCCTTGGCCCGTCGCGAGGCCTGTACGTCGGCGCAGCCGTCGTGGTGACGTATCTCGAGCTGGTCGGCACGTCGCTCGGAACCTGGGCCTGGCAGCCGCACGACCCGACCGGCCTGGTCTCGATCGGCAACCCGCCGTCAGGGGCACCAGGGGGATACGGCTGGTTCGACCTGGCCGCGCTGCTGCTCGCGCCAAGGCTCCTCGGCGTGCTCCGGAGCGTCCCGTTGGCCCGGAGACTCAGTCGCGTGAGTCGTTGAGATCGTCCGTGGAGCCAGGCCCGGTGGCGCGCTGGCGGCGGGCGTCAAGGTCGTGCACCCGGTCGCCGCGGTCGTCGGGGGACGCGCCGTCGGTGTCCGACTCCGGGAGTGTCCCGACGTAGGCCAGCACGTGGTCGTGCAGCCTGCCGTTGGTGGCGAGCGCGTTGCCGCCCAGCGGCCCCGGGGTCCCGTCGAAGCCGGTGAACCGCCCACCCGCCTCCTCCACGATGACACTCAGCGCGGCCATGTCGTGCAGGGCGAGCTCGGGCTCCAGCGCGATGTCGACGGCACCCTCGGCCACCAGCATGTAGGACCAGAAGTCGCCGAACGCCCGGCTCCGCCAGCAGCGCTGGGTCAGTGCCATGAACTCCCCACCCCGCTCGATCGCATCCCAGCCGGCGTAGGAGGAGTACGACACCGACGCCTCCGCGAGGCTGGAGACGTCCGACACCCGGCACGGCTGCGCCGCAAGCAGCGACCGGCCGGTCCACGCTCCGCCTGTCCTCGACGCCCACCAGCGCCGACCCAGCGACGGGGCCGACACGACGCCCGCGACGACGACGTCCTCGACCATCAGCGCGATCAGGGTGGCCCAGACGGGCACACCACGGACGAAGTTCTTGGTGCCGTCGATCGGGTCGACCACCCACCGACGCGAGCCCCAGCCGGTCACGCCACCCTCCTCGCCGACGACGGCGTCGCGGGGGCGGGCCCGGCCGAGGGTACGACGGATGCCGTTCTCGACCGACTGGTCCGCGTCGGTCACCGGCGTGAGATCCGCCTTGTCGACCACATGCAGGTCCTGGGACTTGAAGCGGTCCATGGTGATGGAGTCGGCGTCGTCGGCCAGCACATGAGCCAGGCGGAGGTCATCGGTGTGCTCGGACGGCATGTCGTCAGGCTACGGCTCGCCTGCCGCTGCCAGGCCCGGGACGCGCGGCTCGGCGCGCATACCTAGCCCTTAGGTCCAGTTGTGATTACCTGACTACCGTGCGGTACTAGAACCATCTCTGCTTGTCGGGAAGGGCCACGATGTTCAACCAAATCCACGGGCTCCCGCTCCACCCCCTCGCGGTCCATGCCGCTGTCGTCTCCGTGCCACTCTCGGCGCTCCTCGGCATCCTCTTCGTCGTCCCGCGCACCAGGGCCTGGTCGCGCATCCCGCTCGTCGTCGTGTCGGTCGGCGCCCTGGTGGCGCTCTTCGTGGCGCGGCAGAGCGGCCTCGCCTTCAAGAAGTCCCTGAAGATCGACACGTACCCGGCCCCGGTCCCGCAGCTGATCGCCACGCACCAGCACCGGGCCGGGATCTTGATGTTGTTCATGCTGGTCTTCGTCATCATCGCGATCGTGGCGTACTACCTGTCTCGCGATGCCGCGACATTCACTGGTGCCCGCGCGATCAGCATGTCCGCCGTCATCGTCGTGGCCGCCGTGGTGGTCTCGTTCCAGACCTATCTGGTCGGCGACATCGGCTCGAAGGCGGTCTGGAACCCGGATGGCACCCGGAACTTCGGCTCGTCGCCCATCACCAAGCACGCCGCGCGGACGACATCGCTCTCGCAGCGCTCGAACGGCGGCTCAGTCGTCGTCTGAGCGTTCCCGGCTGGCCAGCAGCCGCCGGAACGACTCCACCCTCTCGGCCTCGACCCGGCCGTCGGCCACGGCGTCGTCGAGGGCGCACTCCGGCTCGGACTCTCCGTGGGTGCAGCCGCGCGGGCAGTCGACCGTCAGCGCGTCGAGGTCGTCGAAGGCCTTGATCAGCTGACGAGGGTCCACATGGGCCAGCCCGAAGGACCGGATGCCCGGCGTGTCGACGACCCAGCCTCCCGACGGCAGCTCGAGGGCGTACGCCGACGTGGAGGTATGCCGCCCGCGACCCGTCACGATGTTGACGTGGCCGGTGGTGCGGTGTGCCTCCGGTACCAGCGCGTTGACCAGGGTGGACTTCCCAACCCCTGAGTGGCCGACGAGCACGCTGACCTGGTCGCGGAGGACCTCCCGCAATGGGTCGAGGTCCCCACCGCGCTCGGCGACGACGTACGACACCCCCAGCGGCCGGTAGATGCCCAGCAGCGTCTCGGGGTCCGCGAGGTCCACCTTCGTGAGGCACAGCAGCGGCCGGAGCCGGGCGTCGAAGGCAGCCACCAGGCAGCGGTCGATCAGACGCGGCCGGGGCTCCGGGTCGGCCACCGCGGTGACGACGACCAGCTGGGTCGCGTTCGCGACAACGATCCGCTCGACCGGATCGGTATCGTCGGCCGTCCTGCGCAGCACGGTCGTGCGCGCCTCGACCTCGACGATGCGGGCCAAGCTGCCGGGGTCGCCCGTCGCGTCGCCGACCAGCCGGACATGATCGCCGACAACGACCCCCTTGCGGCCGAGCGGGCGCGACTTCATCGCCGTCACCGTCCTGGTCTCGCCGCCTTCGGTGACGGTCACGGTGAACCGGCCGCGGTCCACTGTGACCACGAACCCGGTCACGGCGCCGTCGTAGGTCGGCCGGTCCTTGGTCCGCGGCCGGGTCCGTCTGCGCGGGCGGTCGTACTTGCTGGGGTCCTCCGGGTCGTAGCGCGGACTCACGTGAGCATGGCCAGCCAGGCGGCCGCGAAGTCGGGAAAGGTCTTGGACGTGGAGGCGATGTCGTCGATCGACATCCCCGGGACGACGAGTCCGAGGACGGCGCCGGCGTGCGCCATCCGGTGGTCGGCATAGGTATGGAAGACCCCACCGCTCAGTGGCCCAGGCGCGACGGCCAGCCCGTCGTCGGTCTCGACCGCGCCGCAGCCGCGGGCGGTCAGCTCAAACGCCAGTGCGGCCAGCCGGTCGGTCTCGTGGCCCCGTAGGTGGGCTATCCCCCGTAGGTGGGACGGCGAGGCCGCCACGGCGGCCACCGCGGCGATCACCGGGGTCAGCTCGCCCACGTCGTGGAGGTCGAGATCGACTCCGTCGACCGTGTCCCCCCCGGTCACGGTCAGCCCCTCGGGCGTGAGGTCGACCGTCGCGCCCATCATGGCAAGAACCTCTCGGAGCCGGTCTCCTGCCTGCGCGGTGCGCGACGGCCAGCCTCGCACGAGGACGCTGCCGCCGGTGACCGCTGCGGCGGCCAGGAACGGCGCCGCGTTGCTGAGGTCCGGTTCCACTTGTTCGTCGAGGGCTGCGACGAGTCCGGGGGTCACCACCCAGCGGTTCGGCTCGCTGTCGTCGACGGCGACGCCTCTCGCTCGCAGCATGTCGATGCTCATCGCGATGTGCGGCATGGACGGGATCGGCTTGCCGTGATGGCGGATGTCGAGCCCACGGCGGTACCGTGCCCCTGCCAACAGCAGCGCCGAGACGAACTGGCTCGAGGCCGAGGCGTCGATATCGACGATCCCGCCCTCGACCCGGCCGGAGCCCTCGATCACGAAGGGCAGGGCCCTGGCACCGGTGTCGATCGCGACGCCGAGGCCGCGCAGTGCGCCCAGGATCGCTCCCATCGGCCGCTCGCGAGCCCGTGGGTCACCGTCGAAGCTGACCGAGCCGGTCGCGAGCGCCGCGACCGGAGGGACGAACCGCATTACCGTGCCTGCCAGGCCGCAGTCGATCTCCGCCGGCCCGGCGAGGGGTTGTGGGACGACGGTCACCCCCGTCGTCGACCGCGCGACCACGACCCCGAGCGACGCCAGAGCCGAGGCCATCAGCTGCGTGTCGCGGGCGAGGAGCGGGTTCGTGAGGCGCGACGGTCCCTCGGCGATGGCGGACAGCAGCAGTGCCCGGTTGGTGATGGACTTGGAGCCGGGAACGTCGAGCTGCGCGTGAACCGGTGCGGCGGCCAGGGGAGCATCCCACGGGCTCGCCACGAGCATGCTCAGCTCGGTGTGAGCTTGCTCGCCTGCTTGGCCGCCTGCCGCTTGGCGCGTCCCGCACTCTGCTTGGCGAGCCACGCGAGGCTCGGTTTGCCCTCAGTGTCGACGCTGGCAAGCAGCAGCCCACCGATCATCGAGACGTTCTTGAAGAAGTGCACCTGCTGGTTGGCGCGCTGCTGAGAGTCGTGCTCCTCCCAGAAGCGGTGTCCGGCCAACGTCGTCGGTACCAGCGTTGCCGCCAGCGCCAGCGCGGACAGCCGTGGGACCCGGCCGGTCGCCAGCAGCAGGCCACCGACCACATGCACGGCGCCGTTGAGCTGGACCAGCTGCTGGGAGTTGAGGTTGAACGGCAGCGACTGGGTCGCCATGTTGGCGACCGGCTCGAGCTTCTCGGTGACCGGCGCCGCGCGCTCGGCCAGCTGGTCGCTGTGCCTCAGTGAGTTGATGCCGCCGGAGATGAACATCGACGCCAGCATTGGACGAGCAATTCGTCGGACGAGAACCATGGCGACATTGTTGCCTATGGAGCCAACCGGTGCAGGTCGCGGGGGAACAAAGTCGCCTGCCGGATGTTCTCCGCCTCGAGGAGTCGAGCCGTCCAGCGCTCCAACCCGATGGCGAAGCCGCCATGCGGCGGCATCCCGTAGCGGAAGGTGTCGAGATAGCTCTGGTAGGCACCCTGCTCGTCCCCGCGGGCGGCCAGGGCGGCGACGTAGTCGTCGTAGCGGTGCAGCCGCTGCCCGCCGGTGACCAGCTCGAGACCGCGGAAGATCAGGTCGAAGGAGTTCGACCAGGTCGGATCGTCAGGCTGTGGATGGGTGTAGAAGGCGCGTTTGGCCAGCGGATAGCCCTCGACCGCGAGGAAGTCGCTGCCGTGCTCGCTGCGGGCCCAGTCCCCGAGTGCCCGCTCGTGAGCCGGTGCCAGGTCGGGCTCGTCCGCGGGGGCGCCGACGAGCCGAAGCGCTTCCCGGAAATGGATCACGGGTATCTCGTCGGGCACGACCGGGATGTCCGCGCCGAGCAGCGACACCGCCGAGCCCGCCCGCCGGTGGATCGTCGCGACTATGCCGGCCAGCAGGTCGCGGAGCACTGCGAGCACGTCGCGGTGGTCGCGGATGAAGCCGAGCTCGACGTCGAGGGAGACGTACTCGGCGAGGTGCCGGACGGTGTCATGGGGCTCTGCCCTGAACACCGGCCCGACCTCGTACACCCGCTCGAACATCCCCACGCACATCTGTTTGTAGAACTGGGGCGACTGGGCCAGGTAGGCAGGACGCCCGAAGTAGTCGACCTCGAACACGTTCGCGCCGGACTCGGTTGCCGACTCGACCAGCTTCGGTGTCTGGATCTCGGTGAAGCCCAGCTCGTCGAGGGTATGCCGGAAGCCGTGCAGGGATGCCGCCGCGAGCTGCCAGGTGGCGAGCTGGCGTGGGTGCCGCCAGGTCACCTGGGCGTGGTCGAGCATCGTCGGCAGGCTGGCGGAGATCGTCGGGCGCCACAGCTCGAGCGGCGGCGTCGCCGCCGGGTCGGTCAGCGCAGTGATCTGAGGTTCGACGATCTCGACGCCCCCGGGGGCCTGCCGGTTGACGCTGACCTTCCCGACCACGTCGACCGTGGTCTCCTCAGTCAGCTGCTCGACCTGCTGGAGGACGTCGGAATCGCGGACCACGACCTGGGCGGTGCCCGAGCGGTCCCGGACGACGACGAAGGTCAAGCCGGACAGCCGCCGCCGGCGGTGGACCCAGCCGCTCAGGCGGACGGTCGTGCCCGGCCGGTCAGCATGCGACGCGAGGTCGGCAGCAAGAGTTCTGGTCGGCGTGGTCGAAGCGGTCGTTGCCATCTGGTCCCTCCGGGGTCGGCTGCCCCGGGGTGTGGGCGACGGGCAAGTCGCTGTGCCACCACACCTTCACCGTCGCAGAGCGCCGGCCTCGGTTCACATCACAGGCTCGGGAGTGTCTTCGCCGCGGGCTCGGAGTCCGCTTTGCAGCGACCAGCGGCTCTCTGTGCTCCGAGGGTCCTACGGCTACTTGTCTCTGTCGTTGCCTGGGCCTGAGTCTAGCTGACCTGCGTCCTGGTCAGAGTCGTGCCGTCCGCCGAGGTGGTGCGGACCAGCGAGCTGAAGACGACGACGTTGGCCTGGTAGCTCTGGGTGGACGTGTCGAAGTTCCCGCCGCAGGTGACCAGCTGCAGCGCGCTGTACCCGTGCGGGGCATACACCCGGTGTGCCGGGAACTGGGCGTTCGGGTAGGTGTGCACCGATGTCACGACGAAGTGGGCGACGAGCCCGTCGGCCAGGTGCACCCTGATCTTGTCCCCCGGCTGCAGGAACCTCAACATCACGAAGACCGCCGGGCCGGCGTACGAGTCGACATGGCCCAAGATCACCGACGACCCGACCTGGCCGGGCGTCGGACCGAGCTTGAACCAGCCTGGCTCTTCCGGGTTCGAGGGCACCTGCACGGTTCCGTCGGACTGCAGCCCGAGCTCCGACAGCGGGACCACCAGATGGAGCGCCGGGATGCGCAGCTGTACCGGCACCGAGTAGGCGACGGCGGGCTTTGTCGGACCCGTCGCCCGGTGGTGGAGCCGGTACCCGCGCGATCCCGGTCCGATGACCCCTTGCCGTGAGGCGGGCGTACCCGTGCTCGCAGGAGTGACTGCCGCCAACGCGTCGTGGTTGCCGCGAAGCCCTATGGTCAGAAAGCCGCTGCCGACGAGGAGGAGGACGACGGCGGCCGCCGCCCACCGCCTCGACTGACGCCGCCTAGAGCTGAGGCCGTCCCGCTCATCCATCCTCGTCCGGTTCGCCACGGCTGAAGCCGCTTCCTGCACGTTGCGTCCGTCGCAGCCGGACCGCCTGTGTACCGGCCAGACCTGAGGCGAGAAGAGCAACGATGCCGACGCCGACGAAGAACGCGTCCGGCGCCCGTGACGCGCCGCCCTCACCAGTGCCGGGGTGGCCGATGGGGACGACCGGCGCGGTGCTCGCCGTGCCGCCGGTGCCGGTCCCGGTATGGGTCGTCGACGTCGGCCCTGTCGAGGTGCCGCCGGTCCCGGTCGTGGGTACTGAAGGCGAGGATTGCTCCGTGGTGGGTGGCGGCGACGGAGACGACTGCTCGGTGGTGGGAGGGGTAGTGGGGGCAGTCGAGCCGGTGGGGCCGGTGGAGCCGGTGGGGCCGGTCGAGCCGGTGGGGCCGGTGGAGCCGGTAGGGCCGGTCGAGCCGGTGGATGTCGTCGGGCTGGTCGTCGTGGTGTCGGTGCAGTCCGGCAGGCCGATCGTGTCGTTGATCAGCGTGACGGAGCCGGTCTGCGCCAGAAGTCTGCCCGCCACCGTCACGGAGGCATCCAGCGTCACCGACGCCTTCGCCATCACGGTGCCTACGAAGGTCGAGCTGGTGTGAGGGTGGCGGAGCTTCCGACCTGCCAGAACACCTGGCAGGGGTTGGCCCCGTTGATGAGCTGCACGGTGCTGCCCGTGGCGGTCTTCAGCTCGGAGCCGGCCTGGAAGATGAATACGGCGTCGGGGTTGTTCTCCGCATCGAGGGTGACGGTGCCGGTGAGGTCCATGATCGAGGAAGCCGTGTAGACGCCGGCTTTCAGCGTCCTGCCCCCGAGGAGGGCGCCGTTGCCGGTGGAGCTCGCGCCTGCGGCCTGGTTGTACGCGGTCGTCAGGGCATCCTGCGCGTTGGCTGCCTTGGCGTCGCCCTTGTGGATCGTCCCGTTGTTCACGAGTCCCGGTGGGAAGCCGGTGACAGCGTTCTTCGGGCTGACGCCCAGACTGCCCGAGATCACCGTGGCTCCGGTGTTGGTCACCGTCTGGCTGGCCAGGACGGCGAAGCTCTTCGCCGCCCCCATCCCGATCCCGCCTGACGCCGCTGCCGGGGACAACCCGCCCAGCCCTCCGAAGGCCACCACGGCGATGACCGTCCCCAACGCGAGAGCCGCAGCGAACCAGCGCTGAACCGAAACCGTTACCAACCTACTCATCGACGACGCCATCAGCGTGCCCCGTTCCCCTCGAGCCTCCGTGTCCGCAAGCCAGAGTCCGCGACTGGGGCGAACCCGAGTTGGTGCCTACGCGCTCGCACCTTCGTGCGGACGCCACGCGGCTCATACTCAGTGTGATCAGGAGATTACCAGAAGCAAACCAGCGCGCGTGGGATTGAAACTCGCCGGATGTGTGCATGTAGCGGTGCGAGATCCCTCCGGTCGGCCGGTGTGGCAGGCTTGCCGCGTGTGTGGTCGCTACGCCTCCAGCCGTAAGCCGGAGGATCTGGTCGAGGAGTTCGAGGTGGACCGGGTCGTCGGCGAGAGCGCCCTGGAGCCCGACTACAACGTCGCCCCGACCAAGCCTGTGTACGCCGTCTTCGACCGATTACCCCGCGGCGTTCCGAAGGTCGCCCCTGAGCGCCGCCTCGCGAGCGTCAGCTGGGGCCTGGTGCCGTCGTGGGCGAAGGACAAGAGCATCGGGTCGCGGCTGATCAACGCTCGGGTCGAGACCCTGGCCGACAAGCCCGCGTTCCGCCGAGCCTTCGCGAAGCGGCGGTGCCTGCTTCCCGCGGACGGGTACTACGAGTGGTACCCCACCGAGCAGCTCGGCCGCACCGGCAAGCCGGTCAAGCAGCCGTTCTACCTCACCCCCTTGGACGGTGGTGTGCTGGCGATGGCCGGGCTGTACGAGATCTGGCGCGACCACACTGTCGCCGACGAGGACGACCCCAACGCCTTCCTCTGGTCCGCCACGGTCATCACCACGACCGCGGAGGATGCGCTGGGGCATATCCACGACCGGATGCCGATGCTCGTCGAGCACAGCGGGTACGACACCTGGCTCGATGCGACGATGACCGCGCCGGACGACTTGCGCGACGTCCTCGTGCCGGCCGCTCCTGGGCGGTTGCGGGCGTATCCGGTGTCCAAGGACGTCAACAACGTCCGCAACAACGGCCCTGAGCTGGTCGAGCCGCTGGCGCTCGCCGACGAGCCTGAGGCGTTGTTCGAGGCGTGACGACCCAGATCAGGACCATCGCAACACCTCAGGGCGACGCTCGACTGCACGCGAGCCGCTCCCGGCATCCCCGGGCGACGCTGGTGCTCGGTCACGGGGCCGGTCGCGGTATCGACTCTCCGGACCTGGTGGCGCTCGCCGCTGCGCTGCCCGGCCAAGGGATCTCCGTCTTCCGCATCGAGCAGCCGTGGCACGTCGCCGGGAAGTCCGTCGCGGGGCGCCCGGCGACGCTGGACGAGGCCACCGTCGCCTGCGTCAACGCGATCCGTGTCCGCACCCCGATGGTGCTCGGTGGTCGCAGTGCCGGGGCACGCGTCGCCTGCCGGCTGGCCAGGTCGCTCGGTGCCGTCGGCTGCCTGGCTCTGTCGTTTCCACTTCATCCGCCGGGCAAGCCTGAGTCCACCCGGCTCCCCGAGCTGACCGGTGCCGACGTACCGACGCTGGTCATCCAGGGTGAGCGGGACGCCTTCGGGACCCCCGGTGAGTTCCCGGCCACGGTCGACCTCACAGTGGTGCCCGAGGCCGACCACAGCCTGAAGGTTCCCAAGCGCGCCGTGCTGAGCGCCGACGAGACCATGGCGCTCGTGGTCGAAGCCGTCGTCGAGTGGGTGACAGCCCGAGTCGGCTAGGGAATGCGAGCCGCCGCCGAGGCGTTGGCAAGGATGCGCCGCACGTCCTGTCCGGTGCCCGATGTCGGTGAGGTGGGGTGTCCTCGATGCTGGCCATGAAGGCGGCAGATGCAGCGGGCGGCACCCGACGTGTGGACACCGACCGTGCGGTTCTGGCAGTGATGGAGCGTCGGCAGTGGCCGGTACTCTTAGACGTGATGACCCAGATCCCTCAGGCCGACGAGACCACGGCCGACGAGACCACGGCTGACGAGACCTCGCAGGAGCGCACGGCGAGGTTCGAGCGCGACGCCTTGGTCTGCATCGACCAGCTCTACTCTGCGGCGATGCGGATGACGCGGAACCCCCAGGATGCCGAGGACCTGGTCCAGGAGACCTATGCCAAGGCTTTCGCGGCCTTCCACCAGTTCAAGTCCGGCACCAACCTGAAGGCGTGGCTGTACCGCATCCTCACGAACGCCTACATCAACACCTACCGCAAGAAGCAGCGCCAGCCGATCCAGGACCCGCACGAGCAGATCGAGGACTGGCAGCTGGCACGAGCGGAGACGCATACGTCGGCCGGGCTCAAGTCTGCCGAGATGCAGGCGCTCGAACACCTTCCAGACAGTGACGTGAAGGACGCCCTCCAGTCGATCCCGGAGGACTTCCGGCTGGCCGTATACCTGGCCGACGTCGAAGGTTTCGCCTACAAGGAGATCGCCGAGATCATGGGCACCCCCGTCGGTACCGTGATGTCGCGCCTGCACCGGGGCCGCGGCCAGCTGCGGACCCGGCTGGCGGACTACGCCCGCGACCGCGGCTTGGTCCGTGGTCAGGACGCCATGGAAGCCGAGGTCGCCCCATGAGCTGCGGGAAGCCCCATGACGTCGACTGTGACGAGATCCTGAACCGGATCTACGTCTTCATCGACAACGAGCTGGCTGATGCCGACTGCCAAGCCATCCAGGAGCATCTCGACGACTGTGCGCCCTGCCTGCATGTCGTCGACGTGGAGCGCCTGGTCAAGGCACTCGTCGCACGTTCGTGCAGCGAGCGTGCGCCGGTCGAGCTGCGGCGTCGGGTGATGTTTGAGATCCGGCAGGTGCAGATCGACATGGTGTCGACCCGGCTCGATCTCGAGTAGAGAGCTTTCGGCTCGCCTCAGACGAAGACCCCGGAACTCATCGAGCGTGGCCGGGGTCTTCGCATCTGCGGAGCTGGTCAGGTGCGTCCTGCTCGAGCGCTGTGAGGCTCAGGTGTTGGGGCGCTTGCCGTGGTTGGCGCCCTTCTTGCGACGAGCGCGGCGTTTGCGGCCGGTTTTACCCATGAGGCTCTTCCTCCTGTATGTCGTGGGGCAGTCTTCGTATGGCTGAGCTCGTGCGGGTGCGGGGGTTGCAAAGTCTGTGGTCACCCATTGTCGCAGACATTCTCATGCTGTCCGAACGGCACCGTCTACAGTCGTGGTGTGCCTGCGCTCAAGGAGGTCGCCCGGGCCCACACGAACCTCGATGCCGACGACGTGGAGTGGTTGAGTCGCCTGACCGGCGACTGGCAGATCATCGCGGACCTCTCCTTCGCCGATCTGGTCCTCTGGTTGCCGGACCGCGACGGCCGCGGGTACTGGGGCGGTGCGCAGCTCAGGCCCACGACCGGCCCGACCGCGTACGTCGACGACCTGGTCGGCGCCTTCGTCCCGCGGGGGCGCCGAGCACTTCTGGACGCGGCCTACGACGAGGGCAGGATCGCCCGCGAGGGCGATCCGGAGTGGCGAGACGACGTCCCGGTACGCGTCGAGACGATCCCCGTCATGCGGGCTGGCGCACTTCTCGGCGTGGTGGCCCGCAACACCAACCTGCTGGGAGTGCGCACACCGAGCCGGCTGGAGCTGTCGTACCTACAGACCGCCAGCGACCTGACCAGGATGATCAGCCTGGGCCGGTTCCCGTACGAGGATCCGCGCGAGTGGTCGCTCGCACCGCAGGTCGGCGACGGCTTCGTGCGCATCGATGCGGCCGGGGTCGTGTCGTACGCGAGCCCGAATGCACAGTCCGCCTATCGGCGGCTCGGGCTGACGCGCGACCTGATCGGGGAATCGTTCGCGGCCTTGACCGCGTCACTGGTCCCCACCTCGGGTACGCCGACGGCTGAGACGTTGGCGGTGACGCTGTCGGGGTTGCGCCCGCGTGAGACCGAGTTCGGCAACGCCGACGCGACGATCGTCGCCAGGATCTTCCCCCTCCAGCCGGCGGCGGCGCACGAGGGCGCGGCGATCCTGCTCAAGGACGTCACCGAGCTGCGCAGTCGTGAGCGCGACCTGCTCACCAAGGACGCCACGATCCGTGAGATCCATCATCGGGTCAAGAACAACCTGCAGACGGTCGCTGCCCTGCTCCGGCTCCAGTCCCGACGGGTGAATGCCCCGGAGGCACGGTTGGCCCTGGACGAGGCAGTCCGGCGGGTCGCGTCGATCGCGATCGTCCACGAGACCCTCAGCGAGACCCTCGACGAGCAGGTGGAGTTCGACGCCGTGTCGGACCGGCTCAGCGAGATGGTCGCAGACGTGGCGTCGGAGATGGCCGATGTGACGACGTCCAGGAAGGGCAGCTTCGGGCTGCTGGCGGCCGAGATCGCGACCCCGTTGGCGATGGTGATCACCGAGATCATGCAGAACGCCGTCGAGCACGGGCTGTCCGGCCGGCCCGGCCAGGTCTGTGTTCAGGTGCGACGCACGGACCTGGCCCTGCACGTCGAGATCGATGACGACGGCCAAGGGCTGCCGCCGGGGTACGACCAGGACTCCTCGGGCGGTCTCGGTCTGTCGATCGTGCGGACCCTAGTGGTGTCGGAGCTTGGCGGCAGGATCTCCCTCGGGGGTAATTCCGAGGGTGGGACCCGAGTCACGCTCGACATCCCGTTCGACCGCGAGGCGCGGTTCGGGTGAGGTGACCGAACGTCCCCGGTATCGTCACGGGCCGAGCGGTTGAGTCAGGCGCGGATGCGCGCCCGGGCTTTGCGCCGCTTCAGAGCGCGCCTCTCATCTTCCGACATGCCGCCCCAGACGCCATGATCCTGACCCGCCTCGAGGGCCCACGAGAGGCACTGCTCGCGCACCTCACAGCGCCGGCACACCGCCTTGGCCTCCTCGATCTGGAGGATCGCTGGACCAGTGTTGCCGATCGGGAAGAACAGTTCCGGGTCCTCGTCGAGGCAAGCGGAACGGTGGCGCCAATCCATGGCGGGGCAACTCCTGTTCGGAAAGGGGAATCTGAGTGTCGCCGGACCACAACGTTCGATGGTGACGTGGTCGCTAGTGAAGTATTTCACGAACTTGCTGGTACTGCACCTGCGGCTTCCTCAGCGAGCTGACGACTTTCGGTGCGTCTTGATCGTTGCAAGACTCCTGGCCTCGCACAAGGCCTTTCGGCGTGTTTCCTTCGTCACACCGTAGTCAACCGACTACTCAGTGATGAATCAAAACGGATTGAGTAGTAGATTTGAGGGTATTGGCGCTTATCGGAGTTTTCGTCATAGTCGGGTTGGTGTCGGCCCTCGTCGGTACGCTTGACCGCGTGAACGAACTGGCGACAACGGTCGTGCGGGTGGGCGCCCTCATCGTCGCAACCGAGGCGATCGGGTTGCTCGTGTTCGCGGTGGTGGACCTGATGCACATCAGCTCGGACCGCCTCGCCCTCGGGATCACCAACGCCGTGTTCTTCGCTGTCTACGCCGCCGGGCTGGCGCTGTGTGCTGTCGGGTTCGCGACCTTGCGTAGCTGGTGCCGGGGACCGATCGTGTTGGCGCAGGTCATCCAGCTCGGGGTCGCGTGGAGCTTCGCCTCACGCGCCACCGCCTGGCTGAGTGCCGCGCTGGCAGTACCGGCGGCGATCGTCCTTGTTGCCGCGCTCGCCCCCTCGACAACCCAGGCCCTGTACGGGGGCGAGAGTGACGATGGGCAACGATGATGCCCAGCGGATCGCAGGTACGAGCCTAGATCTCGACGCGATGCTCGAGCTGCTGGCCCGGACCATCGTCCGGGCGCTCGGCTTCGACGTGGCGGTCGTCAACCTCGTCGAGTCCACCGCCCGGGTCGCCGTCGTCGCCGTCGCGGGACCCGATGCGGTGCGCGAGAAGCTGCTCGGTACGCACGTCGACGTATTCACCTGGGAACGCCTGTTCGAGGCCGGGCAGCCCTGGGGTCGGCTGGTCTTCGTCGATCATCGGGTGTTCGACGCCAGCCAGGCGGTCGGGATGGTGTCCTGGACACCGGACACGGCTGTGTCGGACGACCCCGATGGATGGCACCCTGAGGACTCGCTCTTCGCGCCGCTGCGCAGCAGCGACGGTGCGCTCCTCGGAGTGCTGTCGGTCGACCTTCCCCGCGGGGGGCGGCGACCAGACGAGGATACCCGGAACTCGCTCGAAGCCTTCGGGGTATCGGCGGCGCTGGCGATCGAGCACGCCACCCTTCGCGTGCGCGCCGAACGGTCGGAGGAGCTGTTCCGCGAGGTGTTCAGCGCCAGCCCCCTCGGCATGGCGTTGGTCGACGACCAGGGAGCGATCGTTGTCGGCAACGGGGCGCTGTGCCGGTTCCTGCAACGAGAGCCGACGGACCTCACCGGACACCAGCTCGGCGACTTCAAACATCCTGAGGACAGCCGACGGCAGACGGATCAGACGAAACCACCCCTGTTTCCCGCCGGGCGAGATGCCGAGCGGTTCGTCACCGCCGACGGCTCGGTGGTGTACGGGGAGGTCACTCAAAGCCTTCTGCGCGGCGGCGCGCGCGTCGTCATCCAGATCCGCGACGTGACCGAGCAGCGCGAGGCGGTCAGCAGGCTGCAGCACCTTGCCACCCATGACGCCGCCACCGGTGTCGGCAACCGCTCGCTCCTCCTGCAGCGGCTGCGGGCGGCCATCGACTGCTCGAAGCAGACCCGCGCAACGATCGCTCTACTCTTCATCGACCTCGACGGCTTCAAGCGGCTCAATGACGACTTCTCCCACTCCGTGGGTGACCAGGTCCTCCTCACCGTCGCGCAGCGGCTGATCGCGGCCGTCCGCCCCGAGGACTGTGTGGTGCGCTGGGGGGGCGACGAGTTCATCGTGATGGTCGCTCCCCTACGCGGAGCTCAGGTCGCGGTGGACCTGGCCGGCCGGATCGGCGAGGCGCTGTCGGCACCGGTCCAGGTCGGCGCGGATCGAGCCGCGGTGACGGCCAGCATCGGAGTGGCCTACCGAGGACCCGACGACCTGCTCGACGTCGACGACCTGCTGCGTAACGCCGACACCGCGATGTATCGCGCCAAGCGTGAACCCAGGAGCTCGTTCTCCGTCTTCGACGTCGGCATCGCAGAGGGGTCGGGGAAGCAGGCCCGACATCTCGAGGACCTGGTGCGCAGCGCCATCGAGCGGGACCGGATCGTCGTCCACTACCAGCCCGTCGTCGGGATCGAGAGCGGTGCGGTCCGCGGCGTCGAGGCGCTGATGAGGCTGCGCGATGACGATGGAGAGCTGCTGTACCCGGCGTCGTTCCTCGCGACGGCCGAGGAGAGCGGCGACTTCGAGGCTATGGCCGTTCACGCACTGCGGCAGGCATGTCGCGACGTGGCCGAGTGCTCGTCGTTGGGGTTCCCGCTGCAGCTCTCGGTGAACGTGGGCTTGTCCCAGCTCGAGATCAGCGATGACTTTGTGAAGGACGTACGCGAGGCGCTCGACGACGCCGGACTTCCACCGAGCCGGCTCACCCTTGAGCTGTGCGAGCGCTCGCTCAGCGGGCTCACCAGCCGCACGCGTCGGACCCTCCTCAACCTCGTCGACATCGGTGTCGGCCTCGGTATCGACGATTTCGGCTCGGCGTCGGGTTCCTCCGTGCACCTGCGGACGCTGCCTCTGCGGGAGATCAAGATCGCTCGGCGCTTCGTGCAGCAGTCACCGTTCGACAGGGTCTCGACGGCCGTCATCGGGGCTTATGCGAGCCTGGCCCACGACTTGGGGGTGGCCTGCGTCGCGACCGGCGTGGAGACACAGGAGCAGCATGACTTCCTGCGGTCGACCAGCATCGACCTCGCCCAGGGTTTCCTGTACGAACAGCCGGTAAGAGTGACCGCCCTGCTCGACTATCTCCGGGACAGCATGGCCGTCTCTCGACCGGGGTCCTAGTCGGGCCGACCGCAGCGGTGGCGGTCCCTCTCGCACGTCACGTCACGTCACGACCCGGGCAGGTGGCGCGTGGCCACCGTCCGGGTCGGCTCGGTGGGTCAGGCCTTCTTGGTCTCGGCGAAGATGGCGGCGATCTCGTCGATCTTGGCGAGCAGCTCGTCGGCCTTTGCGGCGTCCATGCTGTCCTTGGTGCCCGATGCGCCGGCAAGCTTCGTCGCTTCGTTGAACAGCGTGTGCAGCTGAGGGTACTTCTCGAAGTGCGGAGGCTTGAAGTAGTCCGTCCACAGCACCCAGAGGTGATGTTTGACGAGCTCGGAGCGCTGCTCCTTGATCAAGATCGCGCGGGTACGGAAGTCCGGGTCGTCGTTGCCGGCAACCTTGGCGATGATGGCCTTGACCGATTCGGCCTCGATCCTGGCCTGAGCCGGGTCGTAGACCCCGCAGGGGAGGTCGCAGTGCGCCGATACGTCGATTGTCCGGGCGATGAAGCGGGGAACCATGGGTGGTCCTTTCAGTCGGACACGCGAGGGTGTTGTCGCGGGTTGAGGTAGTTGCGAGGTTACTGTGCCCCCGATCGAGGCGTTGAAGCGAGGTGGTGGCGATGGTCGCAGCGACGTTCGGTCTTGCCGTCGTCCGCGGCCGCTCCATGGAGCCGACGTTGTACGACGGGGACCGGCTGCTGATCCGCTATGGTGCCCCACCCCGGGTCGGCGACCTCTGCGTGGTGCGGCTTCCCGGCCGACCGCTGGCGGTGAAGCGGGTGACCGCGAGGGTCGACGGCGGGTGGTGGGTGGAGCGGGACAACCCGTCGGAGGGGGTGGACTCGTGGCTCGTCGGTGCGGTGGCGGCTTCCGACGTTGTCGCGCGCGTTCTGTTCCGGATCTGGCCGATGGCGCGGCGGCGACGTCACTAGGCCGACGTCGGGCCGACGTCATTAGGGTGGGGACATGTTCGCCGCCTATGCCGAGTCCATCGACGTCGACGACCCCCTAGCCGGGCTGAGGCTGGGAGAGCGTCCCGATCCGACCGCTCCCGAGGGCTGGGTCGTGGTCGACGTCAAGGCGGCGGCCCTGAACCATCACGACGTCTGGTCGCTCCGCGGAGTGGGGCTGCAGGCAGATCGGCTGCCGATGATCCTCGGCTGCGATGCGGCCGGCACCGACGCCGACGGCAACGACGTGGTCGTCCATGCGGTCATCGGATCCCCGGACTGGTCCGGCGACGAGACCCTCGACCCGCAGCGCTCGCTGCTGTCGGAGAAGAACCAGGGGGCCATGGCCGAGCGGGTGGCGGTGCCCCGGCGCAATGTCGTACCCAAGCCGGCCTCGTTGTCGTTCGAGGAGGCGGCCTGCCTACCGACGTCCTGGCTCACCGCCTACCGGATGCTGTTCACCCAGGGTCGGCTCAAGCCGGGCGACAGTGTTCTCGTCCAAGGTGCCGGTGGTGGCGTCGCGACCGCACTGATCATGCTCGGCCGCGCCGCCGGGCTGCGCGTCTTCGCGACCAGCCGGGACGAGACCAAACGGGCCAGGGCGGTCGAGATCGGAGCACTGGAATGTTACGAGCCGGGTGCTCGGTTGCCTGCACGAGTCGACGCCGTGATGGAGACCGTCGGCGCAGCGACCTGGAGTCACTCCCTGAAGTCGCTGCGGCCCGGGGGCACGGTCGTCATCTCCGGCACGACCAGCGGGCCGCAGCCCGACAACGCCGAGCTGACCCGGGTGTTCTTCCTCCAGCTGCGTATCCAGGGTTCGACGATGGGCACCCGGGACGAGCTGCGGCAGCTGGTCGACCTGCTGGACATCTCCGGGACGCGTCCGCTCGTCGACCGGGCCATACCGCTGGACCGGGCCCGTGACGGTTTCGCGGCCATGGTCGACGGCGACGTCTTCGGCAAGGTCGTCTTCACGACCTGACCGGGCCGAAGACGTTGGCCCCCCCGCGTGGGAGAAGTTGGCTCCGCGGCTGATCGTAGGGCCCGGCTGGTCAGTCGGGGTCGTCGAGGCGCGCCAGCCAGGTGGCCAGCCGCTCGACCGGGACCTCGAACTCCGGGTTGAGGTCTACGAACTCCCGTAGCCTCTCGGCCAGCCAGTCGAGGCTCACCTCGTCGTCGCCTCGTCTGGTCTGCAGCTCCTCGATGCCGCGGTCGGTGAAGTACACGGCGAGCGATCAGGCGAAGGCCGCGTCGAGCAGCGCCTGTAGCTGTTCCTGGTGCACCTTGAGCTGCCCGACCGAGGGTGCCGCGGACTCCGGCCTGGAGACCCGCTCGAACGGGATGTCGCCGAGCTCGGGGGCAAGGTTCAGCTTCATGTGCGGCCAGGCACCCATGTTGGACGGCTCGTCCTGGACCCAGCGGATCCCCTTCAGGTTCGGGTATTTGGCCATCTCGGCCTTGACCTCGTCGACTGGGCGCGGGTAGAGCTGCTCGAGCCGCGCGATCGCTATCCGCTGGCCGGGCTCGCCGAGCCGGCTCCGCCTCTCGATAATGTCCCAGCCGATGCGGCCGGTGCACAGCAGCAGCTGCTCGACCTTGCCCGTGTCGGCGACGTCGTCGCCGATGACGGGCCGGAAGGTCCCCGACGTGAAGTCGTCGGGCTGCGACGTGGCGTCCTTGCGTCGCAGCATCGACTTCGGAGTGAAGACCACCATCGGCCGGTGCGTGCTGCCGAGCGAGTGCTGGCGTAGTAGGTGGAAGTAGCTTGCTGGGTTGGACGGCTGGGCCACCGTGAACGACTCACCTGCGGCGAGCGTCATGAAACGCTCGATGCGGGCCGACGAGTGGTCCGGGCCCTGGCCTTCGTAGCCGTGCGGCAGCAGCAGCACGACGCCAGAGTGCTGCTGCCACTTGGCCTGACCGGACGAGATGAACTCGTCGATCACCGTCTGGGCCCCATTGACGAAGTCGCCGAACTGGGCCTCCCAGAGCACGAGCGCCTCCGGCCTCGCGACCGAGTAGCCGTACTCGAAACCCATCGCGGCGTACTCCGACAGCAAGGAGTCATAGACGTAGAACTGCGCCTGGTCCTCCGACAGGTTCTGCAGCGGGGTCCACTCGGCGGCGTTCTTGCGGTCGATCACCGTGGCGAACCGAGAGACGAACGTGCCGCGCCTGGAGTCCTGGCCGGAGAGACGTACCGGGCGGCCCTGCATCAGTAGCGACCCGAAGGCGATGATCTCGCCTGTTCCCCAGTCGATCGGGCCGTCCGTGATCGCCGCCGCCCGGCGCTGCAGCTGGGGGAGCACCTTGGGGTGGACGGTGAAGCCCTCGGGGGCGTTGACGTGCGATTCGGCGATCCGCTTCAGAACCTCGGGCGAGACGGCGGTCTCGTCGCCGTCGCTGGCCCCGTGCTTAGTAGGATAAGCCGGCACCGTGATGTACTCGTCGGTCGTGTTCTTCACCTCGCGGACCTCCGCGAAGACCCGCTCGAGCTGCTGCTGGTAGTCCTTGAGGGCCCGCTCGGCCTCCTCCACGGTGATGTCACCGCGCCCGATCAGGGCCTCGGTGTAGAGCCTGCGCACCGATCGTTTGTGCTCGATCAGGTCGTACATCAGCGGCTGGGTGTAGGAGGGGTCGTCGCCCTCGTTGTGGCCCCGGCGCCGGTAGCACACCAGGTCGATGACGACGTCCTCCTTGAATGCCTGGCGGTACTCGAATGCAAGCTGCGCCACCCGCATGCAGGCCTCGGGATCGTCGCCGTTGACGTGGAAGATCGGCGCCTGGACCATTCGGGCCACGTCGGTGCAGTACAGCGACGAGCGCGACGCCGACGGGGAGGTCGTGAACCCGACCTGGTTGTTGACCACGACGTGGATCGTGCCGCCGGTGCGATAGCCGCGAAGCTGAGACAGGTTGAGGGTCTCGGCCACGACCCCCTGACCCGCGAAGGCCGCGTCGCCGTGCACGAGAAGGGGGAGCACCGGGTAGGCCGCCCCCTTGTTGAGCAGGTCCTGCTTGGCGCGCGCGATTCCCTCGAGGACGGGGTCCACCGCTTCCAGATGCGACGGGTTCGCGGCGACGGACACCTTGATCTTCTCGCCCGAGCCGGCGACGAACTCGCCCTCCGCGCCGAGGTGGTACTTCACGTCACCTGAGCCCTGCACCGTCCGCGGGTCGATGTTGCCCTCGAACTCGCGGAAGATCTGGGCGTACCGCTTGCCCACGATGTTGGCCAGGACGTTGAGGCGGCCGCGGTGCGCCATGCCGATCGCGACCTCGTCGAGCTCGGCCTTGGCAGCGGCCTCGCAGATCTCGTCGAGCAGCGGGATCGTCGTCTCGCCGCCTTCGAGGCTGAACCGCTTCTGCCCGACGAACTTGGTCTGCAGGAAGGTCTCGAACGCCTCTGCCTGGTTGAGCTTGTGCAGGATGCGTAGCTGCTCCTCGCGAGGCGGCTTGGTGTGCCCGCGCTCGACCCGCTCCTGGATCCAGCGCCGCTGCTCGGGGTCCTGGATGTGCATGTACTCGATGCCGGTCGTGCGGCAGTACGAGTCGCGCAGGATGCCGAGGATCTTGCGCAGCTTCATGAACCGCTGGCCGCCGAAGTTGCCCGTCGCGAACTCGCGGTCGAGGTCCCACAGGGTCAGGCCGTGGGTGCCGACCTCGAGGTCGGGATGGCTGCGCTGACGGTACTCCAGCGGGTCGGTGTCGGCCATCATGTGACCGCGCACCCGGTAGGCGTGGATCATCTCCAGGATGCGGGCCTGCTTGCTGACCTCGTCGTCGTGGTTGGCGGAGATGTCGCTGGCCCAGCGGATCGGCTCGTAGGGGATGCGCAGCGCTCGGAAGATCTCGTCGTAGAACCCGTCCTCGCCGAGCAACAGCCCGTGCAGTCGGCGTAGGAACTCCCCCGAGGTGGCACCCTGGATGACTCGGTGGTCGTAGGTCGAGGTCAACGTCATGACCTTGCTGATCGCATTGCGGGCCAGCGTCTCCTCCGAGGCGCCCTGCCACTCCGGCGAGTAGTCCATCGCCCCGACCCCGATGATGCAGCCCTGCCCGCTCATGAGCCGGGGCACCGAGTGGTTGGTACCGATGGTGCCGGGGTTCGTCAGGCTGACGGTCGTGCCCCTGAAGTCCTTGACTGTCAGCTTGTTGTCGCGGGCCCGTCGGACCACGTCCTCGTACGCGCCCCAGAAGGCAGCGAAACCCATCGTCTCCGCAGCCTTGATCGAGGGGACGAGCAGCTGGCGGGTGCCGTCCGACTTCGGTACGTCGATAGCCAGGCCGAGGTTGACGTGCGCCGGCTTCACCAGGTTCGGACGCCCGTCGACGACCTCGAAACCGGTGTTCATGTCGGGCATCGCCTTGAGAGCCTTGGCGAGGGCGAAGCCGATGACGTGGGTGAACGACACTTTGCCGCCGCGAGCCCTGGCCAGGTGGTTGTTGATGACGATCCGGTTGTCAATGAGCAGCTTCACCGGAACGGTCCGCACGCTGGTCGCCGTCGGGACGGTGAGGCTCTCGTCCATGTTGGCGACCGTGCGCGCCGACGACCCGCGCAGGATCACGTGCTGAGACTCTTCCGCCCTGTCACCGGCCGGCGCCTCGTCGGGCTCGTCCTTCGGGACCGGTCGACCGGTGGCGTTCTTGGCGGCGACCAGCTTCGGGGTGTCGTGGCTGCTGGGCGTGGTCGCGCTCGCAGCCGACGTCGCCGGGGACCCGGTAGCCGCGGCCGGGTTGGGGCTGGGGATGGTCACCGTCGGAACCGGTGCCGGACTGAGGCCAGGTTTGGGCGCGGGCTTGCCGAGCGGTGGGCTGGCCGAGGCGGGAGTCTGGGCTTCGGGCTTGGCAGCAGGTTGCGCTCCGGCCGGTCGCGAGCTCATTGTTCCGTTGACGTCGGTGCCCTTGACGTCGGTGCCTTGGACGCCCGGGCCCTTGCTCTCCGACGCTTTTTCGACCTGGCCGTTTCCCGCGGGCTCCGGACGCGCCGGCGTATCCGTCGCGGACCCGTCGCCGCGCTCCTTGAACAGTTCCCGCCACGCTTCGTCGACGGACTGCGGGTCGTCGAGGTACTGGTCGTACATCTCATCGACGAGCCACTCGTTGGCTCCGAAATCGGATGTCGCACTTTCGTGCGGGGTATGGGACACGGCCTTCGTTTCGCCTCTTCCGCCTGCGGTTCTCGTGGTGTGGGACCAGTCAAGGCTAACCCTCGCGCAAGCTCGACGGCAGTCAGCCACTCAATCGCATGGCAGGAGACAGAGTGGTCCCTTGACGGCGTGGTCACTTGAGTCGCCTGACCTGCTGCACAATGCTGCAGGGGATGCCATTGCGACGGACGACCTCGCGTCTGGCCGCCACAGCCTTCGTCTGCTGGCTGTGCGCTTCCTGTACGTCGCACGGCGACACCACCTCCCCCCCGGACACGTCCAGCGCGGCGCCCCGCACGACGGCGACGGCGACGGCGCCGCAGGTCACTTTGACCCGCGCCAGCTCCCCTCTGCGCGTGACCATCGGCCAGCTCGGCGACGGTGTGCACCGCTCGGAGCGCCACCGCCTTCGTGTCGCCGTCGGCGCGCCGGTGGCGGCCTGGTTCGACGGGGCGTTCCTCAAGCCGGACTATCCCGCCTCGGCCTTCCCGGACGCGTTCAGCTCGTGGACGAGGGGCGCGGCCGCCCAAGGTGCCCACGACAAGGACCTTACGACCAACGCGGCCCTGGGCCCTGACCTGGTGGCCCTCGTCGCCGACAAGCAGTTGGCGACGCTGTACATCTTCGCCCACGGCGGCATCACGGGTGGCGCCACGGCCAAGGTGCGACTGGTCCTGACCGGCGAGCAGCAGGACGGCTCGCTCGTGCACTTTGCCGTCTCGGGCGATGTCTACCTCACCCGCGACAAGCAGCGCTGGAGAATCTTCGGCTACGACCTGCAGCGGTCCAAGGAGGCGTCGTGACCATCCGCGTCAGGCGCGGTACGCGCATCGTCCGGAGACTGGCGACCTTCGGGGTGCTGCTCGCGCTGCTCGGGCTGCTCATCCCGAACGACAGCCACTACCCGACCGAGTTCACCCTTATCAAGCTCGAGACCGCACACGGCCTCGACGCCACCGACCATGTCGTCTGGATCTTGGCGCTGGGATCCGACGCCCGGCCGGGACAGCCGTACCTCGGCAGCCGCTCCGACGCGATCCAGCTGGTCGGCATCGATCCCGTCACCCACCGCGGCGTGACGATCGGCATCCCGCGAGACTCGTATGTCAACATCCCGGGTTACGGCCAGAACAAGATCAACGCCGCAATGGTGTTCGGCGGGCCGGAGCTGACCGCCCAGACGGTGGCGAACTTCACCGGTATCACCCCCGACTACGTCTTCGTGACGAGCTTCCCGGGCCTGATCCGCATGGTCGGGGGCATCAACGGGATCACGGCGAAGGTGACGTTCAACATGAACGACCAGGGCCAGGTGTTCCACCCCGGTATGCATAAGTTCACCGGGGTCCAGGCGCTCGCCTTCGCCCGGATCAGGCACGGCCTCCCGGCGGGCGACTTCAACCGCTCGATGGACCAGGGCCAGCTGCTCAAGGGCGGCCTCGCAACGATCCTTGGCAAGCTGGGCCGGCCGGGGTTCTTCGAGCGCGCCCTCGGCCTTCTCGCCCAGTACGCCGACACCACCGTGAACCCCGTCGACCTCTACCGGTTGGCCCGAACCGTGCTCGAGGTCAACCCCGCCCGAGTGAAGGTCTGTGTCCTGCAGGGCGGTACCGGGTATGTCGGTGCGCAGAGTGTGGTCTTCCCCGACGTCGCCGCCGCCCGGTCGCTCGCCGCCGACGTACGCCATGACGCCAAAGTCGACCGCGGCTGCACCGCCTAGCGGGTGGCCACCTGCTGGAGCTCTGCACCGGCAGAGGCCGCGCACCTCGACCCCGTCGACCGCCGTCAGCGATCTCGGGTCGATGTGCGAGCCAACTCTAGTAGCCGACGACTTGGGTCGTGCGATCGAAGGCCGCGTTGCCGGCGCAGGCGACGAGGAAGGCCGCGATATCGGCGTGGTTCAGTTTCTTCGCCGGGTTGATGCCTATCGCCGCACCGTGTTTGTAGCCGCCTCGTGCAGGTCCGTCGGCCAAGGCAGGCGCCCGCACGATCACCCAGGCGAGGGTGCTGTTCCGGATCGTCGCCTCCGCGATGACCTTGTCCTCGTACAGCTTGCGGTTGAGTGACCGAAACACACCGACGCCGATCCGTGCGAACAACGACAA
>JBBSET010000024.1:0-52891 GCA_038239485.1 Propionibacteriales bacterium
ACGTGGTGTGGCTCGCCTCCGACGATGGCGACGACGTCTTGATGCATCAGCTGGCCGCCCAGCTGGTAGCCGGCGCCGAGCGAGCGTCCCACCCGCCGGACCTCGAGGTGCTCACCGGCTCCTTCGACCCGGTGGGTGCCCGGCTGCTCGACCTCGTCGAGGTGATGGACAGGCTGCGTGCCGAGTGCCCCTGGGACCGCCGACAGACCCACGAGTCGCTGGTGCAGTATCTGGTGGAGGAGACCTACGAGACCGTCGAGGCGATCGAGACCGGCGACCGCGACCACCTGCGCGAGGAGCTCGGCGACC
Organism: Propionibacteriales bacterium; assembly: GCA_038239485.1. Lineage (GTDB taxonomy): Bacteria > Actinomycetota > Actinomycetes > Propionibacteriales > Nocardioidaceae > DASQEH01. Next base: position 310 of record JBBSET010000024.1, read on the forward strand.
TGCTGCTCCAGGTCGTCTTCCACGCGCGGCTGGCGGAGGAGCACGACAGTGAGCCGTTCGGCATCGACCATGTCGCGGCCGGCATCGTCGACAAGCTGATCCACCGACACCCGCACGTGTTCGCTGTAGCGCCGATCCCGGCGGGTGACGACGGGCCTGATACCCGCAGCGCCGAGGGCGTCCAGAGCCAATGGGACCAGATCAAGGCCGCCGAGAAGTCGCGGACCTCCGTGCTGGACGGGATACCGCCGGGGCTGCCGGCGCTGGCCCTGGCCGACAAGCTGCTGGGCCGGACGTCTGGTGTCACCCCGACGAGGGTCGGCGTCCAGCCGGAGCCGGCGGGCCGGGCTGCCAGCCCGCCGCGCACCGAGGAGACGCTGGGAGAGGCCCTGTTCGCGCTGGTCGCCGAGGCCCACTCCGCGGGTATCGACCCTGAGCAGGCCCTGCGAGCACGGGTCCGGCGGGCGATGGCTCAGGTGCACGACAACGAACAGCGTGCCACACCTGCCACAGCGCGCGAACCCGGTTAGGCTGACCACCGACCCAACCCGCTGTGAGGAGACGCTGTGGCACACATCACCGCTATCGGTGCGAGAGAGATTCTGGACTCGCGAGGAAACCCGACCATCGAGGTCGAGGTGGGCCTCGACAACGGTGTCGTGGGACGCGCAGCCGTCCCGTCCGGAGCCTCCACCGGCCAGTTCGAGGCAGCCGAGCTCCGCGACGGCGGCTCCTGGTACGGCGGAAAGGGCGTCGGCAAGGCCATCGCTGCCGTCAACGACACCATCGCCGAAGCCCTGCTCGGCGTCTCCTCCGACGAGCAGCGCGTCGTCGACCAGATGCTGGTCGACCTGGACGGCACGCCCAACAAGGCGAAACTCGGCGCCAACGCGATCTTGGGAGTCTCGCTGGCCGTGGCCAAGGCCGCTGCGGAGTCCGCCGAGCTTCCGCTGTTCCGCTATGTCGGCGGCCCCAACGCCTTCCTGCTTCCCGTCCCGATGATGAACATCCTCAACGGCGGCGCGCACGCGGACAGCAATGTCGACATCCAGGAGTTCATGATCGCGCCGATCGGAGCACCCACGTTCGCCGAGGCGCTGGAGCAGGGCGTGGCGGTCTACCACTCTCTCAAGGCTGTGCTGAAGGGCCAGGGGTACGCCACCGGCCTCGGCGACGAGGGCGGCTTCGCCCCCAGCCTCGGGTCCAACCGTGAGGCATTGGACCTGATCACCACGGCCACCGAGAAGGCGGGCTTGACCCCGGGCACGGACATCGCCTTCGCGATGGACGTGGCCGCCACAGAGTTCTACGACGAGAAGTCCCTGCGCTACACCTTCGAGGGCACCGAGAAGTCCTCCGACGACATGGCCGCCTACTACGCCGAGCTGGCAGCGAACTATCCGATCGTGTCGATCGAGGACCCGATGAGCGAGGACGACTGGGAGGGCTGGAACGCGATGACAGCCTCCGTCGGCACCAAGGTACAGATCGTCGGCGACGACCTGTTCGTGACCAACGTGGAGCGCCTGCGCCGAGGTATCGACGAGAAGTCCGCCAACGCCCTGCTGGTCAAGGTCAACCAGATCGGCAGCCTGACCGAGACCCTCGACGCCGTCGACCTCGCCCACCGCAGCGGGATGCGCTGCATGATGAGCCACCGCTCCGGCGAGACCGAGGACACCTTCATCGCCGACCTCGCGGTGGCCATCAACTGCGGTCAGATCAAGAGCGGCGCGCCCGCACGGTCTGAGCGGGTGGCGAAGTACAACCAGCTGCTGCGCATCGAGGAGGAGCTCGCGGACGCGGCTCGGTATGCCGGTCGCGGCGCCTTCCCCCGCTTCACCGGGAGCTGATGCCTTGATGGCCTCTCGACCTCGACCCGCCTCGACCCCCCGGCCCAAATCCGGACGCGCTGGACGACGGCCGCGTCGAGCCTCGCCGGCCGAGCGTCGTACCTCGATGGTCGGCGCCTCGGTGGCTCCGGCGCCGCCCCGGTCGAAGGCCAAGCTCACCGGTCGCGCGGCGATCCTGTTCCTGGTGATGCTGGTCCTGGCCGTCTCGTACGCGTCGAGCGCACGGGCCTGGCTCCGGCAACGCAACGAGATCAGCGCGCTCACCGACCAGATCGCCAACAGCAAAGCGGCCGTTGCTCAGCTCCACCAGACGAACCGGCGCTGGCACGACCGGTCGTACATCGAGGAGCAGGCCCGGTGCAGGTTCAACTGGGTGATGCCGGGCGAGACGGGATACACCGTCCTCGACTCGTCGGGCAAGCCGGTGACCTGCACGGGATCGAGCACGCTGTCGTCGCCCGTGTCGGCTGCGCCGGCCAGTACTCACGCGTGGTACCAGGCTGCGTGGGACTCGGTGGTTCAGGCAGGCCAGGACCCGGCCACGCTGGCCGCTGCGAAGCAGTCCGGGCCGCACCCCGCGAAGCGAATCGGTGTCACCGGCCGGCAAGACTCCCGTCAGCCGGGCCAGCGGCATCGCACCAGTTCGGCCGGTCGGTAGCCCTGCCTCCGCTGTCACCGCGAGACCACTGGATCGTCCGTCAGCAGCTAGGCCGTCCGCCGCGAGACGTGGTGGGCGTGGCGCACCGCTGCCCCTGCTCGAACCCGGATGTGATCGTCACGTCACCCCGGCTCAGTGACGGCACCCCCTTCCCGACGCTGTACTACCTCAGCTGTCCACGGGCGGCCTCGCAGATCGGCACCCTCGAGGCCAGCGGCCTGATGGGCCAGATGACGAAGCGGCTGCGAGACGACGGCGAGCTGGCGACGGCGTACCGCCGGGCCCACGAGGCGTATCTACGTGACCGTGACGGCTACCAGCGCATCGAGGAGATCGCTGGCGTGTCCGCCGGCGGGATGCCCAGCCGCGTCAAGTGCCTCCACGTACTCGCGGCGCACTCGCTGGCGGCGGGGCCCGGGGTGAACCCGCTCGGCGACGAAGCACTCGAGCTGCTCGGCCGATGGTGGAAGGGCGGGGCGTGTGTCCACCGCACTGCTGTGACCGTCCCACTGGTGGACACGCCGTGACCCGGGTTGCCGCACTCGACTGCGGCACGAACTCGTTGCGCCTGCTGATCGCCGATCTCGACGTCGAGTCGGGCCGATCCGTCGAGCTGCACCGCCGGACCGAGATCGTCCGGCTGGGTCAGGACGTGGACCGGACAGGCACGTTCACCGACGAGGCGCTGGCCCGGACCTTCGCCACCCTCGACGACTACGCCGAGCTGATCGAGGCGGGGCGACCGGATCGGGTCCGGTTCGTGGCGACGTCGGCGGCGCGTGACGTCTCGAACCGCCAGGCGTTCACGGACGGTGTCGCTGCCCGTGTCGGGGTGCCGCCGGAGATCGTGACGGGCGAGGTTGAGGCGCTGCTGTCATACGACGGGGCCACCCGCGGGCTGAGCGATGCCGGTCGCGTCGACAGGCCATTGGTTGTTGCCGACCTCGGGGGCGGGTCGACCGAGCTGGTATCGCGCTCGGGCGACTTCGGACCTGTTCGTGGCCGCTCGCTCGACATCGGTTCGGTCCGTATGACCGAGCGGCACCTGCACCACGACCCGCCGACTCCCGACGAGCTGCGCGCGGCGGCGGACGACATCGAGGCCGCGCTCGACAGCACTGGCGACGTGCTCGACGAGGTCGGCACTCTGGTCGGGGTCTCAGGAACCGTGACCACGATGGCGGCGATGGTCCTGGGGCTGTCGACCTATGACCGCAACCGGGTGCACCACGCACGGCTACGGACCGTGGACCTGCTCGCGGCTGTCGACGAGATCGTGGCCATGAGTGTCGCGACGCGTTGCCGGCTGGGCTTCATGCATCCTGGCCGGGCCGACGTGATCGGGGGAGGGGCGCTGGTCCTATCGGCCGTCGTGCGGCGCGCGGGGGTCAGCGAGACGGTGGTGTCCGAACACGACATCCTCGACGGGATCGCCTGGTCGATGGCATGACGGTGGTCCCGGTATGACAGCCGATCCGCTGCTGCCGCATCCGCTCACCGGCCAGACCTTTGCGAGCCCGGTGCCGCCTGGGACCGGTTGGCCCGGCGACCCGGCTCAGCCCGATACCCCACTCGCCGCAAGTGCCGCCGATGTCGCCGAACTGGCGCAGCAGGCCGAAGGTCTCGGCCGGATCGAGGCCGTCATCTCGGTGTGCCGGGCATGCCCGCGTCTGGTCGGCTGGCGGGAGGCCGTTGCCTCGGAGAAGCGGCGGTCGTTCGCCGGCGAGCCGTACTGGGGTCGCCCGATCGCGGGGTGGGGGAGCGCTCGACCGCGGGTGCTGGTCGTCGGCTTGGCGCCGGCTGCCAACGGCGGGAACCGCACTGGCCGAGTGTTCACCGGCGACCGCTCGGGCGACTGGTTGTTCGCTTCCTTGCATCGGGCCGGCCTGGCCGCGCAGCCGACCAGCGTGCATGCCGGTGACGGGCAGGAGCTGATCGACACCCGGATGGTGGCCGCTGTGCGGTGCGCTCCGCCGGACAACGCACCGACACCGGCCGAGCGTGACACCTGCGCGCCGTGGTTGGACGCTGAGCTCGGGCTGGTGCTGCCATCGACCCGTGCGGTCGTCTGCCTCGGCCTGTATGCCTGGCAGGTGTTGCTGCGAGCGGTCGCCCGGCAGGGGTATGTCGTACCCCGCCCCCGGCCCGCCTTCGGCCATGGCGCCCGGCTCGGGCTCGAGCGACCGTCGTCCCGGTCGGGGCAGGGTGCTCGGAGCGGCGACGGGGACCTCGTGGTCCTCGGCTGCTACCACCCAAGCCAGCAGAACACGTTCACTGGGAGGCTCACCGAGGCGATGCTCGACGCGGTGTTGGCGGAGGCGGCGCACCTGGCGTACGCCTAGCGTGACCATCGGCTCCTAGGATGTCCGCAGACGCCCCCGTATCCCAATGGCAGAGGACGCACCCTTAAAAGGCGCTCAGTGTGGGTTCGAGTCCCACCGGGGGCACCGCTTCCAGCGTCCGGGTGCTGGCGTGGACGGGTCCCACGCGCAGAGGACGTCGCCATTCGTCACGACCTGATTGGGCTATCCGGTTACGGTTGCGAGGGCGAACCAGGTACCGACGAACCCCGGCAGAGGCTCGATCCATAGGCATCCGCCAGATGAAAGCCACTGATCAGGGGAAGAAACAGATGCCGCCATGCTTGCCGACCCCGCCGCATTTCTGCGAGGAACCATCTTTGCCGTTGTCGGAGGCGATCCACAGGCCGGCAGCGGTGAGCAGTAGATCTTGAGCACCATGGCCGCGGTCGCGGGTGGGGTTCCAGCTGGTGGCGCGTCCGGTGCCGGGGTCGATGTCGCCGATGCCTGGGCGGTCGACCGAGCCCGGACCGGCAGCGTCGCAGCCCAGCGAGTTGTCGGCCCACCGTTCATGGCCGCTGATGTAGACGTTGGTGGCGTCAGCGGCGACGCTGTAGAGCGAGTCGCAGCCCGTGTAGTTGATCCAGATATGGCTGACTGTCGATGCGGTCGAGGGGAACGCGACGGCGGCGTCGCAGAGACCGGATCGTGGGTCCGAGGTGTGGCTCCCGAGCGGTTTGTAGCCTGTGGTCGCGACATAGATGGTGGCGCTGTCGGGCGACCACGCCGCCGCCTTGGCGTAGAACGCCTCGTTGGTGACGCAGGGGCTGTCGAGCTCGGTTGCATGCCAGGCGTCCACGGTCACCGCCGGGCCGGCGAGGTCGAGCATCGCGACCTGTTGACGCGACTGCCCTGCAACGCTCGTGAAGACGCCTTCGATGAGCATCCTGGTGCCGTCGGGGCTGACCTGCGAGTTGAACACCTTTGTCGGGTTGCTGCTGCCAGCGTATTGTCCCGAGATAGACAGGTTCACATAGCTGGTCGCCTTTCCGGTAACTGGATCGAGGCTGGCCAGCCGGGTGCGGCTCGTGCCATTGATCTTGCTGAACTCGCCACCGACGATCACCTGTCCGTTGACATACTGCAAGGTCGAGACTTGCGCGAGGGCGTTGGCAGCAAAGGTGCTGATCACCGCACCGGTGCTGGTGTCCACCGCGGCGATGTTCTTCACCGCCGAGCCATGCACCGTCGTGAACATGCCGCCTAGATAGGCTTTCGAACAATCGGGCTTGAATGTGATCGAGTTGACGCGGCCGTTGACGTTGGGGTCCCAGCTCGTCATCGCGCCGTTGGTTGCCGAGAACGAGAATGCGTTGTCGCGGGCATAGGTGCCCGAGCCCTGTTTCACGGAGCTGACCGTTCCGACCGCATACATCGTCGATCCGCACTGCGCCAGCTGCTGGATGTTCTGGCTCGCCACGTTGGGGTCCAGGTAGGGGGTGTAGTTAGCCGGAGTGGTGGACACCGGCCCAGTTGCGGCGAACGCCGTGTCGACCATCGGCGAGCCGATCATCAGCGTGCCGGCGAGCACCGCGGCGGATAAGCCCGCCACAAATACGCGCAAAGAACCTATTGTTCCCATGTCATACGATCTCCGTATCTGCACCTCTCATGCCCTGAAGTCGGCCTCAGGCCGACAACGAGCTAGCCGACCCGCCGGTGCACGCGCAGCCCTGCCTTTGGTAAGCACGCTAAACACTCCACACGCAGTTCGCCCGCGGATTCGGCTCATCCGAGGCCAATCGGTGACGAACCCACCTGACTCCGTGAGTAGACGCGGGCAATAGGCGGTGATCAGGGCAGAAAATAACGTATGCGTCGTGATAGACGGGATTGCCCGCCCTTCAGGTCGGGGGCGTGTTGGCCGATGGGACGATACTGCGTCAGTGCGCGGGCGGCTGACCTTCCTGCTCGGCCCTCTCCCGCTCCAGCGCCTCCTCGTCGACCACGGTCGGGCGCCACAGCGCCCAGCCCTGCATCAGCGCAGCGAAGATCATCAGACCGATGCCGACCAGGAGGTTGATGCTGCCAGAGGCCGTGCTTCCGTCGGTCGTCTTGTGGGCGCCGAAGAAGCTGGTCAGCAGCAAGATCACGCCGTAGATACCCATCAGGGCTGCGATGAACGTCCTGATGTCGAACGCGCCAGCGGTGTGGCGGGTCTTCTCACTTGTCTGTTCTGCCATGGTCAGCTCCTCCTCACCAGAAGATGATGTTCAAGATGATGACCAGGCCGAGACCGACCCCGGCCAGCTTGGTCGGCTGCTGGTACCACGCGAGCGCACCCTCGTTGTCGTCGTGGAAGTCCTGTCGGGGGGTCAGGCTGTAGACGAGGCCTCTCAGCTCGGACTCCTCCCGTGGACTTGTCACCATCGAGACAAGGACGCTGACCACGATGTCGACCACGAAGGCCGCACCCGCCGCGGCGAAGCTCGCCCCCTGACCCGACAGGGACGAGATCGTTCCCGTCGACAGGCTGCCCAGCGCGTCCACGCTCAGGATCCCGACGAGGATCGCCGCGGCCGTGCCGGATACCAGCCCCACCCAGCCCGCGGTGGCCGACATCCGCTTCCAGAACATGCCCAGGATGAACGTCGCGAAGAGCGGAGCGTTGAAGAAGCCGAAGAGCGTCTGCAGGTAGGCCATGATGTTGGAGTAGGACGCGGCAAAGGTGGCCGTTCCGATCGCGATCAACGTGGCCGCCAAGGTCGCCCACCGACCGATGGCGAGGTAGTAGTGGTCGGGCTTGTCCTTCCTGAAGTACGTCTGCCACAGGTCATAGGAGAAGACGGTGTTGAAGGCCGAGATGTTCGCCGCCATCCCTGCCATGAACGAGGCCAGCAGGCCTGCGATGGCAACGCCGAGCATGCCGTTGGGGAGCAGGTCCCGGATCAGGTACAGCAGCGAGTTGTTGTAGTCGAACTTCGGGTCGCCCGACGCCTTCGCCTTGGCCACCTGAGTCACCAGCACCCCGGCGATCATCCCGGGGAAGATCACGATGAACGGGATGAACATCTTCGGGAAGGCGCCGATGATCGGGGCCCGTTGCGCGGCCGAGATCGACTTGCTCGCCATCGCGCGCTGGACCTCGACGAAGTTCGTCGTCCAGTACCCGAAGGAGAGCACGAAGCCCAGACCGAAGACCAGGCCGATGACCGAGAGGGTCGGGTTGCTGATCGCCGTGAGGTTGGTGCCCGGCCACGACGACAGCTGCGCGGACCCGCCATGGGTCGCGGCGATCTTGTCCTTCAGCCCGCTGTAGCCGCCGACCTTGCTCAGCCCGATGATCGTCAGGGGCAGGAGGGCCGCGACGATCACGAAGAACTGCAGCACCTCGTTGTAGATCGCGGCGGAGAGGCCCCCCAACGTGGTGTAGGTCAACACGATGGCGGCGGCCATGATCAGGGAGACCCACAGGGGCCAGCCGAGGATGATCTGGACGATGTTGGCGAGCAGGTACAGGTTGATGCCGGCGATGAGGAGCTGCGCGAGGGCGAAGCTGAGCGCGTTGACCAGGTGCGCTCCGGTACCGAACCGCTTGCGCATGAACTCCGGGACCGACCGGACCTTGGAGCCGTAGTAGAACGGCATCATCACCACGCCGAGGAAGAGCATCGCCGGCACGGCGCCGATCCAGAAGTAGTGCACCGTCGGGATACCGAACTGGGCACCGTTCGCCGACATGCCGATGATCTCGACGGCGCCGAGGTTGGCGGAGATGAACGCCAGGCCGGTCACCCAGGCCGGCAGCGACCGCCCGGACAAGAAGAAGTCCAAGCTGGTCGAGACGGCTCGGCGGGCCATCACGCCGATGCCGAGTACGAAGACGAAGTACGTTGCGATCAGTAGGTAGTCGACCCAGTTTGTCCCGAGTCTTAGGCTGCTATCGGCCGCCAGAATCATGCTTCGCCTCCTGAAATGACCTTGATGTCAAGATGAACTGACGGCAACCTACTCCTGTTGCACCCTTCGTGGTCCCCCAGCCACCCCGCCTCGCCGGGCGATTGCATCGTGCGCCGTGGCGCTCCACCATCGGTAACAGCCGCGTGAGGTGGCTCCCGACGGGGCAGCCCTGACTGGGGTCCCGGCGTGGCCGCACGCACCTCCCGGCTGAGAGGCACAGGGTCTTGATCGCGCCCACCGGAGCACAGCACGACAGCCAGCTGAGACGGCTCAGGCGTGCCGCCGCCCAGGTGCCGCGGCCAACCGCGTCAGCGGTGCTCGGGATTCTCGAAGTCGAACCGGCAGCCTGCGTCCCACTCAGAGCGCTGGTTGCCTCCGACCGGGAAGCCGCCGGCGTCCTTGAGCAGCCTGGCGAGATGCAGCAGGTTCCAGGTCATGAAGGTCGTGTTGCGGTTGGTGAAGTCGTTCTCCGGGCCGCCCGAGCCGGGATCGAGGTACGACGGCCCGGGCCCGGCGGCACCGATCCAGCCAGCATCGGCTTGAGGAGGGATGGAGTACCCGAGGTGCTGCAAGCTGTAGAGGACGTTCATCGCACAGTGTTTGACGCCGTCCTCATTGCCTGTGATGAGGCAGCCTCCGACCCGTCCGTAGTAGGCGTACTGACCGGCGTCGTTCAGAAGCGACGAGCAGGCGTACAGGCGTTCGATGATGAGTTTCGTCACCGAGCTGTTGTCGCCGAGCCAGATCGGCCCGGCGATGATGAGCACGTCGGCGGCCATCACAGCGCGGTGGATCGCCGGCCACTCGTCGTGGCTCCAGCCGTGCTCAGTCATATCGGGCCAGACACCGGTGGCGATGTCGTGGTCGACGGCCCGGATGACGTCGACGTGCACGCCCTGTTTCTCGAGCACGCCGCGGCTGACGTCGACGAGGCCCTGGGTGTTACTGGTCTCAGGTGAGCGCTTCAGGGTGCAGTTGATAAAGAGCGCCGTCAGGTCGTCATAGTGCACTCCCGCCGTCTGGGTATCCGGCATCGTCATCTTCTCCTTGGTCGTGCGTGAGCGGGGACACTCCGCATCCTCGCCGAACCCTGGGCCGGTGTCTGCCCCGAAAGGGCGCAGGACGCGAATGATTAGGGTTCCGTAAGGTCGCGTGGGACAGTGGAAAGGAAGTCGACCGCGCCGGGCCAGGCTTTCCCTTGAGGAGCCCCCATCATGAGCGCGAACGAGTTGCGCGTCGCCATCATCATGGCGAAGGTCGCCGAGAACCTTCATGCGTCGACCAGCAGGGGCGAAGTCCTCAGCCGGATCACCGAGTGCGCCTGCGACACCATCCCTGGTGTCGACTTCGCGAGCGTCACCGTCCGGTACGCCGACGGTCAACTCGAGACCTTCGGACCCACTGACGAGATCACGTCTCGGGCGGACGCCCTCCAGTACTCGCTCCGCGAGGGTCCCTGCTACGACGCCGCGAGCACCGAAGAGGCAGTCAGCAGCACCGACATCGCGTCGGATCCCCGGTGGCCGAGCTACGGCCCAGCGGCGGCGAAGCTCGGCTTGGCCTCTCAGCTCGCGGTGAAGTTCTACGACAACCCCCAGTCCCGGGGTGCGCTCAACCTGTACGCCGCCGTCGGTGGGCTGCTGGCCGACCAGCTTCCCCTGGCCCAGCTCTTCGCCAAGCACGCGGCGATCGCGATGGGTCACTCCTACACGGTGGACGGCCTCCACGACGCCCTCGCGACCCGCAAGGTCATCGGTCAGGCGATCGGGATCGTGATGGAGAGGTACGGCCTCGACGAGGACCGGGCCTTCGAGTTCCTGATGCGGGTCTCGCAGACGGGGAACATCAAGCTGCGAGAGGTCGCCGCGGAAGCCGTCAGACAGGGCAACACCTCGGCCTAGGATCCCCATGCACAGGCCGGTTTCGAGCCCCGACCAGGCATGCCTGACGGTCTCGGAAACCGGCCGTTCAACCCGTATGATCGTCTCGTGACCTGGCATGGAGCCAGGTCGAGGAGGGGCGTTCCCATGCAGAGCCGCAACCCGATCCTGAACAACAGCGACACGTTCAACGGTCGCGCCGCGCAGACCACCGGGTACTCGATCTATCCCGCAGCGGGCCAGAGCTACCAGGGGTACGGGTATCCGCCCGCACCGACGCTCGCCGAGCCGATGACGATCGACTCCGTCATCTCCCGGACCGCCCTGACCCTGCTGATCGTCGTGGCCACGGCCGCGGCGACCTGGGTCTTCCTGCCGGACGGCGCGACGGCTGGTGAGTCCAACTACGTGCCCGTCGCCTGGATCGGCGGCGCCCTGGTGGGTGCCGGGCTCGGCCTGGTTCTGAGCTTCAGGCGCGTCATCTCCCCGGCGCTCGTCGTGCTCTACGCCGTCGCGCAGGGCCTCTTCATGGGGGCCGCCTCGGAGGCGTTCGAGAAGCTCTACCCGGGTATCGTCGCCCAGGCGGTGCTGGGGACCGTGGCGGCCTTCGTCGCGACGCTGGCTGCCTACAAGTTCTTCAACATCCAGGTGACGGACAAGTTCCGCAAGTTCGTCGTGATCGCCGGCATGGGCTTCTTCCTCGTCACCTTCTTCGACTTCATCCTCTACCAGTTCGGCGCCTCGATCGGGTTCAACGAGTTCGGCGGGCTGGGCCTCATCATGAGCTTCGTCGGGCTCGGGCTCGGGATCTTCTACCTGATTCTCGACTTCGACATGATCGAGCGGGGAGTCGCCGCGGGTGCTCCCGAGGTGGAGTCATGGCGGGCGGCGTTCGCGCTAACCGCCTCGCTGATCCTCATCTACATCGAGCTGCTGCGCATCCTTGCGATCATGCGTGGCGACTGAGCGACGCGACGCGTCGCACCCGGCGCGAGGACGAGCCTCTACTCGAAGGAGCGGTGTGCGCGTTTGAGGTCGTGCTCGTGCACGATCGCGGTCGCGTAGCCGTGCGGTAGGTCGTACTCGTCGCGCAGCCAGCGGACCCGGTCGTCGAAGCGCAACAGACCCGGCCCGCGGTCGATCTGGCCGAACCACTCCTGCAGTGGACGCCCGGTCGCCTCGGGGATGCGAGCGACCAGCATCTGATGCGTCTCCTCGGAGTGGTGTAGGCCCATGGTCCCTCCAGCGTCATCGGGGATGCTCGTGGCTCCGAGCCTGCCTCAACTGTCTGGGCGGCACAACCCTGTCGCCCGAATCCGATCCGCCTGTAAGGGCGCGCTGACCTGTCCCCGTCGCCCTATCGGGCCGGCCGGTCGGGCACGTCGGTGCTGAGCTCGGTCTCGACGTCACCGGCCAGCGGGATCGCCCGGCGCCTGCGATGCCTCAGCATGGCCAACCGACCTCGCCGTCCCTGGGAAGGTTCGTCGCGCTCGGCTCGGGAGACCTCGGTGCCGGTGCTGTCGGCCGCGATGGCGGCCGCGCGGGCCAGCGAGAGCACCCGCCCGTCGCGGCGAGCCTCGTAGACCTCGTCGTCGGGCACCACCCCGACAGCCGCCGCCACCGTGGGGAGCATCGCCGCAGCACAGGCGCGATACCCGTACGGCGAAGGGTGGAACTTGTCCGGTCCGAACATCTCCGACCCGGAGGAGGCGAACTCCGCACCCAGGATCGTGGCCAGCGACACCGCGCGGCCGCCGGCCTCGACGACGGCGATGAGTTGCGCGGCGGCGAGCCGGCGCGACCAACGCCGGGCCACCTGGCGCAGCGGTGGGGCGATCGGGCGAACTGTGCCCAGATCTGGGCAGGTGCCGACGACGACCTCGCTCCCGGTCGCCCGCAGGGTCTGGATGGCGTCGGTCAGGGCGAGCAGGGAGTCCGCCGGGCTCACCCGGTGGGTCACGTCGTTGGCCCCCACGATGATCACCGCGACCTCGGGCAGCTCGGGAAGAGCGCGCGGTATCTGGGTCGCGAGTGCCGACGTCTGGGCACCGACCGCCGCAACACAGGTGAGGATGACGGGTCGCTGCGCGAGGTCGGCCAAGCCGGTCGCCAAGAAGGCACCGAACGTATCCTCCGGAACCCTGGCTCCGTATCCCGCTGCCGCGGAGTCACCCAGCACGGCAAGGCGCAGCGGCTCTCCGCCGAGCTGGACGCCGTAGACCCCATTGGGGTCCGGGGGCTTGTCCTTGACATTGCCGATCTTGCGGCGGGCCAGCTTTGCCTGGGCGTTGAGCAGCCCGTAGAGGGAGCCCCCGAAAAGGCCCAGTCCGCCCCCACCGACAGCGGCCGCCGTGGCTAGTCTGCGAGCCGCAGTCGCCTTGCTCACGATGACCACCTCTATGCCGACGTCCTGCGGACAGGCCACAATCAGTCTACCGATGGACGGCCAGGTGCAGGCTGGGTTTGGGCGGCCAGGGTCGAGCGGCGCCGACTAGGGTGTGGGCGTGGACTACGTCGACTCGTTGATGGAACTCGTGGGCAACACCCCGCTGCTCAGACTGTCGTCGAGCACCGAGGGCGCGCGCCCGACGGTCCTGGCCAAAGTCGAGTACATGAACCCCGGTGGCTCCGTGAAGGACCGGATCGCGGTGCGGATGGTCGACGCCGCCGAGAAGTCTGGCCAGATCAAGCCGGGCGGCACCATCGTCGAGCCGACCTCGGGCAACACCGGGGTGGGCTTGGCCATGGTCGCCCAGGCGCGGGGATACCACTGCGTCTTCGTCTGCCCGGACAAGGTCAGTGAGGACAAGCGCAACGTGCTGACCGCGTACGGCGCGCGGGTGGTGGTCTGCCCGACCGCGGTGCCCCCCGAGCACGCGGACAGCTACTACAACGTCTCAGACCGGCTCGTCGGCGAGATCGAGGGCGCCTGGAAGCCGGACCAGTACTCCAACCTCAACAACCCGCTCAGCCACTACGAGCAGACCGGGCCGGAGATCTGGCGGCAGACGGACGGCCGGATCACTCACTTCGTCGCGGGGGTGGGGACCGGCGGGACTATCAGCGGGGTCGGACGCTACCTCAAGGAGGTGTCCGACGGGCGGGTCCAGATCGTCGGCGCCGATCCGGAGGGGTCCGTCTACTCCGGCGGCACCGGCCGCCCCTACCTGGTCGAGGGTGTCGGTGAGGACTTCTGGCCGAGGACGTACGACGCCAGCGTGCCAGACCGTGTCATCGCCGTGTCAGACAAGGACTCCTTCCTCACCACCCGACGCCTGGCCCGAGAGGAGGCACTGCTCGTCGGCGGCTCCTCCGGGATGGCGGCGGCGGCGGCGATCAGGCTGGCCCATGAGCTCGACGACCCGGATGCGGTCATCGTCGTGCTGCTGCCGGACGGGGGGCGTGGCTACCTCACCAAGGTCTTCGACGACGGCTGGCTGGCCCAGTACGGCTTCCTCGGCCAGCCGAGCCGGCTGACCGTCGGCGACGTGCTCCGAGGCAAGGACGGCCGGCTCCCGGATCTGGTCCACACCCACCCCAATGAGACGATCGCCCAGGCTGTGGCGATCCTGCGCGAGTACGCCGTCTCCCAGATGCCGGTGGTCCGAGCCGAGCCTCCGGTGATGGCCGCCGAGGTGGCCGGTGCCGTCAGCGAGCGTGATCTGCTCGACGCGTTGTATGCCGGCCGGGCCAGACTGACCGACCGAGTAGAGGACCATATGGCCGAGCCGCTCCCGGCGATCGGGTCGGGTGAGACCGTGGCAGAGGCGGTCGAAAAGCTGCATTCCGCCGACGCGGTCCTGGTCCAGGAGGACGGCAAGCCGGTCGGTGTCCTGACCAGACAGGACCTGCTCGGCTTCATCGCGTCAGGATGAAGTCCCGCTCCCGGAGTCGTCGGGTCGCGAGCCAGTAGGCCCAGGTGAAGTACGGCCAGATGGCGAAGTTGCGGCCGGTGTCGTCGAGGTACCAGCTCCGGCATCCCGATAGCCAGACGCTACGGCTCAACCGTGACTGGACGCGCTGGACGAAACGCCGCTGAACGGCGGCGCGGACCTCGATCCGGTCCGCCTGGCGACGGTCAAGGAGGTCGAGGGCCTGCACGACGTACGTGACCTGGCTCTCGATCATGAACACGACGGAGTTGTGACCGAGACCCGTGTTCGGACCGAGCAGCAGGAAGAGGTTCGGGAATCCAGCCATCGTGATGCCGAGGTGGGCGCTCGCGCCGTTGCGCGCCCACACCTCGTCCAGACGGCTTCCGCCGCGCCCGACCAGGGCGAGCCGGGTGAGGTTGGCGGAGACGTCGAAGCCTGTACCGAAGATGATGGTGTCCACGTCGCGCTGCCGCCCGTCGGCGGTCCGGATGCCGGTCGCAGTCACCGCGACGATCGGTTCGGTCACCAGCTCGACATTGTTGCGGTTCAGCGACGGGTAGAAGTCGTCGGACAGCAGGACCCGCTTGCAGCCGATCTGATAGTCCGGGGTGAGCTGCGCTCTCAGCTCGGGGTCGGGCACCTGCCGGGCGAGATGTCTCCTGGCCTGGTTCTCCAGCATCGCCATCGCCTTCGGGGTGGTCACGAAGCCGAGGCCGCGGGCCTCCAGCGCCCAGAAGAGGCCATCTCGGACGGCGCGCTGCATGGCGGGCCGCCGGGCGAAGCGGCGCTGCCGCTGCTCGTCGATCCTGGGATTCGGCTTGGGGGTCACCCACGCGGCGCTGCGCTGGTAGACCACCAGGTGCTCCACCTCAGGGGCGATCTGGGGGACGAACTGGATGGAGCTCGCTCCGGTCCCGATCACCGCGACGCGTTCCCCCCGCAGGTCGTGGTCGTGTCGCCAGTGCGCGGAGTGGAAGGTCGACCCGGCGAAGGTCGCGAGGCCGGGCAGCGAGGGCACGTTCGGGTGGTGCAGAGCCCCGACCCCTGCCACCAGCACGCGGCAGTCGATCCGCTCGCCCCCGTTGATCTCGACCTGCCAGCTGTCGGTGTCCTCGTCGAAGGCCGCGGCGCTCACCTCCGCGCCGAAGCGAAGGTGCGGCCCGAGGTCGTACCTCGTCACGCACCGGCGGAGGTAGTCCCAGATCTCCGGTTGGGACGAGAACATCCGACTCCATCGGGGGTTCTGCTCGAACGAGAAGGAGTACAGATGGGACGGCACGTCGCACGCGCAGCCGGGGTAGGTGTTGTCTCGCCAGGTGCCGCCGAGGTCGTCGCTCTTCTCGAGGATGACGAAGTCGCTGCGACCGGACTGCTTGAGCTTGATGCCCATGCAGATGCCGGAGAAGCCGCTGCCGATGACCACGACGTCGCGGACCTCGGTCATGCGGCGACTCTACCGAGCGGATCTTTCGGTCACCTCCGGACCACGATCCGAAACCTGACGTCGTCCGGAGGTTCCAGGTGTCGGGTGGAGCCGCCTAGTGTGCGGCTTATGAAGTTCGGGTTTGTCGTTCCGTATGCCGATGCCCGCGATTTCGCTGACCTGTCCGCGCTGGGTGAGGAGCACGGCTGGGACGGCGTCTTCACCTGGGAGGCGGTCTGGGGGGTGGACGCCTGGGCGTCGCTGGCGGCCGCGGCCATGGTCACCGAGCGGGTCAGGCTGGGTACCTTGCTGACTCCCGTGCCGCGGGTCAAGCCCTGGGACCTGGCGACTCGGGTCGGCACCCTCGACCGGCTGAGCGGCGGCCGCGCCGTCCTCGGCGCCGGTCTCGGGGCGCTCCACGAGGGCTGGACGGCGTTCGAGTCCGACACCGGACGCCGAGACCGCGCCCAGAAGCTCGACGAGTCCCTCGCCATCTATGCCGGCTTGATGCAGGGTCAGCCGTTCGAGTTCTCCGGACAGCACTACACGGCCCGTCGCACTGATTTCATGCCGCCCGACCCGCCGGTTCAACAACCCTGGCCACCGGTCTGGGTCGTCGGCGCCCAGGTCGACGGCCGGCAGCAGCAGCCGTCGTTGGAGCGCGCAGCGCGATGGGAGGGTCTGATCCCCCAGCTGATCAACGGTGACGACCACGACGGTGTCCTGACTCCGGAGCGGCTGGCCGACGTGGTTGGCCGGGTCAAGGTGATGCGAGAGGCTGCCGGACTGCCGTGGGGCAGCTACGACGTCGTGCTCGAAGCCGACAGCACGGGGGAGTGGCAGACCACGATGCCGCTCGACCCGGCGACTTGGGCTGCTTCCGGTGCCACCTGGTGGGTCGAGAGCTGGTGGAGCGTGCCGAGAGGAGTCGACGGGTTGGCCGAGGTGCGCAGGCGTGTAGCCGCCGGTCCGCCACGCTGAGTGACGCTCGGCCGAGCGTTCTGCCCCGGTGCTCCCGGGTGACACGTACCATCGAATCGTATGCTTGGCTCGGCGGAGAGCTCTAAGCACTTCGCATGAGGAGAAAGTGATGACTCAGGTGGCTCGGCACGACGACATCACTCCAATCACCGAAGAAGAGGGTCGGATGACCCTCATCGAGCACTTGCGCGAGCTTCGCAACCGGATGTTCTTCGCGGTCGTCGCCGTCGTCATCGGCTTCATCGTCGCGTGGTTCTTCTACAACCAGCTCTTCGCGCTCCTCGAGCATCCCGCCAAGGTGGCTGTTGCGCGCCTGCCCAAGGCACAGCGCCAAAACCTCCAGATATTCACGCAGGGGATCTCCGGCGCCTTCATCCTGCAGACGAAGATCTCCCTGGTCGCCGGCATCATCGGCTCGTCGCCGGTCTGGCTCTACCAGCTGTGGGCGTTCATCATGCCGGGGCTGCACCGCAACGAGCGCAAGTGGACCGTCCTGTTCGTTCTCGTCGCCGGCCCGTTGTTCATCGCCGGGGTCGCGCTGGGGTACTGGGTGATGCCCAAAGGCATGGAGGTCATGCTCGGCTTCACCCCGAACGGGCTGTCCAACTTCATCGACGTCAGCACGTACCTGAACTTCATCCTCCGAGTGCTGCTGGTCTTTGGCGTCGCCTTCGAGATCCCGCTCTTCGTCGTCCTGCTCAACCTGGTGGGAGTGGTCAGCGGCAAGCAGCTCGGGCAGTGGCGGTCGTGGATCATCTTCCTCACCTTCGTCTTCGCGGCCGTCGCAACGCCGTCGACCGACCCCATCACGATGCTGCTGCTGGCCATCCCGATGACACTGCTGTTCCTGGTCTCGGAGGTCATCGCTCGCATGCTGGACCGTAGGCGAGGTCGAGGGGGCAGTGAGCCCGACTACGACGAGCTCGACGACGAGGAGACCTCGCCGCTCTGAGGCGAGCCGAAGGGGTTGGGCTCCCGGCCCAAGGGGTACGCAGCCCACTGCAGCGACGCGTGGATACCGCCGCGAGGCTAGTCGTCAGCGCGCACCGACAGGGAGCACCGCCCTCTTGAAGGTGAAGTTGGCGACTCCGGCGAACGAGGCGTACCAGGCCGCCAGGGCGGTGGCCATTCCGAACCATCCACCCAGCTTCTGCCAGCCCTCCGAGGCCTGGAACTGGCCGATCGCAAGCAGCAGGAACGTGACTGTCAGCAAAGCGAAGACCACCAGCACGGCCATACTGGTGCGCGACGCCGCGACCGTCATGTAGGCGGTGAAGATCCCCCACGCCAGCAGGAAGACGCCTACCGCGTTGCCGACGTCACCCGCGCTCGCCCCGGACAGGTCCGTATGGCCGGTGAGCCACCAGAACGACACCCAGAAGGCGCCGTAGGAGCAGAACGCCGTCGCGCCGAAGGTGTTGCCCTTGGCGAACTCCCAGAGCCCCGCTGCGAACTGGCCGATGCCGCCGTAGGCGAGCGCGAGCCCGAACACGACGGGTTCGACGGTCGGGGCCAGGATGTGGGTGTTGACGCAGCTGAGCACGAACGTGGTCAAGGCGAAGGCCGCCAGGCCGAGTGGCGCCGGGTCCGCGATATGAGAGCCGGGAGCGACTGGTGTCGCGTGCTGGGCAGGGGGTCGGTTGGTCTGGGACATGGCGGACTCCTCGACGATGAGGTGCGCGTTCCGACAGTGTCGGCTACGGCACACGTTAGGAAGGCCGGAGCGCAATGGCAAGGACATCCGATCGCTCTCGAAGGAGAAGTCGCATCTGCGCAGCCGTCGTGCCGACAGGGTCGGTCCTGTTGTGGGGCACCGCGTGATGGATTACGTTGAGCGGGCAGTCGAACCCGTGTCGAGAGCGCCCTCACCCCTCGTCTGGGCCGGGTTCTCCGTCAGCCCGGCACCTACGGAACGGGGAGTCCTCATGGGCGTGGCCGGTTCGGCGCACGACGGGAAGGACGTCGGCGCGGGCGCGTCGAATCGCATCCTCGTGATCAATGCGGGCAGCTCCTCGCTCAAGTTCGCGCTGGTCGACCCGGCGACGGGCCGCAGGCACCTGTCTGGACTCGCAGAGCGCCTCGGCACCGACGAGGCGGTGATCGCGCTGACCGCGGACGGCGTACCCGACGTGCGGACCGCCCTTCCGGACGGAAGCCACGACCAGGCGGTGTCGGCCGTGCTCGAGGCGGCACACCGCCTTCCTCGGGACCGGCAGCCGATCGGGGTCGGGCACCGGGTGGTCCACGGCGGCGAGCTCTTCGCCGACTCGGTGCTGATCACGGACGAGGTCATCGAGGCGATCACGCGCTTCAGCTCGTTGGCGCCTCTCCACAACCCTGCGGCGCTACTAGGTATCCGGGCAGTCACGGCGCTGTGGCCCGAGCTGCCGCAGTCGGCCGTCTTCGATACTGCCTTCCACCAGACGATGCCCCCCCGGGCTTACCGCTACGCCGTCCCCGAGGACTGGTACGTCGAGCTGGGCGTTCGCCGGTACGGCTTCCATGGCACCAGCCACAGGTACGTCAGCGAACGTGCCGCCGAGCTGCTCGACCGGTCCCCGGACGACCTGGCGCTCGTCGTCGCCCACCTCGGCAACGGCTGCAGCGCGACTGCGGTTCTCGGCGGGCGCTCGGTCGATACCACGATGGGCCTCACTCCTCTCGAGGGTCTGGTGATGGGCACGAGGTCCGGGGACATCGACCCCGGGGTCTTCGGGTTCCTCGCCCAGCAGCGTTCGATGTCGAGCCAGCAGGTCATCGATGTGCTCAACAAGGCGAGCGGACTGCTCGGGCTGTCCGGCGCCACCAACGACATGCGTCAGCTCCAGGCGAGCGCCGCCGACGGCGACGAGCGCGCGCAGCTCGCCATCGACGTCTTCGACTACCGGATGGCTAAGGCGGTGTCGGCGCTCGTCGTCGGCCTCGGCCATCTGGACGCTCTTGTCTTCACCGGCGGAATCGGTGAGAACGACGCTCGTATCCGGGCAAGCGTCGTCGAGGCGCTCGGGTTCCTCGGACTGCGACTCGACCCGGATGCCAACGACAGGCACGGTCGAGACACTGCCGGACGTATCAGCCGTGATGGTCAGCCGACCGCGTTGGTGGTCCGCACCGACGAGGAGCTGATGATCGCGCGTGACACGACCCGGCTGATCTCAGCTCGCTGACCTCGAACAGCTCACCACGAAGGATGTGACGAACACGTGACCCGTACCCTGCTGGTGGTGCCGACGGGACCTCATGTCGGACTGACCAGCGCCTGCTTGGGGTTCCTCCGCGCACTCGACCAGCGCGGCGTCCGCGTCGGATACCTCAAGCCGCTCGGGCAGCCGCGCGCCGACGGCAGCGCCGAGGCGTCGATCGAGCTCGTCAGAAAGCTGACCTCGCTCCGCCCTCCCGATGCCATGCCAGCCGACGCGGTCGAGGACATGCTCGGCACCGGCGGGATCGACGCGGTGCTCGAGGAGGTCATCGTCCGATGGCAGCCGCTCCAGGACGAGCACGACGTCATCCTGGTCGAGGGACTCAACCCGGGACCGACCCAGATCTACTCCAGCCGGCTGAACCAGGCGATGGCCAAGGCCCTGGACGCCGAGGTGATCTTGGTGGGCACGTTCTCCAGCCCTCCCGTCGGCGAACAGGATCCAGAGGCCGCCGACGGCACCTGGGAGGAGCAGGTCGAGCACCTCGCCGACGGGCTGGCCTTCACGGCCGGCACGTATGGGAGTGGCGAGCGGGTTCGGGTGGTCGGCTGCATCGTGTCGCGAGTACCCGCCGAGGCCTCGGCGAAGGAGGTGATCGGGACCGCGCTCGACCGCCGCCACCTCAAGCTGCTGGCGGCCGTCCCGTTCGATACCGATCTGACGCAGCCCCGCGTGCGCGACCTGGTCCGGGAGATGCATCCGCGGGTGCTGTCGGAGGGGGACCAGTCGCGACGCATCAAGGACGTGTCGGTGCTCGCTCAAAACATCCCGGGCGGACTACGGGTGATCACCGAGGGGCGCCTCATCGTCGTACCCGGTGACCGCCACGACGTGATCATGGCGACGTGCCTCGCCGCGCTCAACGGCATCCGCCTGGCCGCCCTGCTCCTGACCGTCGGGATCGACCCGGACCCCGCGGTGTGGAAGCTGACCAGCGCCGCCACCGAGACCGGCCTGCCGATCCTGGTGACTGAGGAGGCGACCTACCAGACCGTGATGCGGGTGCAGGCGATCGACGTCGAGTTGTCCGCCGATGATCTCGAGCGTGCGGAGGCGGTGATGGTGCACAGTGCAGCCGCCATCGAGAACGACGTCATCACCAACCTGCTGTCGGCGCCGGAGGGGCGTCGGCTGAGCCCGGCCGCCTTCCGTTACCGGCTCACGGAACTGGCCAAGTCGGCCGATCTTCGGGTCGTGCTGCCCGAGGGGACCGAGCCCCGCACGGTCCAGGCGGCGATCGAGTGTGCTGCGCGCGGCATCGCCCGCCCGGTGCTGCTGGCGTCGCGTGCTTCGGTCGAGCAGGTGGCGAAAAGCCTTGGGCTGACGCTCCCGCCGACTCTCGAGACTCTCGATCCGGTCGAGATCGCCGAGCGGTACGTCGCCCCGCTGACGGCCCTGCGCGTCCACAAGGGCTGGACCGAGGAGATAGCACGCGAGCGCCTGACCGACCCGATCACGGTCGGCACCATGATGCTGCAGCAGGGAGAGGTCGACGGCCTGGTCGCCGGCGCCGAGCACACCACCGCCGATACCGTGCGGCCGGCGCTACAGATCGTCGGCACGGCCCAGGGCTCGTCCCTGGTGTCGTCGGTGTTCTTCATGTGCCTGCCCGACGAGGTGCTCGTCTATGGCGACTGCGCGATCAATCCACAGCCGACGGCAGCTGAGCTCGCCGACATCGCCGTGCAGAGCGCGGGGTCCGCGCGTGCGTTCGGCATCGACCCACGGGTGGCGATGATCAGCTTCAGCACCGGGGAGTCGGGCACCGGCAGCGATGTGGTGAAGGTCGTCGAAGCGACCCGCCTCGTACGTGAGCGGGCGCCGGAGCTCGCCGTCGACGGGCCGCTGCAGTACGACGCTGCCACCAGCTTCTCCGTCGGGCGCAGCAAGCGACCAGGCAGTGCGGTGGCAGGGCGGGCGACGGTCTTCATCTTCCCCAACCTCGACAGCGGCAACACCACCTACAAAGCCGTGCAGCGAAGCGCCGACGTGATCAGCATCGGGCCGATGCTCCAAGGGCTCGCGAAGCCGGTCAACGACCTGAGCCGCGGGGCCCTCGTCGCGGACATCGTCTACACGATCGCGTTGACGGCGGTCCAGGCGGCCGCCGCGTCGGACGCGATAGCCGGTTAGCGGAGCTCGGGCGCCTACAGGTCCAGGGACGTCGCGACTGCCCGGACGGCTGCAGCCGAACTGTGGAGCCGGTCAGCCTCGTACGGCGACATGGGGATGTCGAGGACGGCCTCGACGCCGTCGCGGTTGACGACGGCCGGCACCGACAGGCAGATGTCGCTCAGCCCGAAGTGTCCGTCAAGCAGCGACGAGACCGGGAGCACCCAGCTCTCGTCCTTGAGGATGGCCTCGATCACCCGCGCCCCGGCCAGGCCGATGGCGTAGTTGGTCGCGCCCTTGCCGCGGATGATCCGCTCAGCGGCGGTGACCACCTCGTGGGTGATACGGTCCTCGTCCGCCGGCCCGATCTTGCTTCGACCCGACAGCGAGAACTCCCGCAGGGGTACCGAACCCACCGACGCGCTGCTCCAGAGCGGAAACTCCGAGTCGCCGTGCTCGCCGGCGATCCACGCGTGCACGTTCTGGACAGCGACCCCGGCGTGCCGGGCGATCAGGTCCCGCAGACGCGACGAGTCCAACACCGTTCCCGTCCCCAGCACACGGCTAGGCGGCAGGCCGGAGAATTTGAGCGCGGCGAACGTGAGCACGTCCACGGGGTTCGTGACCATGACGATGACGGCATCGGGCGCCACTTCCAGCAGCCGAGGGATCAGCCCCCGGCACATCTCGACATTGATCGCGGCGAGCTCGAGCCGGGTCTGACCGGGTCGCTGCCTCGCGCCGGCGGTGACCGCAATGACGTCCGCTCCTGCGCAGACGACGATGTCGTCGGACCCCACCACGTCGGCTCGCGGCACGAACAGCAACCCGTGGCGCAGGTCGAGAACCTCCGCCTCGACCTTGTCGGGGCTGATGTCGTACAGCGCGACCGTATGTGCCGCGCCACGGATCAGGCATGCATAGGCCAAGGTGGCGCCCACGCTGCCGGCTCCGACGATGGCAATCTTGAGGTTCCGTTGTGTCAGGTCGGCCATCTCGGCAACGGTAGCGGTCGGCGACCAGCGCTTCGCGGGAGTAGCTCGCTCGCGGGTCCGAACTCAGACCGGCCGAGGATGCTCGCCATCGGTGTCAGGGTCGATGCGGTCGGCCTCGTGCAGGATGTTCTCGAGCTCGGCCCGGGCCTGGTCGCTTCGCTGCTGCTCGGCCCTGGCTGCGGCCTGAAGCTGAGCAGCCTCCGCCGCCTTCTCCTCGGCCTCGGTGGTCGCGACCTTGGCGCGTTCGGCGACCTGGTGCGCCTTCGCCTCCTGCTGGGCAACGACCGGGGCACGTCGGGCGGCGTCGGCGCGTAGCCCCTCTGCGCGCTTGCGCTTGTTCCCCGCGCTGGCGCGGGCGGCTACCACCGCCACCACGACGAGTACCACGATGACAATGACGATCCAGGCGGCGGTGGTCACGTCGGGCTCCTCGTCGGGTCGGGGTGCGTTGGTTCCGGCACCATGTCGGCTTGCGTCGGACGAAGCAGCCCGGCGGGTCCCTCGTACCCATGCACCCTGCCCCTCACTCGCCCGATCCGCAACGCGGCGAGACGACTCCTCAACCCTGGACGGAGTCCGGGAACGAGACGCCCGTCGCGTGGATCGGGCAGTACCCGCCGGGGTTCTTGGCCAGATACTGCTGGTGGTAGTCCTCGGCATAGAAGTAGTCGCCAAGCGCCACCACCGACGTGGTGATCTCGCCATAACCGCGCGCGGACATCGCCTTCTGGTAAGCCACCCGGGAGGCCTCGGCCTCCGACTGCTGCTCCGGAGTCGTGGTCAGCACGATCGAGCGGTACTGCGTGCCGACGTCGTTTCCCTGCCGCATGCCCTGGGTCGGGTTGTGGGCCTCCCAGAAGAGCTTCAGCAGGTCGCCATAGGTGACGGTGGCGGGGTCGAAGACGACGCGCACCACCTCCGCGTGCCCAGTGCGCCCGCTGCAGACCTCCTCGTACGACGGGTTCGGGGTGACGCCCGCGGCGTACCCGACCGAGGTCGACCACACGCCGGGCACCTCCCAGAACATCTTCTCGTCGCCCCAGAAGCAGCCCAGTCCGAACACGGCGACCTGATATCCGTCGGGGACGGGGCCCTCCAGCGGCGTGCCGAGCACCAGATGGGTGGCTGACAGCCTGAAGGGGCGGGTTTCGCGGCCGGGAAGGGCCCGGTCCGCGGTCGGGAGCTCGGTCTTGGTCCGGCCGAAGATCATGAGTCGTACCTCTCGCTATACGGTGAAGCCGTGGGTGTCCTCGTCAGCAGACTAGGCGCCGAGCACACCGGCGAGCTGTCCACGCTCTGGAACAGTGCCAACCGGGCCCGACGTGAGGCGGCCGGGTTGCCGCCCCTCGAGGAGGCGGCTCCCGCCCTCGGGCGGCCGGGCGCTTTCGGCGTCGGTGTGTTCGATGCGGGTCGTCTGACGTCGGCTGCTGTCGCACTTCCCGCCCGCGCCGACGACGGACGTAGTGAGCACAACATCGCGGGGCTGGCGCATATTTCCACCGTGGCGACCGACCCGGGACGGTGGGGCGAGCGTCTTGCGGCGGTGAGCCTGCGAGGCGTGATGTCGCAGGCCAGGCGTCGCGGGTTCGCCCGCTGCCAGCTGTGGACATTCACCGCGAGCACGAGCGCGCGCCGGCTCTACGAGCGCGAAGGGTTCGTGCTCTCGGCTCGGGTACGTGTCCGCGAGCCGGGTGAGTCGATGGTGCACTACCTGCGTGAGCTGCCCGCCCCAGCTGCGATCTCCCGGGCGGCTGCCCGGATCGTCTGCCTGAACGACGAGGACCGGGTGCTGCTGATGCACTGGCGCGACCCCTTTGACGGCTTCCAGCTGTGGGAGCCGCCGGGAGGGGGGATCGAGGCCGGCGAGCGCCCGTTCGAGGCGGTGTGCCGTGAGTGGGCAGAGGAGACCGGGCTGCCGCTCCCGCAGCTGGACAGGGAGCCGACATCGGTGGCCCGCGACGAGTTCTGGGACGGGGGCCGGCTGGTGGGCGAGGAGACGTACTTCCTCGGCCGACTGAGCGGCCCCGGTGATCTGAGTCCGGCTGGTTTCACCGAGGGCGAGAGCCAGACCTATCTCGGCCACGCCTGGGTACGCCGCTCCGAGCTGGCTCGCGCTGAGGTGGCCGGCGATCCGGTCACGCCGGACCTTCTGCCGGTTCTGGACCGGCTCGGCGCCTAGGCTGCAGGGCATGGATGCCCAGGGTGACTACGGGTTCGAAACACTGACGGTTCATGCTGGCCAGCCGGCGGACGCAGCGACCGGCGCGGTGATGACACCCATCTTCGCCAGCAGCACCTTCAAGCAGGACGGTGTCGGCGGCTTGCGGGGCGGGTACGAGTACTCCCGGACGGGCAACCCGACCAGGCGCGCGCTCGAGGACTGCTTCGCCGCGCTCGAGGGTGGCGCGCGTGGCATCGCCTTCGCGTCCGGCATGGCGGCGGAGGACGCCTTGGCCAGGGTGCTGTGCAGGCCGGGCGACCATGTCGTCATCCCGATGGACGCCTACGGCGGGACGTACCGGCTGTTCCGTCAGGTCTTCGGCCCCTGGGGCCTCGACCATACGCCGGCGTCGATCCATGATCCGGCAGCGATCGCGGATGTCGTCCAGGCCGGTCGCACGAAGATCGTCTGGATCGAGACGCCGAGCAACCCGCTGCTCGGTATCGCCGATATCGCGGCGATCGCCGACATCGCCCACGAGGCCGGTGCGCTCCTCGTCGTCGACAACACGTTCGCGACGCCGTACCTGCAGCGGCCGCTCGGTCTCGGGGCCGATGTGGTCGTGCACTCGACGACCAAGTACGCCGGCGGGCACAGCGATGTCGTGGGTGGTGCCGTCGTCACCGCGGACGCCGGCCTCGGAGACGAGATCGCGACGTTCCAGAACTCCACGGGTGCGGTTGCGGGTCCGTTCGACGCGTACCTCGTGCTCCGGGGTCTCAAGACGCTGGCCGTGCGCATGGACAGACACTGCGACAACGCCGAGCAGATCGCGGAGTTCCTGGCGCGCCACGACGCGGTTTCGGCGGTCTTCTACCCGGGTCGGTCGGAGCATCCGGGCCATCAGGTGGCAGCCCGGCAGATGCGGCGCTTCGGCGGCATGGTCTCGTTTCAGGTCGCAGGCGGCTATGCGGCGGCGGTCGAGGTATGCCGGAAGGCCAAGCTGTTCACCCTCGCGGAGTCGCTCGGCGGGGTCGAGTCGCTGATCGAGCTGCCCGCCGAGATGACCCACGCCTCGGTGGTCGAGTCGCCGTTGGCGGTGCCCGATGACCTGATCCGGCTGTCCGTCGGGCTCGAGTACGTCCAGGACCTGATCGGCGACCTGGCCCAGGCGCTGGCTGCCTGATCACCACTCCTCGCCCCCTGACCCTGGGCTGGTTGGGCGGCGGGTCAGAAAGTCATGTGCGCTCAGATGCGCACTGTGCATCACACCGCACACCGTCTCGAAGAAACCCCCCCGCCCGGCACCGCCTCGATGCCACCGAGGGCCGGGCGGCACGAAGCACCCGAACGGCGCGCCCGCGAACGCACGCCGACGCCGGTGACCTCTGACGTTCTCTCAGCTGAGAATCCGTATCGTTCCGGACATGTCATGCCCCCCGCCGGCTCGGAGCGGCCGTAGCCCCGCATCCCAGACTGACTCGGCCGCCGAGTCGCTCGTCTACTGCGTCGACTTCGGCTCCACCTTCACCAAGGCCGCCCTCGTCGATACCCGTGACGGCCGACTCCTCGGCACCGGCAGCCACCGTACGACGATCGATACCGACGTCCTCGACGGCTGGGAGCTGATCCGCGAGTCGCTGGGGCAGTTGACAGGCTCAGACGACATCCCTGTGCTCGCCTGCTCGTCGGCGGGCGGCGGCCTGCGCATCGCCGTGGTCGGCAACGAGGAGCTGGTCAGCGCGGAGGCGGGAAGACGAGTCGCCCTGTCGAGCGGGGGCCGGGTCGTACACGTCTCGTCCCAGGCCGTCGACGTCGTATCGCTACGCCGGTCCAAGCCCGATGTCGTCCTGCTCGTCGGCGGCACCGACGGTGGCAACGCCGAGGTGCTGCTCGCGAACGCCGCGACACTGGCCGCCGCCCGCTGGCCTCAGCCGGTCGTGGTCGCCGGCAACACCGCGGCCGTGCCGCAGATCAGGGCGCTCTTCGTCGCCGCCGGTGTACCGACGGTCGTCGCCGCCAACGTCCTACCGCAGATCGGTGTCCTCGAGCCGCACAGCGCGCGGCTCGCGATCCGGGAGATGTTCATCTCCCACGTGATCGGCGGCAAGCACCTGTCGGCCCGCGCCGACTTCACCGCGATGGTGAGGGGAGCGACGCCGGACGTCGTCCTCTCGGCCGTCGAGCTGCTGGCGACCGGCCTGGGTCCCGACGCTCCGGGTGTCGGCGACGTGGTCGTGGTCGACGTTGGAGGCGCCACGACCGACGTGCACTCGGTCGCGGACCTGGACCCTGAGCAGGCGAGCCTCGGGCGGGAGGTGGTGGCGACGGTGCCGGTGAGCCGAACGGTCGAGGGCGACCTCGGCATGCGTTGGAGCGCGGTCCCGACGGTGCAGGCGGGTATCGGGGCGGGCCTGCTCGATGGTGAGGTGCTGACCGCCGCGGCACAGATGCGTCAGGCCGACCCGAGCTTCATACCCACGACCCCAACCGACCGCGAGGCCGACCTCGCCATCGCCAGGGTCGCCATTGCCCTGGCTGTGCGCCGTCACGCCGGTCGTCAGCAGGTGGTGTGGTCCCCGGAGGGGCGGCTGGTCGAGCGCAGCGGCCAGGATCTCCGGGAGGTGAAGCTGCTCATCGGCTCCGGCGGCGTCCTCCGGCACAGCAACGGCACCGACGGTCGGAAGGTGCTGGCGGCGGCGACGGGTGACCACGTCTACGGGGGATGGCTGGTGCCGCGGCGACCGCGCATCGTGGTTGACACCGACTATGTCCTGGCCGCGGCCGGGCTGCTCGCAGATGAGCACCCGGCCGCGGCCTTCGCACTGTTGTCTCGGCTGGGGCGACAGCCCTCAGTGAGCCAGGCTGATCTCCTCGGCTGAGGTACCCTCGTCCGCCTCCGGTCCCGCGGCCCGCGCCTTGAGCGGCACCTCCGGGATGAAGAACGACACGGCCAGCGCGACCAACAGCACCGGGACCGCCCAGAGGAACACGTCGTGCAGGGACTCGGCGAAGGCGTTGAGCACGAAGCCGTGGACCGGTTCCGGCAGCCGCTTGATCAGCTCGACGTTGTTCGTGAGGTTGCCGGCATGCGCGGGCAGCGTACTGCTCGGCTGGCCCTGGAACTGCTCCGCCAGATGCGTGACGATGCGACTGGACAGGATCGCCCCGAAGACGGCGGCGCCGAACGTCCCACCCATGAAGCGGAAGAAGGTGACCGAGCTCGTCGCCGTCCCCATGTGCCGCTTGTCGACGGCGTTCTGCACGATGGTCACGACAATCTGCATGCTGAACCCGAGGCCGGCGCCGAACAGGTAGAAGTAGAGCCCAGCCTGCCAGTACGGCGTCGACACCTCGAGGGTCGACAGCAGCAGCAGCGCGACCGTGACAGTCGTCGCGCCAAGGATCGGGAAGAACTTGTAGCGACCTGTCCGGCTCATCACGACGCCCGACGAGATGGAGGTGGAGAAGATACCCGCAACCATGGGGAGCAGGGCCAGACCTGACCTGGTCGGGCTCATCCCCTGGACGACCTGAAGGTAGATGGGCAGGAAGATGATCCCCCCGAACATCGCGAAGCCGACGATGAAGCTGTACAGGTTCGCAGTGGTGAAGACCTTGATCTTGAACAGTTCCAACGGGATGATCGGCTCGGCGGCGCGAGACTCGACGAACACGAAGAAGGCGGTCAGCAGCACTCCGGCGGCGACCAGTGCCAAGCCGAGGCCGGACCCCCAGCCGTGGTCGGGACCCGCCCACGTCGTGTACAGGAGGAACGAGCTCACGGCCGCGACGATGGTGGCCGCACCGAGGTAGTCGATGGTGTGCTCGCGCCGGATCACCGGGATCTTGAGCGCCATGGTCGTCACCACCAAGGCGATGATGCCGACAGGGATGTTGACGTAGAAGATCCAGCGCCAGCCGGGACCGTCCGCGAAGAAGCCGCCGAGGACCGGGCCGAGCACGCTCGACGTACCGAACACGGCGCCGAAGTATCCGCCGTAGCGACCGCGCTCACGAGGCGGTACCACATCGCCCATGGTGGCGAGCGCCAGGGCGAACAGGCCGCCGCCGCCCAGGCCCTGCACCGCGCGGAAGGCGATCAGCTCGCCGATGCCCTGCGCAGCCCCGGACATCAGGGAGCCGATCAGGAACGTCACGATCGCGGCCTGGAAGATCATCTTCCGTCCGTACAGGTCGGAGATCTTGCCCCAGAGCGGGGTTGAGGCGGTCTGCGTGAGGAGGTACGCGGTCACGACCCAAGACAGCTTGTCCAGACCACCGAGGTCGCTGGTGATGCGTGGAAGGGCCGTCCCGACGATCGACTGGTCGAGGGCCGCCAGGAACATCCCGGCCATCAGCCCGCTCATCACGATCAGGATCTGGCGGTGGGTCAGGTATCCCTGTTGGTCTGGAACTTGGGTCTCGGTCATGAGGTGGCTTTCGTCTGTGGCTGGCTGTGGGTACGTGCGTGGCCGCTGGGTTGCGACCGAGTGCCGTCGAGGTCTGCCGCGTCGCGGTCAGTAGCCTCGCCAAGGTCGTTGGCGAGTCGGGTCAGCAGGTCCTGGAGCCGGCTGCGATCCTCGTCGGTCCATGGCTCGAGCGCCTTCTTGATCCGCTCGAAGCGGCGGCGGAAGGCCGCCTGCATGACGGCATTGCCGCTCGCGCTGATCTGGACCAGGCTGGCGCGGCCGTCGGCGGGGTCGGAGGTGCGCTCAACCATCGCCTTGTCCTCGAGCTGCTTGATCTGGCGGCTCACCGTCGACGCGTCGAGCCCAAGGCGAGAGGCGAGGTCCGATACCCGCATGGCGCCGTGCCACATCAGCTGCTTGGCGAGCGGGAAGGTGGACGGGTCGACGGAGTCCTCGGGGTGGCGGCTCCGGAACCGTCGGCCGGCCTGCATCAGCAACATGATGACGGCCTCCTCCGGCGACTGCGGTTCGGCAGGCATCTGGCTGAAGCCTGGCGGCGTCGGCCCGCGGGCCGGCTGAGCCGGGCTGTCGTCGGGGGAGCCCGTCGACAGAGGACCAATTGATTGCATGGCACAAGCATATATCTGCATGCGTGCAACATGCAACTAGTCCTGACGCGGCCCCCTACGCTCGCGATTCGCGGGCGGCCGTCGGGAGCGGACTCCCGGGGGTCGAGGGATCTAGGGTGGCTGTTCATGGACACCCGACGAGAGCCGAGCATGAACACCGACGCGGCCAGTCCAGTGGTGACACTGGCCGACATCCGGGCCGCACGCGAGGCTCTCGTGGGCAATGCCCTCGTGACCCCGATGCAGTCCTCGCGATGGCTCAACGCGCTCACCGGGCAGCAGATCGTGATCAAGTGCGAGAACCTGCAGCGAACAGGCTCGTTCAAGATCCGGGGCGCCTACCTGCGCATCTCGAAGCTGTCAGCCGAAGAGCGGTCGCGCGGCGTCGTCGCGGCCAGCGCCGGGAACCACGCCCAGGGTGTCGCGCTCGCCGCGCAGCTGCTTGGAATCAAGGCCACGGTCTTCATGCCGAACGGCGCCCCCATCCCCAAGGAGAAGGCCACCCGGGCGTACGGCGCGCACGTGGAGTTCGTCGGCACGACCATCGACGAGTGCCTGGTCGCCGCCAAGGAGTTCGAGGCGAAGACCGGTGCCGTGCTCATCCACCCCTTCGACCACGTCGACATCGTCGCCGGGCAGGGTACGTGCGGGCTCGAGATCCTCGATCAGGCGCCTGACGCCGCCACCGTCATCGTGCCAACCGGAGGGGGCGGCTTCATCGCGGGAATCGCCATCGCCATCAAGAGCGAGCGCCCCGATGTGCGGGTCGTCGGTGTCCAGGCCGAGTCGGCTGCGGCGTACCCGGCCTCCCTCGAGGCCGGCCGCCCGGTGCCGTTGAAGGCGATGGCGACGATGGCCGACGGCATCGCGGTCGGCTGCCCCGGTGAGGTCCCGTTCGCGGCGATCCAGGCCAACGTCGACGAGATCCGGACCGTGTCCGAGGAGTCGCTGTCGACCGCAGTGCTGGCCCTGCTCGAGCGGGCGAAGATGGTGGTCGAGCCTGCCGGGGCGGCGGCGGTCGCGGCCCTGATGGACAGTCCTCTCGAGTTCCGGGGGCCAGTCGTGGTGGTGCTCTCTGGCGGCAATATCGATCCGCTGCTGCTGATGCGGGTGATCCGTCACGGGATGGCCGCGCAGGGCCGATACCTCGCGATCCGCTGCCGCATCTCCGACAAGCCGGGCGGCCTGGCGAAGCTTCTCGCCGAGCTGAGCGAGGCCGACGCCAACGTCCTCGACGTGGTGCATGAGCGGACCGGCGAGACCCTGCCGCTGGACCAGGTCGAAGTCGTGCTCCAGATGGAGATGAGGGGGCAGCACCACAGTCGAGCGGTGATCGGCAGACTCCGCGAGCGCGGCTACGCCGTCAAGGTCTTCTGACCCGTGGTCGGGAGATGCGCAGGGTATGCGGGACGCCGAAAGCTCAGGCGTGGAACGGAACCGCCGAGACGATGTCCACCGACATCTGCCGACCGTTGGGTGCGGTGAAGCTGACCGTGTCTCCGGGGCTCTTGCCGACGATCGCAGCGCCGAGCGGTGACTGCGGCGAGTACACGCCCATGTCGAGGCTGGGGTCGACGGCCTGCACCTCCCGGGCGCCCAGCAGGAACGTCTCGGTATCCGAGTCGCCCTTGAACCTGACGGTGACCTTCATTCCCGCGTCGACGACGCCATCGTCTCGCGGCGTCTCACCCACCTGGGCCCGCGCCAGCATGTCCGTGAGCTGGACGATCCTCGCCTCGGTCTTGCTCTGCTCCTCGCGAGCGGCGTGGTAGCCCCCGTTCTCCTTCAGATCACCCTCCTCGCGTGCGTCCGCGATCCGTCGTGAGATCTCGACCCGGCCGGGCCCCTTGAGCCGCGCAAGCTCAGCGGTCAGCTGATCGTAGGCCTCCCGGGTGAGCCAGGTAGCCTTGTCGACGCTGGGTTGTGTCACGGGTCGTGCTCCTTGCTGTCAGGCGAGCACCTGGTGTCTGTCGCCCTCGGGGAAACTATGAGGCTATCAAGCCTGACCCCGCTGGCCCGAATCTCGACGCTCAGCGACCGTCGGAGCTCGACGCTCAGCGACATTCGGAGCTCGACGCTCAGTGACATTCGGAGACGGTCGCGGTGGTGGCTTCACGATCGGTCTTGATGCTGGCCTTGATCTGGGCGTCGGCGCCGGAGTCCGCTGAGACCGACACGACCGTCTCGCCGACCAGCGAGTGGTCGACCGCCTGCGCCTGGATCGTGCATTGCGCGGCCGTGCCGCCCGGACGGGCGATCTGGACGGTCACGTCGATGCGATGCTGGCCGGCCACGTGGAACGAGATGACCTCGCCGCTCACCGACGTCGTGGCGTGCACCCATGCCGCCCACAGCAACCAGGCCAGCAGAGCGGCGACCAGGAGGGCCAGTGCGGCGACCGACAGCCACCTCGTGCGCGGTGACCGGGCGCCGTAGCGTTCGGCCATCAGCCTGCTCCGGGCAGCGCTGTCGGCGGGCCGTGTCACAGTCGCAGCTCCATCGCGGGGGTAGGTAGGTGGCAGGAGACTTGGTCGCTCCTGACACCATTGTCCCTGCACGAGACGTTGTCGTGGATGAAGGTCGGCGTCTGTGACGGACTCCGTCCGCTGCGGACCGATGAGACTTATCAGGGAGTGGGTGGGCAGTGACCGAGCGCCTCCGGCTCATGCATGTCCACGCCCACCCCGACGACGAGTCGAGCAAGGGCGCGGCGAGCACGGCCAAGTACGTCGCCGAGGGCGTGGACGTCCACGTCGTCACCTGCACAGGCGGCGAGCGCGGCTCGATCCTCAACCCGAACATGGACCGTCCGGATGTGCTGGCCAACATCAGCGAGATCCGTCGGCAGGAGATGGAGCGGGCGCGTGAGATCCTCGGCGTCAGCCAGGACTGGCTCGGGTTCGTCGATTCCGGGTGGCCCGAGGGCGACCCGAAGCCGCCGCTCCCGCCTGGCTGCTTCGGTCTGGTCTCACCCGACGAGGGCGCGGCACCCCTGGTACGCCTGATACGGCAGTTCAAGCCCCACGTGATCACGACCTACGACGAGAACGGCGGCTATCCGCACCCCGACCACATCATGTGCCATACCGTCACGATGCGGGCCTGGGAGACGGCCGGCGACCCGGAGGCCTATCCCGAGGCCGGCCCACCCTGGCAGCCGCTCAAGCTCTA
The DNA here is from genome assembly GCA_038239485.1 of Propionibacteriales bacterium. GTDB lineage: Bacteria > Actinomycetota > Actinomycetes > Propionibacteriales > Nocardioidaceae > DASQEH01. The sequence goes on from JBBSET010000024.1 coordinate 33,923, forward strand.
CTACCACCACACCTTCCACCGCGACCGCATCGTGGCAATGCACGAGGCGATGCTGGCACGTGGACTGGAGTCCCCCTACGCCGAGCGGCTGAAGGACTGGACGTCGGACCCGGCCAACGAGCGACGCGTCACCACCCGTATCTGGTGCGCGGAGTACTTCCCGGTGCGCGACCGCGCCCTGATCGCACACGCGACCCAGATCGATCCAGACGGGCCGTGGTTCGCGGTCCCGTTGGAGGTGCACCAGCAGAGCTGGCCGACGGAGGACTACGAGCTGGTCGACTCGCTGGCGCCGACAGACATCCCCGAGGATGACCTGTTCGCCGGAATCCGCGATCTGGTGGCGTCGTACGACGGCCGGCGAGAGACGATAGGGGCATGAGCCCCGCCGTGCTGCTCGCCTACAACCCCAACGACGTCAAGCCGGGGTGGATCGCCCTGGTCCTCGTCCTGGTGCTCTGCGTCGTGACGACGCTGTTGTGGCGGAGTATGAACTCACAGCTCCGCAAGATCCAGATGCCGGCGAAGCCCGGTCGTCCGCCGATCCCTCAGGCGACCGGTCCGGACCGGGCGGTCCCACGACCCGAGGTATCCCGCCCGGCGGCAGCCGGCCCGCCGCCGTTCGCCGCGGACGACGCCGCCCACCCGCCCGAGCGTCGCGAAGGGCCCATCGACGCCGAATGACGAACCGACTTGCCTCCTCGACCAGCCCCTACCTGCTCCAACACAAGGACAACCCCGTCGACTGGTACGAATGGGGTGACGAGGCGTTCGAACAGGCGCGGCAGCGCGATGTCCCCGTCCTGCTGTCCGTCGGATATGCCGCCTGCCACTGGTGCCACGTGATGGCGCTATAAACTGCTGTTGATGATTCTTGAGGAAACCCCAGGTCAGCCGCGATCTAGCGGTTCACGCTGGTTCGGCGATGACCGCCGATAGACACCGATTCCGGGGCTTCGTGCATCACTCTCGTGTATCACTCGGGCGCTTCTGCGACGTGTCGAGGCACCTAACACGTCCAAGCGACGCGTTAAGTTTCGCGCCATTTCTTAACACGTCTTCTGGTCGGCGCTCAGAACAGGTCGGCGAGCAGGTTCGCCCCGGGCAGGAGCGAGCGTGCGGACGGTCCCGCGGACCATCCCGACTGGGTTCGGGTGATCAGGTCGAGAGCCTGGAGCCGGTGGGCCAGATCGCGGAGCTCGTCTTCCACATCCCGAGCGGTGATCGGCTTGCCGTCGCGGCTCCACCCATAGCCGAGCAGCGGATGAACTTCGCGGGCGATCTCGGCGACCTGCAGGGGGCCACGGGCCGCGACGAGTCCGACGGCTCGTTCGGCGACCATGGTGTGGAACGCGTTTGATCCGAACCAGGATCGGAGTCGGCGCACCGTCTCCTGGTCGTCCGCAGCCGCTTTGGTGGGCCGCAGCACACCGCCGCTGAGGCGGACCAGTCGGACATGGCGCAGCAGATCGTGCAGGACGGCAACCGGGAGCAGGTCCTCCTCGATCGAGGCGAGCCGGCCCAGGGGATTCCAGTCGGGGCGCTGCTCTTGCACGGCGCGGACAACGGCACGCGGAAGCCGCCCGCCCGGGGTGAGCTTGACCCCGTCAGTAAGCAGGTCGAGAAGGATGCGGACGCTGCCCGGGACGGCGCCGACCGCGTCCCGGACTCGGCGTGTGGTCGCGTCCTGGTCGAACGGTCGCAAGCCGTCTCCGGCCCAGTCGCGCATCGACGCATGCTCAGGGTGCAGTGAGTCGGCGAGAGCCTTGAGGAGATCGGCATACCCTCCGACGCCACCGCAGTCCTCCGGTGGGCAGGCTCCCTCGCCGCCGACACACCCAGGTTGGTCGCCGCCACGACCCAGGACCTCCACGTCGTGCTTCCAGTTGTCGCCCAAGTCGTAGGCGTAGACGAAGCGCTCCGGCAAGGTGGACAGACGCACACCGCGCTCCTCGACCTCGGCGTCCTCGTCCCAGTCCTCGAACGGAACCGTGTAGACGGAGTCGTCCGTGCGGAACTGGTGCAGGTGGGAGTCGGTCAAGCCGATCGCCACCTGCAGCACCTCGTGCAGCTCGTCGAGGGTGATCGAGGCCGGTACGTCGACGACTCGCTCCACCCGCGGAGCGACCTCGCGCAGGGTGACCCGCAGTCTGATGGTCTTCACCACGGCGACTCCACGCCGGGTGCTCCGCAGCACTTCTTGTACTTCCGGCCCGAGCCGCACCAACACGGTTCGTTGCGTCTCGGCGGCCAGGTGATCGTCCGGGAAGGGTCGCGGGCCACGTCGGCGGCGTACCGCGCCCGCAACTGAGCGGGGTCCGGCTCGTCAGGGGCGTTGGCGGCCACCCAGGGCGTGAACTCGCTGGACCTCACGGCCACCACCGCCAGCCGGGACATGCCAGCCTCGCGGTGGGCGCGCAGCCGGCCCTCCATGCGGCGGCAGTAGATTGCATGGTCGACCGGTTCGCCGTCCTCGTCATTTAGCAGCGGGCTGTCACCGAGATCCGGCCAGCTCTGCGGCCAGGCGGCGTACTCGTCGACAGGCAGCCAGGCCAGTGCAACCGGCGGCACCGAGGACGACTCGCGGGCGGCGGGTGCCGGAGGGTTGATCCACGAGGCCGCCTGCCGTGCCGCCGGTCCCTCCCATCGAGCCGGCAAGGTCAGTGATGGAGTCGCGGTCTGGAGTTCGTCGGGCTCGCGTCCGAGTGCGGCGAGCGACGCCGCCCGCAGGTCTCGGAGCTGTCCCAGGAGCCGTTCCGGGTCCCCGGTTCGGACCGCGAGCTCGAGCGCGCGCGACAGCCACGACAGCGCCAGGTCGTGCTCGCCGATCGCGCCGTACTCCAGCCCGGCGTTGTTGTAGACCCACACGTCGTCGGGGGTGTCTGCTGCGACTGCGTCCCAGATCGCGGCAGCCTCCGCGAGACGGCCGTGGCGGGTCAGGATCTCGGCTCGGCGGCATCGAGGGTCGGGCTCACTCCTATATCCCTGCTCGACGAGGACGTCCGCGTGCCGCAGCGCATCCTCGACCCTACCGAGCCGGTCGTAGGTGTCAATCAGCTCGCTGTGCAGTTCGAGTACGTCGAGGTACGCTGCCGCGGCTGCGTCGTCCTCACCTGCGGCGATCGCACGCTCCAGCACCTCGGCGTACGCCTCACCGGAGCCGCGAGCTGCCGTGCGGATCTCCTGGTCGAGTCGATTCAGCTCCTCATTTCGCACGGCGTCATCATTGCCCAATCGGGCGGACGACAGGGGCATCGACCGCATTCTTGCGCAGCCCGACATCCCGCTGGGGCGACGTGCTCAGCTATCAGAGGTACCGACGAACAGCGCTGGCGAAATCGGGTACGCCGGCAGCCGCCAGACGCACGAGGAGGTCCTCCAGCTCCAGGGCCGGGCTGAAATAGTCCGCGATCAGCTGACGCAGGACGCCCACGGTTGGCCCTGGATACAGATCGAGCTGGTCGAGGAGGAACTTGTCTGGGTGAACGATTTCGATGTCGTAGGCGTCGACGCTCTCGTCAGGGAAGTCCCTGAGGTTGAACGTCACGAGCACCTCGCAGTTTGCGCGGATGCCAGCCGCGAGAACATGACGATCCTTCGGGTCGTTTGTCATCGTTCCGATCAGATCATCGAAGCCACTGACCGTTGCATCCGGGAACGCACGCCTCATGGCATCGACGCGCCTCTTGACCCTTGCGTCTGGGATGCCGTGCTCCGCCAGGTTCTTCGACAACTCCTCGAGGATCCGCTCCGACCACAAAGGCCGGAACAGGCCGCGCTCGGCCAGACCGAGGATGACATCGTTGAGGTGGAAGCCGAATAGGACGTTGGTATCAAAGAGCGCTGGGAACGTTGCCACTCAGCCCTCAGTTTCTGAGAGCCGCTTCAGTGGAGCAACGCCCTTCGGCAGCCTGTCGTAGTGCTCGATCGAGTCCTTCGCGAGTTCGGCCAACGCCGCGCGGCGCTCGCTCTGGGCACGTGTCTGGTAGACCACCACGTCGCGCAGTGTCACCCGACGATGACGGCCCACCTTCTCAAACTCGAGGGCACCGGACTCGAGGATCTTGACGAAGGTCGGGCGAGACATCCCGAGGAAGTCAGCGGCCTCCTGAGTGGTGAGTTTCGCCGCGTACGGCAAGATCGAGATCCCGTCGCCAAGCGCCAACACGTTGGCCGCCTCTTCCAGCACCTGGAACAGCTCGGCCGGAATTGGCACCTGCTTACCGTCGGGGCCGACGAGCATCGCGTGGCCCGGCTTGCCCGCGGCGATGTTGATGCCGTTCAGCACTTGGGCGAACTTGAGCAGCTCTTCGCGCTCATGGTCAGGCAGATACGTCTTCGACTGCCGCAAACGAGCGGCCTTTTCTCCGGTGGCCATGTCGTCACCATACTCGAAATATTCGAAACCGGTGGCCTCTGAACCCGACGGCGGGCCATCGACCGGAGCCGGTCGGCACCCAGTCGGGGCGGCGACCGGGGCATGAGGCGCTTCAAGCGCTTGCACCAAGTTGTTGAGTCGTGCCCGACCCAAATGCAACGCGACAACTTCGCGGCATCGGCGGTCACGCCGACCGGCGTCGGCGCTTGGGCTGGGGGAGCAGGTCGGTGACGGTTGTCGGCTCGCGGCCGGGCGCGACAAGGGCCTCCAGCGCCGCCTCGGCGAGCGCTATGCGCTTCTCCTCCCAGGCCAGGAGCTGGTCGAGACGCCAGCGGTCGGGGTTGGTCATGACCGGCGGCGGCACCAGCTCGCGATCCTTGAGGTTCTGATAGCCCTTCGTCTTGCCCCAGCCGTACCGAGTCATCACCTCGCTCGCGCTGAGGAAGAGGTGGCGAGCGTCGTCCATGGGTCTCACACCGCCTTCGGCTTGCCGATCACCGGCCGGGACGCGAGCCGCTGCGAGCGGATGAAGCGGCGCAGGTCGCCGACCGTCGTGTAGAGCCGGCGTCCGATCTTGAAGAACTCCGGGCCGGTGCCCTGCTGGCGCCACCAGCGGACGGTGTTCTCCGACGTCTTCAGGATCTCGGCCACCTCCTCCAGGGTCAGCAGCTCGTCGTCGTTGCGCTCGTGGAAGGGGGTGTCGTTGCTGTGCTTCTTCATGGTTCCTCCTTGTTGGTGCGCACCGGGGTGGTCCGCGGCAACAGGTAGGTGTTCCAGGTGGTCCACTTTCGAGGTGGGCAACACCCGATTGGATATGTTGGTGGCATGGACGGGGCATTCCTTATCGGGAGAGCGCGGCGGGCGAAGGGTCTGACGCAGGTTCAGCTCGCGGCATTGGCTGGTACTTCGCAGGCGACGTTGTCGGCGTACGAACGCGGGGTGAAGTCGCCGTCGCTGAAGGTCGTGTCGCGGATTCTCGGGGTCATCGGCCACGAGTTGACGCTGCGCAAGCACATCGACTGGGTCGAGCACCACCCGTCGGGGATCGTGAAGTTCTGGGCGCCGAGCGAGCTGTGGGCGGTCGAGCCGCCGACGTGCTTCGCGACGTTGGAGATCCCTGACGAGATCCGCAACACCGGAATGCGGACGTGGAACATGCTCGACCGCGAGGAGCGCAAATGCGTCTACGGGAATCTGATCCGCCGCGGGCTACCGATGCAGATGCTCAACTGGATCGACGGTGGCCTGCTCATCGATCTCTGGGATGAGCTCGACCTCCCCGACCCGGTTAGGGAAGAGTGGCGCCCCGCGATCGAGTCGGCTACTCGACGCATGAAGGTGTACGGGCTCGACTTCACGTCGGGGACGCAGCACGCCCGAATCCGCTGGTACGACCCCCTGCCGCCACCGCCTCCTGCGCCACCGCCACAGCGGTCGCGCTTCGACCCGCGCCCGCCGAGCTAAAGGCCGAGGTTCGGGCCGGATGGCGAGGATGCCGGGGGCCGGTAGCCGAAGTCGTCCTCGTTGCGCCGGGCCAGTCGGCGCGTGGTGGGGCGCTTCGGTGCGTTGGGGCCGTAGCGGTCGATGGCTTCGGCAGCAGCTCCGCGCGCGTGGGTGGGACCGAGGTCGGCGCGGTCGCGGCCGAAGACGGCCATCCACTGGTTGCGGGCGTCATCAACGGACTCTGCGACCAGATGGGCAACGTTGCGCTCGCGCCCTCGGGTCATGCCGACGTACGCCGAGGCTGCTCCGGTGTGCTCGCCGACGATGACGTGGGAGACCGGCACTGTGGAGCCTTGAGCGCCGTAGGCGGTCGTTGCGTAAGCGAGCTCGACGTGAGCACGCACGTACGGCGGCGGAAGCACCCGCTTGCCCGCTTCTCCCTGAACCGTGAGCGAGCCGCTGTCGGAGGCGACAACGGTCCAGGTCTCGCGGTTGGCGACGTCTGCATTGTGGTCGTTGCGGCGCGTGGCGATCCGGTCGCCCACGCCGATCCGCTCGCCCGCGGCCGTCACCACCTCGTCGGTCACCTCGCCGACGGTCTTGCGGACCTGGTGGGTCAGGCCGTTGATCTTGCCGACCTGCTCGCGGGTGTCTGCGACCACCAGCTCGCCGAAGGTGGTGCGGACAGCGAGGTTCTGGACGCGTTCGACCTCGCTGGCATGCACCACGATCTCGCATCGGCGGACCAGTTCGTCGAACACCTCGCCGGGCTTCTCGCTGGTGCGCATCCGCAACGACAGCTGGGCGTAGGACGGGTCGGCGAACCGGCGCACCGCGTCGAGTTGAGTCACCCGGCCAGGGGCGTACCGGATGGCGAGGTCGAGCACGCCACCGCGACCGACGGCGGGAAGTTGATGCCGGTCGCCGACCAGCATCACCCGAGCCCGCATCTCGTCGGACAGGTGCAGGAGCGCTCTGGCGGTGTCCTGGTCGAGCATCCCGGCCTCGTCGACAACCATCAGGTCGCCGGGGGAGAGAACCGCACCGCGCGATGGTTGCGCTTCGACTCGAGTCCAGCGCCCGTCCTGGTCCCATCGGAATCCGTGCTGATGCAGAAGCCACGCCACTGAATGCGCCGAGCTGCCGACCTCGGCGGTCGCGACCTGCGCGGCCTTGCGAGTCGGCGTGACCACGAGCATCCGGTGTCCCTGAGACTCGACCGACTTCCGCGTTGCCGCCAACCGGGTCGTCTTGCCCGCACCCGCAGCACCTTCGACGACAGTGAGGGTCTTGGCCTCGGCACGCTGGGTGATGCGGTCAACGATCTCGTGCTCGACGGCGAGCACATCGGTCGACGTCAGGGCGCGCACGTGCTCGGGAACATCGGATCGGCCGAGCAGCGGGCGAGACGCGGCGACCACCCGCGCGGTCAGGTCCTCGGCCAGCTCGCGGCGCACGGCTCCGTCGACGACCCCACCAGTCGAAGAGATCAGCCGCTCGACCTCGCCCCGGGCATCGGCTGCGTTCCATGCGGAGCGTCGCGCACCTAGCCGGACCATTGCGACGTCGACCAGCCCGTTGCGGTCCAGCGACCCCGGGCGTAACGGCGATGCGACCGAGGCAACGGAAGGTGCGACGTAGCCGAGCTCGTGCAACTCCTCGACCCAGCGCTGCCGCAACTGCTCACCCGACGTCGGCACCACCTTGTCGGGGCGCGCGTCAGCCCACGCGCGGCGATCCCATGCCTGCTGCAACGCCGGCCCGGGCTCCTCGCCCGGGTGGTCGGCCCGCCACTGCGCCTCGTAGGTGTCGATGTTCGTTTCGATCTGCCGCGCACGGGCGCTGAACGCACCCGTGTATGGGGTCAACGAAGTGACCTCGCAGGACTCGGCGTCGAGCGTCAGCCCGTGTGTGGCCAGCGCCGCCCGGAACGCCGAATGGGTCATCACTGCCGCGTGCCCGATGCCGTTGATGGCCTCCAGGCTGTCGCGGACCCCGACCGTGTGGAGACCCCGCCATGCGCCCTGCGCGAAGGCCCGCGCGTTGATCTGAAGGTGCAGGTGCCGATGCGGGTCACCAGCGCGGGAGGTGAAGTGCCGTACGACGGCCGCCTCGATCTGCTCCACGGGCACCTGCACCTGCCGCCCGCGCGGGCCAACCCGGGTCGTCGCGTGTGAGGCGAGCCAGCCGATGATCTCCTCGGCCGCCGCCATCTGGGCCGCGTCATACGCCTCGGCGACTTCGGGGTGCAACGCTGCCGCGAGCGACCACGTCTTCGGCCCGTTCACGGTCACCTCGACGAACCGCACCGCTTGGTTGTCCTTCAGCAGGTGGCCTTTCGCGTCACCGGTCTCGACGTCGAACCCGGCGACCCACTTCTCGTAGGTCTCGCCGTCCATGTCGATGCGGTGCTCGACGCTGTCCGGGGTGGCGACGATCCGCATGGCAACACCGCTGGTCTCGGCGAGGTAGTAGTCATCAGCGCGCGAACGGTCGGCCTCGACGTAGTGCCGCGCTGCCGCCGCCACGCCCCGGTAGACCTTCATGCCACCGTGCATCGAAACCGCCTCCGTCAACAACCGTCGACAACCACAAACCCGCAGTTCAGACCCACTTTCGCGCCCGTGGGGTTGTCTACTTTCGTAGCATGCGTGCCGCTCGAAGTGGGGGTGAGAAGGGCGGTCGGGATGGAAGATCTGGGAGCCGTAAGTGACCGTCAATGGGTAGTGAAGGCGGTCGAGAACGAGACTGAAAAGAATTGACTCGAGGCATCACGACTTGTTGTCGAAGGTTCACGGCAGGATGGTCCCGTGGAGACATTCAAGCGGACGCCGCTGCAGTTGTTCAACCTTCCGCAGCACTTCGTCATCCCGCTGTTCCAGCGCCCGTATGTCTGGAAAGAGGACGAGCAGTGGGAGCCACTCTGGAAGGACATCCGGCGCATCGCCAAGCTCCGGATCGCCGAGCCGCACCTGAACGCGACCCACTTCTTTGGAGCGGTCGTGATCCAGTCCCACGAGGCCCAGAGCAAGCGCCTCACGACCTGGAACGTGATCGACGGTCAGCAGCGCCTGACCACCTTGCAGATTCTCGCGGATGCCACCTGTGCCCTGCTCGCGGAGTCAGGGCAAGCGAAGCTTTCTGGGCAGCTCGAACGGCTCACCCACAACGACGAGATCTACATTGAGGATGGCGACAGCCGACTGAAGGTCCGTCACCTCAACAAGGACCGGGCCGGCTTCGACGAGGTGATGTCAGCCGAACCGCCGGTCGACCACGCCGACCTTCAGCACTCCGACTCGCAGGTCGTCGCGGCTCACCGCTACTTCTCGACTGTCGTCGGGCAGTGGCTTGGTGCGCCGGAGTCCGACGGGTATGTCGACAAGGCAAAGGAGCTCACAAACGTCCTGCTCGACGGTCTTCAGTTGGTCTCCATTGAGCTGGACGCGTCCGAGAACTCCCAGGAGATCTTCGAGACCCTCAACGCGCGCGGCACTCCACTCACCGCTGCTGACTTGGTTCGCAACTTCGTGTTCCAGCGTCTTGAGGCTGAGGGTGGCGACACCACGAAGGCCTACCGTGACGATTGGCCGTTCGAAACCAAGTTCTGGATGAAGGAGGTCAGCGTCGGGCGCAACTTTGTGAGCCGCAGCTCTCTGTTCATCAACCAGTGGCTCGTGGCGCGCACTGGCGAGGAGGTCAGCCCGCAAGCGACGTTCAACCGGTTCAAGTCGTACGTCGAGTTGGAGTCCGGTCACAAGATGGCTGACTTGCTACCCGTGATCAAGAAGCAGGCGCAGCAGTACGAAGCATGGACCGAGGCGGCCGCGCGTCCTGGCGGGAGCCTCGATGCTTCGGAGATGGCGGTCTACCGGATGCAGGCGGGATGGGTTGAAGTCCTCAAGCCCTTGCTCATCTGGCTTCATGAGCCTGGCCGTGATCTGGCGCAGAACTCCCTCGACAAGATCATCCGAGTGGCGGAGAGCTGGGTTGTACGCCGCCAGTTGCTCCGGCTGTCGGGCAGCGACCTCGGGCGTATCGTCGCCGACGCCATTGCAGCCAACTCCACCGTTCCCGCCGCCGAGCTCGTCGAGCGGGTCACGGGACACCTTGCGCGGCTGAACGTCACAAGCACCTACTGGCCAGGTGATGAGGAACTGCGCATGACTCTCACGATAGAGGCCGCCTACTCCCGCTTCCCCCGAGGGCGACTGCGCATGGTCCTGGAGGCCATCGAGGACCACTACCGGGACGAGACGGGACAGCCGCAGATCGAGCGCAAGGGCTACCCCATCGAGCATCTCCTTCCACGGTCATGGAATGAAACTTGGCCCGTGGCAACTCCTGAGGAGACGGAAGCTCGCCAGGCCCGAATCCATCGCTTCGGCAACCTGACGCTTCTCACCACATCGCTCAACTCCAAGGTATCGAACGGCCCATGGGTCGCGAAGCGTGCTGCGCTGCTCGACCACAACACGATCACGCTCACGGGCCGAGTCATCAAGCGGACCGAAGATCACGCTTGGGACGAGGAACTCATCGATGCGCGAACCTCCGACCTGATCGAGGCCATCCTCAGTGTCTGGCCGGTCCCGGACGGACATCACGGCAAGGTCGTCGACCCTCAGACGAAGGCCGGTGACTGGGTCGAACTAAAGCACCTAATCCAGGCAGGACTCCTTGCCCCGGGCGACAAGCTCGTGGCGACCCATCGCGACTTCAAGGGGAAATTGGCAACCCTGACCGCCGATGGTGCCATCGAGTTGGAAGCAAAGCGCTTCACTTCGCCGTCGGCCGCCGGGCGCTCCCTCCGCAAGCGTGCGACCAACGGCTGGTATTTCTGGGCTGTGGCGGATGGCCGACGCCTGCGCGACGTGCGCACGGAGTTTCAGAACTCGGTCCCGATTGACGAGCAGTTGGAACTGGAAGCGTGACGGTGAGCGAGGAGATCCTCGAGAAGCTGGGTGTGAAGTCGCGGCACCGGGTCAAGACCTACGGTGAGGTCTTCACGCCGCGTTTTATGGTGGACAGGATGCTCGACCTTGTGCGCGAGGAGTTGGAGACCGGCCCCGACTTCGTTGATAAGACGTTCCTTGAGCCGGCCGCCGGTGACGGCAACTTCCTGGTGGCCATCCTTCGCCGCAAGCTCCAGGCGATCGAGAAGCGCATTCGCGCCGAGGAGTGGCTGCATGAGTCGCTGTTCGCGTTGGCATCGATCTACGGCGTCGAGTTCCTGGAGGACAACCACCAGGACGCGAAGGCGATCATGCTTGTTGGGTTCCTCAGCTTCCACCAGGGTCACGGCACCCCCTGCGGTCCGGAGACCGACCTCCACCAGGCGGCGGAGTTCCTGATCGACGCCAACATCGTCCGCGGCAACACCCTGACCGCCCAGACCCCCCAAGGACAAGACATCCAATTCTCTTGGTGGCACCGAATCGACGGAAAGCCCGGCATGGTGCGGCGCGAGCCGTTTACGCTCGCTTCGCTGCGTGAGGAAAACGGCTTCGACTTCACCGTCTACGACAGCTACAAGATCTGCCGGATCGACAAGGTCCACGAAGAGGCGAGAGCGGATGCCTAGTCCGAACATCAGGACATTCCACGAGGTCGTTCCCTACGTCTACTCCTGGAAAACGCCGGACATCCCCAAGTACGACGGCTGGGAGAAGATCGGGTACACCGAGCAGGACTCCTCCGAGACGCGCATCGCCCAGCAAGCGAGCCAACTGTCGATCAAGAAGGTTCAGGTCTGGTCCTATCGAGCCACGTTCATCACCGAGGACGGTGGGCGGTTCACCGACACCGACTTCCACGCGTTCCTGAAGCAGCAGGGCGTGGAGCGCGAGGCGCCGCCGAAGTTCAAGAAGCGCACCGAATGGCACCACCTCGCCGCCGCACCGCGCACCTCGCGTGACTACATTCTTGACTTCATCAGCAAGAACTTCGCCGCACCTCAGCTGGTTGCCGAAGAGGACTACACGCTCCGTCCCGAACAGGATGACGCGGTCGCGCAGGCGATCGCCGCGCTTGGCGCGGGCGTCGGCGAGGTGCTCTGGAACGCGAAGCCGCGGTTCGGCAAGACGCTCACGACCTACGACCTCATGCGGAAGATGGACGTTCGAAGGGCGCTCATCGTCACCAACCGGCCCGCCATCGCCAACTCCTGGTTCGACGACTATCAGCGGTTCATCGGCCACCAGACGACCTACCAGTTCGTCTCGGAGTCGCAGTCCTTGTCTGAGCGCTCCCCGATGACGCGAGAGCAGTGGCGGGCGTACTCCGTGGCGCACCTCGACTCCGACCCGCGCATCATTGAGTTCGTTTCACTCCAGGACCTCAAGGGCTCGCGGTACTTCGGGGGCAGCTACCCCAAGCTCAAGCACATCGCTGATATGGATTGGGACCTGCTCGTCATCGACGAGGCCCACGAGGGCGTCGACACGACGAAGACCGACGTCGCGTTCGACCAGATCAAGCGCAGCCACACCCTGCACCTGTCGGGCACGCCGTTCAAGGCGCTCGCCTCTGGCCGGTTCAGCGAGGATCAGATCTTCAACTGGGCCTACGAGGACGAGCAGACCGCTCGCGAAAAGTGGTCCGACGGCTCGCAGGACAATCCCTACGCCTCGCTCCCGACGCTCAACCTGCTCACCTACCAGCTGTCTCGCATGGTCGCCGACCGCCTCGCCGAGGGCGTCGCCGTCGATGAGGACGAGGCGAACGTCGACTACACCTTTGACCTGGCCGAGTTCTTCCGCACCAAGGACAACGGCTTCTTCAAGTACGAAGCCGAGGTCATCAAGTTCCTCAACACGCTGACGACCAACGAGAAGTACCCCTTCTCCACCCCCGAGCTACGCGACGAGATCCGACACTCGTTCTGGCTCCTCAACCGCGTCGCCTCCGCGAAGGCACTCGAACGCCTGCTCAAGAGGCACGAAGTCTTCAAGGACTACACGATCGTCCTAGCCGCGGGCGACGGCCGCTCTGGCGGCGACGAGAGTCTCGACGAGACCAGCGACGATGCGGCGACCACTGGGAAGTCTCTCGACAAGGTCAGGGAAGCGATCAAGAAAGCCGAGGCGGTCGGCGGCAAGACGATCACACTATCGGTCGGCCAGCTCACTACGGGCGTCACGGTCCCGGAGTGGACCGCGGTCATCATGCTGTCCAACATCTCCTCGCCCGCGCTCTACGTGCAGGCGGCGTTCCGCGCACAGAACCCCCACACGTTCGTCCGCAACGACAACACGGTGCTTCAGAAGACGAACGCCTACATCTTCGACTTCGCCCCGGAACGCACACTGACAATCTTCGACGCGTTCGCCAACAACCTCGCCCCACACCCGCCCATCGACAGCGGCGAACGCCGAGAGAACATCCGGCGGCTGCTGAACTTCTTCCCCGTCCTCGGCGAAGACTCCGAGGGCCGGATGATCGAGCTCGACGCCTCCCAGGTGCTCACCTTCCCACAGGTCTTCAAGGCACGGGAGGTCGTGCGGCGCGGGTTCCTCTCCAACCTCCTGTTCGCGAATGTCGCCGGCATCTTCCGCTACAGCGAGCACGTCAAGGGGATCCTCGACAAGCTGCCCACTGACAAGCAGGGCAAGGTCACGACCGGGCACTCCATGGAACTGACCCATCCGCCGCCCACCACCGACGAGGACGGGAACGTCAAGCTCGACGTCGAGACCGTCATCAACCCGAAGGTCGCCGAGTTCGGCAAGCCCGTCTGGTCGGCCGAATCGATCCCACCCTTCGATCCGAGCACACCTGCGCGGACCGCGGCGACGAAGATCGCCGAGGCCCTCACCGAGCAAGCGCGCACCAAGCGCACCGAGCTCCAGGAGTCCTACGGGCTCACCGCGAAGCAGGTCGAGCGCGACACCAAGGCGACCGAGGCCAAGCTGAAGACCGAGGTCGAGCGCGCCTATACCGAACACAAGATCGCCCAGCGGCACCTCGAAGACGAGGCCAAGGAGGCAGCTACCGAGGCCGAAGGGCAGGCATTCGCGACCAAGCGTGCCGAGGCCGATCAGGCGTTCCAGGCGAACATCCTGAGCATCGTCGAGGAGACGATGGGCACGGTCGTCCCTGAGGTCGTGACCCGCGAGGAGACCAAGAAGGTCCAGAAGCAAGCCGACAAGTCGATGGACGATGCGCGCAGCCATCTGCGCGGGTTCGCTCGCACGATCCCGATGTTCCTCATGGCCTACGGGGACCGAGACATCCGGCTCGCGAATTTCGACGACTACACCCCGGACGATGTGTTCGAGGAGATCGCTGGCATCAGCGAGGCCGAGTTCCGCATCCTGCGTGATGGTCAGGAGTTCACCGAGGACGACGGCGCCGTCACCACGATCTCCGGCTTGTTCGACGAGGCCGTGTTCGACCAGGCTATCCAGGAGTTCCTCAACAAGAAGGCTGAGCTCGCCGACTACTTCGACGACGCTCTAGCAGAAGACATTTTCGCCTACATTCCTAAGCAGAAGACGTCTTTAGTGTTCACCCCGAAGGCCGTCGTCACGAAGATGGTAGACGTACTGGAAGCCGAGAACCCCGGCATCTTCACCGACCCGACGAAGACCTTCGCCGACCTGTTCTCAACCGCCGGCCTGTTCCTCATGGAGCTCGTCCGCCGGCTCGACACCGGCCTAGCCGAAGCGATCCCCGACCAGGACGTACGTCTGCGGCACATCCTCACCTCACAGATTTACGAGATGAGTCACAACGAGATCCTGCACCGCATCACCATCGAAGCCGTCTCCGGTGGCGTCGGAGAACGCAAGAATTGGATCAAAGACTCAGGGCACTTCCGAATCGGCAACCTCGCCCACATGACACCCGAAGACCGCGACAAGACCGTCGCCGAGATGGTGGGAGACGACTGACATGACCAGGAAATTCGACGTTGTCATCGGCAACCCTCCCTACCAGGAGGAGGCCCAGGGCGGGGGCACCCGCGACACCCCGATCTACCACCAGTTCATGGACGCCGCATACGAGGTCGGCACCAAGGCCGTGCTCATCACGCCGGCCCGCTTCCTCTTCAACGCAGGCTTCACCCCCAAGGCGTGGAACGAAAAGATGCTCGCCGACCCGCACCTGTCAGTGCCGATCTATGTCCGCGACAGCTCGGACCTCTTCCCCGGCACGAAGATTCGCGCCGGCATCGCAGTGACCTACCGCGACGCCGACCGCGCCGGTGAACCGATCGAGACGTTCACGGCGTACGACGAACTCAACTCGATCCTGCACAAGGTGCGAGAGTCAGGAACGGCCTTCATCGAGAGTCTAGGCATCACGAGTTCACGCTCGTACCGCTACACAGACAAGTTGTACGAGGACCACCCGGAAGCACTCAAGCTGCGCCCGGAGGGCAACACAGCCCTGGTCAACACGAACGCGTTCGAGCAATTCTCCTTCCTCTTCTACGAGACCCGGCCTGCCGACGGTCACGACTACATCCAGGTCCTCGGAGTGATCAAGAACAAGCGATACCGCCGATGGATTCGTAGTGAGTACATCGCCGGCCCGGTGAGCTTCGACAAGTACAAGGTCGCGCTCCCGGCCGCGAACGAGAACAACAAGCTTGGCTGGATGGCGGCCCCGGAGGTCGTCGAGCCTGGCGTTGCCGTAACCCAGACGTTCCTGACCATCGGCGCGTTCGGCACCGAGGCCGAGGCGCAGGCTTGCCTTTCCTACGTCAAGACGAAGTTCGCTCGGGCCATGCTCTACGTCTTGAAGGTGACCCAGCACAACCCTCGCGCTACCTGGCGGTTCGTCCCGGCGCAGGACTTCACGACCGCATCTGGGATCGACTGGACCAAGTCGGTCCCCGAGATCGACGCCCAGCTCTCCGCCAAGTACGGCCTTGACCCCAATGAGATCGCGTTCATCGATGACAGGGTCACGCCGATCGTCTGACCGTCGGCTCGCGGCAAACCCGCCCTAAAGTCCTGCGACCGAATACTGCCAGGATCTAAAGTATAGTGGCGGCAAGCCAAGCTGCTACTGAAGGACGCCGCATGACAACTGACGATGGTCGGACCCGGTCGCTAGAACTGTTCGGGGCCGACGGCCCGTTGATCCGGGAGAGAATCCCGGGCATCTTCACCAGCCTGCACTCCCGCATGGCAGATGCTCAGCAGGTCTCCGGTCAGATCTCGCGCGGCGTGTATGGCCAGATCTGGCGCGGAGCCTTCGAGGACCTACAAAAGGCATTCGGCGGGCTGCAGGGCGCGTCCCTCTTCACCCCTGAGGGGGCAAACTACCGAGTAGTCATCATCAACGGGGTGGCTATGTTCGCGTGGCGATACTCGCTCGACCACGCGTCGTCCCCCGAGGCCGCCCGCTTCGCCACCTCGGGTGCGCGCCTCGCCCTGGTCGAGCAGCCTCGACCAGAGCTCACGCAGGAACTTGACTTGGTGCTCGAGCGGTCGCACCTCACCGACGACGACGTTGAGGCGCTAAAGGGCAGGGCGGAGAACCTGTCCCAGGTGCTGGCGGACGCCAAGGCGACGGTCGTCATCGCCTACGCGAGTTCGGTCGACGGACTGCACGCGCTGGAGTGGGGAATCGTTAGCCACATCGATAAGGAGGGCTACCTCCACTGGGGCGACTTCCACGAGAAGTTCGATGTCGATGACAGGCAGCTTGCGATCGTCGAGACCCACGAGGTCGGCGAGTTCGCCGCGGGCGAGGCGCCGCCGCGCATCGTGCAGGTGAGGGAAGCGGAGTCGGGCAATGCCTGACGATATCCAGCTTGATCTCTTCTCCGGCTCAGATGTAGCCAAGTCGTTCGAGGCATCCCGACTTCGTCAGGCAAGAGTCCTCAAGGCCTGGACGAAGGCACACCTGGCCGAGGAGGTGGGTGTCTCCGCCGCGATCATCGGGCAGTACGAAGCTCGGATCACGAGGCCGAGTCCTGATGTGCTGGAGCGCCTCGCCGACAAGCTCGAAGTGCCCGTCGACTTTTTCGCGGCCGGACGGCCTTTGGCTGAACTCGACGCCGGGAACGCTCACTTCCGCAGTTTGCGCTCCACCCGCGCGATCGACCGGAGCCGGGCAGCCGCGTACGTCGAGCAGGTATGGGAGCTCGCGCATGCGCTAGAGAAGCGAGTGCGCTTCCCCGACATCGACCTTCCCGAAGTTCCCGTAGGTGTCGGCCCTGCCGGTGCGGCGAAACTGCATCGACAGCACTGGGGCATCGACACTGGTCCGGTTCGTCACCTCGCTGCCACGATGGAAAGTCGTGGGATCATTGTCACGATCCTTTCGCTGAGCCGACAGGAAGTCGCCACCGTCGACGCCTTTTCCACCGGCTGGCTCGGTGAACGTCCCATCGTGGTCGTCACCCCCGAGCGATCGAGCACGATCTACCGATATCGGTTCACCTGCGCTCACGAGTTGGGACACCTCCTGCTGCACCGCGACTTCGCTCCTGGCGATGTGCGTCATGAGCGTGAAGCGGACCAGTTTGCAGCGGAGTTCCTCACCCCGGCTGAGCAGATTGCGCCCCACTTGCCTCGGACGATGGACCTCGCCGCCCTTGACCGGCTCGGTCGCACCTGGGGCGTGTCCGCGCAGTCGCTGGTTCGGCGCATGGGGGAGTTGCGGAGAGTCTCCGAATCCTCGGTCCAGCGCGCACACCAGCGCCTACGGGTACTGCACTCCTTCCAAGCGGCCGAGCCGGTGGCCGCCTACCCAGGCGAAATGCCGATGCTTCTCCAAGAAGCGCAGCGAGTCGCTGAGAGCACCGGGTTCTTCCTGGCCGACCTCGCCCGCGAGCTGCGCTGGAAGCCCGCCTACGTCAGGGAGATGCTCGGGATGTCTGACGCACGACCGGCGCTCTCGCTTGTTGGCGACGCAGAGATTCTCTGAAGAAGGGCCGAAGCATTCATGGGTGCGCCTTACGTCTCGATCAAGCGACTGGTCGACAACTCGCTCGCGGCGATGCTGGCGGCGGTCGAGGTCTACAACAAGCCGCAGATGACCTACCGCGACGAAGTAGCCGTCATGCTCGTTGTCAACGCCTGGGAGTTGGCGCTGAAGGCGACGTTGAGGCAGAAGAACCGTTCGATCTTCTATCCGAAACAGCGGGGCCAGCGGTATCGGTCGATCGGGATCGACGACGCGCTGGGACGCGTCAGCGCCAGCAAACTTTGGCCCGCCGAGGTTGACGGTGCTGCGGTCACCGCGAATGTGAAGGGGCTTACGGAGTACCGGGACCGAGCGATCCACCTCTACAACGCACAAGGTCTGGGAGCCGTCGTCTATCCCTTCCTCCAGCAGAACGTGCTGAACTATCGAGACTTCATGTTGGCGAGGTTTAAGAAGGATCTGGCCGACTCGATGACATGGCAGTTGCTTCCTCTTGGCGCTACTGCGCCCGCCGATGCTGTTCAGTTCATGAGGGTCGACAAGAACGCCACGATGGTGGCGGAGGTGGAGGCGTTCATCAATGAACTTCGTTCGTTGATGGATGACGTTCAGGCCGCTGGCGGTGACATGGGTCGAGTAGCTGTCGTCTACGACATCCACATGCAGTCGCAGAAGAAGCTGACGAGCGCCGACCTTGTTGTTGCGGTCTCGCCCACCGCTGATGGGCAGATCGCGATTCGCAAGACTGATCCGAATCAAACGCATCCCTTCAGCGTGACTGACTTGTTGAACAAGGTGAATGAGAAGCGGTCTGGTAGGCAAGTCACGACGCACGACCACCAGGTGATGTGCTGGAAGGGAGGTCTGCGCGACAACCCGAAGTTCGCCTGGAAACACAGCAACGGTGCCACGCACGTCTGGTCCGGAGACGCGGTCAACTACTTCGCTTCGTTGACTGATCAGCAGTACGACGCTGCTCGGGCCGAATACCGCGAGCACAGGAGTACACAGCGCCGAAGCCTGGGGACTTCCGACGGGGGCGCCACTTCACAGGTCGGCGAGCTTGCTGACTGAGTCGCGGAGGGCGTCCTCGCCGGCGCGCACGTAGTGGTTGAGGATAGTGGTGAGCTTGTCGCCGAGGTACTGGGCGACGACCTCCCAGGGCTCGCCGAGCTCGTCGTGGAACCACTTGGTCGCCGCGTGATGGCGGAGGTTGCGGTAGACGATGGTCTTGGGCCATGCGTTGTCGGGGTCGTTTTCCT